>JBJEFL010000025.1:0-3971 GCA_051873995.1 Bacillus sp. (in: firmicutes)
GGTTGGCTTGAACAGCTTGACGGTTTTGCCGATACGATAGAGGAAGCAGGGGAGAGCGCACACGAATATATAAGCAAAGGCACAGAGATTTTCACAGGCTTTTTGAGCGTTGCTCCCACTGCGGTTATTGCACTTATCACCTTTGGTATTGTGTTTATCGTTGTTAGAAAGATAGTGGGGAGGTAATCACATGCTAAAAATTATAGAGTATATCGGTGATTTTTTCTCATTCATTATTGAGATTATAAAATTCATCGGAAATATGATAGTTTCCCTTGTCGAAATTCTCATAAAGTGTGTTGGTTTCCTTGTAAATGTCATATCCGCTTTGCCTACTCCGTTTGTGGTAGCTTGCACGGCTCTGATTATTGTTTCGGTCCTTTATAAAGTTTTGGGGAGGGAAAGTCAGAGTTAATGGACGCTGTTATTTCTGTTTTTGGTTCTGTTTTTGGCTTTCTTGATAATTCTGTTCTCGGTATTCCTTTGATTGCTTGGGTTGTTATTCCTGTTGTTATCGGTGTTATTGGCAATTTTGTTAGAGGCAGAAAGTGAGGTTTTGAAAATGCACTTTCAAAAAACTTTATCGATTTTCTTCACAATCCTTTTAATTTTTTCTGCTTTTGTTGTTCCTGCTTTTGCTGTGGAATATGAAACGCAGTTTCCTGAATATGTAACTATTTCCGGAGGTGCTTACTTTGAGGTTAATTCTTCCCTTGGGCAAATTACGTTTGTCGCTCCGAATAACTACAAAGACAATACTTTTGGTTTTACTGGCAGTGGCAATAATATCTGTAATTGTACTAATAGCACGGTCAGCGGGTATATCTATACCCCGAGCGGAGGACGTTATACAGCCCGATTTGCTTCACTTGGTACGCTCGAATATCGGACAAGTGATACATACGACTATCAGTGGGTTACTTTAACCGTTACTGAAATTTTAAACACAAATGTTAATTTCATTGATGATAAGTTAGACAGGCAGACGGACAACTATTTTTTTGATAAATATGATATCTTTCTTTTTGTTATTCTTATTGTCATGTGTTCTTGCAGTGTTTTAAATCTTTTCTTTAGAAAGAGGAGGGGAAACCCCTAATGATAGAAGCTTTACAAAAGGTTGTTGGCGTTGCTCCCGCCGGGTTGGAGTTTGTGGAGTATATTGTGGCTGTTGGTTTTACTGTTGCCGCTGTTTACTTTGTCTATAAACTCATATCCATAGTATTTTCAATTTTTTAAAAAGGAGGATTTTTAAATGCTTGATGGTATAAGCGCGGTTTTTTCTGACGGTCTATCGGTTGTAACCAGTGCTTTTTCATTTGTTACTAGTACGCCTTTGCTTGCGGCTTTTATCGTTATTCCGCTTGTTATCGGTGTTATTGGTGCAGTTATGCGTATGATACATTAAGGTGGTTAAATGACAGATTATTTAAAGCATTTGATATATGTTATTCAGCGTGTTTTCCTTTATGTTCTCCCCGGCGTTTTTGATAATCTTTCAGTTTACATTAAAGTTTTTGTCTTTCCTCTTTTTCTCTTTATCTTGGCATATATCATTTCTTTGTTAATTCGTAGGGTTAGGGGGGTATAGCGTGAGCGGTAGTCAGTTAGCTCAATGGTGGAATACGTTTTACAGTTCTTTTAGTTCCGTTTCATCTTTTTTCTTTAATAAAGTTTTTCGCTCTATTGCTGATATTCTCCTTGACAGTAAAATAATTGTTTTTACCGCTGTTTTTGTTGCGTGTGCCGCTGTTTCTGCTGTTGTTTATATTGTTTTAAATTCTCGTTCCGATAGCTTTGAAGACGGTTTGCACGAAATTCCTATTAATGGTTATATTCGTACTCCTAATATGCTTAATAGGCTTCCAGAAAATTACTTTCGCTTTTTTGTTCGGCTTCATAACGCCTTAAGGCGTAGGCGTTCGAAGAAAGAAGCGGAAGCAAATAGGAAAGCTGCCGAAGAAGCCCGTGAAAGGGATAGGGCAGAGGCGGAGGGCTTTGCTAATGAATATTTTGAACGCAATCAAACCCGCATGACTGTTAGTTACAACGGCTTTAAGTTCTATGCCCCTAACTGGTATAAACGTAACTGGGGTAATACTCACAAAATTCGTACAACTCAATATCGTGACAGACACGGAAATCTTCAAGTTCGTACATCTGATACTGTTACCAAAGATGAAAGTAACGAGTTTGAGCAGATTGAAGATTAATTTTGATAGTACCTCTAAACGGTTGCTATATAACAATTTTGAAAGGAGGTTCACACATGGAGAGTGGAACCACTATTGCCAGTCTCAGCAGTATTGCCGAGGGTATCGGCTCTGTTTCGACATGGTTTTGGGGCATTTTCACTGACTTCGTTGACATGATAGCAACAAATGATTTGCTCCTTTGGATGGTCATTTTTGCCATTGTCGCTGGTACAGTCGGACTTGCCATAAAGGTTGTTCGAAAGTTCGGAATTAAAGGTCGCAGATAAACCTATTTCTAATTAATTTAAAGGTGGTGAGATTTTGACTATTTCAGGAGTACTTGGGGCTATGACTACTGTCTATGATGTTATCATCGGCATGTTTTCCAATGTTATTTCAACAATAACAGGAAACCCGCTTATATTCGTTCCGGTTCTCATTGCTCTTCTTGGCGGTATCGTCATGTTTGCGATTGGCGTTATCCGCAAACTCGGTGTGCGTGGTATATCCTCATCGGGTCGCAAACGTCGCAGGAGACGCTAATTTTAATACTTAAGCCCCTGCGAAAACAGGGGCTTTTTTAAGAGGTTTAATATGGATTTTTTAAATAATTTCAAAGATTTCTTTGCAGTCTTTTTTGAAAGTGCACTTTCATTTTCTGATTTTATTCTTTATTTTTCTTCCGTTTTCGCTGTCGGTCTGATAGTTAAAATCTTTAATAAACTGAGGTATGGAAAATGTTAGGTTTTCTTAATAGGCGCATAAAAAAACACAGCTTGGAGCCTTTCTGCACGATAATAACAGGCGATAGGGGAACGGGCAAAAGCTCTGTTTTTGCCCTTATCGCAGAGCAGTATTTAAAGCTCGGTTATAAGGTTTACTGTCAATATCCGTATAAGGGTGTGTATCAGATACCCATGACAAAGAAGCTCATCAACGGAGTTGAGAAAGCTGATGTTAATAAGAATTGGCTTTATACTGCGAACCTTTCAAACTCTGTTGTTCTTATTGATGAAGCCCGGACAGTTTGGCCAGCTCGTGGATATGCAAGCTGGACACAGGCTGATGATGAGTTTTTCAACTTCCTCAGAAAGAATGATACAAGGCTCTTTGTTGCTACACAGGCTTATGACGCTTTAGACCTTAATGTTAAACGTGCCTCTGATGAAACATGGTTTCTTACAAAAGGTTTTTTGCATTTAACGCATATTGAAGCCTCGCACACTACCATAGCTAAAATAGCTGATAATAATACTACTGTTCTTGGTCGCATGTTTAAAGCCGGAATGCAGAAAGTTGTTTGGGATATCTGTGAGGTTCCTGTCGGCAATTTTCTCTTTTGGCGCAAACCTTATTACGGCAAATTTATGACACTTTTCACATTTGATGAGAAGCCTTTTATCCCTGTTCCTCTGTGGGATGATATCATCTTTAACGCTCAGAATGAACCGAGCGGGGAGGGGGAGAGCGGCGCCCCTCAAACTGAGGGGGCTGCTTGAAGCCCTCCTATACTTGATATTACCCACAAATAACACTCAAAAACTTAATATTGGAGGTGCTTTAGGTGTCTTATTGCGAACCATTGATAGACCGTGATGTTTTATACAATGCTCGTATTAAGATGTATCCGAATGAAATTCTTAAATATACTGTATTCAATAAGCTCATATATAATCCGGATAAGTATGAATTGATTAATAAAAAACCCTCTGAACCTAAACCGAAATCAGATGACCCTATAACCCGTGATGATAGTCTTAAACGGTCTAAAGATAA
>JBJEFL010000026.1:0-3957 GCA_051873995.1 Bacillus sp. (in: firmicutes)
GTTTTGATTCCGCTCGTTCAAGTGAATGAAGAATGGCATATCCTTTTTGAAGTGCGTTCATTCAACATGAGAAAACAGCCCGGTGATATTAGTTTTCCAGGTGGTCGAATAGACTCAACAGATCAGTCTCCATTGGCAGCGGCTTTACGAGAAACATCTGAAGAATTAGGTGTTAATCCAAAGGCGATTAATATTTTAGGACAATTAAGTCCTTATATTGCTTCTCCTTCATTTGTTGTCTACCCATTTGTAGGAACCATTGATTACAATCAGATTCTTCATGGTTACAATAAAGAAGAAGTTGAAGAGATATTTACGGTACCGGTCAAATGGCTATTGAATCATGAACCGTATATGCATTTAGTTTCCGTTGAACCAGTACCTTCACCAGACTTTCCTTTTGAAAAAATTATGAACGGTACTCAATATCAATGGAGAACTCGTGCAATGGAAGAATGGTTTTTTGATTATGAGAAGTATACGATTTGGGGTTTAACGGCTAGGATTTTAAAACATTTTATAGAGACGATTAAGTAAACAATGCTTTTAGTTTTGAAGTGGTACTACCGAACGGAATTCCAACTAATTAGATGGTAAAAGTGTAGGAGAATATATCTTCCTGCACTTTTTTTATGCCGATTGTTTGAAGAGGATGATCAATTAGGGAACAAATTAGTTTTGACGATATAACTGGTAAATGGGATGGTTTCAATGAGAAAGTTTTTAAAAATATAAGTTTCTAAAGTTTGAAAAGTCTACCAAATTAAAGTTTAATATAAAAAAGAGGAAGAAAATACAGTTATTGATTGTTTATCATAATTATTGTCATATATTGTTTTTATATGGTTGGAAGGGATTTGTTCTTTAGTGTTCACAGTGTTTCTAAAAGAAGCCAGTAAAGAATCAGTATTACAAGTAGGGATGAAAGCGCTACACTTAGCGAATATAATTGACCAGGGTATCAATATTCCTAATGGATTTGTTCTCAAAGCAGATGCTTTAAATAGATTTATGAAAAATTAACCGTTTAGTACAAGGTGATTAGACAAGCACATTTTGATACATCACTTTTTGAGTTTAGATAGGCAGCGATAGTAGAGAATGAAAACAGTGCTTACTACATGCCTTTGTATTAGAATTATGGGCTGTCTGAAAAGGCATCGAATGGCTTTTCAGACAGCCATGGTCGTAATAATCTTTCTGGACACCTCCTTTATTAGTGTGGCGATCAGAGGGAATTTGCTCCCTACGTCAAAAAACGCTTCACAATCTTATATATAGTATTCTTATTCACAACCATTAATACAAAACAGATTAGCCATATGACTGAAAGAAGACAGACCGCCCAATAGTTTCTATCCAGAAGGAAATGTCCAATAAAATTACTGAATATGATTCCAGGGAGACTTCCGCACAGAACGGCAAACGCATACATTTTTACGGATATTGACGATTTGGCGGAAATGTATGGTATGAAGCCGTTTGGTACACCTGGGATCGCATATGCCAAAATAATCATTAAAACGGGTGTTTCGGAATTGCTGATGAATTTCCATCGTTTGCTTTTTTCACTATTTGACGGAATCACCCGTTCTACCAATCCTTGTAGTTTTTTGGCAACAAAGAAAACGGTCACGTTGGCTGCCACGAAACCGATTGAACAAATGAGTGTCCCTAAAAACCCACCAAACACGAGACCTGCTGCTATATTAATAGGTGTTCCTGGAATGACGACTGTAATCGTCTGCAAAAATTCCATGGCAATTGTTAAAAGGGCTGCATATACTCCTGTTTTATCTTTCAACATGTCTTCAATCGCTTCTCTGTCCCCAGAAGCCAATAAAGGAAATAAATCTGGCATATACTTTGAAATCAACTGATACATGAATAAAAATAGGAAGGAGAGCAACATAAATCCAAATATTAACTGTCTGTATTTTGCGAAATTTTTCTTTGCTATTTTCAATCACTTCCTCTCATGAATTTGCTTTTCTAGTAGCTCTGTTAAATGCCAAAGTTAATAGCTGGTCCAGTCTGTTCGCTTGCTTTTCCCACAGGGGAGTCTACCGGGTTGTCGCCAATTCATTTCTTTTAAAGATCAATAGTAAAGTATAACGAAGACAAATCTTTAAAATAAGTGTTCGCTTCTTAGAGAAAACAGGTTTTTTACAGTTGGGATACATAAGTTATATTGATATAATACCACTTTTTGAGTTTATGTTGGCAGTGTCATAAAATGAAAAAAGTGCTTATTGAATGAACGAGGTACTAGTGTAAATAAAGAACTTTGTGTTTTAGAAGGAAAAACTTTTAAGAGGATTAATTTCAAAAAAAAAAGGGCACTCATACAGATGATTATCATCACTGATAAGTGCCCTTTTTTGTGGTAGTTACAAAAATAATGGCAAGGTAATGAAACTATAGGTATACGGATTATTGATTTAACCTGCTTTTAATTTCTTGTACGATTTCATTAGCGGTCATGCCATTTGCTTCGATGATAGATGCTTTTGTTTTTGCGTCTTGAATACCCATGACGTTCGTATCCAATCCTGTCACTACACAAAAGTCGAAGTCCACTCCATTTGCGTCTTCAGTATGTCGTAATTGAGAAACGTTGTATCCAAGCTCGGTCAGGGCCTCCTGAATATCTGTTAATGATTGTTCTACACCAATTTTTGTCATGCTTGCACCTCCTCACTGTTAAGGTTTCCTTCCATTTCGTTCATTATGTATGGTTTTGTTTTTGGAATGGATTACTTGATGGGAGAGAAAGGGAAAAGCAAGGAGACAAACTAAAAGGAGCGCCCGATCAGGCAGTTGTCCTGCTACCGAATGCTCTTTTTCATGTTTAAACATGTCAATAGATGAATGCTGAACCTTTCGCCTTCTATAAAAGCATTAATCAATAAAGCTTTACAATCATTCTTCCGCAAGCTTCTCCGTTAAGTAATGTCGGAAGCACCTCCGGAAGCTGCTGTAGCGTTACTTCCTTATAAACCAATTGATCTAGATTGGCCGGCTTATAGTCTGTAGCTAAACGATTCCACACGGCAACTCTTCTATCCATTGCACATTCTACTGAATCAATGCCAAGTAAGTTGACACCTCGCAATATGAATGGGAACACCGTTGTTGGTACGTTTGCGCCTCCGGTTAAACCACTTACGGCAACAGAACCTCCATATTGTATTTGGCTTAAGACAGCAGCTAAGCTTTCGCCTCCAACAGGGTCGACCGCGCCAATCCATCTTTGTTTACCAAGCATGCGGGGTTTTCCATCATACACTTCTTCACGGGAAAGAATAGTGTCCGCGCCGATTTGTTTTAAAAAATCGTGCTGGGATTGTTTGCCTGTGCTTGCTTCCACTGAATAGCCAAGAGCAGACAGAATGGATACAGCAAAACTACCGACACCGCCTGTGGCACCTGTCACAAGAACTTTTCCTTGATCAGGGGTCACGCCGTTTTCTTCAAGGCGTTGCACGGAGAGAGCGGCTGTCAATCCAGCGGTTCCAATAATCATGGCCTCTCTTAACGTAAGCCCGGATGGAAGCGGGACAATCCAATCGGCGGGTATACGGGCATATTCACTATAACCTCCAAAATGTGAGACGCCAATATTATAGCTAGTCGCAATGACCGCATCACCCTCTTTGAAGCGTGGATTTTCAGAAGAAACGACAACACCTGCTAAATCAATCCCTGGAACAAATGGATATTGTTTAACAATATTTCCGTTTGGAATAGATGCAAGACTATCTTTGTAGTTCACGCTTGAGTAGTGAACTCGAATCAGTACGTCGCCTTGAGGTAAATCATTTAATGTTAGTGATTGTATGTTTACAGAAAACTGTTCGTCTTTTTTGTCGACAACTAATGCGGAGAATGTTTTGGTCATACTAATCATCCCTCTCTAATTTGTATATCCCTTATGCAATCATTATAAAAGAAGGG
>JBJEFL010000027.1:0-3933 GCA_051873995.1 Bacillus sp. (in: firmicutes)
TGCCATCGCCTGATTATCAAAAAAATACGGCAATATAAAAATAAGTGGAATGAGCAACAGCACCTTCCTGTAAATAGAAAGAAAGATTGCTACTGGTGCCCGATTTAATGCGACCAGGCTATACTGACAGGCAACCTGCACTCCAAAAATAGCAGATACACACATGTATATTCTCAATGCCCATGCAGTATAGAAAATTAGTTCTTCGTTATTTGTAAAAATACCTGCTACCATTTCAGATTGAAACATACATAGAAACCAAATAAGCACAGAACCAATTACACAGGAACAAAGCAGCAAATTAAATGTCTTTTTTATTCGTACAGCATTTCCAGCTCCAAGATTATAGCTCAAAATAGGCTGTGCCCCTTGCGTAAGTCCTACTAATAAAAGCATGGTAAAATTCATAATGCTACATAAAATAGAAACCGCACCTACTGCAATATCTCCGCCATATTTCAAAAGTGACACATTAAAACTTACCGCCACTATATTTTCTGTAAGCTGCATTAAAAAAGGTGATAACCCTAATGCTATACACGGAAATAAAATACTCGGAATAAATTTGAAATACTTTCTTTGCAAATGAAGAATCGACTTTTTAGAGAATAAAAATCGAACCACCCAAAGTGAAGATGCTGCCTGTGATAAAACTGTTGCTAATGCTGCACCTTCCACCCCCATATTGAATCCAAAAATGAAAATTGGATCTAAAATAATATTACAGACTGCTCCAAGCATGACCGTTAACATACTAATAATCGCATATCCCTGTGCTGTAATAAACGCATTCAGCCCCAATGCAAGTTGAACAAAAACAGTTCCCAAGCTGTAAATTCGAATATATCCCAATGCATAAGTAATCGTATCTTCACTTGCACCAAAAGCCAATAAAATCGGTTTTCCAAACACTAGCATAACTCCCGTAATGATTATGGAAAGAGCAATTAACGCAAATGTACACGTTCCAAGTATCTTTTCCGCTTCCTTATGATTATTCTTTCCCATCATCATAGAAGCTCTCGGTGCACCGCCCATACTCACTAACGCTGCAAAAGCAGAAATGGCAAGGATAATTGGCATCGTAACTCCAACACCAGTAAGAGCGGATGCCCCAATAACAGGAATATGTCCAATATATACCCGATCAATAATATTATATAAAACGTTTATGATCTGAGCCGTAACTGCCGGGACCGCAAGACGAAAAAATAATCTTCCAATCGGTGCATTCGCAAGCTCTTTCTCATTATCTCTTAACATTCTTCTCACTGCCTTTCATTACAACAAAATCAACGATAATCGCACTTCTGACAATGCACCATTGTATTTTGATTATCATCTTTGTAAAAAATCCCTGACCACTTGCAAATACTTTGTAAAATTGGGACAACCGATTTTCCTTTATCGGATAAAGAATACTCTACACGAGGTGGTATTTCATTATAGGATTTGCGTATTACAATTTCATTTGCAATCAAATCTTTCAATGTTGCTGCCAATACTGCATCTGTTATATTTCCCATTTCTTTCCTTAGTTCGCTATATCTCAAAACATTTTTTGCTGCCAAAACACAAATAATTCTTGAATTCCACTTTCCTCCAAATATATCAAGTCCATATTCAAGTGGACAGCGTATATCCTGATCTAATTTTCGTTGATACATTCTATTTACCTCCCTGTTGACTGGACAATAATTCAGAAACTACTCGATCTATATCTGCCTGAATTACAATAGATTGTTCCTTTAATTTTTCTGGATAACAAGGCATTGTCAGATTAATACTTGCGAAAATCGCATTCGGATTTTGCATTGTCATATTCCAAAATGGGATTTTAATTACACCTGGCGAATTAAAGCCTACCCCAAGTTCAAAATAAAGGACCTTTCCTTTACTATGCTTTTCAATGTATTGTGTATAACGTTCATAAGCGATATGCCAACCTCTATCTCTCACAAAAGTGTCATCCCAAAATAAATTAAAATCCATTTCCCTGCCGCATTTCGGACAATGAGGTATTAATTCTGTTGGTACACGCATTTCTTTTTCTTGTGAAACCATCTTTTGTAAAATATCTCTATTATCATAAGTATCTGTATGACAGGGTTTTGAACATTGGAATAACCCAAAATCTCCCTGTGTATAACACAATCTTTTTTTGGGAAATCCAGCTCTTTGAAATGTATGATCAATGTTAGTTGTCAATACGAAATAATCCTTTCCTTCCAAAAGCTTCAATAGCTTTTGATGCGTATTTTTAGGAATCGGCTCATAACGATTAATCCATGCCCAGCGAGACCAATATGCCCAACGTTCCTCATTTGTTTCAAAATCAGCAAAGCAACCAGTATACATATCAGTCATTCCATACTTGCTTACAAAATCACCGAAATACTTTTTTAAACGCTCTCCACCAAAATCATAACCTGCCGAAGCTGACAACCCTGCTCCGGCTCCAACAATAACTGCATCTGCTTCTTGAAATATTTGTCTTAACTTAGCTATTTCATTTTCATAGCTTCCTGTTGTTTCTCCAACAATCCCATTGTTTCTCATATGATTCACCACTTCCATCAAATTAATTACTTTCTCTTTCTTCAACAAATAACAACATAGCTTCTTAAGTATATTTTCCCTGCTTTTTTACTTCAAGATATAAGCAAAATAATTAGTCACTAATAAATTTAATAGTGACTAATAAATTTCCTAATATATTGCCCAGCATGAGTAAATTTACTATGATAAGCATAGCTTAACCAAGCAGACAAAAATTTAATTTGGAGGTATTTTCATGATGAACGAGAATGTTTTAAATCTGTTAAAATCAAGCATGTGGGATTTGGCTACCTGTGCAAATGGAGAACCTAATGTTGTACCTGTTGCATTTAAAGATGTGACTGATGACGGAAAGCTGGTTGTTGGCGATGTATTTTTGGAAACTACCTTGAACAATATCAAAGCAAATGGTGGAAAGATTGCTATCTCTGTTTACGATGCACAAAGCCTTGAGGGCTACCAAATCAAAGGAACTGCGGAATATGTTACTGAAGGTGCTGTTGTCAATAATTTTAAGGCAATGGTAGAAAAAATGTTCAATGGTGCTGCTACTGCAAAGGGTGCACTTATCATTAACCCTGAAAAAGTTATTGTAACAACTCCGGGTGCTGAAAACAAAAAAGTTCTGTAATTACAAACATCAAACGGGTGCAGGGTGTATTTCAGGCTCTGCACTCCTTTTATATCCGGAGGTTTATTATGTGTAAAACCGTAACGACAACTCGTAAAGCATATATTGATCCACAAAAATGCGTAGGCTGTGGTGCTTGTATTACGCTTTGCCCTCAACATGCTATCATAATGATGCCTGGGTGGTATAGTTATGTACAACCCACAATGTGTACAGGATGTGGAAAGTGTACAACAATCTGCCATAAACATGTTCCACAAATTATAGGAGAAGAAATGAGATGACCCGATTAGAAAAAATCAAGCAACTGAACCAGTATCTTTTGGAAGATGAGCCAGAATATACCGCTGATGCCAAACATTTTCCAAATGAAGAAAGCAAACAACGACTTCTTCTTCGAAGCCTGATGAATGTATGGCTTCCAAAAAAAGAACTGAATCCTTCTTATCTGAAGTTGCAGGATGAATTACTCCAAGAAGAATTGAACGAAAAAGGTATCGTCGATTTAGATTCCCTTCTTCCTTCAAAAAAAGATTCACGATTTTTTGTCTGGAAAGGAGATATTACAAGACTTCGTGCTGATGCCATTGTTAATGCTGCCAATTCACAAATGTTAGGGTGTTTTATTCCATGCCATTCATGTATTGATAATGCCATTCATTCAGCAGCAGGTCTTCAACTCCGTGAAGAATGTTCAAAAATTATGAATGCTCAAGGTTATGAAGAACCTACCGGAAGTGCAA
>JBJEFL010000028.1:0-172769 GCA_051873995.1 Bacillus sp. (in: firmicutes)
TCGTAAAACGGAAGAAAAAAGCATAAAAGATGAGCCGATTATGGCTCATCTTTTTGTATTTGCTATAGTGTAAATTTCTGATTTATTGCATGATGTACAATTTTCCTTAGTCAATCAAACGGCTAAGATTGGCCATTTCAATTGCTGATACAGCTGAGTCATAACCTTTGTTGCCCGCTTTTGTGCCGGCACGCTCAATAGCTTGTTCGATATTTTCAGTTGTAACGACACCGAAAATGACTGGTAATCCTGTTTCTAATGAAACGGACGCGATGCCTTTTGCCGCTTCATTACATACATAATCATAATGAGTTGTTGATCCGCGAATGACTGTGCCTAAAGCAATGATTGCGTCATATTTGTTCGTAGCTGCCATTTTTTTGGCAATGAACGGTAGTTCGAACGCGCCTGGCACCCAAGCGATTTCAATATCATCATCCTCTACGCCATGTCGTTTTAATCCATCAAGCGCACCGCTTAATAGTCGACTTGTAATTAGATCATTAAAACGTCCTACGACAATACCGATTTTTAACCCTGTACCTATTAATTGTGCTTCAATTGTTTTTGCCATTCTCCTTCATCTCCTCTTATGAAAATAAATGTCCCATTTTTTCTTTTTTCGTTGCTAAGTAGTTGATATTGTGGGATACGGCATCCATTTGAATTGGGACACGCTCCGTCACATCCACACCATATTTGGTTAATCCATCGATTTTCTCTGGATTATTGGTCAATAGGCGTACTTGCTTCACACCTAAATCTTTTAAAATTTGTGCACTCAGTCCATATTCACGCAGTTCCGCTGGGAACCCCAACATGAGATTGGCTTCCACCGTGTCATAGCCTTGCTCTTGTAACTCGTATGCCCGAAGTTTGTTCAACAAGCCAATGCCGCGACCTTCTTGGCGCATGTACACCAAAATGCCACGACCTTCTTCTTCAATTTGACGTAAGGCACGTGCTAATTGCGGACCACAGTCACAGCGCATAGAGCCGAACACGTCACCCGTTAAGCACTCTGAATGAATACGCATCAAAACGGGCTCATCTCCGCTAATATCGCCTTTCACTAACGCTACATGTTCTTTTCCGTCAATTTGATTGGAATATCCATACAACTTAAATTCACCGAATGAAGTCGGCAGATCAACAACTGCTTCTCTTTTCACCAAACCTTCATGCTCATAACGATAACGGACTAAATCGGCAATGGTAATCAATGTGAGGCCATGCTCCTCTGCCAACTTCATCAGTTCAGGAACACGTGCCATCGTACCGTCTTCATTCATCACTTCGCAAATGACAGCCGCCGGTTTCGCCCCTGCCAATTTAGCCAAATCAACGCCAGCTTCCGTATGGCCTGTACGTTCCAGCACCCCATTGTTCTTCGCAATTAACGGGAAGACATGACCCGGTCTACGAAAATCGGACGGAACGGACTCTTCATTCAATAATTCCAGTGTTGTTTTAGAGCGTTCAAATGCACTAATACCTGTCGTCGTCTCGATATGATCGACACTTACAGTAAAGGCTGTTCCATGATTATCTGTATTGTCCTCTACCATCGCATGCAGGTTCAGCTGCTGTGCCCGTTCTTCCGTAATGGCTGTACAAATAAGCCCACGAGCATATTTCGCCATGAAATTAATGGCTTCTGGTGTCGCCTTTTCTGCTAAGACAATCAAATCCCCTTCATTTTCACGATCTTCATCATCCACTACAATAATAATTTTGCCTGCGCGTAAATCTGCAATTGCTTCATCAATTGTGTTAAACATCGTAACCCCACCTTTTAGAATCCATTCTGTCGTAAAAATTGTTCCGTCAAACTTGGTTTACTCTGCTGATTTTGCATTTGATGCAGTACATATTTGCCTAGCATGTCATTTTCAATATTGACGATATCTCCCGCTTTTTTCCGACCTAACAATGTTATTTCAAGTGTATGCGGAATCAAGGAAACGGTGAGTATGTCGTCCTTTATTCCGAAAATCGTCAAGCTTGTGCCATCTATAGCGACAGACCCCTTCGGAATGCAAAACTTACTCAGTTCCGGAGAAATTTTTATGTCATAATAAACCGCGTTTTCTTCCGGACGTTTGGATAAAATCGTGCCCGTCCCATCGATATGACCGGTGACAAAATGACCACCGAAGCGACCATTTGCACTCATCGCCCGCTCCAAATTGACCGGCGACCCGATTTTCACATTTTGAATGGACGTCGCTTTCACGCTTTCTGGCATTACATCAACGGTAAAACAATCATCCGTAAATGACGTGACCGTTAAACAAATGCCATTGACCGCGATACTGTCTCCTACATGCACGTCTTCCACAATTTTTCTCGATGTGACGGTCAGCTCCATACTGTTTCGTCCTTTTTTCAGTGCCTTTACAGTCCCGATATCTTCAATAATGCCTGTAAACAAACTGCCACCTCATTTCAAGCTTGAAGTAATTTTCAAATCACAGCCGATTGTTTCCACTTTTTCAAAAACCAATTCATAGCTGTCATTCATATTCGTTATGTTCATATCGGCAAACATGCCCGGCGCATCCGCCCCGCCAACCACTTTCGGAGCAATATACGTAATGATTTGGTTCACGAAGCCGGACTGCAGAAAGCTTGCATGAACAGCTTGTCCGCCTTCCACATACAAGGATGTAATGCCTTTGGCAGCTAACGCCTCCAACATATCCGCAATATCAATATGCGGCTTATCCAGTTTAATAATTTGCACATGGTCTGCCGAATAAGCAGCCATTCGCTCTTCCGTTACCTGCGAACCTGTCACAATCCATGTAGGACTCACACCATCCTGCACTAACTTACAGTCCATTGGTGTGCGCAATGACGTATCTAAGATGATGCGGATTGGTTGTTTGACATTGTCACCATTTCGATTCGTCAAGCTTGGATTATCCGTAATAACCGTGTTCACACCTACTAAGATGGCATTGTGCTTACTGCGATCATTATGTACATCGCGTCTTGCCTCTTCGCTCGTAATCCACATGCTATGACCGGTTTTCGTAGCGGTTTTGCCATCTAGCGTAATGGCGTGCTTCATCGTAACAAATGGTTTTTTTTCTCGAATATAATAAAAGAATTTCTCGTTTAATCGGTCGCCCTCTTCTTTTAATACGCCTGAAACAACCTCAATACCGGCATTTCGAAGCTTCTCGATTCCTTTACCCGCTACAAGCGGATTGCTATCGACTGAAGAGATGACCACTTTTTTCACACCTGCTTCAATTAACGCATCTGCACATGGCGGCGTTTTACCATAGTGACTGCATGGCTCTAACGTCACGTAAGCTACGGCACCTTTCGCCTTGTCACCTGCCATACGTAAGGCATGTACCTCCGCATGTGCTTCCCCTGCTTTCAAATGTGCGCCCATCCCGACAATTTCACCATCTTTCACAATGACCGAACCCACATTGGGGTTGGGTGCCGTTTGACCTTCTGCAGCAGCCGCCAGTTGCAGCGCTATCTTCATGTAAAATTCATCAGACAACAACATACTCTCTCCTCTCGTTGAACAAAATTCTTTCAAACAAAAACAAAAAACTCCTTAGGAATTCCTAAGGAGTGAGTGGGAGATTACGGTTAATTGGCATCACAAAATAAACCTAAAGTCCCTATTTTTTTCGACTTTACGTTCTATATGCCAGTGAAAGCACCATAAGTCCTTCTCCCATCCAGACTGTACTGTCGGCTTTGGAATTGCACCAAATCATGCCTATAAAGGCTCGCGGGCTCAGAATAACATTCATTACCGCCGGTTGGGATTTTCACCCGACCCCGAAGGACTACCAAATATATGATTCTATAAAAATTGTATCACGATGCAAATTGTCTGTCTATGAATTACCAATAATGCCATAGAGTATTAACATTATTGATGGAATTGAGGAGCGTCTGAAAAGTCCTTTTATGACTTTTCAGACGCTCCCACCGCTCTTTTATCCTCAAAACAAACGAAAGGTGCGATGTTGTTTCTTTTTGTCTTTTGTATTCTATAACTATTGTCGCTAAAGGATTGCGGTCGTTTTTGGAAAGTGTCCCGTAAGACAACAAAACAGAGACTTGAAAATGAGAAATCTTTTATACAAAGGCTTTGTTAAATGACCATGTTGATTTCCGCTACGGACAGACGCTTTCCGTAGGTCTGTTTTCAGCCTCCTCTTCGCTCATTCGTTCACTTCCATCTTCTTTCTAACCAAAATCAACAATACACTATAACAGAGCCTATACAAAATAGGGATGCCCTTTCCGGACATCCCCCTATTCCTTGATTAACGAGGAAAGTCCCCGTTGCACTTTGTTTACCACCCGCTGCAGAATCATAATCCTTATCAGTTCATGAATCGTTGCGAAAAGGATGCCTTTATTCCGCAATTGTTAGCGGTTTGATATATTGCGCCGATACGTACGCCTCTTTATACTCATTACTATCGGATAAAATTTGGTGCCATCCACCATCAGCTGTTGTGTCTAAAACAGCAACGATATAGCCTGCTTTTGGATATATAAATTGCAGGTTACCGCTAGAAACCTCCGGTGTTGAACGGATATTCAACCCACTTGTTGTTGTTTCGTATAAACGATATTTGTTAAAATCCTTTCCACCCAATGCTTGATCGAGCGCATATAAGTGCCCAGCCATTACTTGTCCCCAATACGGGTCCGTTGCATAGCGCACATTCATTCCACGTGCTTTATTTCCTGGCATACCGCCATTGGCGTACTTACCTGTTGTCGGTACATAATTCAAATTGACATATTGACTCGATAGAGCTGCAATTGAATCACGTGGAGTGGCAAATTGTTCTCCTTTTTCTGGGCTATTATCATATACTTTGATGCCGAACAGATTATTTTTCGTTTGAGCATTCGTGCTCATGCCATAATCACTTTCATGGATGGCCCAAGCAAGTACCATTAAAGCATTCATCTTATGATGTGTTTCAAAGTTTTTCAGCGTTTCGCCAAGCCCAATTAGCTTACTTTTTTTCGTTGCATCTTTGTATCGACTATAGGTTTTGGAATTGGCTGTATACAATACTTCTCGCTCAGCCAACTTTTTCATAATAATAGCATCTAATTCTGCAGCTGTATAACTTGTGCTCGTACGAATCGGCAGCATATTGAAATATTGATAATACGTTCCGATTACATTTCCTAATTCCGTAGTGAATTTCACACCATCCCAGCTGTAATATTTACTGCCTACTTTAAAGTTGGCAGGCGCTTTGCCGACAGTCGTTGAAACGTAGGTCTTCTTTGTATGGTTGTAAATTTTCAGCACCAGCTCACCGTTGGCATTTGCCGTATAATGAGTGCGTTCACTAATCCCTTGTATCGGCAAAAGTGTGACTTCCTCGTGTTTAACATATGCAACTTGACCGGCCACTTTAATCGTCACTTTATCACGATCCGACGACACATATTCCAATTCAGATTGGGCTGGAACGGCCGCATATACATCTCCTGAGCGGAACGTCGCCGCTGCATACATAGTTGTCGTCGCTGAACTTGGCGTCGCAATGACAATTCCTTTTTCCATCTTCATGACTTTTCCCTTATACACAATTACTTGTGAAGCGACCTGTGTTATAGCTTGATTTGCTTCCTCAAATGTTTGGAACGTTTTGCTGCTAACTTTTACATTTCCCTTACTATCGACTGTTCCGACTTGATAGCCCTCAGTCGATGCCGGTGCCGGCTCCAGTTCAGGTTCTCCCACAGGTTCTAGTGCATCTTCCTGCGCTTCTTGAACAATCAGCTGCTGTGTACGATAAATAAAAGCTGCCGCTTCCGCTGTTGTTATATGCTGAAGTGGTTTAAAGGAATATCCTGCCCCATTTGCATTTTTATAACCCGAGACAATCCCCAGTCCCACTAAATAAGATACCGCCTGCTGTGATGATGGATTCATTTGCGCTTTGTCTGTAAACGTAATGGATGCACTCGTTTTGTTAATGTTCAAGTAGTCCAATGTGCGATTCATCATAATAGCCATCTCTACGCGCGTAATCAGTTGATCCGGTTTAAATTGTGTGGCAGTAAATCCTGAAATAATGCCTGCTTTGACCGCTGCATTAATACCACTTGCATACACTGAATCGACTGGAACATCGTTAAAACGGTGAGGTCCCTGTTCCAATTGAACGGCTCGTGCAATATACATGGCAAATTGTCCGCGCGTCACTTTTCCTCCTGGATTGTAATTGCCGCTTCCATCGGCTGCCATAACACCTTGCTCAATCATGGAACGCATCTCTTTTTCCAGTGCAATACCGGAAACATCATTCGCAAATACTTGATAGTTCGGAAGTAACATACATACTAATAGTAAACTAAGAAGTAATGAAACTAGTTTTTTCATCACAGACTCCCTTCCAAATGCATATTTAATCATTACATCGGCACAATCTGACAATCATTTACTAAAACTAGCAAAATACTATGATATTTTCCTTATTTGTTCACAATTCGAAAGAGCGGCCTAAAGATTCATGTTATATCTGAAGCTGCGTGCAAATACCTATTAAGTCTTTATATTCGCCTATAAAACCGCGATTCCTCCTTTCAGCATCAAATAAATAAAGCCCCCACAGATTTACTGTGAGGGCTGCACCATTTATTTAGCAATGGTTAATTTAGTTGCGTATTGTGTCGAAATGTATCCGTATTGTTCATCTTTACTGTCTGACAAAATCTTATGGAACGCTTTATCAGATGTTGTACCTACGACAGCAACAGCATAACCTGCTTTTTTGTACGTGTATAACAGATTAGATGATGTCACTGCTGCTGTTGAGCGTACATTCAGATTTTCTGATGTTGTTTCGTAAATGGCATAAGGAGATGCGTTATTTACAAAGTCCTTTCCGCCCATTTCTTTATCCAGCTTGTACATATGACCAGCAATTTTTTGTCCCCAGTAAGGGTCTGATGCATAGCGGACGTTCATGCCTCGTCCTTTGTTGCCGACCATACCGCCATTGGCATAGGCGCCACTGACAGGAACGTAATTAAGATTAATATAATTGTTTGATAGAGAAGCTACGCAATCACGAATGGTCGCATATGTTTCTCCTGCCGCTGTATTGCTGTCATACACTTTAATGCCGAAAATATTGTTTTTATTTTGGGCATTCGCACTCATGCCATAATCACTTTCATGAATGGCCATGCTCAATACGAGCAGCGCATTCATTTTATGATATTTCTCAAAATCTTTTAAAATTTTCCCTAAACCAATTAACTTACTTTTCGTCGTGGCATCTTTATAGCGTGCATACGTAGTCGGGTTTTTCGTATACAACGCTTCTCTTTCTGCTAATCTCTGCTGGATAATCGCTTCTAATTCTGAAGCGCTATAGTTCGTACTTGTACGAACAGGAAGCATATTGAAATATTGATAGTATGTACCTACCGTCAATCCGCTTTCATTTGTGAATGTAGCGCCATCCCAGCTATAATATTTCACATTTTGCTTGAACGTAGATGGTGCTTTTCCGTAAACATATGAGCTGTATTTACCTGTTGTGTGATTATACAAGTAGTGTAGTAAATCACCCGATGAATCCACACTGTAATAGGATTGTCCTTCTTTCTGCAGTGTGTGAATCAATTGAACATCCTCTTGATAGACGTAACCAGTTACGCCTGCCACTTTCACTGTCACGACTGAATCATCCGATGATACATATTCCAGCTCTGTTCCGCTTGCAACAGGTCCATGATACGTTTTCATATCAGATTGATAGATGATTGTCGTGGCACTTCCTGTACGTGGTGTCGCAACAACAATTCCCTCATCCATACTAATGATTTCATCTTTGTACAAAATGACTTTCGCTGACGCTGCAGCTGATGAATAGGCCTTAACTGCTTCAGCATATGTTTGATATGTCCGGCTGCTAGTTTTCACATTCCCGTTTGCATCAACCGTTCCGATACTATAATCATAGGTCGGAATTTCACCTTCTTGCGCCTCAAACACATCCAACATACGTGAAATGAAGGCTGCCGCTTCTGCACGTGTTGCTTCATTGCGCGGTTTGAATGCATAGCCATTGTCAACAGGGTAGCCATTAATAATCTTCAAACCTACCATATTCATGACCGCCAAACGGAAAGAGGATGAACCGATTTCTTGTTCATCGATAAAATTCAATGTCCCCTTCGTTTTTGTCACTCCTAAATAGTCAAGCGCCCGGTCGATCATAGCGGCCATTTCCACACGTGTAATGTTACTATCCGGTGCGAATTTCGTTGTGGAAATACCAGTAACAATACCGGCCGCGTAAGCCGCATTAATGCCCGATGCTAGCGAAGATTTGGGCGATACATCAGTAAAGACGTGGTCTCCCTCTGGTAAATTAAGAGCCCTCGCAATAAATGTCGCAAACTGTCCTCTGCTTACCTGCTCTCCCGGCGCATATTTACCATTTTCATAGCCGGCAATAATCCCTTTTTCAATCATCGCTCTCATTTCTTTTTCTAGTGCAATGCCTGTTACATCATCAGCAAACGTATGCGAGACAGGCAAGAGCGAAAAAATAAGTGTGATGCTTAGAAGCATGGATATAAACTTCTTCATCTATGATCTCCTTATCTAATATATTTAGGTGATTTCCAAAAAAACACCTGGATCTTAATTATATCGAAAATTCTAACTAAACATCTAAAGATAGAATAGATTCATATAGTAGTAATATATGGCAGATACACAAAAGTACCATATAAGATATCAAAAAAAAATCACTCTACAAGGAGAATGATTCTTTTCTTATTATTTTACATTAACCGCATTGTAAATCGCTGCTGCAAAATGTGCACGTGATGCGTTCGTATTCGATTGATAATTGCTTGTTTTGAAACCGCCTGTCGTATCGATGGCTTTCATCGTTACAACCGCTTCATACGCCCAATGTGATTCATTAACATCTAAGTATACGTGGTTTGCACTTGCTGATACTAAAGATGATAATTCAAATGCTCTATGAATAATCGCAGCCATTTCTGCTTTCGTCATCGTATTATTTGGTCCAAAATTACCGTTGCTGTAACCATTAATAATTCCTAACTCTTTCATAGCTGCGATATCTTTTGCAAATGTATGTGATGCTGAAACATCTTTGAATGAATTGATCTTGCTCGGTGTATATTTTAACACTCGATTAATAATGGCTGCCGCTTGTCCTCTTGTAACGGAATCAGTTGGGCGGAAACTGCCATCTTCAAACCCATTAATAACATTTTGTGTGCTGAGTGTTTTAACCGCTGCAAAAGCAAAGTGGCTGTCCGCTATATCAGTGAATTCGCCAGCCGGTAATGAAACCGCACTGATGACGCGCTTAGCGCCTGTATATTTTGATTTCCAATATGAATTGTCCATACTTACAACCGCTACACCCTTACTGGATGTTGCACTGATGAAACTATTATTCCCGGTATAAATACCGACATGTGAAATGCCTGACTTATATGTACCAGAGAAGAAAACCAAATCCCCTGCTTTCAGGTTACTCTTAGAAACGGCTGTTCCTACTTTATATTGCTCAGCTGCCGTACGTGGTAAAGAAACACCGACTTGCTTGTATACGAAAGTCGTATAACCGGAACAATCGAATCCGCTCGTTGTTGTTCCTCCGAACTTGTAAGGAACACCTTTATACTTGTTGGCTATAGTTACAACGTCATTTCCTGTATAAGCTGCTGCTTCACTTTTGGAAGGCATAACAGCGAAAACAACAGCTGCTATAATCAGCATGTAAACAAATTTCCTCATTCAGAACCCCCGACATCATTCTCGTTTTTTTGACACAGTCGTCGAAATTTCGTTTCTTTTGTCTAGTAATATCTTAACAGAGGTTTCCCTTCTTTAACGTTACGTTTACATTACAATTCTATTACTCTCCTTTTCCTATCTGTTACAGGACTTATTTCAACAACAAAAAAACTCGCAACAGAAGCGGATTTCCCCTTCCATTACGAGTTTTTAAAACATTCACATTCATACAATCAATTACATTTTATTAACCGTTTCTTTAAAAAAATTTTTACTTTTTTGTCGAAATAACAAACTTCATTTGGAACAATTAACGTAAACTCTCATTCATCGCTCTCGAAATGAATACTGCATATGTGGCACGATCCATCTTATCGTACGGTCTGAAAGTTCCGTCTGTATAGCCTTGGGCAATTTTATTTGCCGCTACTTTTTGAATGGCTTGATATCCCGTCACTTTACTGTTTAAATCGGAGAAAGTGACCGTTTGGCTCGGAGCTTGCAGCTTGTACGCATTCGCAATCATAATACTCATTTCAGCACGAGTGACCGCTTGATTCCCCCTAAAGGTACCGTCCGTAAAACCAGTAATGATCCCTTCTTTTAGAGCAATTCCGATATGACCTGCAGCAAAACTACTATTCGGTACATCACGGAAAGTATTATACGAGACATCGGGCTTTAATCCTAAAGAATTGACTAACATAACAAGTGCCTCCGCTCTCGTTATTTGCTGGTATGGCTTCATTTCACCTGATGCATAGCCATTCATGACCTTTTTACTGTACAGATACATAACATTTCGACTAAACCAGTAACTATTATTCATATCCGAAATATTTGGGGTACTCAATGTGACAGTAAATTTCGTTACTCTATTAACTTGTTCCATCCCATTGATGACTGGAACAATTTTATAAGAAACAGTCCCCTTACTTGCATAGTCTTCAATTGTTGAATCGTTGCTATTGGATACAATTAGTCTATTAAAACGATACAGATTGTATCCTGTCGAACCTTCTGGAAGTTCCTCAATATTGATGGTTATTGTACCTCTATCGGAAGTTGTGGTTGAAACGACCGGTGTCGGCAAAACAGTCTTGTCAATTTGAACAAGTCCATAACCAAACTTTGTATCTTTACCTGCTTCCCCTAAATCCAGCGCATTATTTTGCAATAGTTCACGTATTTGTTCATTCGTATACGTAGGATATTTTTCCATATACAAAGCAGACATCGCTGTGACAAACGGAGATGCCATCGATGTTCCCGACATGCTTCCATACCCATCTCGTGCACCGTACGAGTCATGTTCCAATGGAAGGGTACTATAAATCAATCCGCCAGGAGCGGTAAACTCAATTTCATTTCCCACAGAACTCGTGGCAATAAGTTTATTGTCCTTTCCTAAAGCAGACACGGCAATGACTTCATCATACTTAGCCGGGTACAGCACATTGTTCTCCAGACCAGTGGCATTCCCCTTATTCCCCGCTGCTGCTATAACCAAAATACCCGAACGATAAGCTTTCTTAACCATTTCTTTCAAGGCCAAGTCATTGTTCGAAGTCGTTAAGCTCAAATTGACGATATCCATCTCATTTTTGATGCTCCAATCAAGTGCAGACATAATGGACGAAGTTGTTCCATAGCCGAGGCTATCTAGCGCCTTCACCGCATAAATGCTCGCATCCGGCGCTATACCTAAGACTCCGATGTCATTATCTTGAGCAGCAATAATCCCCGCTATATGCGTCCCATGTCCATTATCATCTTCATATGAATTGTAACAGCCAAACGGATCGTCAACGATATCTAAAACACATGTACCACCCGCTACTTTTAAATCCGGATGACTGGTGTCAACTCCACTATCTACAATAGCAATTTTTACTCCTTCGCCCGTTAAAGAGGTTGGCACTCTATTCGCAATGTTCAGTCGATCATAGCCCCAGTTGGTCGTTTGTCCTTCTACTTGCACCAGCTGATCGACTTCCACGCTTTTTACCGACTCTTCTTGCTCCAATTCATTTAATAGATCAGTAGATATTTTGATGGTCACAGCTTGAATGGCTTCATATTCATTAATGATTTCCGCCCCATATGTATTCAACACTTCATAATCTACTTGATTATAAAATAAAACGTTCGCTCGCTCTCCTTCTTCGATCGCCCGCTGCACAAGTGACTCGGTAGAATCACTCTCATTCACCGAACTTCCCAGTGATTCGGCATTGTAACTTTGTGGTAATAAAATAAGTAATAGCGAGATAAAAAGAAGGCTCATTCTTGTCTTCATATACTTCCCCCTCTATGTCCTTTATTTCTATTTAGCAGTCTTGCAAATTTGCAAGGGTGAAATGTATGATACGTCTAACTTTTAGCAGTAAATCTCTATCACTCTCATTATTGAATAAATCTTATATTCTTCCTATATATTTTTTACAATATCATATATTAGCAGGTAAAACAAAAGGAGCTATCTGAAAAGTCATCGAATGACTTTTCAGACGCTCCTACCGCTTGTTTGTCCTCGACCAAAGCAACAATTCCAAACTGTTTCTTTTTTCAGCTTATTGTTTCTGTAAGCATTGCCGCTAAAGACTGGCGATTGGTTGAGGAAAGCGCATTGCAACACAAGAAAAGAGGCTACAGAGAAAAACTTATTCCTCTAAAAATGTTAATCAGAATGATCTTTCTGGACACCTTTTTCTCACCAAAATGACATATGCTATCCGGCTTTTTATTGATAGTATTGCTCTACCTCATAACCTTTGCTGTCATAGTAATCTAGTATACCATGATAGATCGCTTTCGCACCTTTCTTCTGGTATTCAGCTTTCGCTAGCTTTGCTCCTTCCTCTTGATTCGACAGAAAACCAAGCTCTGCTAGAGCAGCCGGCATCGATGTATTTTTCAGCACATACAATGAACTTGTGGATTTAACGCCACGATTCCGCAGTTCCAATTCTTCTATTAACCGATTTTGAATATAGGTAGCTAACAGCTTTCCATCTGAAGCGGCCGCTGCTGTCACAGCATTTGTATCTCCCGCTGCATAGTAAAAGGTTTCTGTTCCACTGGCGCTTGAACTACTTGCTGCGTTAGCATGGATACTCACAAAAATATCCGCCTTCGCATTTTTCGCGATGCTCACGCGTTGAGGCAATGTTGGATACGTATCTGTTTCTCGTGTATAAACGACGTTGAACGGTGTTTGCTCCAACATTTCCTTTAAGTACAAACCAGTCGCTAAAACAACGTCCTTTTCCTTCACACCATAATAGGTAGCACCTGGGTCCGAACCGCCATGACCCGGATCAATAGCAAGTGTCAGCTTACTCAATGGACTGGTTGGGTCCACAACGATTTCCTTATCTTTATCCTCATCGTTTCCTTTTGATACACTCGTGCTTAAATAACCGCTATTTACGAACCCAACAGTGTTGCCTGATTTAACAAGTATCCAGCTACCGACGCTATACCCCGTAACGACTGTTGTATTTCGCGGTAATGACCCTACTGTCCCATATTTAGTCGATGGTCCTTTTCTGATATTTAAGGCATCTGCATTTATGTACTTCTCATCACTACTGAATGTCGTAGTTGGTGTAAGACGAAGCGTATAGTCGATAGCACGTGCTAAAAAGACAGCAAAATCGGCACGAATGATAGCATTGTTTTCACCGAATGATGTGCTGGATACCCCTTGGGCAATCCCTCTTGTTTTCAGCTGTGCCGCCGCACCTGAAATAGAACCGTCAAAGCTATAGTTGAACGCTTTGGCAATCAAATACGCCATTTCGCCTCGCGTAATTTTTTGGTCAGGCTTGAAGTAACCACCTGTACTTGGCAAAACAATTCCTTTTGCCGCCGCTGCTTTAATATAGCCTGACGCGAAGTTTCCGGCTCCGACATCCTTGAAGGTAGTCGCCGTTTTTGTTCCATCCAACCCGATTGCACGCCCAATCATTGCTACTGCTTCGGCACGCGTCACATTTCGGTTCGGCTGAAATCTTCCCGTACTATCGCCCGTAATGATTTCTCCTTGCGCCAGATACATAATTTCATCATACGCGCGATAGCTTGTACTAAGGTCTTTGAAGGTCGTGGCTGCTGAAGATGTATGACTGAACGTCAATAATGTCGATAACGCTAATAAAGTGCATAGTATGAACTTGATCGTTTTCATCTTTCTGTATATCCTCCTTTAATTTGAACACAAACATAAACCTTTCTGCTGCTTCTTCGTATTCTACTAATGTAATCGGAATAATCTTGAATATTTTTAGGTATAATTTCGTATATTTTTTGTCAAGGCTTCGTACCCCATTTAGCTCTGTGACTGAGTCACATTAGAAAAACACGACTTATCGCCCCTAATGGCGAAAGTCGATGCCTTTTCTTACACTTTAATCCTTTAAAGAAGTTAAAATTTCTTAAAGTGCAAAAAAAGCGCAAACGCCCATTTCACTTTCTGAGTTATTCCATGGGTGCTTACGCTTTATGCATTAATAATATTTACTTACGTCATAACCTTTATATTTGTAATAGTCCAAAATACCGTAATAAATAGCTTGTGCTGCTTTTTGACGATAGGACGATTGCGCCAATTTAGCATTATCTGAGGCATTATCGATGAATCCTAGCTCAGCTAAGACAGCTGGCATGGATGTTTTCGTCACAACATAGAGTGAACTTGTTTCCTTAATGCCACGGTCTGTTAACCCTAAAGCAGACACTAATCGTTTTTGAACGTATGTCGCTAACATTTTTCCATCAGATGCCGCTGATGCAGCAGAAACATCGCTTGATGCCGATACCGATTTGGATGAACTGCTCGCATACCAAGTTTCTGTACCGCTCGCATTACCATTATAGGCATTGGCATGAATACTGATATAACTATCAGCTTTGGCGTTTTCGGCGATGGCTACACGTTCTGCTAATGTCGGATACGTATCGGAAGTACGTGTCATAACGACCTTAAATGGTGTTTTTGCCAACAATGCCTGCAACTTCAGACCTGTATCCAACACAACCGTTTTTTCTTGCAGACCATATCCAATTGCCCCTGGATCTGAACCGCCATGTCCTGGGTCAATAACAATCGTCAATTTACTAAGGTCACTGCCGGAAGCAGCCGATCCACTACTGCCAGATGATGTACTAGTGCCTAAATAGCTACTGCTGACAAACCCGATGATACTGCCGGATTTCACGAGTGTCCAATTCCCGACACTGTAGCTTGTCGCCACTTTCGTATTAAGTGCCAACGAACCGACAGTCGCATACTTTGTTGAAGGTCCCTTCCGAACATTCAACGAACTTACATTTACAACTTTTTCTCCGCTATTAAAGGAAGTTGTCGGCGTGATGCGCAGCTTATAATCAATAGCACGCGCTAAAAATACCGCATAGTCAGCACGAATGATATTCTCGCCTGTACCAAACGAACCGTTCGCCAATCCTTGGGCAATCCCTCTCGACTTCAGAGCGGTTGCTGCACTGGAAACTGTTCCATCGAAGCTGTAATTGAAGGCTTTACTGATTAATACCGCCATTTCCCCGCGGGTGACATAATTATTCGGTCTGAATGTCCCATCTCCATATCCTGAAACGATGCCTTTTGCTACAGCTGCTTTAATATAACCGGAAGCAAAATTATTGGCTCCTACATCTTTGAAATTAGTAGCAGTTTGTGTCGAGCTTAAACCTAAAGCTCGTCCGATCATCGCGACTGCTTCCGCTCGTGTCACTTTGAGGTTCGGATTGAACCTTCCTGCTGTATCCCCCGTTACAATTTCGCCTTGAGCCAAATACATAATTTCATCATAGGCCCGGTAACTCGAACTAATGTCCTTAAATGATGTGGCTGCCGATGATGATTGGCCGAACGTCAATAAAACAGACACAGCCAAGATGCAGCTTAGAAGTATTTTTGCAGCTTTCATTCTTTTCAGTAATCCCCCTTTTCTCTCTTTTGTTTCCATTTTATCACAATAACCGACATGGATTGTGATGAAATATAGCTATTTTTGTTGAAAAAAAGAGTCTGTACACCTACGTAGACTACGCCCAATTCACTAGTATGTATAACTGACTCTATCAATCTATGAGAATAACTATTATTGGAAACGACATCATTATAACAAATAACCATGGCTCTCAGAAATAATTCAGTCTATTTCACACAATTGAAATACAACTGTAAAATTTGCATTTTAATTTCCCATCCTGTCATTACTTTATTAACTATCCACAGGTGAAGTATAATAAAAGAATATGCACTCATACGCATGTTAATTTTTTCTAAAAAAGTTCATACTTAACGCTATATAGAAATCATTTGGAGGTTGATGCCATGCTACAACAACTTCAATTATTCAGTGAAGAGCTACAATATTTAGTGCGTCCGCATATACCGGAAGATATCGTTTCCGTCCAACGTGGTCTGCTGCTATTCAGACAAAATATGGTCGATAAAAAAAAGGAAGAAACAGACGCCATTACGGCTACCGTACAGGATCTTACACCCTACCAAGTAAGGTTAGATCTGTCCATGCCCATCCATAGCACATGTTCCTGTCAGCAAGAGCACGTTTGCCGCCATAAACTGGCCGTCTTTTTCTCTTCCTATTCATCCATTGGTTCTGTCAGCGAATGGATTCAATCATGGAAAAATGATTCATCTTCAAACGAACGAGTTCGAAGTTCCTTGCACTTACAAAAGGCAACCGAATTATGGCAAAGCGACAAGCCTATAGACAACACATACGAATCATGGAAAGGGTTCATGAAAGAGAACTTCCAAGAACAAATTGGAGCGCATATCTCACAGCCATCCTATTCTTTAATGACCAAATGGGATATGTACTTACAACGCGTAAAAGCAAAGATGCCGATTGAAACCGAATGGAAGCTGCTGTACTTATTCATCATGTACTTCCATACCACTGCTTGTACGATACAATGTTTTCAGCAACCCTCCATTAGCGGGAATGCCAGACATTTCTTACAACGTGAGCTCGAGGAAGTCATGGAAGAGTTGTTTTATACAATGAACCAACTAACGCGCGTATCCAGACCATTCGCCTTTGACCAATTCTTTCTTGGCATTCGCGATGATCTAACACAAATGCTTGATGAAAATGGCCCGCATTCAAGCGCCACCATCAACATTTATCGAAACATATGGACAACCGTCTTAAGAGAAAAAACATGGCGAAATGAAGAGTTGAACAGACTGCTGGCAATAGCGGAAGAAAACCATGATGGTCTCCATGTACAATATGTGATTGCACTCATTCACTTATCACTCTTGACTAATCGTGATGAGCAGGTCGCCCAATTATTACAAGTGTTGCATCCACAAGATTATCCGCTGTTAATGTATTGGGTTCGTCATACTGATGAACAAAAGGTCGCTCCATTCATTACGTTTATTACCAAGAATGTGTTACAGTACTTCCAGCATGAGACCAGCTATTACGCCAGAAAAGAGTTTGTTCAGTTCTTTCTGCCATATATCAAGAAATATTATGCCCATACAAAAAAAATGGAGTTATTCGAAAAGTTTTGTGAAACCTGCTTACCCTATTCGTTTATGTATTACAGCAATTATTTGCTCGATAGTAACAAACACCGGAAATGGGTAGAATTGTACCTATACAGCAATATCGAACTGGATTACATTGCATCCGATGATATCAAGAAAGTACAACAGGAAAATCCAACCTTGTTGTTACCCTTATTCACCAATATTGTCAATGAGAAGATCGCTAACAAAAACCGCCAGAGCTACCGTGCCGCCGTGCGCTATTTAAAGAAAATCCGGACGATTTACAAAAAAGAACATAATTTAGAACAATGGGAAAGGTATATCGAGAAAATACAACATACTCATCGGAGATTACGTGCCTTTCAAGAAGAATTGAAAAGGGGTAAATTGATTCATGCTGAATAAAATTACCGTGCATACAGAGCCTTTACAAACAGGAAGATACTTTCTCACCGCTTATGATGAACATGGTGACAATCTGCCACCTGCCTCATACGCAAAACAGCTATTTGCATGGGACGAAAATAGCTTCTACGGTAATTTCCTTGAATATGACACAATTAATGAGCGAGAGGGCATTCTCTTGCAGGCATCCGGGCTACTGTCCCTCTTTTCACAGGATCATTTCCTTTCCTTTATTGAGTGGAATTGGGATGAACTGTCGTTTTTATGTTTAACAGCCGCCCCTTCCATTAAAGAAGCGATTGAAGAAACCATTCCAGTTCCGGATTTCTCCCATATTGAACAAAACCGGATTGAATGGAAGTTGCCTCCTTCTATTACAGATGAATTCGATAAAGAGTTTTGGATGCAGCAATATCCTTCACCACAAGGAACGATCCATACGCATACCTTTATTGAAAAATGGTATGCTGAAACGATTTCAGAACGTTTGCAGCAAAATCCAACCACTAGCGCAAAATGGGAGAATGCTTTGCAGGCTATTCAGCATGTAAGGCTTTCCCCGGAGGAATTGCAACAATTCTTCACAGAGGAACGTTGGAAGCAGTGGATGAATGCTGAAGAGAGCACACTTCCCTTCACAACAGGTTTACGTTTAATTGAACCTGCAGGCGGAGAAGGGACTTGGACATTAGAAGTCATTGTTCGCTCCCGTAAAAACCTGGAGCAAATCAAAGTCTACGGCCAGCAGAAGCTGTTGAAATCTTGGGAAGAGCACGAATCGGTCATTCAAGAGGACATACAAACCTGGATACAGCTTGTGCCGATGTTAAAAGGCTCAACAACCATTAAACAGGAACTCACAGAAGAAGAAGCTTGGTTATTTTTGACTGAAGCAAGCGAGAAATTATTATTCATCGGGGCTACTATTTTACTCCCTTCATGGTGGACAGATTTGAAGCAAGCTACCATGAAACTGAAAGGAAAAATGAAGAACAACAGCTCTCACGGTCCTTCCTTTGTCGGTATGCAGGCCTTGATGGATTTCGATTGGCGTATATCCATGAATGGCGCCGAACTAACAGAAGATGAATTCCAACAGCTCGTCCATGATAAACGACGACTGATTTATGTCAACGGTCAATGGGTAAAATTAGATCCAGAGCTTATTCGACACATTCAGAAAGCAATCAAAACCGCTGAGAAAAAAGGGGTTTCATTAAGTCAAATTCTTCAGCAGGAACTAGAAGAAGAGACTCCCGAAGAAGACAACGAAGATCTTCAAGAACTCATTAAAATTCAATTCGAACTGAATAATGATTTGAAGAAAATGTTCGCTTCTTTAAAAGAAGTCCAACAAATCCCATTGGTACATTCACCTTCTACCTTAGTAGGCGAATTACGCCCGTATCAACAGCAAGGATTAAGCTGGCTTCTCTTCCTTCGTCAACATGGCTTTGGTGCTTGCTTGGCTGATGATATGGGACTAGGAAAGACCATACAGGTCATCTCCTATTTACTGTCAATTCAAGATCAACCGGTACTCCCTGCCACTTCTGCACCATTACCGACAACAAAGGCTTCGCTCATCGTTTGCCCAACCTCGGTACTGGGAAACTGGCAAAAGGAATGTGAACGATTTGCACCATCCTTGAAGGTTGCTCTTTATTACGGTCCACAGCGACCGAAAGGTGAAGCATTCCAAGCATTCATCCAAGAATACGATGTCATTCTTACATCTTACGGTATGACGCACCTTGATGCGGATGAATTATGCTCCGTCCAATGGAACGGGATCATCATAGACGAAGCACAAAATATTAAAAATGCAGCAACGAAACAATCTCGTTCTGTCCGAAAATTAAAAGGGCGTCATCATATTGCCTTGACCGGTACACCGATGGAGAACCGTTTGAGTGAGCTTTGGGCGATTTTCGACTTCACGAACAAAGGCTACCTTGGTTCGTTGAAGCATTTTCAGGATACCTTTGTGACAGCCATTGAGCGAGATGGTCAAACGGATAGAATTAAAGACCTGCAGAAGTTCATTCAGCCCTTTTTACTGAGACGTACAAAGAAAGATCAAGATGTTGCCTTGAATCTTCCGGATAAGGTTGAACAAAAGGAGTTCGTGCCATTAACATCTGAACAGGCTTCGTTATATGAACAGCTTATCCAAGATACCTTCGCAAAGCTTGAGAAATTGAACGGCTTCGAGCGAAAAGGGTTAATTTTACAAATGATTGGTAAGCTCAAGCAGTTATGCAATCATCCAAGCTTGTACTTAAAAGAGGAACATCAACATAATGTGCGTGTTCGTTCCAGCAAGCTCGACAAATTATTTGAGCTTGTCGATACAGTCATGCTGCAAAACGAAAGTTGCTTGATTTTCACCCAATATATCGGCATGGGCGAAATGATTCAACACTTGCTGCAAGAAGAATACGGTCTTGAAGTACCGTTCTTAAATGGCAGCTTAGGAAAAAAACAGCGTGATGTGATGATCGACAAATTCCAAAACGGCGAGTACCCCATTTTCATCCTTTCATTGAAGGCTGGTGGTACTGGACTGAATTTGACTGCCGCGAACCATGTCATCCATTATGATCGTTGGTGGAATCCGGCCGTTGAGAATCAAGCAACCGACCGCGCCTATCGCATTGGCCAAAAACGTTTCGTTCATGTTCATAAACTGATTTGTACAGGAACATTGGAAGAAAAAATTGATGCCATGCTCGATCAAAAACAAGCATTGAATGAAGAAATACTCACAAGTGAAAATTGGATTACCGAAATGAGTACAGAGGAAATTAAAGAATTGGTTTCTCTTTCTTTGTAAAAATACCAGAGCTGTCCGGAAAGTCATTCCATGACTTTCCGGATGACTCATTTCTTATGATCAATCAACAGAGAATTACCGTCTGTCGTATTCCTTATATCTAATGGTTCCCACAAATATTACCTCTCAAAGATGGAGATCAGTTGAAAGAAACTTACTGTCACAAAGCCGAAAAGAAGGAACACTACATAAGAAAAGGCAATCCATGAAAGTTTAGATAGGGAAGATCTTTCTGCACTTCCTCTTTTTTTATGAAAACAAACAAGTTGTAGCTGCATATATTTTTCAAACGAATATTTCAACAGTATTTCTACAATTGTTCTGCCTGGAAAAACACATGCATTTTGTATGATATAATGAATGTAACGAAACAATTACATCTTTTCAAAATACTCAAAACCTGTCATTTCCTTACTTCCACATAGAACATTGCATCATCTTTTTTCTAAAAAATCATTCTTTTCAGAAAATGGAGGGATTTCATGAAATCATTCAGACTCATTTCATTACAAATTTTCAACTCTAATAATGAATTAGTCGACATTGAATTAACAGAAGGTTTAGTCATCAACAAAGAAGATGAACATTACCGTTGGTTATTAGAATGCTTTATCCACAAAACTTCCTACACTCAGCTACAACAAGCCATTGCCAATCAAAAGACGATACGGATTCTCGGCATTATTACGAAAAAAGAAAATAGCCCTGCCACATTTGATACTGAAATCCTCACTTGTAAACGAATCGATGATCATTATAGTGTATTATTTGAGGGAAGCATCGTATCCAATCAAAATGAATACGCTGAATTGCTCTTAAAGGAGCTGCTGAGCGAAGGATTGGAAGGTCCTGCACTTATCATGCAATTCAAAGAAAAGATGCGCACACGTCCTCAATTAGCAGCATTAAAGGGGAAATAATAAAAAGACGTAATTGCACGTATACTCTACATCTAAAACGAGCACTGACATCGATGTATATATTTTTTAAAAATGTAAATAAAAAAGAAGCTTTTCTTACACGAAAGGCTCCTTTGAAGGAATGTTCATTTAAACATTTCTAGTGAATCATTTCTGAATTCAAATTGTCTATATCAGGATGGATGATTTTTTGGTTACATTGCTCGATAATGTATTCTATATCTCCAACCGTATAATCACGAAGCGGCATGTCTTCATTATATGCCAAAAAGTAAACAGTTGCCGCTTCAATTATTTCTTTTTCACTGGCTTTTGTTGCGCGCTGCTGTTTTTTTTTAATTCATTTTGTAATTGTTCAATTACATATCGTGCTTCCGCTCGACAAGAATAAACGTATTCCTTCGTTTGAACTTGTCCCTGCAACTCTTCAATTTCAGCTATTTGCGCCTCCGTTGGTGGTTCAGATAATATTTTGTGAATCATTTGGTTAATTTTATCTGCTAGCTCTGCGTGAAAATCCGGATCATTTTTGAGTGTATCATCAACTTTTTCATACCAAGAGGCACTTTCGTTAATATACTCTCTCCATTTCATTACAAACACTTCAATATCTGCTCGTTCTTCCTGCCATTCAATTGAATTCATATATTGTTCAAATGCTGTAGAAATTGATCGACTGATGCTGATTTTCACCCCAGGTGAAAGATTTTTTAACATGTAGCTTCCAAGCCCCCTGTTACATTATTGTTAAAATACTAACACAAATTAATATACAAACAAATAGAAAATTATAACAACTTAATCATTATACCTTAACTGTTTCAAAAGTTCATCGTATCCGTCTACACTCCCATTACTAATGGCGACATATTACCTATTTCACAAATAAATCACTACAAAAAGGCTTGATCGTGCAATTATATCTCGATAACTACGAAATCACCGGTTACTTTGTGAAATATTGATATTTCCTATATATTTTGAAACGTTACTATATTATTTTACCACATTTAACCGAATTGACCATTATTTATAACAACTATCTGTTAAATTACATCCTTGGTAATGTCTTTAGTACGTTCGCTTTTCCCTTAAAAATCAGGAAAAACAATGGGCAATAAAAAAGGCTTCGAATCATCGCTGAATGATCCGAAGCCCTTTTTATTTTATTTCAAGTATGAAACCAATACACCACTTATTTCTTATTAGTCGTTGTATTATTTGTAGTATCATTGTTTATTGTATCATTGTTGTTCGTCGTATTATTGTCATCGATGTCGTTGCCTATGTCTTCAATGCCTTCACCTAAATCTTCGACACCTTCTCCAACATTGTCTTTGACATCTTCAACGCCATTCTCAACATTATCCGTTGCATCATTGACGTTATTGTTATGATCCGTTGTATCATTGACGTTATTGTTATTATCGATTGTATCATCGACGTTATCTTCTACCCCATTTGTACCTGTATCATTGTTGTTATCGTTATTATCGTTTCCACACCCCGTTAATAACATAGCAGACAATGCACACCCACTAAGAAGCGCCAATAATTTTTTGTTCATTTTGCCTTCCTCCTTTCATGATGTTTGACCTATGTATGGTCAGTTTGTATTTTGCCCAAAGAAACAAAAATGTTTCATCATGAAAGGCAGAAGATATTGGAATACATATATATTTGATGGTACTGAACGTTCATATTCAATTTATCACAAAAAAAGCGGTTTTTATAAACTTTGTTAGCTATTAACAAGCGGTATGTATAGATTATATGTTGCTGCTGGATACTCGCACCTTACGTCTCATTCAACCTTTGCATCAACTGGTTTTACTAAAACAACCTAAAAAAAAGTTAGATTGAACGAAAGCTCAATCTAACGGGAAGAATGACATGGCTTACCAGACCCTTATATCATTCAAAAGTATTTGATTATAATAAAATAAAAACAAATACTTTTTCAAATGATAAACGGTACTAACCCAACTGTAAATATCTTATAAATAATTTTAATTATTCAAAATATACAATCTATTTGTTGTTCTTTATTTTATCTCATTTAAAAGGCACTAAGATTCTCACTTCAACACCGATGTGTAGTGGCAATCTTAGTACCTGCAACAACCTGATTAGTTCACCTAAAGATTACTTATCGCCAAGAGCAAAAGAAATTTCAACCTCACAAGCAATTTCACCGTCAACAGTAGCAACAGCCTTTCCTTTCCCAAAAGAACTGCGTAAACGAGTCAGCTCCACTTCAAGGCGTAATTGATCGCCTGGCTTAACTTGTCTTTTGATTCGACAATTGTCAATACCCGCCAGAAAACCAAGCTTTCCCTTGTTTTCTTCTTTTTTAAGAAGTGCCACTGCTCCCACTTGTGCCAGTGCTTCAATAATCAACACACCAGGCATGACAGGGTAATCCGCAAAATGCCCATTAAAGAATGGTTCATTAGCCGTTACATTCTTAATGCCTACAGCTCGTTTTCCTTCTTCCAGCTCAACGATTTTATCTACTAATAAAAACGGATATCGGTGCGGTATAATTTCTTTGATTGCTGTGATATCTAACATATATTCCCTCCATTATGTTTCCAATATGAAAATGTACACTTCCTACTCAAAATTATACCAACTAAATTAATGGAATAGTTCAACATTTTATAACATGGTTTCCCGATTATTCTTTTACCACCAAATCCTTTATATGTATCCACGTTTTCGGTTGAAACACTTCCCCTGCTTTTCCGTCACCAATCAAGCTATACCCTACTATACTCCCTGCAATCAAAGCCATTACCGTTAGCACCGCAATCAAAATCAATCGAAGCCAAATAGGAATTAATCTAATTCTTATTTTAGGTTGAACTTGTTCAGTGACTTTCGGCTCAGCTTGTGGCTGATTTTTGGATGTCATCCTTTTTTCGAGTTCCATGAATACAGTTCACGCTCCTTTATTCAAGAATCCTCTTGAAATGGGAATTTCTCAACAACCTTATCCATCCCCTCGCTGGATATTTAGTTAGATTTAGCGCACGCTATTGATAAGACCTAGCATTTGATCAGCCAATGTGACGGAACGAGCCTGAAATTGGTACAGTCGTTGTGTACTCATCAAATTACTCATTTCCTGGGATAAATCAACATTCGAGGCTTCTATGACACCTTGTTCAATCGAAATATCATTACGTAAATTTCCAACCAAATCCGTATAAATATCAGCTGCTGTAATCCCATTGTTTAAGGCTTGTCGGGAAAGACCGACATTGTTTCCACTCTTCTGCTCCAAGTACTGTGCATTCTGAACAGAAATAACGCCTAAACCAATGGATTGATATAGCCCTTCTAGAGTTGTTACATTTATTGTTCCATCATCCGTAATATTGATATTCTCAATTGTTCCCGAGATGATAATCGGTTCATTATTTTCATTCAACACATAATGACCTTCTGACGTTACTAGTTGATATTGACCATCCCCCTCAGTCGAAGGTGTCAAATAAAAAGAGCCATCTCTTGTAAACTGTACTTCTCCATCCACATTCACTTTGAAAAACAGATCTTCTTTTGTTAATGCAACATCTAAATCGCGATTCGTTGTTTGCAAACTCCCTTGATTCAAATTAACCTTCACTAAACCGAGACGAGCTCCATTTCCAACATGAATACCTGCTGGTGACAGTCGACCAATCTCTTCTGTAAGCTTTTGTTGGTTATTCACTTGCTGAAGCATCAACTCACTGAAAGTCCCGCTTTTACTTTTATAACCTGTCGTACCGACATTCGCTATATTATTTCCGATCAAATCTAGCTTCATCTGCAACTGTGACATTGTATTCGTTGCTGTGATCATCGTGCGATTCATTTACTCTATCCCCCAAACCCCATATTCCTTATACGCGGCCGATTTCATTGACCGCCTTCTCTAAACTTTTATCATAAGCTTGCAGTACTTTTTGATTAGCTTCAAACGACCGGTAAGCTGCCAACATATCCGTCATCGTTCTTCCTGTATCCACGTTCGAACTTTCAATGACTCCTTGTTGGAGGGAAAACTGAAGTCCTGGGTCAGCAACATCAGCAACCAAAGGAAGGTTCCCACCGCCATCAACTGAGTAAAAACCATCAGCCCCCTTTAATAAGGCAGATGGATTCTCTGCATAAGCAATACCTAATTGAGCAATAACTTCACCGTTCACCAATACCTCTCCAGCCCCATTGACCGCAAAATCCTCACTGTTTACTCGGATAGGATTGCCATTCATGTCTAATACGTAATTACCATTCGGTGTTGTTAAACTACCTTGATGATCGATGGTGAAATTACCATTCCTCATATAAGCAATCTCTCCATTTTCACGCCCTACCGAAAAAAAGACCGATCCATTCTGACCATTTTCCTCATTGACAGGCATAGCAATATCAATCAAAGCAATATCTGTCGGATTCCCGGTTTCCTCCAGCCCACCTTGTGTAAAAGCTGAAACGGTTTCTTGCATATATACTCCTGTATTTAAATAACCCACTACATTGTTGGCAGACAGCGTCAAACCATTCGTCGTTGGGATTGTTTCTTTATTCATCTGACTTAACAACATTTCCGGAAAAGCTCTCACACTCGATTGATCCGCTTTATAACCAGGTGTACTGGCATTCGACATATTATTCGTCAACATTTCCGTCCGTCGCTGTTGCGCAATCATCCCCGTAGCTGCCGTATAAAATCCTCTTAACACTCTTTTTTCACCCTCCACCTAACAAAACCAATAATTACCTACATTATATACATTTTTCCAAAAACATAGGGCGCGTTTTGAAAAAATCCACAAAAAACATGACTTATTTCCTATAGGGAGCGCTATCGTTTGAGGAAAACATCTGGTGAAGAAGCATAAAAAGGGCATTCTTACAAAGGTTTGGCTTTGAAAATCCTACAGAAAAAGGCTCTCCCTTTTTGGGACAGCCTTTAAAAAGTTTCTCTATTATTAGCCAAAACGACGCGAAACGACTTTATCCATGTTATCAAGCATAATGCCTGTACCGATTGCTACACAATCCATTGGATTTTCAGCAACAAGCACTGGTACTTTCAACTCTTCCGCCAACAGTAAGTCCATTCCGTGAAGTAAAGCTCCACCACCAGTAAGGATTATACCGCGGTCGATGATGTCTGCAGAGAGTTCAGGAGGAGTTCTTTCTAGAACACTTTTTGCAGCCTGTACAATGACCGTTACTGACTCACGTAATGCTTCTTCAATTTCTATCGAATTAACTGTGATTGTTCGCGGCAAACCAGAAACCATATCACGCCCACGAATTTCGATTGTTTCATTACGTGATCCTTCAAATACCGTTGCAACTTGAATTTTAATATTCTCAGCCGTACGTTCACCGATTAATAATTTATATTTGCGTTTAATATAATGTAAAATCTCGCTATCAAACTTATCTCCGGCCATTTTGATCGAAGATGATGTAACGATATCACCCATTGACAGAACCGCAATGTCTGTTGTTCCGCCACCGATATCGACTACCATGTTTCCACTAGGTTGGAAAATATCCATTCCAGCACCGATTGCGGCAACTTTTGGTTCTTCTTCTAGATAAACTTTCTTACCACCGCTCTTTTCAGCTGCTTCTTTGATTGCTTTTTGTTCAACACTTGTAATATTCGTCGGACAACAAATAAGAATTCTCGGCTTTGATAAAAACCCTTTCACATTTAACTTATTGATAAAGTATTTCAGCATCGCCTCAGTAATATCGAAATCTGCGATTACGCCATCCTTTAATGGGCGAATGGCCACAATATGTCCTGGCGTACGCCCTACCATACTACGTGCTTCTTCACCGACAGCCAGCACGCGATTTGTATTTCTGTCAATCGCAACTACAGATGGTTCATTTAATACAATTCCTTTACCTTTAACATGAATCAACACGTTAGCAGTTCCGAGGTCTATTCCTATATCCCTTGCAAACATGGCTTTGATTTCCTCCTCAAATACGTACATTCACAGTTATAACTGCCTTAATTGTTTATTTTATCATACTGCATAGTTCAAAAGTAAGATGGGCTTCCGAAAAAACACCTTTAAACGTACAGTATACACTGTTCTTGCGTGATCTTGCCTCTTCAGTATGTATACTTTCTGTTATTCTTTTTACTCACCTTTTCCATACTACCAAAAATGTAAACAAATTTCATCTACATATGATTACAAAACACCTATTTATTTGACATATAGACACATTTATAACACACATAAAAAAAGGTCTTCAGATAACGCTTATGCCGAAGACCTTTTTCACATTCTTACTGTGCTCACTTGCTCAGTGATTGACTGTTTCTTCTTCCAACTCGGGCTTCTTATACTTCATCTTTGTTGCCTCTCCCCCGCGTAAATGACGAATCGATTTATGGTAATCTAATATTTCCTTTACTTCATTGGCTAATTCTTGGTTAATTGCCGGGAGTCTCTCTGTCAAATCTTTATGAACGGTACTTTTGGACACTCCGAACTCCTTCGCAATGACGCGAACTGTTTTCTTTGTCTCCACGATATACTTACCGATCTTGATAGTTCTTTCTTTGATGTAATCGTGCACACCACTCGACCTCCCTAAATTGGATGTGAGAAGTGTGAAATGAGATTCGCTTCTTTCTATATGATTAGCACTATCTCTGGAGTCAAAAAGAAAAATATATTTGAAAATGTATTAGATTATAATAAACGATTCCTCACCTCAACCACTCTCTTTATATAAGGTTTGTAACATTGTATTAGCTTGGTTCAAATATTATGCATAAAAATGTAAAATAAGGACAAGGAATCGCGATATTTTTTCAAATTATCGTCATGTTAGAAAAGATTGTTCTCGTAGACGTGATAAATCCCCCCACGTTCCCTTTCCCCGCTCTTGAAATCGCATCAACAATTCGGTAAATAAAAAGGCCGTCGTCATTGCATCACCGATGGCTGAATGACGCGGATATATACGGGTATTGAACGCCATTGCATATCTTTCCAAATCCCTCATATCATATGACGGAGCAACCATTCCGATCATATCCAACGTATCTATTGCCCGATACTTTCGATAAGATAATTTTTCCCGTTTCAGTTCGTTTTGCAGTACCAGCATATCAAAGGTCACGTAATGCCCCACAAAAGCAACGCTATTCGTTTGTTCCACATAGTCGAAAAAAGTGGAAATAGCCTCCAACGCAAATGGCGCATCCTGTACCATGCTGTTGGATATTGACGTTAGCTCTGTTATTTCCCGAGAAATTTGTCGGTTTGGGTTAACATATGTCTGAAATTTCCTTTCTTCGACAACTTCAAACCCTCTTACTAAGACGGCACCAATTTCAATGAGCCGATCGTCTTTTGCAACTTGAAATCCTGTCGTTTCTGTATCAAAGACAATAAAGCTCAGCTCCGAGATTGGAGTCGAAAAAGAAATAGAATCATAGTTCAACGGACAATCCATCGCTTTGCGCATGAAGAAAATCGTAATCTCCCCCTTTATACTTTCATGGAAAAATGATAGAAAATTGTATTTTGTAACTCTTTAAAGCTTTTCATACTTAAACTCAGCTCTTCCTTCTCGCGAGTGGTTAACGTCGTAAATAACAAAACGGACGAGGAGGCTTCCTCTCGCTTCATTTGTTGCCAGCGCAAACGCACGTATAATGCCAATACTTGATTGACCGCTTCCTTCACATCTGCTGAGAAATGAGCAGAAATAACACCTTTATCCACAAGTGCATCAAGCCGCTCAAACGGCGTGCCTGAAATGACACCATGAACCATAGAAAGAATTTGCAGCGCATGATGGTAGGGAAATAACATTTTCTTCTTCATATCGATACTCTTCGTTTGCAGTTTAAAAAGTGAACGAATGGGCTGTCCCAGCGAAACAACCGGGTTTTCTGCTTCTAGTTGCGTTAAGCGATACAACAGCAATGGACATTGCTTTAATGCTTGGTGCATGTACTTCTCAAAGGTCTTATGCAACTCTTCACCACCAAATACTTTGCGATACGAGAAAAAATTGATGGCTAATAATAGTTTGTCATTTGTAGAGCGCACTCCCCAATCCCTCACTCGCATTCCCCATTCAGTCAAATCTCCTCTCCAGTGCGCTTCACTGGCCATCATTAAACCTTTGCAGCGTGCATAACCCGCTAGCTCCAAATAGTGCACAATTTTTTCTCCAAGGAGTTGAAAATAGTGTTGTACCAGTTCCCGTTCATCACTATTCTCATAGACAAGGAAATGATCTTGGTCAGTCAATATGAACTGCTCGCCACGTCCAGCACTCCCCATCATATAAAAATTGAATTTAACGGGAGGTGTTAAACAATGATTTGCCCGGATATCTTCAAGCGCAATCATAACCACTCGTTGAACAAGACGATCATATAATTTCGTGACAATCGCTAACGCATCAACCATCGGTATTTTTTCTTTTAATAACGTATCAAATACTTCATATATTGCACTTTTTACCTGATGGAGAGAGTGGGCATCGCTATATTCAATTCGTTTAAGCGTTTTCATTACATTCTCACTTTTTTTCCGTAGCAAGTCGGATAAAGAGATAATCCCGCAAATAGTATCCTTCTCCATATCTACCACTGGTAAATGTTTAATTCCATTTAACAGCAAAACTGACAAAGCTTCGTAAATATAGGAGAATCGCGAAATAGTCAGCACATTCCCACTCATGATAGAAACTACTTTTTCCTCTAAAGAACGTTTTTTCGCCACTGCACGTTCGACAATATCCCGCTCTGTTACAATGCCCTTCAATTCACTTCCATCAATGACAAGTACCGAACTGATATGATGTTCATTCATTAGAACAGCCACCTCTTGTATCGTTGCTGCGGTTGTACAACTGATTAACTTGTTCGACATGATATCTTGCACTTTCAAGACAAGCGCATCACTTTCACTAAATCCTCGCGTAATCTTAACTTGTTCAGCCAATGAACTGTATACATCTTTTAACCTACCTGATACTTGCGATAGCAAATAATCGCGAACACCACTCTCCTGATAGCGGCTTTCTAGTACGGTGAACGGAATGAAAAGTGTGCGTAATTTCTCAACAGCTCGCACTTCAGCGAACGAATCCGCTTTCAAAACGAGTTCTTCTCTATCCAAAAATGAAGTCAAACTGGAAAAACCGAAGATTTCCCCTTTTTGGATCACTTCCAACACTTCTTCCTGCACATGTATTTCAGCAATCCCATCCAGCACTATATACAGACCCATCCTTTCTTCTTCAGCACCCAAAATACGTTGATGTTCTTCATAGTACCGCTCTTCACATTCCTTCAATAGCAATGATAAATGTTCAGCTTGCATGCCTTGAAACAGTGGATGCATACACATATCCAATATAAGTTGCTCTTTCAGTTCCCCCATTATTCCTCAACCTTTCAGCATGAAAAATGTTTACTTGATTACGCCTTAAAAAATCCTTTTTTTTACATTTACCCCTTAATTATCTGTCTGATTACCTATAGGGTCAATATAAATGGACAAAAAAAACCGCCCTAATATTCATCTTTAGGACAGCTTGTAAAATCATATAGGATTGTTTTGTCTCGAATAATAAACAATCTTGTTGTACAGAATAATCTCCTCTAATTCCGGATTATTTATTCGTTATCTTTTGTTGTTTGTTCATCTGTTTCAGTATCAGAAGTATCATCCTCTTGTGGTGCTTCTTCTTCTGCAGCTGATGAATCCCCATCTTCTACCGGACTAGTTACAGCCGCTTCCAATAGTGTCGTTACAGATTTTTCAAAGTAGTCTTGTGGATTAACTGCTACAGCATCTTTGCGAATTTCAAAATGAACGTGCGTACCAGCATCCGTATTCAGCAAGCTTTTTCCAGCTTTCGCAAGTGGTTGTCCTTGCTTCACTTTGTCCCCGACTTTAACGGCAATATCTGTTACAGATTGATAATGTGTCGTCACGCCATCTTCATGCTTCATTTCAATCACATTACCTAATAATGAATCTTCTTGTACTTTGGTAACAGTTCCACTTAATGAAGCAACGACATCAAATGTTTCGCCATCTTCCATCGCAATATCGACACCACGATTTAAATGATATTGATTGTTGTAATATACGAGTGCATTTTCTTGGTCGGCCTTTTCACCATTTAAATCATAGAATGGGGTTTTTACGATGATGTCATCTGCATTAGTTACTGGAATACTGAAGTTTTCGATTGAACTATTTACTTCAGCTACTTCTTGTTCGTTGTTATTACCTGTCGCTTCTTCATATCCTACTTCTCCTGGCTCGACGGATTCATTATTGCTGCCTTGGAACCAAAGTACAGCGGTTAAAAGGATTGCTGCACAAGCGATATAAATAGCCGGTAATGCCCAACGCTTCGAAAGAAAACGTTTAATCCTTGAATTTTTAGGTTGACGTTTTTTTTCTTCCTCTCTCATGTTTATCACCTCTGCAATCATTTTGAACACATTAATTAACTTTTATACATTTTCTAAAAAATTTTTATTTTCTCGTATCGTGATACAATAGGGGGCAAGGAATATTAAGAGAGGAATATTATCTATGAAAAAAGCATTTCGTTATGTAGTCTGGTTACTTCCTATTTCATACATGGTCTTGATTTTTATTATGTCCAGCCTTCCACACAACGCTGTTGTGGAACTGCCAGATTCACAAATAGACCGTATTTTGAAAGAAAGCATGCATCTAATAGAATTCGCCATTCTCTATTTATTATTAGTTCTCGCTTTCGTTATCAATGGAAAGCTATCAATACGAACAAATCTAGTGATTGCCATTTTTTCTGCTTTATACGGTGCCAGTGATGAAATTCATCAATTCTTTGTTCCATATCGTTCAGCCACATTAATAGATGTAATCAAAGATTGGATTGGCGTACTGGCCGCCTGGGGACATATTCGTTATCACTATTTCAAGCGAAAACAGAGCGTATTCAACAAACTGGAAGCGTACTTTATGAAAGGGGCTGAACGATAAGCCATCGATTGACTTGTCAGACATTATTTGAGGGGATTGTAAAAGAAGAAGGCAATTTGACGAACGTTTAAGGAAGAATCATTATTTCGGACTTCCTTTACGTAAAGAGAAAGGGGGATGCCTAAGAAAGGTCATCCCCCTTTAAATTTTTCAGTTTAACTTCTTTCTCTTGTTTCGTTAAAAACGAGCGTTGAGAGCACCTGAAAAGCCAAAATGACTTTTTAGACAGCTCCTATCTTTGCGCGACAATCCGATCATTCAACGAAGCAAAAGGTGTAATTTCAATACCTTGATAATAATGTTTAACGATTTGCTCATACGTTTTTCCTTCCTGTGCCATCCCGTTTGCTCCGTACTGACTCATACCGACACCATGACCATACCCCTTCGTCGTAATGATGATGGAGTCTTTCTTTCGTTGCCATGTGAAATCCGTCGATTTCAGGTCTAATTTTTCGCGAATTTGCTTTCCAGTTAGTACCTTTCCGCCAATTTTCACAGAAGCGACACGCTTTCCTGGCGTGGTTTCAATAACCGTGCCTATATTATCGGAATCGACTAAATCGACCCCTAATTTCTTTTCAAATTCTCCTACTGAAATGACCAATTGATCATGAAATTTCGGGGAGTCTTCATCCCAAGGACTGGCGACACTTTTTAAATAAGGATAGGCATTTTCCCAATATGCTTCCGAGTTTTCTGTATACCCATTACTTGTTGAAAAAAAAGTCGCTGTAATCGGATCTCCTTTATAGGTTAAAACCTGCCCTTCTGTTTCCAGAACAGCCATCACGATTTTATCCATTTTCCATTCATAATCCGCACCCCAAGATTCCTTAAGTTCTTCCTCACTTTTATACACCTGGTGTTCGACCGTGTCTGTGACTTGTGCACCTGATGGCAAATTCGATACCGAGTCCTCCAGCAGACGATTGACGATGTATGTACGTGCGGTCAATGCTTGTGCCTTTAAGGCCTCTAACTCGAAATCAGCCGGCATTTCTGCGGCTACAACACCAGCAATATATTTCTCCAACGGTAGCTCTTGCACTTGCTGATTGGCAGAACGGTAAACAGCCACACTAACACTAGATTGCTCTAATCTGCTTTTATCCACTTCTTGCTGCTTAGATGATTGGGATTCCGTTAACGTTCCGCTATCGGAATCTTTCGAAAATGGAAGCACAAGTACTGCAGGAATAATTATGACGATGATTGCTACCATGATACTTACCATCAACACTGGTTTAATAGATTTCAAAACCTTGGCCCTCCCCCCTCACTCATTCTCACTATCTAACATATGGGACAGTAGAGCTCCGTATGACAGATTTTCAAATATGCATCAGAAAAGCGCAAACGCCTCGTTTGTGCTGAATAATGTCGATTGTACCTCATTCAAAGTATTTCATACTTCCTGCATAACATCAAAAAACCCAATCGGCTTGAACCAATTGGGTTTCTTTATTATTAGGCGTTGATGTCCACAACGACTGTGTTCACTTTTACGTCATCATTCACACGTTCAATGTCCGCACCTAAGCGCGCCAATTTCCCATGGAAATCTACGTATCCACGGTCTAAATGCTTCAATTCTGTCACACGAGTAACACCATCAGCAACAAGACCTGATAAAATTAAAGCAGCTGCAGCACGAAGATCCGTTGCCGCCACTTCTGCACCTTGCAAGCTCGAAGGTCCATTAATGATTGTTGAACGACCTTCAATTTTAATATCCGCATTCATGCGTCGGAATTCTTCCACATGCATGAAACGATTTTCAAATACCGTCTCTGTAATCATGCCCGTTCCTTCTGCCTGTAACATCAATGCCATCATTTGTGATTGCATATCCGTAGGGAAACCAGGATGTGGCATTGTTTTAATATCGACAGCTTGCAGCTTTTCAGGACCAATTACGCGTAAACCATCATGCTCTTCAATAATTTCAACGCCCATTTCTTGCATTTTTGCAATTAAAGAAGATAAATGTTCGGAAACGGCACCTTTTACTAACACATTCCCGCGTGTTAGAGCTGCTGCCACCATAAATGTACCTGCTTCAATACGGTCTGGAATAATCGTATGAGTCGTTCCATTCAGCTCGGATACTCCCTCGATACGAATTGTCGCTGTACCGGCACCACGTACATTTGCACCCATTTTATTTAATAAATTCGCTAAATCAACAATTTCCGGCTCTTTCGCTGCATTATCAATAATCGTCGTTCCTTCAGCTAAAGTTGCCGCCATCATAATATTTTCCGTCGCACCCACACTCGGGAAATCCAAATAGATTTTTGCACCTTGTAATCTGCCGTCTACTTCTGCTTCTAAAAATCCATTACCGACTTTTACAGTAGCGCCCATTGCTTCAAAGCCTTTTAGATGTTGGTCCAGTGGACGAGAACCAATTGCACAGCCACCTGGAAGGGCTACGCGCGCTTTTCCATTACGACCTAGTAATGATCCCATAACCAAAACAGAAGCACGCATTTTTCGAACATATTCAAAAGGTGCTTCATCGAATAACTCTCTAGATGCATCTACAGTTACCACGTTATTATCGAATGTAACATCGGCATTTAAGTTACGTAACACTTCGTTAATTGTAAATACATCGGAGAGAGTAGGTACATCTTTAATAACGCATTTTCCATTGCTTGCTAATAGTGTTGCAGCGATAACAGGCAGTACGGAGTTTTTCGCTCCTTCAATCTTAACAGTTCCATTCAGTCTGTTTCCGCCGCGGACGATGATTTTTTCCAAAAGTATTCCCCTCCGCGTCCAATTTCTCTATATTAATATTCAAATGTGATGATAGGTGTGCCAATTACAAAAGAAGTAGTTGAGCCCATTCCATCATTTCTCATGGCTATTTGTAAATTATAATGTTCACTTACGAATGATTGCTCAAATAAAGGAGACTGCGCCGTCATGGAAATAAAATGATCTTCACGAACACTTTCCACTTCCACCGCTTTAAAGTCCCTCTTGAAGTTTTCTATATTTATAGTTAAAACCTCATCAATAGTATCATTGATTTCACCCTTTATACAAGTGAAAAATGTGGTATTTCCTTGAAAAAGAGCTTTTTCTCTATTATTTAAAACCGTTGTAACATTTTGTAACGTTTTGTCATCAAGATGATATCCGGTAATCTCATATGTAATATAAGAATCCGTGCGATTGGTGAGCGTAGATGCAACAGAAATCGTCTCTTTAACATTTAGTTCCGCTTTCACTCCTACAGCTACTAGATTGCTAGAGTTATGAGAAATCGTCCACTTGAAATCCGCTAACTCTTCCTTTAGCTGATTAACTTCTTGCAAAAATTGTCTTTCTGTCGTTATGCTTCTAATTTCTCTTGCCGTCACAGACCATTGATCGATTGATAAGTGCTGTTGTTCCTCTAAAACCTTATACATTTGTTCGAGTTCCACCTTTGTCACTCCGCCGGCTTTTATAATATTGCCCATACAGATTAATAGAAAACCACTTAATAGAAAATAAATTAATTTATTCACAATATCTCATCCCCTTTACCTTACATTGTTGCCAACGGGGAAAATTGCAAACTATTTTTTCTTCTCTATTATTCGACATGATTTTCTACAAGCATTAAAGGCATTATCATAAAATAGCACGATTATTGTATAAGAGAGGGTAATTGTACCGACCAAGATACATAATCCAAAAAGAAATTACTCACCATTGAGCCAATGGCCACGGTTAATAAAACATATAATATTCTTGCTTGTAAAACTTTGTTTGCACGAAGCAATTTTTCAAAGTTTAACGCATGAAGGGCCCACCAAGTTATACCGATAAAAAACAAGTGCGAGATGATACTAAACATCGCTTGTTCTCCTATAGTAGTAAACATTGTGTACCTCCTTCTTCCATCATCTTCCCTAAAAATGTAAGAGATGAGTATTCATGGAAAAAAACCATAAAATTGACATATTTTTTCCATCTCTCAACTTTATCATTATATATAGCTTTTAGAATAGAGTAAACAATATCTTCTTCATTTTGAAAAAAAGATATAAATTTCACTTTTTTTATTCTTATCTCCTTTATTCTCCATACTTTACACGCATTTTATTCATCACTACCACATAAAAAAAACCTACAGATATTTTCTATCCGTAAGTTTTCCTTCTTTTTATTTCGTTGCCGCAATCAACGGTTCAATTAAATGTTCTTCACCATTTTGAAAATGGTGGATGATTTGACTTCCTACAATCACTCCATCACAATTTTCACCCATTTTGCGAACATGTTCGGGCTTTGAAATTCCGAAGCCGGCCAAAACAGGAACTGAACTGATTGCCTTCAAATTCTGAATATATGAAGATACATCCCCCTCAAAATCACGCCTTACACCTGTCACGCCTTTAACTGTCACCGCATACAGAAATCCTTCCGCTCCTTCGGATAACTGCTGTAAGCGTTCCAATGGGCTAACAATAGAAGCCAGACGAATAAAAGCCAACTGATGTTGCTGTAAAATTGGTTTAATTTCATGTTCTTCTTCTAACGGAACATCAGGAATAATGCAACCATCAATCCCGACTTCTACACAACGCTTCACAAACGCCTCCGTTCCCATCGCCAGAACCGGATTTAAATACGTCATGAAAAGAAGTGGAACAGTGACGGTTTCACGCACCGTCTCCAAGGCATCTAATACACTGTAAATAGTCGTTCCTTTTTCTAAAGCGCGTAATCCCGCTTTTTGAATAACCGTTCCATCCGCTGCCGGATCGGAAAACGGAATGCCGATTTCAATCATCGTTGCCCCGGCCTTTTGTAAAAACTGCAAGCGTGGGACTAGCTGATCCAAACCTCCATCTCCCGCCATAATATAAGGTACAAAACATTTTTGCCCATTTGCTACGACGTCTTGAATAGCGCTCTCGATACGTTGTAAACTCATTGCTCATCTCCCCCTAAATAGCCTTTGACAGCCTCCACATCTTTATCTCCTCTCCCCGATAAACAAATGACCAGCGTTTCATCTTGATTCATTGTTTTGGCCAATTTAAGAGCATAGGCAATGGCATGTGAACTTTCCAAAGCTGGAATGATTCCCTCTGTTTGGCAAAGAATCTGTAGCGCCTCTAATGCCTCATCATCCGTTACAGACGTATATGTCACGCGACCGTCATCCTTCAAGAAGCTATGCTCTGGTCCAACACCTGGATAATCAAGTCCTGCTGAGACGGAATGCGCTTCTATTACTTGACCGTACTCATCTTGTAGCAAATACATTTTTGAGCCGTGCAATACACCCACTTTTCCTTTCGTCAAGGAAGCCGCGTGATATTGTGTATCCAGCCCTTTCCCCGCTGCTTCCACACCAAAGAGCTTCACTGACTCATCCTCCAAAAACGGGTAAAACATCCCCATCGCATTGGAGCCTCCACCGATACAGGCCACAACCGCATCCGGAAGCTTACCTTCCTCCTCTAACATTTGCACCTTCGTTTCATGCCCGATAATACTTTGAAAATCACGTACAATCCGCGGAAACGGGTGCGGCCCTAAGACAGAGCCCATTAAATAATGCGTATCATCAACATGAGCTACCCAATAGCGAAGCGCTTCATTGACCGCATCTTTCAAAGTTGCACTCCCTTGCGTAACACTCACCACTTTGGCACCCAGCAATTCCATTCGGAACACATTCAATTTTTGTCTTTTGACGTCTTCCGCTCCCATGAAAATAGTGCATTCCAATCCTAAAAGTGCACATACGGTAGCCGTTGCCACGCCATGCTGCCCGGCTCCTGTTTCTGCGACAACCTTCTTCTTGCCCATCCGTTTTGTCAATAACGCTTGACCAATGGTGTTATTGATTTTATGTGCACCCGTATGATTCAAATCTTCTCGCTTCAAATAAATTTTAGCTCCACCTGCCAGCTCCGATAATCGTTCGGCAAAATAAAGTGGCGTTTCACGACCGATATATTTCGTCAAGTAATGGCGAAGCTCTTGTTGAAAGTTTTCATCATTGATTGTTTCTTCGTAGGCTTGTTCTAATTGAATGACCGCTTCTACCAATGTCTCCGGTACAAAGCGTCCTCCGTAAATACCATATCTGCCTTCTTCGTTCGGTAAATTATATGAATTCAACGTTTTCCATCTCCCTTTGCGACTTGTAAAAATGCTTTAATCTTTTCCCAGTCCTTCCGACCATTTGTTTCCACGCCACTCGACACATCGACCATATATGGCTGAACGGTTTGAATGGCTTTCCCGACATTTTCCTCATTCAACCCACCGGCCAAAATGAGCTTATGCTTATGCCGCGGCATTCCTTTAAGTAGCTGCCAATCAAACCTCTCCCCATTGCCTCCTTGGTACTGTTGACCTTTTGGGCTATCGACAAGCACATAAGCCGTTTCATATTGCAAGGCTTCCGATACATCCTCTTGGCTTCCAATGCCTACCGCTTTAATGACTGGATACGATATTAAGTTGCATATTTCTTTTCGTTCTTCACCATGAAGTTGAACCATTGTCAAACCACAAAATGACGAAATTTCTTCTATTATATATGGCGCTTCATTGACGAATACACCGACTTTTTCGACTGTGCTCGGCAACTGCTCAATAATTTCCTTGGCAGCTTCCGGTGAAATACGCCTTCTACTCGGAGCAAATACAAACCCAATCGCATCCGCTCCCATATCTGCCGCATATTTTGCTGTCTCTGCATCGGTAATGCCGCAAATCTTCACTTTCATTGTAAAATCTCGCCTTCCTGAAGCGATAATTCTTGGATGGTAGCGGCGATATTCTCCGATTTCATTAACGTTTCTCCTACTAAAATACCACTTGCCCCAGCTTGCTGGACCTTCTGGACATCTTGGCGATGACGAATGCCGCTTTCACTGATCAGTACAATGTTTTTAGCCAACGGATGACTGGCAATGTTCACTGTATGCTGCAAGCTCACCTCAAAGGTCGCCAAATTACGATTGTTCACACCAATCAGCTCGGCTCCTATTGAAACAGCCGTTTGCAATTCTTGCTCATCATGTACTTCCACTAGTACATCAAGCCCTTTTTCTTTTGCGACTTGAAAAAGCTCCGCCAATTTCTCTTTTGTCAGTGCGGCCACAATCAACAAAATCGCGTCGGCTCCGACACTTTGCGCTTTGTCAATCTGCACCGTATCAATAATAAAATCCTTACATAGAATTGGGATTTGGATCACTTGACGAACAGCCTCTATATCAGCAAAGCTCCCTTTAAAAAAGGGCGTGTCCGTCAACACTGATATGGCAGCGGCCCCTGCTTGTTCATATTGCTTCGCTTGCGCAACAGGATCGACACTTTCATGCAAAGCTCCTTTTGAAGGCGAATGACGTTTTATTTCGGCGATAATGCCGATTGGTCTGTGCTGTTTAACAGACGAAATAAGCGACAATGCCTTTCGTGGATTGGGCACAATCGTTTCTTCTTTCAAGTGCTTCACTGCATTTGCTTTTTCATCTAATATTCGTTGTAAAATGGAGTTCACTTTACTCCCACCTTTTCGCTTTTTTCAATTAATTGCTGCAAAATGCCATACGCTTTTCCCGAGTCAATGCTAGCTTCAGCAATGGCAATACCTTCTTTCACACTATCCGCTTTCCCGCCGGCATAAATACCAAGACCTGCATTCAATAATACAGTGTCACGGTATGCGCCCTTCTCACCTTGTAGGACCCTCTGTAAAATCGACGCATTCACATCGGCGTCTCCTCCGACAATCATCTGATTCGAAACATTTTGCAAGCCTACATCTGATGCTGTTAATGAAAATGATTGGAATGTACCATTTTCGACAACAACAATGTGATTTTCACCTTGCAACGATGCCTCATCCATCGAGCCGGCACCATTTACCACAACCGCTCTTTTTCGCCCCAGACGGTTCAATACATCCGCAAATAGCTCCAAATAATCTTTGTGGTATAAACCGACTAATTGATAGTCCAATGTAATCGGATTTGTGAGTGGGCCAATCAAATTAAACACGGTCGGCACTCTCAATTCTTTACGTACCTTCATAATGCGGCGCAAATTCGGCTGAACATGGGGCGCATATAAAAAAGCAATGCCGATTTCGTCCAGTAATTCTTCCGCAAAAGCAGGAGGAATCGTTAAGTTCACACCTAGTTTCTCCAATACATCAGCACTTCCGGTTTTACTGCTCACACTGCGGTTTCCATGTTTCGCCACCTTTAAACCAGCCGCTGCCAGCACAAATGCAGATGTCGTGCTTACATTAAAACTGTGCGACCCGTCTCCTCCTGTTCCACAGTTATCCATGACACCGGACAATTTTTTATTAAACGGAAGCGCGTGCTGTCTCAACATTTTGACAATTCCCGTTATTTCGTCCGCCGTCTCACCTTTCGCCTTCAATGCAATTAAAATCCCTGCAATTTCACTATCTGATATTTCCTCGCCAAACATCTCCGCTATCACTATTTTCATTTCATCAGTTGTCAACGCTTCACGATTGAGTAGCTTTTGTAAATACTCATTCATCTTCTTTCTCCTCCTTGTGATGCTTGCAGCGCATGCTGTAAAAAGTTCTCAATCATCACACTGCCAGTTTCTGTACCGATGGATTCCGGATGAAATTGAATCCCGACAACCGGATAGCGAACATGAGAGATTGCCATTATTTCTCCATCTGTCGTTTCCGCTTCGACAACGAGCTCCTTCGGCAAGGTTTCAGCTTTCACAGCCAAAGAGTGATAGCGCATCACATCCACTTCCTGCGGTAAGCCCGCAAATACGTTTCTTCCTTTATGTGTAATCGGTGATTTTTTTCCATGCATGATTTCTTTCGCTCCAATGACCTCTCCTCCGAACGCCTGAGCAATCGCTTGATGGCCTAGGCAAATGCCTAAAATCGGAATATGTTGATGAAATGATTGAATGATGTCTATGCATAAACCGGCATCTTCCGGTCTTCCTGGACCAGGTGACAAAATGATACATGTCGGCTTTAATTCTTCAATCTCTGTCAATGAAATTTTGTCATTGCGTACAACCTTAATCGCGTCATAAAAGCGGCCCACTTGCTGGTACAGGTTATAGGTAAACGAATCGTAGTTATCAATCAACAAAATCATACTTCCACCTCCATAAATGCTCTTGCTTTGTTCATCACTTCTTGAAACTCCTTATGAGGATCAGAATCATAGACAATACCTGCCCCTGCTTGAATGACGGCCTTTTCATCCTTCACAATCATCGTCCGAATCGCCAGCGCAAAATCAAAGCTACCATGCAATGAGAAGTAGCCGACTGCTCCCGCATAGACATTTCGCTTTACCTTTTCCAATTCATTAATGATGCTCATGGCACGAATTTTCGGTGCTCCCGATACAGTCCCAGCCGGTAAACATGATGCTAACACATCACTATTGTTAATATCCTGACGTTTTCTTCCCGTCACCTCAGACACGATATGCATCACGTGTTTATATTTTTCAATAGCCATATACTTGGTTAATTCAACCGTGCCAATTTCACATACTCTCCCTAAATCATTACGACCCAAATCAACAAGCATGCGATGTTCCGCCAATTCTTTCTCATCCTGAAGCAGTTCTTCTTCTAGTGCTCTGTCTTCTTCTTCATTCTTTCCGCGCTTACGTGTTCCAGCAATCGGATTGGTCACAACATTTACGCCATCACCCTTTAACAAACTCTCCGGTGATGCCCCGACAATTTGATAATCGGCAAAGTCGACGTAAAACATGTAAGGAGATGGATTATGCTTTCGTAAGCAACGATAGAAATAAAATGGATCACCTGTAAATTTTGTGGAAAACCGTTGCGATAAAACAACCTGAAAAATTTCGCCGTTAAGAATATCTTCTTTCGCACGTTGCACCATTCGATGAAACTCACTTTCCGTTGTATGCGCCTGGAACGAAATGTTTCGTTTCTCGTGCCGCGGCTCCTCGATTTTCGCGCCATGTTGGATCCATTGCTTCAATTGTTCGACCCGCTGCTGAAATTCCTGCTCTTTCCCTTCATCGTCCAAAGAAACAATCGAAATGCTTTGTTGAATATGGTCATAAACAATCACATCGCGATAAAACATCACATGTGCTTCCGGCATTTCCAATTCATCCGGTAGCATTTCTCCTATCTCTTCGTATTGTCGAATAATATCGTATCCGACATAGCCAACGGCACCCCCGACAAATGGTAACGGCATTTCCATCACTTCATCTGGTATATATTGTTTGATTACATCAAGAAAACGAGTGTTCACTGTCGTCTTATCGCCGTCTTCTTTCATAACGCTGACTACATTATTCGCAGACGAAATTTCCATATACGGATTCGTGCCAATAAACGAATAACGTCCATGCTGTTCATGCTTCAATGAGCTTTCCAATAAAAATTTCTTTTGTCCCGGTAAACTTTGAAAAATGCTGATTGCCGTATAAATGTCGCCTTCCATTTGCATCTCATATAATTTCTTCTTCATCTTTTGCATCCTCCGCACCCCTTTGATTAACATCGAAAAAACAAAAAAACCTCTACAAGCTTTATGCTTGTAGAGGACGATTATTCACCGTGGTACCACCTCTGTTAAAGGAACACATTCCTTTCACTTATTCGAGTACAAAACATACTCTATCCTTCTAACGGTGGATACCGTGCTTGCCTACTCTTCATTCAGCAACCCTCTCATAAGTCCATTCGACCTGCTCTCACATATCGGCTTCCACCAAATACCGACTCTCTGTTATGCTTGAATCAGATGTACTACTCTTACTCAACAATTATGATATTTATTTTTTTGAACGCAAAAAGGGTTCTCTTCCAAAAAGGACGAGATACCCGTGGTGCCACCTTTATTAGCTGTACATACAGCCCCTCAACCAGCATCGACTATAGTGCCATGCTGTTCTTCTGTAACGAGAAGATCATCGCCAAATCCTACTTTTTCCATACAGGAAATGTCAGTTTGGAGCTCAGAAGTCCATTCACTATATACCTCACGCTGATTTGCACCGACCATCAGCTCTCTTCAGTGATTTCCATAGCTACTACTCTTCTTCAACGCTTATTTTAATTTTCTGAATTTTTAATTATGTTATCACACCCGTAAATATTTGTAAATACTTTTATCCCACAAAATCTTCAAAGTTGCCGAATTGCTCAAAAAACCAATCCAACACAATACTAGGCACAATGCCTAAACCGATTGTTCCTGCCGCACAAATCACAAGCACTAAAAGCAGACTTGTAGGCATTCTTCTCATTTCAAATGTAAATTTGGCCATTGCAGGTCGGAAAAACATTTGCGTCATTACGCCAAAATAGTACACATATGATATGACAGTCGTAACCATCAAAATACCGGCCAATACATAATGCGATCCTCCGAAAGCAAAAGTACCCATTAAAATATTCAATTTCGCAATAAAACCGGCCGTTCCCGGGATACCAGCCATGGACAGCAGAAAGATGCCCATTATTATCGCCAATATCGGCGCTTGTTTATATAAGCCAGCAAACATAGCCAAATCACTGGATTGTGTTTTGTTTGATACATATTGAATAACTGCAAAAGCACCGATATTCATGAACGTGTAAGCCACCAAATAAAACCAAATGGTACTTAAGGTAAAATAGCCGAGTGTTGCCATGGCCACCAGCAAATAACCAGCATGCGAAATACTTGAATAAGCGAGTAGGCGTTTTACATTCCTTTGGCGTAATGCTACTACGTTCCCCGCAATCATCGTGACACCGGCAATGACCGAAATATAAACAGCGTTCATTTCCATAAAGGTGAAAATACCTGTTGCATCTCCTGGTGCCTCCACATATAAAAATAAAATGATGCGAATCAAAATGATGAAGCCAGCCGTTTTCGATACAACACTCAAAAAAGCGGTAACCGGTGTCGGAGCGCCTTGATACACATCCGGTGCCCACATATGAAAAGGAGCGGCGGCAATTTTAAACGATAAGCCGATTACCATCATAAAAAAGGCTACACCGAACAAATATTGATACTGACTATCCAAGATGATAGCCATCAAGCTACCCATTTCTTTCATATTTGTGGTGCCTGTCAATCCATAGACATAGCTCATGCCAAAAAGCGTGATTGCCGTCGCAATACTGCCATTAATGACGTATTTCATAGCCGATTCATTGCTTGGTGCATGGTTTTTCCGTATCCCCGCCAATATATACGAAGAAATGGACAACAACTCCAGACCGACAAACATCGTGATTAGATCCCCACTCGATGTCATTACCATAGCACCTAATAAGGCCGCCAAAAATAAATAATAAAATTCTCCTCTTGTGTCGTTCATACCTTCTTTCGGAGCATAGCCTTCTGCCATTAATAAAATCAGTGCCGCTCCAATCAATAAAATCAATTTGAACGCTTTCGCAAACAAATCGAGTCGGAATGTATCATAGAGAATGGACGTTGTCTCCAATGGAATCAAACTAAGCAAAGCCAACATAGACACGAAGATTCCTACAATCGCCACCCAAGCCAATAAGCGGCGGTTCATCCGTGACGGCATGCATAAATCCACTATACAAATCAGTGTCGCCATACCGAGAATGATGAATTCCGGCATCATCGCCCCCCAGTTATACGACAGCAATGTATCCATATCCACTGTTCATCATCCCCCTATCCTTAGCAGAATGGACTTCAACGTTTCGTTAAGAGGCTCTATTAAAATGGCCGGATACACACCAATCAGCACAATGGCGCCAAACAACAGTAGCAAGGGTGGCCACTCCGTTGCCCGTATATCCACAAACTCCTGCTTGCCTTCATGCTTGCTTTCACCATATGTAATCGACAGCACCGCCCGCAGCACATAAACGGCAGTCACTATTAAACCGATTGCGCTAATCGCCCCTATAACTGGTTTTTCTTGAAATAATCCGAGAAACACCATAAATTCGCTTATAAACCCCGACAAACCTGGTAATCCAAGTGATGCCATACCGGCCGCTAGAAGAAAGCCCGCTAAAATCGGTGTTGCTTTCGCCATGCCGCCTAGCTGCTCCAATTGAGATGTGCGGGTTCTCTCATACAACAACCCAACAAGGTAAAAGAGCATGGCCGCAATTAATCCGTGTGACACGACTTGGAAAATAGCGCCTTGAATGCCCGCTTCATTCAAGACTCCTAATCCTATCAACACCATTCCCATATGCGAAACGGACGAATAGGCCAATACCCTTTTAAAGTCTTGTTGAATCAAAGCTAAAAAGGCCCCATACAGCAAATTGACCACGCCTAGAATGACGATGATAAATGAAACCTTCTGAAATTGTTCCGGAAAAATACCTATACCGAACCGGATGAAACCATATGCCCCAATTTTCAATAACACCCCCGCATGAAGCATGACGATAGCAGGAGGCGCCTGCACGTGAACAGCCAACATCCACGAATGTAACGGAAGAACCGGCAACTTAATGCCAAAGGCAATAAGCAAAGCAATCAATAGGCCTAACTTTAATTGTTCCGACAAATACGAGCCTGTTGTCACACCGCCATTCAATACAATTTGTTGGAGTACATCAATGTTGCTGGAACCCGTCTTGGCAAACAAAACCATAATTACAATCAGTAAAATGGCAGAACCTAGCCCGTTATAGACAAGAAAGCGGTAAGCGGCTTGTTCCTTTTCCACGCCCCCCCATTTTCCGATTAAAAAGAACATAGCTACAAGGGTCACTTCAAAAAACAAGAAAAAGAGCACTAAATTTTCAGCCGCGAAAACGCCTAACATCCCGATTTCCAGTAATAAAAATAACAGAAAATATTCTTTCCACGCTTTCTTGATTTGCTGTGAAGCAATAGCTGACAGCATAGCCAATAACGATGTCAGAAGCAGCATCACCAACGAAAATCCATCAATGCCCAGTTCAAACTTCACATCATATAAAAGAGAATCATAGTCTTTAAAATTACCAAGGCGGAACCAGTCCATCTGAAAGGAATAGCCAGACAATGAGGAATGATGGCGATTCCGCAAAAAAATCGATAAGGCTATCAAAAATGCCGGCAATGTAGCTAAAAATCCGATGAATTTAATGACTTTCTCTTGTTGTTTCGGAACAAATACAAGCAGCAACATGCCCACACCAGGAGAGAATACTAACAGCAACAATAATAATTCGGTCATTATAATAGCCCCCCTGTCATGGCATAAATAATCAGCACAAACGCTAAGCCACTAATGACGACAGCTACATATTGCTGCACTTGACCCGATTGTAACTTAGAACCTAGTTTCCCCAGCAACAGCACCGAACCACTTATAAGATACATCAAGCCCTGAATAAGAAAACGGTCGATGAAGGACAGCACAACGCTAACAATCGTGACCAAAGGAATAATGGAATAACGGTACAGTTCATCGACATAATAGCGATTAGATAGCCATCGGTAGCCGATTGACTCTTTTCCGCCCAGCCAGTCACGGCTGACATGTTGTTTTACATACATCAAATAAGCGAACAAAATACCCGCTAACGAAACGACGGTCGCAACCACCATCATCCACAACGGACCATCCGGATGATGACCATAACCTAATGCGGCATTATCTTTCACTAACCAATCCCCTAAATATGTCCCAAACCAAACGCTATTGACGTAGCCGCTGAAAATCGCCAACAAAGCCAATATAATCATTGGGAACAGCATGGAAAGCGGGGATTCATGAATAGTGGATGCCTTTCCTCGATATGTACCTGCAAAAACAAGAAAGAACAGGCGGAACATATAAAAAGCTGTTAAAAAGGCTGTTAAAAGTGCCGATATAAATAACACATAATGACCTTCCGACCACGTAGCCAATAAAATTTCCTCTTTACTGAAAAAACCGGACAGCAAAGGAACCCCTGAAATCGCCATTGTGCCAATCAGAAATAACGGTCCGGTACGCTTCATTTTTTTCCACAAGCCACCCATCTCACCGATGTTTTGCGAAGAGACAGCATGAATGACACTACCGGCAGCCAAAAACAATAATGCTTTAAAAAACGCATGCGTCATTAAATGGAACACACCTGCCACATACCCAGCCGAACCAAGCGCCAGCATCATGTACCCAAGTTGACTGATTGTAGAATAAGCAAGCACTCGTTTAATGTCATTCTGTACAAGGCCAATACTCGCCGCGAAGATTGCCGTAAATGCCCCAATCACCGCTACGACCAATAAAGCTGTCTCACTTGCCGCAAACAACGGAAACATCGTCGCCACCAAGTAAACCCCGGCGGCCACCATCGTTGCTGCATGAATCAAAGCCGAAACGGGTGTCGGACCTTCCATCGCATCCGGAAGCCATGTATGTAACGGAAACTGACCCGATTTTCCGATTGCTCCTATGAAGATTAGAATACTGCTCCATGTGATCATACTAAGTGGAATGGCTTGCTGGTCGACTGCCTGAAAAATAGCATCGAACTCAAAGCTTCCAACCTCCCAAAACAGCAGCATCATACCAATGAACAAACCGATATCACCAATTCGTGTCATAATGAACGCCTTCTGAGCAGCAGCTTTTGCTTCTTTCTTATAAAAATAAAAACCAATCAACAAGAAGGAACCTAAACCGACTAACTCCCAGAATATATAAAGTTGCAATAGATTAGGAGACAGAACCAGTCCAAGCATGGCAAATGTAAATAAGCTCAAATAGGCGTAAAAGATTGAAATTCTTTTGTCACCCTGCATATAGCCTTTCGAATAAACATGCACGAGTAAACTGACAAACGATACGATGATGAGCATCAACAAATTGAGCGGGTTGACGCTGACCCCTGCTGTGATTTGAAGCTCCCCTATAGTGAACCAGACTGTTTCGACTTTATAGGTTGGTTGTGCGATCGATGTACTTAGTACCACGACAGAATGAACGAATGAACAGAGTGCACAAGCAACTGCCACCCACACACTTCTTTGTTTTAATTGATGCCCGAATAAAAGAAGCAATAAGAAAGATAGCAACGGATATAGAGGAATAAGCATCACATATTCCACCATCTTCACTCCCCTCTGATTGTATCCATAATGCTTTCATCTAACTTTTTAATGATTCCATTTCTTGAATATTGACTGATTTCCTATTGTGGTACAGCGCCAATAATACAGCTAACCCGACGGCCACCTCGGCTGCCGCTACCGCAATCGTGAACAAAGCAAACACTTGTCCGGTGATGGATGGCGTCAGCCCCAGCTTGCTGAAAGCGACCAGATTGATATTGACCGCATTCAGCATCAATTCAATACATAATAGGACAATCACAATATTCCGCTTCGTCAATGCCCCATAAAGCCCTATACAAAAGAGCATGAGCGCCAACACTAAATAGGCGGATAATGGTACAGATGTCATGGCTTATCCTCTCCCTCTTCTTGATCGTCTTTCTTCGCCAAAATGACGGCACCGACCAAAGCGACCAGCAACAACACCGACATCACTTCAAAAGGAATGACGTACTTCAAATACAACGCGATTCCAATTTGTTCTGTATTGAATGCATGCAACGAGTCCGATTGCGTTGCCAAATCCAAATCATAAATGCCGAAATAAACCACTGCAGCAAACCCAAAAATACCAAGAATCACAAAGAGTTTACGCATTGGGTTACGCTTTTCCTTCTCTTGTTCGTGGTGATTGGTCAGCATAATGCCAAATAGCATCATAATTGTTATGGCACCCGAATAAATTAAGATTTGGACTCCTGCCACAAACTCGGCGGACAATAAAATATATAAACCCGCTATACTAATAAACGTAAATACAACCGCCACTACCATATGAACGACTTTTTTCAATGTCAGCAGCATCAGCCCCCCGGCAATCGCCACCACTGCCAATACTATAAACGCGATGAATTCACCAGAAAGAGTCATGCTTTATTCTCCTTCCTGATATTCGTATCATTTTCGTCCAACCACTCCAAATTTTTAAACAACTGATCGCGACTATATTCCGCCAACTCAAAGTTATTGGTCATAATGATGGCCTCAGTTGGACAAACCTCTGTGCATAAATCACATAAAATACAAATCTCAAAATTAATATCATACGTATCGATAATTTTCCCTTTTTTCGTTGGATCAGGATGTTTTTTGCCTGTTAAATCAATACATTCTGTCGGACAAATATTCATGCACTGATTACAGACAATGCACTTTTCTGGATAAAATTTTTGAATGCCCCGAAATCGATCTGGCAGCTGTAATGGTTCATTCGGGTAATCATATGTCACCTTTTGACGAGTTAAATTTTTCAGTGTATAGGTCAACCCTTTTAACAGTCCACGCATCGATACCACCCCTTATCGGTATTGCCGAACCTTTCCTACAAAATCTCCCCTATTTTGCTTACCAAGGCCGTGACGAAAATATTCACAAGTGCAATCGGCAACAAGACTTTCCAACCAAATTCCATCAGTTGATCAGCCCGCAAACGCGGAAAGGAAGCGCGAATCCAAATCAACAGATAAACGATTGCACTGAACTTCAAAGCAAACCAGACAGCCCCGGGAATAAAATCAAGAAAAGCAAAAGGTGCTAGCCAACCACCTAAAAATAAGACTGTCGTCAATGCACTCATCGCAAACAAATACACGTACTCCGCCAGCATGAAAAAAGCCCAACGAAAGCCGGAGTATTCCGTATGAAAGCCGGCGACCAGCTCTGACTCCGCTTCCGGTAAATCAAAAGGTGTTCGATTGAGCTCAGCAACCGACGCAATGATGAAGATGATAAAGGCAATCGGCTGCAGGATGATGAACCAATACGGTTCTTGTGCCGTCACAATATCGTTTAAATTCAAACTGCCAGCCAACAACACTAAACCGACCACTGACATGACAAGTGGTATTTCATACGAAATCATTTGTGCAGCAGCCCGCATGCCACCCAACAGCGCATATTTGTTATTCGAGGCCCAGCTCCCGGTCACAATGCCGACCGTTGTCATACCCGATACCGCAATATAATAAAGAAGACCGATACCGATATCCGCAAATTGTAAGTGGTCTGTTAAAGGAATAGCAGCCATGACCATAAAAGCCGGAGCAAAGGCTAAAATCGGAGCAAGTATGAACAAGGGTTTATCCGCTTGTTTCGGAATAATGTCCTCTTTGAGAAGAAGCTTCAGAACATCCGCAACTGTCTGCAATAACCCCCATTTCCCGCCAAGATGGTTTGGGCCATACCGCAATTGCATGAAGCCCATAACCTTTCTTTCTGCTAAAATGGCATATGTCACGAAGCCAAGAATGACAAATAGTAGAATGGTAGCAAGTAGAAAGAAGATGCCAAAATTGAACCAACCTGCTTCTGCCTGCAAGAGTTCTTGCATCATTACCCATCTACCTCCCCCAGCACAATATCGATCGCACCTAGGATGGCAATCAAATTCGCAATATTCTCTCCTTCTAACAACTTAGGAAGTATTTGTAAATTATAAAAGGACGGGCGACGAAATTTCAAGCGGTACGGCTCTTTTTTCCCATCACTATATATGTAACAACCGATTTCTCCTCTCGGTGCCTCGATACGGACGAACGTCTCTCCAGGAGGTGCTTTAATAATTTTAGGCACTTTCGCCAAAATCGCTCCCTCACTCGGAAATTGTTCTACAGCCTGTTCAATAATTTTCAGTGATTCTTCAATTTCCAACAGTCGACACTGATACCGTGCCCACGCGTCGCCTTCTTCACGGACGGGTACATCAAAATCAAAACGATTATAAATACTATATGGTTCATCTTTGCGAACATCGTAAGATACGCCTGCACTACGCAAATTTGCCCCACTTAAGGAATAACTTAACGCCTCCTCCTTTGTATACGCACCTACACCGATGATTCGCTTCATGAAAATTTCATTTCCCGAAACCAAATCATGATACCCTTTTAATTGTTCACGCATATACGGAACAAAATCACGGACTTTTTCAATCCATCCATCCGGCGCATCCCATTTCACCCCGCCTATACGCATATAATTGAAGGTCATTCGAGCACCTGATAATTCATTCAATAAATTCAAAATCATTTCACGCTCTCTGAAAGCATATAAAAACGGACTAATGGCACCTAAATCCAACAAATACGTCCCCCACCACACTAAATGACTGGACACTCTTCCAAGCTCCATTGCTAGCACTCGCAAATATTCTGCTCGGTCTGGAATCTCCAAGCCCATCATTGTTTCAACTGCGTGGCAAAGTACATAGTTATTGGTCATACCCGATAAATAATCCAAACGGTCGGTGTACGGGATAATTTGTGTATACTGCAGGTTTTCAGCCAGTTTTTCCGTACCACGGTGCAAATATCCGATGACAGGTGTCGCCTCCTTGATGATTTCGCCATCTATTTTCACTACTAATCGAAAGACACCATGCGTGCTAGGGTGTTGAGGACCTACATTCAACAACATTTCTTCCGTGCGTATCAACCCCACTACACCCCCTCATCATATGGTTCATAATCTTTTCTAAGCGGAAAGCCGACCCACTCTTCTCCCAATAAAATACGTTTTAAATCAGGATGATGATCGAATTGTATGCCTAGTAAATCGTAGGCTTCACACTCCGGCCAATCCGCTCCTGCCCATAACGGCACAAGGGAAGGCAATACTGGTCGGTCCCTTTCAAGTTTCACCTTCAGAACAACAGATTGCCTTTGGCTATATGAATACAAATGCACATACACTTCCAGATGCGTTTGAAAGTCGGTTCCATGCAGTTCGGATACATAGTCAAACTGAAGCTGCTTATGCTCCTTTAAACACTTGGCCGTTTCATAATAATCATCCGGTTTCACGACTAAAGTGGGAACATGCTTACTTAGCGAATTAATAAATGCTTCTTCGATGTTCCCTTCACCGATTTGTTCTTCAATCATTTTTACGTAAAGATTTAATTTGTCTTGGTTGGGTAGAGGTTCTGATGATTTAGTTTCAGATTGTGTGGATAAGGAAGTTTCTTGCTCTTGTCTTGACTGATTCTGTCGTTTGGCAAATGCAGCAGCCTTTGCTTTGGCGGCTGCCTCGGCTTTCATTTTTGCTACGATAAGGGCTTTTTCTTCTTCAGTAAGGTTAGCTGTCTTTTCTGATTGCTCCTTTCGCCTAGTAAGTGCAGCCGCTTCTTTTTTTCGTTGCTCTACGTCATGTTCACTCATGTTACATCACCCGCTTTCCAATTTTGGCTTCGTAACGAATTTTTTCTTTTAATTTATTAATACCGTACATTAATGCAGCCGGATTGGGCGGACATCCCGGAATGTATACATCTACAGGCACAATTTGATCGACACCTTTAACGACACTATAGGATTTCACATATGGTCCCCCTGCTGTTGCACATGACCCCATCGCAATTACCCATTTCGGCTCAGGCATTTGATCATATAACCTTCGCACAATCGGTGCCATCTTCTTCGTGACTGTTCCAGATACAATCATGACATCTGTTTGCCGGGGGGAAGTCCGAAAAAAGGAGCCATAGCGATCCAAATCGTAATGAGAAGCACCTACACCCATCATTTCAATGGCACAACAAGCAAGTCCGAATGTCATCGGCCAAAGTGAATTGCTTCTTGCCCATCCTTTGATTTGTTCTAATGTTGCTAAAAAGACATTGCGTTGCAGTTCCTGCATTTCCATCGGTGAAACACCATCCAATTTCAGGTCCATTTCAACACCTTCTTTTTCCAAGCATATAATAAGCCGATTACAAGCATGACCACAAAAAACAGCATCTCAATTAACGCAAAGATTCCCAATTTTTCATATGCCACCGCCCAAGGATAGAGAAAGACCGTCTCCACATCAAAGATGACAAAGAGCAGCGCAAACATATAGTAACGCACATTATATTGCACGCGTGCATCATGGAAAGGCTCCAATCCACTTTCATACGTCGTACATTTCGCTTCCGTGGGCTTATGAGGTCTCAGCAGTTTTCCCAAAAACAGAGCTATAATCGGCAGTAAAATACCTAGACATAGAAACACAACAACAATCAAATAATTATTTTGATACACGTTAAAAAGCTCCATGTCCTTCCCCCTCTTTATTCCGAAAAACAAATAGTTTTTTACAAATTATGTAATTTTTCATATTATAACATTGATATGTAGAGGTGTCGACGAGATACAGATTATTTTGTAAGCGTTTTAATTTAAAATAACTATTATTACTAAAGTGTATTAAAATAAGAATAAGATATGAGCTTTTTTTATAGCCGTATAAAGCAAAAAAACTGCCACAATAAAAATTGTGACAGTTTTCATGATTACATGTGGCTTTCATATATGTTAATACGATTAAGAGCACGCTTTAAAGCAAGCTCAGCACGTTGATGATCAACATCTGCCTGCTTATCTTGTAAGCGATGTTCAGCACGTGTTCTTGCAGCTTTCGCACGAGCAATATCAATTGTCTCTGCTCTTTCTGCTGTTTGAGCTAAAATAGTGATCTTAGTAGGACCCACTTCGATAAATCCGCCGCTCACTGCAACGTACTCTGTGTTTGATCCTTTTTTAAGACGAACAGCACCAATGGCTAATGGAGCCACCATAGGTATATGGTTTGCTAAAATACCAAGTTCACCACTTTGCGCTTTCGTGCTTACCATTTCTACTTCATCGTTATATACTGGGCCATTGGGAGTAACAACACTGACTTCAACCGTCTTCATTTTATACCCTCCTTGGTCCCTTTATTAAGCCATTGCTTTTGCTTTTTCAACTACTTCTTCAATGCTACCAACTAAACGGAAAGCATCTTCTGGAAGGTCATCATACTTACCTTCAAGAATTTCTTTAAAGCCTCTTACTGTATCTTTAACAGGTACATAAGAACCTGCTTGACCAGTGAACTGCTCCGCTACGTGGAAGTTTTGAGATAAGTAGAACTGAACGCGACGAGCACGAGCAACAGTTAATTTATCTTCTTCACTTAATTCATCCATACCTAAGATAGCGATGATATCTTGAAGTTCTTTATAGCGTTGTAGTGTTTGTTGTACGTTACGAGCTACTTCGTAGTGCTCTTCTCCAACTACTTCTGGAGTTAAGGCACGAGATGTAGATGCCAATGGATCTACCGCTGGGTAAATACCCATCTCAGAAAGTTTACGCTCTAAGTTTGTTGTTGCATCTAAGTGAGCAAACGTTGTTGCTGGAGCCGGATCCGTATAGTCATCGGCTGGAACATAGATTGCTTGGATAGATGTAACTGAACCTACACTTGTAGAAGTGATACGCTCTTGAAGTTGACCCATCTCAGTTGCCAATGTCGGTTGGTAACCAACGGCAGATGGCATACGTCCAAGTAGGGCAGATACTTCAGAACCTGCTTGAGTAAAGCGGAAGATGTTATCGATAAAGAATAACACGTCTTGACCTTGCTCATCACGGAAATATTCCGCCATTGTAAGACCACTTAACGCAACACGCATACGTGCTCCAGGTGGCTCGTTCATTTGTCCGAATACCATGGCAGTTTTCTTGATAACGCCAGAATCTGTCATTTCATGGAATAAGTCGTTTCCTTCACGAGTACGCTCACCAACACCAGCGAATACGGAAATACCACCGTGCTCTTGTGCGATATTGTTGATTAACTCTTGAATTAATACGGTTTTACCTACACCCGCACCACCGAAAAGACCGATTTTTCCACCTTTAATGTATGGTGCAAGTAAGTCAACAACTTTAATACCTGTTTCTAAAATTTCAACTTGTGTAGAAAGTTGTTCGAATGTTGGTGCTGGTCTATGAATTGGATCTCTTCTTGCATCCGCTGGGATTGGAGAACCCAAGTCAATATTATCACCTAATACGTTAAATACACGACCAAGTGTTACATCTCCTACTGGTACTGAAATAGGAGCACCTGTATCAATAGCTTCAGCTCCACGAGTAACACCGTCTGTTGAAGACATCGCTACTGTACGAACTGTATCATCACCTAAATGAAGGGCAACTTCTAATGTTAGGGTCTCTCCACTTGCTGCGTTTGTAACTGTTAAAGCATTATACAGTTGAGGAAGTTTTCCGTTTTCGAATTTTACGTCGATAACTGGACCCGTAACTTGAGTAATGCGTCCTTTATTCATCGTTTTCCCTCCTATCAATATTCTGACACGATCTATGAATGGGGAACGAGGAAGCACATCCTGTCTTGCCTCGTCCTTACTTATCTATTCTAATGCTGCCGCGCCACCGACGATCTCAGTGATTTCTTGTGTAATCGCTGCTTGACGCGCACGGTTATATACTAATGAAAGATTACTGATTAGCTCATTTGCATTATCAGTAGCACTTCTCATCGCACTCATACGAGCTGCGTGCTCACTTGCTTTTCCATCTAAAAGTGCACCATAAATTAAGCTTTCCGCATACTGAGGAAGAAGAACTTTCAAGATTTCTTCAGCTGAAGGTTCGAACTCATAAGATGTCATTTTAGTAGAAGACGCAATATCCGTTAACGGTAATAGCTTCTTCTCTGTTACATCTTGTTGAATAGCACTTACAAAGTGATTATAGAACATAAACAGTTCATCGAATGCACCATCTGCGAACATTGCAACTGTTTGTTTTGTAATATCACTTATGTCATCGAATGAAGGTTGATCAGAAAGACCTGTAATTTCAAGCGCAATATTCATATTGCGGTTTTTGAAGAAATCACGACCTACACGACCAAGCACGATGATGCCATACTCATCTTCAGATTTGTGGCGTTGCTTAATTGTTTGAAAGACTTGACGGAGAACGCTACTGTTGTATGCGCCCGCAAGACCACGGTCAGATGTAATAACAATATAACCCGTTTTCTTGACTGGACGTGATACTAGCATAGGATGCGATACATCCGAGCTGCCCATAGCGATATTGGCAACTACTTCTTGGATTTTTTCCATGTAAGGAACAAATGATTTCGCATTTTGTTCTGCACGGTTCAATTTAGAAGCAGAAGTCATTTCCATAGCTTTAGTGATTTGGCTCGTCTTTTTGGTTGATGTAATACGAGACTTAATATCGCGTAAAGATGCCATTCTTTCTCACCACCCTTTTCAATTTGTTAGAAGTATTAAGCAGACACTACGAAATTTTTCTTGAACGCTGTGATAGCTGCTACGATTTCGTCGTCTTTTGGAAGGTCTCCAGTTGTACGAATCACATCTAACAATGCTGAGTGGTTTTGATCTAACCAGCTTAAGAATTCGTCTTCGAAACGACGGACATCTGCTACTGGAATATCATCTAAATGACCACGAGTTAATGCATAAAGAATCATAACTTGTTTTTCAACTTTAAGTGGTTTGTTCAGGTCTTGTTTCAGAACCTCAACTGTACGAGCACCACGGTTTAGTTTTGCTTGTGTTGCTTTATCAAGGTCAGAACCGAATTGAGCGAACGCTTCTAGCTCACGGAAAGAAGCTAAGTCAAGACGTAATGTACCCGCAACTTTTTTCATTGCTTTAATTTGCGCTGATCCACCAACACGAGATACAGAAAGACCTGCGTTGATCGCTGGACGAACACCAGAGAAGAATAGATCAGATTGTAAGAAAATTTGTCCATCCGTAATAGAGATTACGTTTGTTGGAATGTAAGCTGAGATATCCCCTGCTTGCGTTTCAACGAATGGTAATGCAGTGATTGAACCTGCACCTAAAGTGTCGTTTAATTTTGCCGCACGCTCTAATAAACGTGAGTGCAAGTAGAATACATCCCCTGGGAATGCCTCACGGCCTGGAGGACGACGTAAAAGTAGTGACAGCTCACGGTATGCAGCTGCTTGTTTTGATAAATCATCATACACGATTAATACGTGTTTTCCATCGAACATGAATTCTTCAGCCATTGCTACACCAGCGTAAGGAGCTAAGTATAATAATGGAGCCGGTTGTGAAGCAGATGCTGTTACAACGATTGTGTAATCTAATGCACCGTGCTTACGAAGAGTTTCAACTGTTGCACGAACTGTTGATTCTTTTTGACCGATTGCTACATAAATACATACCATGTTTTGGTCAGCTTGGTTAAGGATTGTATCGATCGCTACAGATGTTTTACCAGTTTGACGGTCACCGATGATTAACTCACGTTGACCACGTCCGATTGGCACAAGCGCATCGATTGCTTTAATACCAGTTTGAAGTGGTTCATGAACTGATTTACGGTCCATAACACCTGTTGCTGGGCTTTCGATTGGACGAGTTTTTGTAGTATTGATTGGGCCTAAACCATCTACTGGTTGACCTAATGGGTTTACTACACGTCCGATTAATTCTTTCCCTACAGGAACTTCCATGATACGTCCTGTACGTTTTACCTCGCTACCTTCACGAATTTCACTGAAAGGTCCAAGAATAACGATACCTACGTTATTTGACTCAAGGTTTTGTGCCATACCCATGACACCGTTAGAAAACTCTACAAGTTCTCCTGACATTACATTATCAAGACCATGAACACGCGCGATACCGTCACCAACTGAGATAACTGTACCCACATCGCTTACTTCGATCTCTGACTGATAGTTTTCAATTTGCTTTTTTATCAGCGCACTGATTTCTTCAGCTTTAATGCTCATGAAATTCACCCCTATCTACGAATGTTGAGTTAATAATTGACGCTCTAAACGGCTAAGTTTACCACTTACACTTCCATCAAAAATACGGTTTCCGATACGAAGTTTCATTCCACCGATAATATTGCGATCAACGATATTTTCTATTCTTAAAGAATTTTTGCCGACTTTTTTGGCAAATACAGAAGATATTTCTTCACGTTCTGCTTCCGTTAGTGGACGAACAGTATAGACTTGAGCGTCTGCTACTGATTTTTCTTCATTTGTTAATTCAACAAAGTCTGCAGCCATTTGAGCGATTTCGTTAATACGTTGGCGCTCAATCATCAGCAATAGTGTATTTTTCATTTCTGTCGATACGCCTGCAAATGCTTCTGTCAATAACTGCTGTTTTTGTTCTTTAGAGACTTTTGGATGTTTTAAGAAAGATAGAAGTTCTTCATTTGTAGAGAATACTTCCGTTACAGTACGTGCATCTTCTACGACAGTATCAAGAATGTTTTTTTCTTTACAAATCTCAAACAGAGCTACGGAATAGCGTTGTGCTACTATTGAATTGCTCATTGTTTTTCTCCTGCCTCTTGAAGATACTCATTGATCAATTTTTCTTGATCTGCTTCTGTTAATTCTTTCTCGATTACTTTAGATGCAATAAGTACGGATAATGAAGCCACTTGCTCGCGAAGAGCTGCAACAGCTTTTTCTTTTTCCGTTTCAATTTCACGCTTCGCATTTTCTTTAATGCGTTCCGCTTCATTGCGTGCAGTAACAATGATTTCTTCACGTTGTGCATCGCCTTGTTTTTTAGCATTTTCAATTAAAGTTTGAGCTTCTTCACGAGATTGTTTTAACAATTCGCGTTGCTCATCTAAATATTGAATAGCTTCAGCACGTGTTTTTTCTGCCTCATCGATTTGAGAAGCAACTTGCTCTTCACGTTGCTTCATGATTCCGATTAGCGGACCCCATGCAAACTTTCTAAGTAATGCTAACAAAATAATGAAACAAACTAATTGGACAAGAATGTCCCCACCGTTAAAGTGCGATGCTGCCGCACCCACTACAAAACTGTTTGTTAACACGTTCGGTTCACTCCTTTCAAAGAGTCATACAAGATCATTTATTCACACTTCAAAATGAAATAGCGCTTTCGTATTTCTTCCTATTAAATATAGGAACGTTGTTCAACATAAAAGGAATGGCGAAGGTCGATGGTAATGATCTTCGCCATTTGTACCTTTTAACAACAATTATGAACCAATTACCATGAATGCGATAACTGCAGCGATGATTGGAAGTACCTCTACTAAACCTACACCGATGAACATTGTTGTTTGTAATCTTGATTGTAGTTCTGGTTGACGAGCAATCCCTTCAATTGTCTTAGAGATTAGTAAACCATTACCAATACCAGCACCTAGTGCCCCTAAACCGATTGCAATTGCAGCTGCTAAAGCTCCCATACTAAAAATCCTCCTAAAATGTTTTATGAAATATTTTTTTATTCAAAAAATTATATATTAATGGTCATGACTGACTTTATGAGACAGATAAACCATCGTTAACATTGTAAAAATAAATGCTTGGATTGCACCGATAAAAATCGAGAAACCTTGCCATGCAATCATTGTTACGACTGATCCTAACAGTCCACCTATTCCAAGGTGAGACATTGAGACGATCAAAGCTAATAATACTTCACCAGCATAAATGTTCCCGTAAAGACGAAGACCTAACGTCAACGTGTTGGCGAATTCTTCAATAATTTTCAATGGGAACAAGAATGGCATTGGTCGAATGAAACCTTTGCTGTATTCTGAAAAGCCTTGCATTCGAATACCATAATAGTGGGATAAACCCATTACCATTATCGCTAAAGTTAATGTAATAACCGGATCTGCAGTTGGAGACTTCCACCATAAATCATGGCCATACACTACTGCGAAAGGTAGACCTAACATATTACTGATAAAGATATACATAATTAATGTCATACCGAGCATCAAAAAACGACTTCCCGTTTTCCAATCCATGGCACTATTAATAATACCTTTAACAAAATCTAAAACCCACTCGATAAAATTTTGCATTCCTGTAGGTTTCATAGCTAACTTGCGTGTGGCAACAAGGGCAATCAAAAATGTGATTAAGCTCGCTACTACAATCATCAAGACGTTACTAAGATTAAAATACAGTCCTGCAAATTCATATATTGGAGCAGTATGATCCAAGAGTATTCACCCCTTTTCCTCGTTAGATTTGTGGATAATAAAATCTATAATCATGACAACGTAGGCTGTCACTAATCCCAATACTGTACCTATAATGTTTACATATTCCGGATATTTTATCGCAATAATCGCACCTAAAATTGCTGAGGCATAGCGCGACGCACTCCCCATCGAACGGACTGTTTGTCCACGGGCAGCTGCCTCTCCTACTTGTGTGGTTTTTCGAGCAAGCAACCATAAGTTGAAAGTGCCTAAGATCGTTCCTAACACGAGTCCTGCAAACATTGATTGATATTCTGTAAATCCCCAGCCTAGTACATAGAGCGCTAAGATATAAAGTATGTATTTCAGCTGCCTTCTAAATACGAATTGCAAATCTTGCATATTCCACTAATCTCCCTGAGTTTTATCCTTTAATATGCACATCAATCCGTAAACTCCTAAAGCTAGTCCTAAAAGTAAGCCTACAACTAAAAATAGGGGGCCTGTGCCTATTTTTGCATCAACCCACTTACCGCCGAAAACGCCAACCAATATGCACCCAACTAATTGCGATACAATAGCTGAAGTAATTGCCATCGCTTTCAAAGGATAGTTCTTTTGATTTTTCATGTACTTTCACCGAAACAGACGATTATAAATTCCTCTATTCTTTCAAAGATTATGTCCATGAAATTTCGAACAATTTTCGAAATTTATACCCAATTTACGTCCTTTGTTATAATACAATAGCCATTTTACATTGTCAACGAAAGCGTTTTGGAAATTCCCATAGTAATAAACATTTTATACACGGGTTCACATTTCTTTCATTTTTATACTTTTATTACATTTTCAGTAAATCTGCGTAACTTCTTGAAATTCTTCACTTACCCCACCTTTGATAATTTGGATGATAACCACATACGTTCCTTTTACAGGTAAATCCGCTTTGTTGATTTCTTTTTGCACAAAACCTGCCGGTGCCGGTGATGAATGCTCCAAAAAGCCCGCGAACGTGAATGTATCATAATCATACAAGGCTATCGTCAGCTCGTCTCCTCCAGCCGGTATATACATTTCATATCGGTACGTATCTTCGGCATCTCCTTCGGTTAGTTGAAATCCCATCATTTTCGGAAAATCTGGCTCATCCTTTAAATAGAGATACGGCATATGCAACAACTTATTCCCTTCTTTTAATTGAATAAAACCATCATAGAGACCTTTTTTAAATTTAGACGTATTAATGGACAACCCAATTTCCACCATTTTCTTTTGTTTCGGCTTTAATGTGAACGATTTAGGCACTTTCCAATTCAATCCATGCTCATCTTGCGGGATTAAAAAGGAATAATACTTTTCCTGCTCACTACTATTCTCAATGATTATTTGCTTATGATGCTGTGCTTCTCCATTTTTTCGTTCATATAAACCAAATGTCAAAGAACTCGGATAGAAAAAAGTGTCTGCTTGAACAGCTTCTTGTATTTGAATTCTGCCCGCTCCCTGCTCGTATGTCCGGTAATATTCCCCTTGTTCATCCGTTAATAGTTTAGCTGTGGACATAAGAGCCGATTTAATTTGCTCTGGCGTCCATTCCGGATGAGCTTGCTTCAATAAAGCCGCCGCCCCGGTCACATGGGGAGCTGCCATGCTCGTTCCTTGCAAGGAAAGATATCCTCCCGGCACTGTACTATTAATCGCCATTCCTGGAGCCAAGAGATCGGGTTTTATTTCCCAACTGACTGTTACCGGTCCCCGCGAACTAAAGGAAGCCAGGTAATCTTCTCGTTCGACAAACCTCGTTTTGACTGGTACTTCCTTCTGATTTTTCAGGATCTCTTTAATGGCTGAACCATCTTTCTTGGTCAAAACAGCAACCGGTATAGGCATCTTTTTATTGATTGCCGGTAAAAAAGCCCCTTCACCGTTATTATAGATTAGAACTGCCCGCGCACCGCTTACAATCGCATTAGTGATTTTGTCATCAATCGATAAACGTCCCCGTTCAATTAGTGCTATTTTGCCACTTACATCGTTTAATTCCTGCTTTGCTCCTTTTCCTCCATCCACTATCGTCTCAGAAAGTAGAAATTCCCATTTCTCGGCACCATACAACTGATGCAACGGAATCCTTTTACCTAAACTACCAAGACCCACCTGCAAATAAGGCAGCCGTACTGGAGGCAAGGACGCACCGACTGATATTGCTTTTTCCGAAGTACCAGGTGAACCAACTGTCCACGTTTTCGGTCCGGCGTTTCCATTGGATACAATAGCTGTGATTCCTTTCTCGATGGCTTTATTTAGGGCAAGCGTAATAGGTAAATCTGGTCCGTTAATATTGTTTCCTAAAGATAAATTCACAATGTCCATCTTATCCTTCACAGCCTGTTCAATCGCCGCAATGACCGTTTCGGTATCACCCGAACCTCCAGGACCTAATGCTCGGTACGCATATAAATCCACTTCCGGTGCGACCCCTTGTATATTTCCATTCGCTGCTATAATCCCCGCAACGTGTGTCCCGTGTATGGTTGCTTCTGAACCGGAACCTGTCGTTTCCATTGGATCGTCATCCAAGTCGACTAAATCCTTTCCTCCTTTAAAAACACGTGTCAAATCTTGATGATGATAGTCGATTCCTGTATCGATTACACCCACCTTGACACCTTTGCCCGTCAAACGTCTATTCTGGGGATCAAAAAATCCACGAACTTCCTGTGCACCGATGAAAGGTACACTTTTCTCCAAATGAACATTATACGTTTTTGTTTCTGAAATATATTGAATAGGCAAAGTTTGTTTCAACTTGGAAATCTGCCCTCTCTCTCCTTCTATCGAAAAGCCATTTAACGTTTCCTTGAATTCTCTTCTGACCGTCACACCCGGAAACGCCTCCGTTTTTTCTAGCACATCTTCATACATACTCTGTTCTTGAATCATCACGATAGCAATTGTCCGCTCTGCTTGATTTCGCTTTGGTTTCGGAGGTAACACAAAATCATGCGCATGCGGTTCACTCGGAAACAAGCATAAACAAAGCAGTATTATGACTATGTTTTTATTCATGAATTACCTCCTCTTTCCTATTTTCACTCAAAACAACAGGAATATGCGCTAGAACAAATGATTGATTATGAGATTGTCCATCAGTTATATTTTACGTGCATAACAACACATCCCTATAAACATAAAAGCACACCACTTTACATAAAGTGGTGTGCTCTATCTGTTATTGTTCTAACGGATTGTATGGCTTTGGTGCAGTTTCTACTTGTTTGAAGTAGTAACGAATCGCTTCAGCAATACGTTCAGATGCATGACCATCGCCATATGGGTTCGCTGCTTTTGCCATTGCTTCATACACTTGTTGATCCGTTAGTAATTCTTTTGCCATATTATAAATTGTCTCTTCTTCCGTACCAGCCAACTTCAATGTGCCCGCTTCAATTCCTTCTGGTCGTTCTGTTGTATCGCGCAATACCAATACAGGAACACCTAACGAAGGAGCTTCTTCTTGCACGCCGCCTGAGTCTGTCAGAATCAAATGCGCTCTTGATGCAAAGTTATGGAAGTCATAAACATCTAGTGGTTCAATCAATTGAATGCGAGGATCATTTCCTAACACCTCATCTGCGATTTCACGAACAACCGGATTCAAATGAACAGGATAAATAACCTGTACATCATCATGTTCTTCAACTAGACGTTTTACCGCTTTAAACATATTGCGCATTGGCTGACCTAGGTTTTCACGTCGATGAGCCGTTAATAGAATAAGACGATCATTTCCTAGCTTCTCTAACACTGGATGACTATACTCTTCTGTCACCGTTGTTTTTAACGCATCAATCGCCGTGTTTCCTGTAATGAAAATCGTATCAGCCTTTTTATTTTCATTCAGTAGATTCTCTGCCGATTTCGGTGTCGGCGAGAAATGAAGATCGGCCATGACACCTGTCAGCTGGCGATTCATTTCTTCAGGATAAGGAGAATATTTATTCCACGTGCGTAATCCTGCCTCTACATGACCGACCACAATTTTATTATAAAATGCCGCAAGTGCTGCAATAAACGTTGTCGTCGTATCACCATGCACCAACACGATGTCCGGTTTTACTTCTTGCATGACTTGATTAAGACCTTCTAGACCGCGAGTCGTTACATCAATTAATGTTTGACGATCCTTCATAATATTCAAGTCATAGTCAGGTTGGATAGAAAAAATCTCCAAAACTTGATCCAGCATTTGACGGTGCTGCGCAGTCACAGTTACGATTGACTCAAAATGCTGAGATTGCTTTTGAAGTTCTAAAACTAACGGAGCCATTTTAATAGCTTCCGGTCTCGTTCCAAAGATTGTCATTACCTTAATACGCTGGCTCATGTTATTCACCTTTTTCTATTTTGTTCCAAATAAACGGTCTCCTGCATCTCCCAAACCAGGAACAATATAGCCTTTTTCATTTAGTTTTTCATCTAGTGCTGCAATATAAATGTCCACATCTGGATGTGCTTCTTTTAATAATTCTACACCTTCTGGAGCTGCAATTAAGCACATGAATTTAATGTTTTTACCGCCACGTTTTTTCAATGAATTAATCGCTTCAATTGCCGATCCGCCTGTCGCAAGCATTGGATCCACCACGATGAAATCTCTTTCTTCTACGTCGCTTGGAAGTTTCACATAATATTCCACTGGTTGCAATGTTTTCGGATCACGATATAAACCGATATGACCTACTTTCGCAGCCGGGATTAATTTCAGGACGCCATCTACCATACCGATACCTGCACGTAAGATAGGTACGACACCAATTTTCTTACCTGCTAGCACTTTTGATTTAGCCACTGCTACCGGCGTTTCAATTTCAACTTCTTCTAAGGGCATATCACGTGTAATCTCGAATGCCATCAGTGTTGCTACTTCATCTACAAGCTCACGGAATTCTTTCGTACCCGTTTTCACGTCACGAATATATGTAAGCTTATGTTGAATTAATGGGTGATCAAATACAAAAACCTTTGCCATGAAGGATCTCTCCTTTTCTATTTAAAAGAATTTTTCTTGAAAAAACACACTTCTGTTCATTCTACATAAAAACGGTACAAGTAGCAATAATCTTCTTTGTTTGTTACAAAAATGACATTCTTCTATAAGTATATAGGTCTTTTTTACTCATTTCAAATTAACAAAACGATTTTCGTTTTATTACTAAATAGCGGCTATCCTGCTCATTTTTCATCTACATCAAAGGAAAAATCCACACAAAAAAACTACTAAAGCAAGCCCTTCGCCTAAGAGACGAAGGTGCCTTTTTTAGTAGTTCATTTTGTCTTATAAAGATGGATACAATACATATTTTCCAGAAAGCGCTTCTACTCGTTTGCTTGCTTCAGCCAAGACCGCCGCATCCTCTGGATTTTTCAATGCTAATCCGATGATGCTCGCAATTTCATCCATGTCTTCCTCATTGAAGCCACGAGATGTCACTGCTGCTGTACCGATACGGATACCGCTTGTTACAAATGGCTTTTCTTTATCAAACGGAATGGCATTTTTATTGACTGTAATGCCAATTTCGTCTAAAACGTGCTCCGCAACTTTACCTGTTAGATTCATTGTGCTTACATCCACTAGAATCAGATGATTATCCGTTCCATCAGAAACTAAACGGAACCCCTCATTTTTCAAAGCTGTCGCTAAGCGAGCGGCATTTTTCACAATGTTGTTCGCGTAGTCTTTGAATGAATCTTGCAGCACTTCACCTAACGCTACTGCTTTTGCAGCAACCACGTGCATTAAAGGTCCACCTTGAACACCTGGGAAAACAGATTTATCAATCTGCTTGCCATACTCTTCTTTACAAAGAATCATACCGCCACGAGGCCCTCTTAACGTTTTATGTGTTGTTGTCGTTACGAAATCTGCATAAGGAACCGGGCTTTCATGCACACCAGCAGCTACCAATCCAGCGATGTGAGCCATATCCACCATGAATAGTGCACCGACTTCATCTGCAATTTCTCTGAATTTCTTAAAGTCGATGGCACGCGGATACGCACTTGCACCAGCTACAATCAATTTCGGTTTATGCGCTAATGCCTTTTCGCGTACATCATCATAATCAATACGGTTTGTTACCTCATCCACGCCGTACTCTACAAAATTATATAAAATTCCACTAAAGTTAACATGACTGCCGTGCGTCAAATGTCCACCATGTGAAAGATTCATACCTAAAACTGTATCGCCTGGCTCAAGAACAGTGAAATAAACAGTCATATTCGCCTGCGCACCCGAATGAGGCTGAACGTTGACATATTCTGCACCAAAAATTTCTTTTGCACGATTTCTTGCTAAATCTTCTACCACATCCACGTGCTCACAACCACCATAGTAGCGCTTGCCCGGATAACCTTCTGCATATTTATTTGTCAGAACAGAACCTTGAGCTTCCATTACCGCTTCACTTACAAAATTTTCAGATGCGATTAGCTCAATTTTCGTTCTTTGTCTTTTCAATTCATTTTGAATCACTTCATATACTTGTGGGTCTTGCTCGTTTAAATACTTCATTACCTTCCTCCTCAAATATTTGACTGTCCCATTCCCTTTATTAGAAAATTCAATATTATTTTAACACGTTCGCTTTCTAGATGGTAGTATCTAAATTCATTCTCACAAAATAAACATCAGCAAACCAAATAACGAACAATAAAAAACAATAATAATATTATTATTCGATTTTTTAAAAACGCCAACGGTAGATTGTATGAACTCAATCATCCGTCGACGCCACATTTTTTCATTATCTTTCTTTACCTGTATACACAGCTCTATAACCGCCAATCAACTTCGGTCTTGAAAGAGCCATTGTGACATGTGCTTGTCCCACTTGCTTCACACTTGGACGCACAGGTACCGCTACGGGTTTCAAATGCATCCCGATAAATGTATCACCGATATCAATACCGGCCTCCGCTTGAATCTGCTCAACCATAACGGCGTTTTCTAACCCTTCATAAGCAACGGAGGCTAGTGCACCACCTGCCTCTCGGACAGGCACAACCGATACTTCCTCATAGCGATATTGCTCCATTGTCTTCTTCTCCACTACAAGCGCTCGATTTAAATGCTCACAGCATTGAAAAGCAACATCTATCTCATGTTCCTTCGTAAAATTGACTATCGTTTGAAAAATGATGTGTGCCACTTCCTCTGTACCAGCTGTCCCAATACGTTGACCAATTACTTCACTTGTACTGCACCCAATCACCAACTGTTTACATCTCGGAAAGTTAGGATGACTTTTCAAATCAGAAAGAACTTGTTCCAGCTGCTGCTTAATTTCTTCAACATTCGTTGTCAGTTCACTCTTCTCCGTCACAATTGCAACCTCCTCATACGATTGGCTTTATATTATTTTTCGTAATTAGTAATTTTACTTACGCGGTTTTCATGACGGCCACCTTCAAAATCAGTCGTCAACCATGTTCTCGCAATCTCTCTAGCTAAACCAGGTCCGATGACACGTTCACCCATCGCTAACATATTACTATCATTATGCTCGCGTGTTGCCTTGGCACTGAACAAGTCATGAACTAACGCACAGCGGATTCCCTTTACTTTATTTGCCGCAATGCTCATGCCAATGCCTGTTCCGCAAATTAAAATGCCTCTATCAAACTCACCATTTGCCACTTTCTCAGCAACAGGCAAGGCATAATCCGGATAATCTACAGATGTATTGCACTCACAACCGAAATCTTCGTATTGAATGCCCATTTCCTCTAATAATGATTTAATTTCTTCACGTAAATTGATACCACCATGATCTGATGCTAATGCAACTTTCATCTTGATCGTCTCCTTTTCACTTAACAATAATTTAATAATAGTACTGACTAACTCCATTCGTCTATAAAAAACACCTTTTCTCCTTTACTGCAAAACGGACTTTATCTGTTCATTATGCCCAAACAAAAAGAATGTCCATTGCCGATTCGCAATAAACATTCTTCAATCGTCATGCCTTAAACCGTGTAATCATTTGTCTTAATCGCTCCGCCTGCTCTCGCAATTCCACTGCCAACTGCTCAACAGATTGAATAACCGTCGTTTGCTCTTGCGTAGCAGCCGCCACTTCTTCTGCTCCCGCTGACGTTTCTTCCGCAATCGCCGCTACTTCCTGTGATTGCATAGACGTTTGTTCGATACTCGACATTTGTTGATCGACCAACTTCGTAATATCCTTAACGGCCTCGGCAACCTTATAGACTGTTGCGGTCATCTCTTCAATCATTTTATTTGTTTCTTGTCCCTTTTCCGCCTCTTGATTGGCCGTTTTCACTTGGTTACCAATTTGTTGGACTACAACTTGCACTTCGGCTTGAATGTTCTGAATCAGTTCTGCAATTCCTTGAACAGCTTTGGCACTTTCATCTGCCAATAATCGGACCTCTTCTGCAACCACAGCAAAACCTTTACCATGATCACCCGCACGCGCCGCCTCAATTGAAGCATTTAACGCTAAAAGATTAGTCTGCCCTGCAATATCACCCACCAATTGAATGATGTGTTCAACTTTCTTGGCATGCTCTTCTAGTCGTTGTACAGCGGATAATGATTCTTTATTTTCTAAAGCCAGTTTTTGTATCCCGGCAGTCAGACTATGTATAACTTCTTTACTTTTCATCAATTCTTCTACCATTTCAGCAGACGTCTGCACCGATGAACGTGCTTTCTCCTGAACATCCTTCGCAATTCCAATGATTTCGTCGACGGACTCGGCCGTATTCTGAATCGAAATAGCTGAATTATCGGCACCTAAAGAAATCTCTCGAATCGTACGGCTAATACTGGTTGCTTGTTCAGCCGCCTTTACCGACTCATCCGAGATGCGAATGACCTTATCATTCGTTTCTTGGAAGTTGTGGTCGATACTTTGCACCATATCACGCAAACTGTATAACATATGATTGAAGGCAATGCCTAAAGAACGAATTTCATCGTCGGATTTAGACACTTCCAAATCTTCTTTTATGTTGCCATGAGCAGCTCGCAAGGCTATCTTTTCTAATCGCTGCAATGGCTTGATGATAATACCTGCCGCAAAAAAAGCAATAATACCAGACCAGATAATCCCTAAAAGTAATGTCATAAGCGTGAAAAACACTTCATTCCAATCACTAAACAGCATCGGATACAATATATAAATAAATAATCCGCTCGTACTATATGTAATAAGTGCTACTATTGTAATAAAAAATGCTAATTTCTTGCGTAACCCAAACTTAAACGTTTTCTTCGCCTCCACCTGTATCCCCCCTGAGTTCACTGCCCCTATTCGTTTTGCAATTTCCTAACCAATACATCAATCAGCTGCATCAGTTCCGCATATGTTTGTTGATAATGCCATTTCTCCCCCCCGTATGGATCGACCACATCATAGCTACTTCGGTTATCCACAAATTCTTTCAATGTATATACTTTATTGCGGTATGTTGGATACATATCTTTAATCGTCTCGGCATGTCCCCGAGTCATCGTTAATATATAAGTGGCCCACTCGATTTCCTTTAATGACAAGGCTGTAGAATGGTGACTATGTGGAATACCATGATCTTTCAATACTTCCTTCGCATATGTTGATGCCTCTTGTCCATCCATCGCATAAACACCCGCTGATTTCACCTCAACTTCGGCTAACTGGTAATTTTTTAAAATAGCCTCGGCTATAGGACTTCTGCAAGTGTTGCCTGTACAAACAAATAGTATCTTTTTCATGGAATTTCCTCCCTATATATGTATTATAAGGTATTTATTCATTTTAAAATACCTTAAATTTTCTCTATTACTTAAATAATTTTTGTGCTTTATAGTTCCTTAGGCTTATACACTTCTAAAAACGCTACACTTTGCGTTATAGCGGAAACAACAACTTCACACCAAACGCCACCAACACACTGCCACCAAACACTTGGCTATATACCCCTAACAATCCTTGTATCTTTCTTCCCAATAATAAACCGCTCAATGTCAACAACATCGCCATCATTCCAAATAAAATGATTGTGACCAAGATGCCTGCTCCATAAATCCCCAATGTTAATCCGACAGATAAACTATCCAAACTAACGCTCACTGCAAAAACGATTAAACCGATTCCTACCGGCACAATAAAAGGCTCTCCATCCCCCTTCAGACCTGCAATGAACATACCTATTCCCAATATGACTAACAACAAGCCACCTGCATGGCTAGCCAATTCACCAAATTGTTCCGAAATAAAGCGTCCAATTAACATGCCGATTAGAGGCATAATGATATGAAAAAGACCGACTGTTGCTGCTATTAAAACAACCTGTCTTAAGCGTAAATTGAACATACCCATACCTAATCCTACCGAAAACGAATCCATCCCAAGCGCAAAGGCCATTAACAGCAATGTAATAAACTCACCTATCATTGAATGCAACTATTTCTCCCCCCTTGGACTAGCTATCTATATGTATGCTAGTCAGGAGTAAAATAGACTGCCCAAACAGAAACCGCGTGCAGCTTCCCCTTTTAAACGACAATAGACACAAAGAAAAAGAGGCTGACCCGATTCAAAGTATCCGCCCTACATGTATCTGTGTAAGTCAGTATTTTTGAAGGTCCCTCTTTTTATTCATCTTTTCTTATTCCTTTTCCACAATACATGTATGACCGGCCGCTTTCATCAGTCGGTTCATGATGGCATCGCCAATTCCATCACGTGGAAAGACTTCACCAATAATGACATCAACATGGCATTCATCAAATGTACGTAAGCAATCATAAATACTAGCTGCAACTGTGGATAAATCAGCTTTTTCTCCACAAGCCATAATGACATCTGCTTCATACGTCTGCTCATTCTCTTTGGTTGTCAACACACCAACCCTTTGCCCCCGTTTTTTTCGTTCCGTAATGATGGATTGAATAAAGGAGGGGCTTCCATCCACTAAGACAAACGGCGCATCCGGTGCATAGTGTGTATACTTCATGCCTGGCGATTTTGGCGCCGCCTCTGCATCACGAAGAGCCACATCTTCTTTTACTTCACCAATCACCCGCTGTATGTCTTCCCTTGTGACGCCGCCTGGACGAAGAATGACAGGAATTCCTTCCGTCACGTCCACAACAGTCGACTCAACACCAACACCTGTTTCACCGCCGTCTACAATACCAGCAATTTTTCCAGTTAAATCTTTTTCCACATGTTTAGCTGTCGTCGGACTCGGCTTACCGGATGTATTAGCACTAGGTGCAGCAATCGGCAAGTTCGCCATCTCAATCAGCGCTAACGCTACGGGATGATCCGGCATGCGAATGGCCACCGTTTCTAAGCCAGCTGTTGCCGCTTGTGCCAGCCCTTCCTTTTTCTTAAAAATGAGCGTTAACGGCCCTGGCCAAAACTCGTCCATTAATCGCTGTGCAACCGGCGGAATGTCCTCTACCAAATCGTACAGCTGATGATCATTTGCGATGTGGATAATCAATGGATTATCACTTGGACGCCCTTTTGCTGTAAAAATTTTCGACACGGCTTCTTCACTACGCGCATTTCCACCTAAGCCATAAACGGTTTCAGTCGGAAAAGCTACCACTTCATTTTTCTGTAATAAATGAGCCGCTTCTTTTACTTGTAATATATAGTCCTGAGTTCGATCAATCTGCCACAATCTTGTTTTCAACTTGTACACCTTCTATTAACGTAAGAAATTCATTTTTCTATCTTCTATTATACCCTATTACAACTTATTAACTTATTATTATGGATATTGTGTATAATCCTCATTATTATCCACATTTTGTGGATAATAATTATATAACAGTGGATAACTATGTGGATATCCACTTTAATTATAGTGTTTTCCACATAAATACGACTTGTTTTTTTTCCGAAAACGGTTGAATAGCTGTGGATAACTCTTTATCCACAATATCCGCAAATGAAATTTGATCAAATCCAAACGCTTCAAAGAATGGAATACTATCTTGTTTGTTAGTCGCCATATATAGTTTTTCGCAACCATTCTCCTTAGCCACCACAAGCGCTCGCTCTAGAAAAATCGGTAATTTCTCAGTCGGAAAACTCAACACAAACACAAATGAACGCAACAAGCCGACATTTTCAAATACTTGAATCCCCAGTACAGCCATTAATTCTCTTTGTTCATTTTCCACCGTAATAAACAAAGAATCCTCTACATACGTTGCATCTGATTGAATAATGAACTTCCGTATTTTCGATTGATCTTTCTTTTCTCCTAGCCTAACTGTTAGCATCGCACTCTCTCCCTATCATTTTTTACTACTATATGAAGCAACTTCCTAAAATAGTAGAAAAAATTTTAATAGAGATTACAAATAGTATCCGACCTTTAACCATTAACTAAGCCCGGCTTTACCTGCCGAGCTTTTCTATTATATAACTCCATTATTCTTTTGCAAATAGACCTCTTATCACCTCTATTACCAGTACTCTTTTCTCTATGACATCCACTTTTTCATCTTGCTCGACATAAATCGGTGCTGCCACAATTTGTTCTTTCACTTCATCCTCCATTCTCGTTTGCTCTTCAGCAAGCGGCTCTGTCAATTCATCTTCTACCATAACCGTTTCCACCACTGGTTCTTGCGTTTCAACCATCTCTTCTTCCACTTCCGGTTGTTCTTCCTCCATCGGCGTCATACTGACGGCTGTTCCACTCGAAAAATCCAAAAAACATAATGGAGGAAATAACACGCACCACCAATTGGCTCCTTTACCTTCTCCAAGCGTAATGACAATTGCTTCATATTCTCCTGCAGGATATAAAAATTGGCCATACAATTTGGTCGGAAACTCCGCTTTTCCGAATTCCACCTTTACCGTTTGCTGTAACCCCTGTTCTTTCACATAGCTCTCCGCTATCGCCTGGATATCGCCCAAATGACTCCGAATAACTCGACGCGCCTCTTCAAGCGACGTTAAATCAGCCACCCATTCTGTAATATTGGCATTTACTTCATCTCGTATTGCACGTTTGACTTGTTGATCTTGCCCATTATCGCTATTTGCTAGAATACGAAGACGAATCGCCTCATTCGGAATAATAACCGTTTCACTTTCCGCCTCCACTTGCGGAATATATAAACTAATAATCGTGACCAAACATAATAAAATCATATATAAAGATGCTAATTGATTTCGCTTCATTTTCCCCACTCCCTTTCATACAACCCATTGTGGACAAAAAAAATCTATCTTAAACTAGTAAGATAGATTTTTTAGGTCGTCGAGAAACCTTATTTTCAACACATCCCCTTCAGACTGACTTGAAAACGTTTGTCAGTCGAGGCGCGCCAGACCGGCGAAGACGTGAATAGAACATATGGTTCATGAACGGACAAGCCGGGTCAGCAACGAAGAATGCGAGCGTTTTTCAACAGTCTGAGTAAGATAGATTTTTTCAAAAGTAAATACTCCTTATGTAGAAATAGGAGAATCTTCTATTATCGACGATCAATCAGTTTAATTCCGAGTCCCATCAATACGATACCAATCAATATCATCAGTAATACAGGGTACATTAATGTTGGCCAATCTTGGCCATAAATCGTCGCTCCTTTTAACGCTTCCATCGCATAGGTAATCGGCATAAATTTCGATAAAACAATCATCACATCGGACGTGACAATTTCCAAAGGCCAATACGCTCCCCCAATCATAGCCATACTGACAGAAACAAGCGGGATAATTACATTATACTGTTGAATATTTTTGACCAATGATGCAATGAACAAAGTCAGGGCAATGATGCAAAAAACATACGGAATAAGAATTACCAACGTCTTTCCGAATGCTCCATAGAAATTAATGTGCAATCCGTAACGGAATACAAGGAAAACAAGCGCCACCTGAACATATCCTGTCATAAAGCAATAGAGTAAATTCCCCGCATACATCTCCCCTTTGCTCACCGGCGAAAGTAAAATCCGATCCCACACCCCTTCCTGCTTCTCAGTCAAAATGGATACGACATTAAACGCGATCGTATAGATGACAAAAAACAAAGAAAAACCAAAAATTGATTGTAAGCTAGAATCATAGATAAATGATTCATCTGATTGAAAGCTTACCTTTTCTATCTCAAAATTTTGATAGTCTTCTAGTGCATCTAGCTTTTCTGCTAACTTTTGCGTATCCGCAGCAGGCAAGGAAGCAATATATGTTTGGCGTGCTTGTTTTTGATAAGCACTTAATATTTCATATTCGACCAGCTGCTCATTTTGACTGTTTGCCGATACATAAATCGTCGCTTCATCCTTCTTCAATTCCACAGCGAGCTCATTCTTATTTTCCTTCACCCTCGTCAATGCCGCTGATTTTCCATACCACACATACGAAAAAGTATCCATTTCATTTAATTCATTCAACAGTGGCTGCATACTTTCTTTTGATTCAGTCGAAAAAACGGCTATTTCCGTTTTTGTCGTAAAGTTCATTCCAACAACATAAGAAAAACCGATGATCCCTAACGTCAACAAAATAAATGACCATGGACTTCTGCGCAATAATTTAAACTTTGTAAACAAAATGGCAAACATGGATTACACCTCCCCCTTTCTCGGAAAGATGAATACAGCAATGATAAATAAACTGCAACCATAAACCAACATTGTAACAAGCTGCGGACTGGACACTGCTATATCATATTGCTGCAACAAATTCATATAAGCCTTTAAGCCGGCTCCATTTAATGTGTAGCTACCGATTGTTTGAAACCAATCCGGAAAGATACTAATCGGTATAAAGCTACCACCGAGAAAAGCGATAAAAGTAATGACCACAGAACTGATGGCATCCAAGATTTTTTCCGTCGGTATTCGGAAGCTAATAGCCGTCAATAAGGTCGTAAATCCTCCTACTCCAAAACAAAGCATCAGCGTTATAAACAAAAAGGAAGAAACACTCGGAATGCTCACATCATATAACAGCGTAGACACACCAAATAAAATGCACGTTTGGACATAAGCAATTAACATACCTGAAATAAATGCACTACTTAAATATGTCCACGGAGAAACATCACTGAGCAAAATTCGATTATACATTTGCAACTCTTTTTCACGTCTCGCAAAAGAAGCGATGGTTGTGGCCACATACAGAACGAACATTGTACTCATCCCTATTGTATAATAAGCCGCTGAGCTGACAGATGGCACTTCATCCACGGTTTGCCGATTCACCTTCACAGCAGATAAGGCAGACATATCCTCAACCTGTAAGTTCTCTTCCTGTAGAAAATTACCAAAGGCAAACTGTTCTTGAATATCCGTCACAAGACTCTCAACCATATTCGCAGCTAATGTGTTGCCTTCACTGTAGGCGATTGTCAAAATCGGCACATCTTGATCACCGAAAAATTGATGACGTAAAAAAGAATACGTAAATTGTTCAGGTACTTGGATAATGGCTGATGCCTCTTCATCACTCTTCATTTCATCCAATTCAGCCGGCGTTCTTTCTTGCAAATCAATCATCTCTTTTAGCTCTTCAGCACCTAACACTTCATTTTTCAAAATAGAAATCGGTAATGTTTGCTTCGCACCTGAGATAATCGCTTCTTTCGCTATATCCGGCAAATCGGACGATTGTTCCACTTCCGCAATAAACTGGTCTAATTCTTCCGTTTCCGATCCTTCTTCAATCACATACACTTTCGCTTTCAGTGTCGTCGTCTCGCCTTCCATCATTCCACCTAAAGCAAAACCGAGAATACAGATTAAAACTGCGGGCATAACCAATAAAATAATCAATTCATTTCGATTGCGAACCAATACAAGCAAATCCTTCTTAATTAACTGAAAGAACATGTTGCTTCCTCACCTCCTAATTCCGCAAGACGCGGCCGGTCAAATGCAGAAACACATCTTCAAGCGTCGGATTTTTCACTTCAATCGAGGTAAACGCCAGCTGCAGCTGTTCAGAAATTGGAATGAGAATATCAAACACATTCACATCCTTCGGCGCAATAATCGTGACTTGCCGTTCCTGGCTAGTGACACTTGTTAGTTTATTCGTAGCCAACAATGCCTTTTCAAATTCAGCCGACGCCGTTTTCAATTTCACTTCAACCGTATTTTCCGAAGACAAGATTTGTTTAATCTCCTCATTCGTCCCTGAGGCAATAATTTTCCCATGATCCATAATATAAAGACGGTCACACAAAAACTCCACTTCCTCCATATAATGGCTTGTATATAAAACGGTCATATTCTGTTCTTTATTCAGCTTTTTTACAGTTTCCAAAATATAATTCCGCGACTGCGGATCAATACCGACAGTCGGCTCATCCATAATAATGAGCTTTGGCTGATGCAAAAGGGCTACGCCGATATTTAGCCGCCGCTTCATACCGCTTGAAAAGCTCTTTACAACATCTTTGCGGCGATCGCTCAATCCGATCATATCCAGCACTTCATCCACCCGTTTACGCAAAACTTTTCCTGATAATTTATGAATTCGACCAAAAAAATATAAATTTTCTTGTGCAGATAGCTCTTGGTATAACGCAATTTCCTGTGGCACCACCCCTAACAGGTTACGTAACTCCTTTGGGTGCCTTAACGTACTTTTTCCGTATAATTGAACATCTCCATCTGTCGGCTCCAAAAGAGACGAAATCATGGAAATAACCGTACTTTTCCCCGCTCCGTTCGGACCAAGCAAACCGACTATTTCTCCTTCCTCCAACTGCATACTGACATCTTTCACGACCGTACGCTGCTTAAATGCTTTCGTAAGATTTATCACTTCGAGCACAGCAATCCCCTCTCTTTTTCCAAAAAATAATGTGTCACACTATTCATTCTATATATGTATAACATTACTCCCCTATTACCCATTCATTTTCCACCAAAAACAAGAAAGATTGACTCGTTGCTTATTCATGTTGTTGGAGAAGCGCGTCTTTTGACGAAACAAACAGAAAAGGCGTCCTTTTCTTAACGCTGTCAGTAAAAGAAACCTTTCTGAACGTCTTCAATCTGCAATCATTATCTTTCTCCCCATTTATAAATTAACAAAATAAACCATTTAATCCAAGAGCAAAAAAAACACCAACTCTTATTGAGCTGGTGTTTCTGCAAAGACCATCCGATCTTTTCCGTTAATATCATATTCAATCGTCACATGCGCTTTTGGTAAGGCTTTTCTTAGCAATTCAGCTACCTTTTCCCCTTGGCCGGCCCCGATTTCAAAGCCCACTAGAGAGGGTGTATTCAGTACATAAGGAAGCTCCTCGGCAAAACGACGATATAAGTCCAAACCATCTTCACCCGCAAACAAAGCTGTATGTGGTTCATGATCTGTTACAACATTCGACATCGTAAGAGCATCACCTTCCGGAATATAAGGAGGATTGGACAAGACGATATCGAACGTCTTCTTCTCCGCAATAAACGGCTGCAATAAATCGCCTTCCACAAACATGATGTCCGCTTCCAAACGCTTCGCATTCCCTTTCGCTACAGCGAGAGATTGCGGAACGACATCCGTTGCCATTACATCTAGAGAGGGCATCTCCAACTTCATTGTCACAGCAATCGCCCCACTTCCAGTACCGATATCCACTAAGGATACATCTTGTCTAGCGCCAAATAGAGCCGGAATTTTATGGAGCGTGTGATAAATCAGTTCTTCCGTTTCCGGCCGCGGAATCAATACTGCTTCATTCACAGTAAAAGGACGACCATAGAACTCTTCGAAGCCCATCATGTATTGAATCGGCATCCCGTCTGCGTGTTGAAGTACCGCTTTTTGAAACGTATTCCATGTATCGTGCTCTAGCTCATCATGTAAGTTAGCCAGTAATTGTGAACGAGAGCATTGCAAAAAATACTTTAATAACAGCTCACCCGCATTTTCATCCCGTTTATGCTGCTTTAAAAAAGAAGAAGCCCAATTAAGGGCTTCATATATTTTCTGACTCAAGGCTTATTCCCCTTCTCTTTGAAGCTTATTCGCTTGGTCTTCGATAATTAATGCATCGATGACTTCATCTAGCTTCCCTTCCATGACTTGATCCAATTTTTGAATTGTTAAGCCAATGCGGTGATCTGTCACACGGTTTTGCGGGAAATTGTACGTACGGATACGCTCTGAACGGTCACCCGTTCCTACTGCCAATTTACGGTTTTGATCATATTCAGCTTGCGCTTCGCTTTGGAACTTATCATACACACGAGCACGCAATACTTTCATCGCTTTATCTCTGTTTTTGTGCTGAGATTTCTCATCTTGACACGTAACAACAATACCTGTCGGAATGTGCGTTAACCTAACCGCTGACATTGTTGTATTAACACTTTGTCCGCCAGCACCTGAAGATGCATACGTATCAAAACGGATATCTTTATCATGAATTTCAACTTCTACATCTTCTGTTTCAGGTAAAACAACCACCGTTGCTGTAGATGTATGAATTCTTCCGCCAGATTCTGTTTCAGGAACACGTTGCACACGATGTGCTCCATTTTCAAACTTCAACTTAGAATACGCACCATTACCGTTAATCATGAAAATGATTTCCTTAAAGCCACCTAAACCAGTTGCATTTGCTTCTATAACTTCCGTTTTCCAACCTTGCATCTCTGCATAACGACTGTACATACGGTATAAGCTTCCTGCGAATAAGGCTGCTTCATCTCCACCTGCCGCTCCACGAATCTCCATAATAACGTTTTTGTCATCATTAGGATCTTTTGGAATCAGAAGAATTTTTAATCTTTCCTCCAGCTCTTCCATAGCTGTTTCCAGTTCACTTACTTCTTCTTTTACCATGTCACGCATGTCGGCATCCAGCTTTTCTTCCAGCATGGATTTCGCATCATTGTATTGTTCACGAACATCTTTGTATTCACGATATACTTCAACTGTTTCTTGAATACCTGATTGTTCTTTTGAATATTCTCTCAGTTTCTTTGGATCATTGACAATGTCCGGATCACTTAAAAGTTCATTTAATCGATCATAACGATCTTCAACTGCCTGCAATCGATCTATCACAGAATTCACCTCGAATTTTTTACATAACTACTTAATTATAGTATGGAGATGAACGAACGTCAAAATTCCCTTTACAAACCAGAATCCCATCTCTCTTATCCATTCGAAACAGATTTATATCGCTCCTTCTTTAATACGGTTTTCTCCTTATCTATGCCAGAAGGAGTGACAAGTTTCTCTGTGCTATTGGAGAAGATAATTCCTAATAATCCGAATATATATAACGTAACGGCTTTGTCTTCCCATGTATTGTACACAATGGAACTGGCTACAATCGCAATAAAGATAAGCATAGCAAAAACAGCTTTCGGTTCATCACGTCGCTTCAGAAGCATAAAGAAAATAGCCAGTAAAAAGGCACCGAATGCAACGACTCCCAACACACCTGTCTGAGCGATTACTTGAATATATTGATTATCGCTATAAATGCCATCACGCAGTTCATATTGCTCATAAATTGGTGAACCGTACGCCAATGACGCTGAATCACCGAATGTTGCAAAACCAGAACCTGCTATCGGATGGTCACTAAACACAAGGAATCCTTTATCTAAAATCCATAAACGACCACCAGATCGACTTTGTCCTAGTGTATCCGAAGAAAATGTTTCCTCAATACGCTCTTTCTGTCTATTTTCTCCTTGTCCTTCATTCTCATCCATGTTTATAACTTCAGTGACTGGTAATACAGTTTCTGTTGATTTAATATCAAGCCACTTCGTGAATGGTTCAACTACATACAAGGCAACCACAAGTGACATAATTAGCGCAGCGCTCAATTGAATAACTTTCTTCCATTCACGTTTCCATAGGACATACACCGCAAAGGAAACAAGAAACGCCAACAAGGTACCTCTTGAGTACGTTAACACACTGGTTGTTCCAATAAGAATAATTCCAACCCAAACCAACTTCTGTTTCCAATTCACTAACAGTGATTTTAAATAGAAAGACGTAAATAACGCAATCACTAAAAAGGACGCCAATACATTTGGATTTTTAGCCAATCCATAAACACGGTCTCCGTTTGTCGGACTAATTGCAAATCCTTCCCAAGCGCTTGGGAAAAGCCATGTTTTATCTGAAATTTTTTCAATGATTCCCAACACAGATAAAACGGAAGCAACAAAGAAGGTTGTCCACAAATACAAATGGATATCATCGTTCTTCAAAACTAAACGCTTCATCACATAAAAAATTAAATATGTCAGTAAAAAGGCCCTTAACTGCGTAATGATAGCCATCAACGAAACATCATTCAAATAGGCCGAAATGGTCCCTACTGCACAAAATGCAAAAAACGCCCATTCAAACCAGTGAAACGAAAACAAGCTTCGAGTATCTTTTTTTGATTTCCACAAAATGTGAAGTAAACTTCCAAAAATAATGACCTCAGCTACTATTTTCAAAGAAGGGTTCATCTCAATAAAAAACGAACGAGCCGGGAAATAAATGATTAAAAAAGTTAATGCTTTAGAAGGAAATAAGACTGAATAAACAAGCAACACCGACAAAAACAACAAAGTTACACTTTTCACAGGCAGCAATAGGGTTAAAGCCAAAAAAACAAGCACCCCTACAAAACCTATCACTTGCCCTTTAAAAGCATTGTAACTATAATTATCCTTATTTAACATGCAAAATCCCCTTAAAACTGTCCTTTTTATAACTTTAGAAGAAACAGTTGTAAATATAGTTAATATTATTCAACATTGTAACATGTTAGAAAGGGACTTGTATGTTAATATGCTCACTATTAAAAACAAAACAAATATTCGCAATAAACACTTTCCTATTTATATAAAAAAACCAGTGCAGCTAGATAATCGCACTGGTTTTTAGCATTTGCTTTATGACACAATCTACTATTATTGCATAGCATTTTGAGCAGGACGAACAATTTCCTTACCCGGTACTTCGTGATGATGGCGGCATCTAGGCTCATAAGCTTCCGAAGCACCGACAAGGATAACCGGCTCATGATAGTGGGCTGGTTGATCATCAATTAATCGTTGCGTACGACTTGCGACTCCTCCGCAAACGGCACATACCGCTTGTAACTTTGTCACTGATTCTGCCAAAGACATCAGTGCAGGCACCGGTCCAAATGGTTCCCCTCGAAAATCTTGATCAAGACCTGCCAAGATAACGCGATAACCGTTATCCGCCAACGTCTGAGCCACCTCGACAATTTGGTCATCAAAAAATTGCACTTCATCAATAGCAATCACATCAATATCCTCTCCTACACGAGAAAGAATCTCTGCTGATTTATTGATCGGGAACGCAAGCACAGACGATCCATTATGCGAAACAACTTCTTCCTCTGCGTATCGGTTATCAATTGCCGGTTTGAATACAATGGTTTTTTGACGAGCAAATTGTGTACGGCGAATTCTTCTAATAAGCTCCTCTGATTTCCCAGAGAACATACTGCCACATATTAGCTCCATCCACCCTGCTGGTTTCTTTTCGTACACTTTTCTCTCTCCTTCCTATGTACAGCCTGAATATAGGTAGTTCTTGTTCACAGTTCATCATGTCTTTTAGTGTTACCTATAATATCTATGTCATTTATATAAAGAAAAATGGCTTGTACCACTTTTTAACGTAGATTGTTGTATTTAATGAGGAAACAATACTACTGAACGTGTTCACTTCCGATTATTGGTTCGAACAGATGATTGTCTTTTCATCTATATCACGTTCCTATGAGGATTTGATCCTACAAGGCCGAAGACACTTCCCACTTGTTTAGAAGTGTGGAGAATGCTGCAAAGCGGGTTCAATGCACCGCATTATTCATTCTACAAAATATGACTGGAGTATGCTATACGAATTTATAAACAGAATAGGGGAAATCTGCATGTTTTGTTCATTTTTTAATGAATGACAAAAGAAAAGACAGGCAAGGGAATGTACTTGCCTGTCTTAAACATTCATACAAATTATTGTTGAGTTTTGATACCGTATTTTTTGTTGAAGCGGTCAACACGTCCGCCAGCCTCAGCAAATTTCTGACGTCCAGTATAGAATGGGTGGCATTCAGAACAAGTCTCAACACGGATTTCTTCTTTTACTGAACCAGTTTCAAATTCGTTACCACAAGCACACTTAACAGTGATTTTGTTGTAATTAGGATGAATTCCTGCTTTCATTCTTTTCATCTCCTTCCGCCCTGAATCATTTCCTGAAACAGAGTTATATCTAGAAAGTGAAAAACCTTTCACCATCATAATCAAACATGCTTTTAATTATAACAAGCTACTATTTGAAATGCAACTGATTGTTGTATAGACAGAACATTTTCATCTATGAAAGTAATTAACTTTCTGTTGTCCGTGAACGTCTAGTGGCTGCACTTTTCATTTCGCCTTCTAGAATGCTGAAAAATTCTTCATTATTTTTTGTCTGTCTTAATTTACGGATGAAGCGCTCTGCAAAATCCGGAGAATCCGACATGGTTTTGCGCATTGCCCATAGCTTGTCCAGATGATCTTTCGGAATGAGAAGCTCTTCCTTACGTGTTCCGGAACGACGAATATCAATCGCTGGGAAGATTCTTCTTTCCGCCAATGAACGATCCAGATGCAATTCCATATTACCGGTTCCTTTAAATTCTTCATAAATGACGTCATCCATACGAGAACCTGTATCGATCAATGCTGTAGCAAGAATTGTCAAACTGCCACCTTCTTCGATATTTCTCGCTGCCCCGAAGAATCGTTTCGGACGGTGGAAAGCAGCAGGATCGATACCGCCCGACAACGTTCTACCGCTCGGCGGAATATAGAGGTTATAGGCACGAGCTAAACGGGTGATACTATCCATCAAAATGATTACATCCCGTTTATGCTCTACTAAACGCATCGCTCTCTCCAAAACAAGCTCTGCTACTTTAATATGGTTTTCAGGCAGCTCATCAAATGTTGAGCTTACCACATCACCTGCAACTGAACGCTCGATATCCGTTACCTCTTCCGGACGTTCATCTATTAATAAAACAATTAGTTCTGCTTCTGGATGATTGGTAGTAATTGCATTAGCAATTTCTTTGATGACAGTTGTTTTACCCGCTTTCGGAGGAGCAACAATAAGACCGCGTTGTCCAAAACCGACCGGTGCAATAACATCCATAATTCTTGTTGATAAGTTACGTTGTGTCGTTTCTAGATTGATTTGACGGTTAGGATATAGAGGTGTTAAAGCTGGGAAATGTACTCGCTCTTTTGCTGTTTCTGGATCATCGCCATTAACCGCTTCAACATGAAGTAACCCGTAATATCTTTCATTTTCTTTTGGAGGTCTTACTTTACCTGAAACTTTGTCCCCATTTCTTAAATCAAAACGACGAATTTGTGAAGCAGAGATATAAATATCTTCCGAACTTGGTGAATAGTTAATCGGTCGTAGGAAACCAAATCCTTCAGACGGAATAATTTCCAACACACCTTCCATGAACAGAAGACCATCTTGTTCTGCTTGCGCTTTCAATATCGCGAAAATCAGTTCTTTTTTGGTCAATTTACTGTAATAAGAAATCTTATACTCTTTAGCTAACTCATAAAGCTCTTTCAGTTTCATATGCTCTAAATGAGAAATAGTTAAGTTCATTTGTACACCACACTTTATATTAATAGCATTAATTAGCGGTATTTCATCAAGTATTCAGCTATACGTATCTGTTGTTTGAAAAGGAATATAACAAAAGTTTGTTAGAAGAAATATTTGAAGGAAATCACCAAATAATTAACAGTTGCAGAATAGGAGTAATTTTTTTATTTCATCATATACTATATGTATTATTGTACTTCTATAGATAAAATTGTTCAACCTGTTTCAAATGGCATTATCTATCTGATGAAACCCCATTCTTTTAATACTTAACATTGTCTATTTTACTTAAAAGTATTCAAAAAATAAACACGTTTTAGAATTATAGGAAATAATGCGAATAAAAAAATTAGAAATCCTCTCTCATCTCGCCTATTTACATAATAAAAAAACAGACTATACGCTTTGTATGCTATATAAAAGAGAATAGTCTGTCTTTTTTTGTTAGTATCCTAGTCTTTAATCCATCAAACACCGGACTAGAATTTTATAATCTGTAAATTGCTTAATCTGCTAACCCTTCAAGCTTACTTCATAACCAAATTCGGTTTTTTCTGCAAACTATGGCGGCCATCAATGAATCGTACTGTACCCGATTTCGCTCGCATAACAATAGATTGTGTTTCGCCATATGAGCCTTTAAATTGAACACCGCGAAGTAATTCTCCATCGGTTACCCCTGTTGCTGCAAAAATAGCATCGTCTCCTTTGACCAAATCCTCCATTCGCAGCACTTTACTAATATCGAGTCCCATTGATTGACAACGCAGCAGCTCCGCTTCATCTTGAGGCATTAACTTTCCTTGCAGTTCTCCCCCTAGACATTTTAAAGCAACCGCAGAAATGACACCCTCAGGCGCACCGCCAGAGCCAAATAAAATATCGACACCTGTTTGATCGAATGCTGTATTAATGGCTCCAGCGACATCACCATCATTAATCAGTTTAATGCGAACACCAGCTTCCCTAAGCTCATGGATAATGTGTGCATGACGCGGACGATTCAAAATAGTCGCCACTATATCTTCAATATCCTTGTTCTTCGCTTTCGCCACCGCACGGACGTTGTCCATAATTGGCGCATTAATATCAATTAGACCAACCGCCTCAGGTCCTACAGCAATTTTATCCATATACATATCAGGCGCATGTAAAAGATTTCCTTTATCGGCAACGGCTAATACAGCCAACGCGTTCCAGCCACCAGAAGCGACAATATTCGTTCCTTCCAATGGATCGACTGCTACATCCACTCCAGGTCCAATACCCGTTCCTAGTTTTTCACCAATATATAACATAGGGGCTTCATCCATTTCCCCTTCACCTATAACAACTGTTCCACTCATAGGAATAGTATCAAAAACGTCCCTCATCGCAGATGTAGCCGCTCCATCGGCTTCATCCTTTTTCCCTCTTCCCATCCAACGTGCAGAAGCTAAAGCAGCTGCCTCTGTGACGCGAACAAGTTCCATCGATAAGCTTCTTTCCACTTGCGTCCCCTCCAGTGAGTTGATAAGTATAACATATTTACTTATTTATCATAACACATATAAGGAGCAAAAGGATAAAATACACTTTATCAATTAACTTTTGAACTGTTCTACTTCATCAGGAGTCAGTTCTTCACGCCAAATGGTCGCACCTAATCCGCTCAGTTTGTCCTCTAAATGACTATATCCCCGATCAATATGTTCGATTCCTGTGATTTCCGTGACCCCTTCCGCCATCAGCCCGGCAATCACTAGAGCGGCCCCCGCCCGCAAATCACTAGCCTTCACTTTCGCCCCCTGCAATTGAACCGGTCCATTCACAATCGCCGAACGGCCTTCTACCTTAATGGTTGCATTCATGCGGCGAAGCTCATCAATATGCTTAAAGCGGGCACCATAAATTGTATCCGTTACGACACTTGATCCTTCGGTCTTTGTCAAGAATGCTGTAAAGGGCTGCTGCAAATCCGTCGCAAAACCTGGATATACCAAGGTTTTCACGTCTACAGCCTTCAAATCCGTTCCAGGCGCCACATAAATTTGGTCATCTCTTGTATCGATACTTACTCCCACTTCACGAAGTTTAGCTATGAGGGACTCTAAATGTTGAGGAATGACATTATCAATAAGAATTCCTTCTCCGACCGCTGCTGCCATAATCATATATGTACCTGCCTCAATCCGATCCGGAATGATGGTATGACGACATCCGCTTAGTTTCTCTACACCATCTATGCGAATAATATCCGTTCCAGCCCCCTTAATCTTAGCCCCCATATTGGTCAGCAAAGTAGCGACATCAATAATTTCAGGCTCTTTAGCTGCATTTTCAATTACGGTGCGCCCCTTCGCCAAGACAGCCGCCAGCATAATATTGATGGTCGCCCCAACACTGACAACATCCAGGTATATACGTGCACCGCGAAGCTCGTCCGCCCGTAAATAAATCGCTCCTTGCTCATTAGTCACTTGTGCACCGAGTGCTTCAAATCCTTTTATATGTTGGTCAATCGGTCTCGGTCCTAAATAACAGCCACCGGGCAAACCGATTACCGCTTTTTTGAAACGCCCCAACATAGCCCCCATCAGATAATAGGAAGCACGCAATTTTTTAACTCGTCCACTCGGTAATGGCATTGGAATCATTCTAGTGGGATCTACTGTCATTTCTTCATCACGAAATGTCACTGAACCCCCTATTTCTTCTAATAAGCCTTTCAAAATTTCAACATCTGATATATCAGGCAATCCCTCGATTGTCACAGGGGAATCGGCCAAAATGGTTGCAGGAATCAATGCCACTGCGCTATTCTTTGCCCCACTTACACGTATCGTCCCTTTCAAAGGATAACCACCAGCAATCTTAAGCTTTTCCATATTTAACTCCCTTCTATCGCTAGCAACATCTAAACAAGATCCAAGAGTACATTAAGAAATTTTTTCCAAAATCATTATTTATACACAGTCAATATATATTATAGTTTACACAAAAGTCAAAAACTCATGTAATGATACGCAAAAAAAGTTTTTTGGGGCTAAATGAATGGACGTATTTTATTCATAAACATATTCTTTTGCATTTTCATAAAAAAAACTGTTTTCGTAAACTTAGTTGTCTATTAAGAATTAGTGAATATAGATGGAAATTCCTCTTCAGGATGCTCACTTTAATCAACTTTTTTATCGGCCGGTTTTATTTCCCAAAACTTTTGTAGAAAATAACCTCAAAAAAAGTCATAGGTTCTGCAACCTATGACTTTGTTCAACTGCTTTATGCTTTATTTTGAGATTCCCAATCCGCTAAGAATGTGGCAATACCTTTATCGGTTAATGGATGATTAAATAAAGACATAATTACCTTGTATGGAACCGTAGCAATATGCGCGCCATTTAGGGCAGCTTCCGTAATATGCATCGGATTTCGAATTGAGGCTGCAATGATTTCTGTTTCAATATTATGTAAAGCAAAGATTTGAGCAATATCGGCAATCAAATTCACACCATTTTGACCGATATCATCTAAACGTCCTAAAAATGGAGAAACATACGATGCACCCGCTCGTGCAGCCAGTAACGCTTGATTAGCACTGAAAATCAATGTGACGTTCGTTTTGATCCCTTCTTGGGCAAATGTCGCTACTGCCTTCAAGCCGTCCGGAGTCATTGGAACTTTCACTGTTACATTCGGGCTGATTGCCGCTAGCTCTCTTCCCTCACGCACCATCCCTTCATAGTCTGTCGCAATTACTTCAGCACTTACCGAACCTTTTACTAAAGAAGAAATTTCCTTGATTCGGTCATGAAACGACACACCTTCTTTAGCCACTAATGACGGGTTTGTCGTCACACCAGATAATATACCTAAAGCGTGCGCTTCTTTGATTTCTTCAAAGTTAGCAGTATCGATGAAAAATTTCATACTTTCACAATCTCCCTTATATAAATTATTTTCAGAATTAACAAAACAGACTTAAAGCGTATATGTATCTTTTCCTCTCCATCATAATCAGTTTTCACCCCCAAATTCAACCTTTTTATATAACTACCTTAAAAGGAAGCAAATGTAAGCGGATACACAATTAAACTGAAAGGCTTTCAGCCTATCTATGATCGTTCAAGCCCGTCACACCTTTATGTAACTTATGTAACTTACATTAGTTACATAAGTTTAAAATACTTACGTTTTATTCACATCATCTTCAGTCTGCCTTATGATGAAATCCGTTCGATACATACACTCAATAAATTAAGAAATTTTCTTTTATATATCATTGTGAATAATTTCACAATTGTGTGTGTAACAAAATTATAACAGGAGGAAAATTCCTATGAATCTTTTTGAAATCATTCAAACTACTATTACTGACATGGAATTTATCGGTGCAATTTCATCGACTATTTTCATTATCCTTCTTGGCTTCTTCTGCCGTAAGAAAGGAATCTTCTCTGCCGAAGTCGGAAAACTTCTATCTAATGTTGTATTAACAGTTGCTTTACCGTGTCTAGCCTTTAAAGCTTTCATGCAAGACATTGACTCAGAAATGTTAAAGCAAGGTATGAACGTATTAATCTGGGGTATCGTAGTTTACATTATCCTCATTTTAGTTTCAAAACCACTTTTCTTAAAATACAAATCCGATCGACAAGATACATTACGTGTCCTAACGATTTTTGGTTCAACAACATTCTTCGGTATTCCAATCGTAAGTGCCGTTTACGGGGCGGCTGGAGTAATGTTCAGTTCAATCTTTAACATCGGTTACCGTATCTTCCTTTACTCATACGGCTACATCAAAATGAGTGGGTTGAAAATGGAACTTAAGAATATTAAAACAATGTTCCTGAACCCAATCGTTATCGCAACATTTGCTGGTTTATTCATCTGGATCTTCCAAGGATATATGCCACAAGTTTCTGTCACTGCTGCTGATGGAACGGTTGCGCAATACGCATTCCTACGTATCGACCAAACAGCGGCTTGGCTTTTCAAACCAATGACTTACTTATCTAACTTAGCGTCGCCACTTGCATGGTTATCAATCGGCGCCACTCTTGGTGGAATCAGCTTCAAAAAAGCGGCTGCTGATAAAACATCTTGGTACTACAGCCTAATCAAAATTAGCCTTGTTCCATTAATTAATATTGCTTTGTTAACAATCTTAGCAATGACAAACATTTTGCCTGTTAGCTTTGAAGCACTTGCAACAATCGTTATCATGATGGCTACTCCAACTGCTACAGTTGCGGCTGCCTACGCAATCAGCTTCGATAAAGACGCTGTATTAGCATCTAATGCATCATTACTATCAACAATCGCCGCTATCGTGATGATGCCAATTTGGATTGTGATCCTTGAAGTTATCAAAACTACTGGTCTGTTTTAATAGTCATTCGTTTTTCCGCTCAGTGAATTTGTTCTGCATATTCACTGAGCATTTCTCGTATAACTTTCATACTACAAAACTAACTATCTTCATTTCAGGAGGAAACACATATGATTAAAATTGCTTGTTACGGCGTACGTCCAAACGAGATTTCATTTTTTAATGATTTAAATAAACACAACTTCGAATTAACATTAATTGAAGATCTATTGACTCATGAATTAATCGCTACAGCTAAAGGGCATGATGCTGTTCTTTTACGCGGAAACTGTGTGGCAGATGCAATCAATATTGAAAAAATGGCTGAATACGGCATTAAATATGTCTTCACTAGAACAGTCGGATTCAATCATATCGATTTAGAAGCGGCTGCAAAATACAACATGGAAGTAGCTCGCGTTCCTTCTTATTCACCAAACGCAATCGCTGAGCTTGCATTAACATTATCCATGATGCTTTTACGTAACACCGCTTATACAACAAATAGAACGGCATATAAAAACTTCATCGTTGATGAAAAAATGTTCAGCAAAGAAATTCGTAACTGTACAGTTGGTATTATCGGAACTGGTCGTATTGGTGTAACAGAAGCTCAATTATTCAAAGGCTTGGGCGCACGAGTAATCGGATACGATAAATTCCAATCAGATTTCGCTAAGCAAGTTGTAGAGTTTAAAGATGATGTTGATTCATTATTAGCTGAAAGTGATATTGTTAGTATCCATGTGCCGTATTTCCCAGGCGAAAATGATAAAATGATCAACGCTGATTTCTTATCTAAAATGAAAAACGATGCGATTCTAATCAACACAGCACGTGGTGAGCTACAAGATAACGAAGCAATCTTAGAGGCATTGGAAAACAATCAATTAGGTGCATTCGGAACAGACGTTTTTGCAAATGAAAAAGATTTATTCTTCAAGAACTTTCAACCTTGGCAAGCACTACCAGATCCAACTGTTCAAAAACTAGTGGACATGTACCCTCGTGTATTAGTAACTCCACATGTTGGTTCTAACACAGATGAAGCACTATCTAACATGATTGAAACAAGCTTCGATAACTTCTATGATATTTTAACTACAGGTAAAACACAAAATGCTATCGAGCTACCGGTTCCAGCTTTAGCATAAACCGCAAATGATTCACTTGAAAAAGGGTTGTCTTAGGACAGCCCTTTTTCTTTCAATCCAAAAGAAGATGATAGAAAAATCGGCCCAAGAACGACATTTCTACCATCTTCCTTATCTACACTCCTATATTTTCTGCTTCTTTCAGTTACCATGTTCCACAAAAAAGAGTATTACTAATCTACCAAATATGGTTCAATCAAATTTTGATTTTCTCGTTTGTATTGATACATCGTAAGAGGTCTTCCAATATTGCCATAACTACAATAGGAAGTAATCACACCTAGTTTTTCTAAAAAGCTCAGATATTTACGAATAGAGATTCGTGAAATACCAACAAGCTCCACCAATTCTTCTGTCGTAAATTCCAGACCTCTCGTCTCTTCAATGTAATCCCATATTCTTCTTAGAGTATTTCTTGATAGCCCCTTCGGCAAAGTTTCACTTACTGATGCTGGTCGCTTCACAATCATTAGTCGATCTAATTCACTCTGGTTCATTTGATTATTTTCCCGCAAAACCTTTGATTGTTCTCTATATGTCACCAGTGCTTCTTTAAACCGTTCAAAGCGGAAAGGCTTAATGATATAATCGACAGCCCCATATTGAAATGCCTTATGGATGCTCTTCATATCAGAAGCTGCCGTAATAAGGATGACATCAATATCCTTTTGCAGTTGACGGATAGTTGTGAGTAAATGCAGACCATCTTTTTCGGGCATAAAAATATCCAATAAAATCAACTTCACGTCGTTCTTTTCCAGAAAAGTGATTGCCTCCTTTACCGAAAATGCCTTGCCCTTCAATCGATATCCTTCTATTTCGTTCAGATAGCTTTTGTTGATTTCCGAAACCATTGGATCATCATCAACAATTAATACATCAATCACATTTTCACTCCTCTATCAACATAACGGTAACTCCACAACAAAAGAAGTGCCTACTCCTACTTTTGTCTGAACCTGAAAATTACCACGTAAATTATCTATTGATTGTTTAGTCAGGTATAACCCATACCCTCTTTCATCCCCTTTTGTTGAAAATCCTTTTTGGAAAATCGTCTCCAAAAGCTCGTTTTCAATACCAACACCATTATCCCGCACTTCCACTACTAATTTTCCCCCCAGAGGATGAATAGAGAAAAACACTAACCTATCCTCTTTTGAGCTGACTGCGTCAAATGCATTTTCAATTAAATTGCCAGCTATCCGAATAAGATCGTGTGTCGCCTCAGTTGTTAATTCATCGGTAAAGCGGCTATCTTCACTTACTGAAAATTGAATCCCCCGTTCTCTTGCCTTGCTCATCTTGCCAAGAATAAACCCAGCAAAAATCGGGTTTTTGATTCGTTGAACAATAAAACTTTTTTCCATTTCATAATCTTCAACTAGACTCTCAATATAATGGTTCAAATCGTCATATTTTTTCAGATGAATCATACCGAGAATCACATGCAGCTTATTCATAAATTCATGCGAATGAGCCCGTAAAGATTCCGAGTAAATTTTGATTCCGGTCAATTGTTCCGCTAATAATTTCATTTCCGTCTTATCTCGGAATGTCCCGATTCCACCGACTACCTCCCCTTTTACCTCAATCGGAAAGCAATTCATCAATACTGTACGACCATAAAAAACTTCTTCATGACCCTTTTCAGATTCACCTGTACGGATTACCTTTTCAAAAATCGGCATGTAATCCTTAACCTGTTTACCGATCATTTCCTCATCTTTCACATTCATCAATCGACGCGCTTCTTCATTTACTAGCGTTATTTCGCCGTTTGCATTAACTGCTAGTATCCCTTCCTTCACCGACTCAATCATTGTCTCCCGCTCCTCAAGAAGTTTAGCAATTTCAAACGGCTCCAAATTAAACAGTTTCTTTCTCACGTACTTGCTTAATAAAAATGCCCCAAACGCACCGAATAATAAAGGAAATACAGCGCAAAGATAAACAACTTGACGACTTTCTTTCATTAATTCTTCTACAAGGTCATAGGAGACACCAACAACCGCTATCCCTATCTGCGTCCCATTTTCATCCTTCACAGGCGAAAAAACACGAACCCCTACACCTAAAGGTCCCTCCTCCGTAGAGAAATATTCCTCTCCTTTTAACGCTGCCTGCGCATCTTGCCTATTGTAAAAAGACTTTCCTATTTCTTCTTCAAGCGGATGAGAAAGCCTCATCAAATCCATATCCAATATGACTACAAACCCTACATCCGTTAATTTTGCTATGTTAACCGAATATTCCTGAACAGAACGATCATCGGGATTCTCCTCTGCATATTTGAGTCCATCTATAACAATATCTGATTGCGCCGTCATCCTGGCGATGTTCAATATTTTTTCTGAAAGATTTTCTTTTGTTTGATTTGAAACATAGCGACTGATAAATAGACCCGTAATTAGAATAGAGATCAATACAATACTAAACACTAATAACAAAATTAACGTTTGGAGTTTAATGTTTTTTCTTTTTTTCAGGAAATGGGCATTTTTCATAGACCTTCAACCTTTCATCTATCCAGTTACATCCTGAAACAATTACTAAATATAAGCATTATTATGGACGAATCTTATTTATTTATGAACTGATCAGAAAGAAGTAATACACCGGTCATTTGCTCACAATTTCACATAAATATTTTTTCAAAATGTTATTCATAGACAGTTTCTATTATGGTATAGCTTGCATATAGGTGTAATCTATAATTACTCAACAAAACAAAATGACTTCGGTACAATACCGAAGTCATCTTTACACATGTATATACTCAATTCAAACGAACTATCAAATAGTGCCGTTCAAAGTAGCATTATCACATAGTTTATTATAAATTAAGCTTTGTTGTTTGAACCGAATTCACGGATTTTACCGATAACAGTCGCTTTAATTGCGTCACGTCCTGGTCCGATGAATTTACGTGGATCATATACTTCTGCATCTGCAGCTAACACTTCACGTACCTTTAATGCGAATGCAATTTGGTTTTCAGTGTTAACGTTGATTTTTGAAGTACCTAAAGAGATAGATTTTTTGATATCAGCTTCAGGAATACCTGTTCCACCGTGTAATACTAGTGGCATGTTTGTTAAGTTTTTGATTTCTTCCATTTCTGTGAAACCAAGGTTTGGTTCACCTTTGTAAGGACCGTGTACAGAACCAAGAGCTGGAGCAAGGCAATCGATACCAGTTTTTTCAACTAGTTCTTTACATTCTTGAGCATCAGCATAGATTACGCCGTCAGCGATAACATCGTCTTCTTGTCCGCCTACAGTTCCTAATTCAGCTTCTACAGAAACACCTTTAGAATGAGCGTATTCTACAACAGCTTTAGTTGTTTCAACGTTCTCTTCAAATGGATGGTGAGAAGCATCAATCATTACTGATGTGAAACCTGCATCAATTGCTTCTTTACATTTATCAAAAGAAGAACCATGGTCTAAGTGGATCGCTACAGGAACCGTGATTTTCATGTCTTCTAATAAACCTTTAACCATCATCACTACAGTTTTGAAACCGCCCATGTGACGAGCAGCACCTTCAGAAACTCCTAAGATAACAGGTGATTTTTCTTCTTCAGCAGCAGCAAGAATTGCTTGAGTCCACTCAAGATTGTTAATGTTGAATTGACCTACTGCATATTTACCTTCTAATGCTTTGTTTAGCATTTCTGTCATTGAAACTAAAGGCATTTTATTTCCTCCTTAAGCTGTATCTGTGTACTTTGTTTTCACCAAAGCCACTCTTAATTAAATCTTCCCTAAAACATATGTAAACTATACAGAAAAAGAATCAATAGGGAATAAGTTTGATTCCATTACTAAGAATACCAATACTTATGTGAATTCTCAAGCTGTTCCGGACCATGTACAAAAATTGTTAATAGAATATTAACAACCTATGTCTAACGCATTAATATTCCGAATACTGAAAGCGGTAACACCAGAATTCCCTGTCGTCGAATGAAGTATTAGGGGAGTCCACCCATGCTGATAACCGGCATTTGACCGTGGAAGCTCACTCTCCCCTGACACATACACTTAGGCTGGATACTATTTCAATATAGGTAAATGATCTTTCACAATCGTGCGGATATCATCAATGTCAAATGGCTTTGCAAAATGCGCTAAGGCCCCTAAATTCTTCGCCTGTTGAATCATATCCAATTCACCATAAGCCGTCATAATGATAACGGCTATGTCCTGATCATACTCTTTTAACCGCTTTAAGATTTCAATTCCGTCCATTCCAGGAATCTTCATATCTAAAAGCACTAAATCAGGCGCGTGGTTTTTGGTTATTTCAATGGCTTGCACCCCATTGGCTGCTTGAAATGTTTCATACCCTTCTTTCTTGAGCACTTCATCCAACAATAGCCGTATACCGAATTGATCATCCACAATTAACACCTTTGCATTCACGTCTCTTCACCCCTTTTTTCCAAACAGTCACACAACTAGATATTAGTTATTATACATACAAATCCCTTTTTTTTACATAATTAAAGTTCGCTTCTTTTAATTGTATCCATTATAATGCACTTAGTACTAATCAAAGGAGTATACATATGCTTAAAATTTTTTCCACACAATTAAGTGGCATTTTTAAAAAAATTGCCGATCAAGAATACACAATAGAAGATGCAGCTAGATTACTTGCCCAAGCAACCGTAGGAGATGGACATATCTATATTTGTGGCATGAATGAAATGCAAGGGGTTCTGTATGAGGCGATAGAAGGCATCGAGGCTCTTCCCTATTTTCAACAGTTGCCCCCAACTGCTGAGGCTTTCAGTCAGCTCTCAACCGCTGATCGTGTCATCATCATCACCCGCTATCATAATGATCAAGAAGCTATAGACTTAGCGCAACGATTATACGATCAGCATATTCCATTTGTCGCTTTATCTACTATCCAAGATGAGGCACAGGACGGAATACAAGCACTAGCTGATGTTCATCTTGATTTGCATGTCAAAAGGGGACTTGTTCCGACTGAAACAGGCGAAAGAACCGGCTTTCCTTCTTTGCTTGTGGCACTTTATGCGTTCCACGGCATCTCATTAACATTAAAAGAGCTATTGGATGAATTAGAGGACTAATTTGCACTATATAAAAAACCGACTGAATCATATGTATTCAGTCGGTTTTTAGGTTGTCGAGAAAACCTCTTTTCAACACATCCCCTTCAGATTGACTTAAAAACGTTTGTCAGTCGAGCCAGGCCAGCACCAAAGAATATGAGCGTTTTTCAACAGTCTGAAAAAAAGAATTGATGTGTGTTGATTCTTCTTTATTTAGAATTTAATGCCGCTTCAATAAAATCACGGAATAATGGTTGTGGTCTTGTCGGTCTAGAAATGAATTCCGGATGGAACTGAGCAGCCACGAACCAAGGGTGTTCTTCCAACTCAACAATTTCCACTAAACGTCCATCAAGACTTGTTCCAGAGAACACAAAACCTTGTGCTTCCATCGCTTGGCGGAACTGGTTATTGAACTCGTAGCGATGACGGTGACGTTCGTATACTACTTCCTCACCATAAGCAGCCATCGCTTTTGTGCCTTCTGTTAATTTACAAGGATACAGACCTAAACGTAATGTGCCGCCTAAATCTTCAATATCTTTTTGCTCCGGTAATAGATCGATAATTGGATACGGCGTGTTAGGATCCAATTCCGATGAATGCGCCCCTTCTAAACCAAGAACATTACGAGCAAATTCGATAGTCGCCAACTGCATACCTAGACAGATACCAAGGAAAGGCTTTTTGTTTTCACGGGCATATTGGATAGCATGAATTTTTCCTTCAACGCCTCGATCACCGAATCCACCAGGTACAAGGATACCATCTGCATCACCCAATAATGATGCTACATTTTCTTTCGTTACATCTTCTGAATTGATCCAGTCGATGTCAATATCCGCATCGAATGCATAACCAGCGTGCTTCAATGCTTCAGCAACTGAAAGATACGCATCCTGCAATTCAACATATTTACCAACAAGGGCAATTTTTGTTTTCTTAGACAGATTTAACACTTTCTCTACAAGCTTTTTCCATTCGGTCATATCCGCTTCTGGGCAAATCAGCTTCAAATGATCGCACACAATTTGATCAAGCTTTTGCTCTTGAAGTGCTAACGGTACAGAATACAATGTGTCTGCATCGCGGCATTCGATAACCGCATTTTTGTCGATATCACAGAATAACGCAATTTTATCCTTCATATCTTGTGAAATAGGCATTTCTGTACGAACGACAATGATATTTGGCTGAATACCTAAACTGCGCAGTTCTTTTACACTATGTTGTGTCGGTTTGGTTTTCATTTCACCGGCTGCTTTGATATACGGTACCAATGTACAATGTAGGTATAGAACGTTATCTTGTCCAATATCGCTCTTAATTTGGCGAATGGCTTCAAGGAATGGAAGAGATTCAATATCCCCTACGGTTCCACCGATTTCCGTAATAACAACATCTGCATTCGTTTCTTTACCGGCACGCAGAACACGTTCTTTAATTTCATTTGTAATATGAGGGATAACTTGAACAGTACCTCCCAAATATTCTCCACGACGCTCTTTGCGAAGAACCGTAGAATACACACGTCCTGACGTTACATTACTTAATTTACTTAAGTTAATGTCAATGAAACGTTCATAATGTCCTAAGTCCAAATCTGTTTCCGCACCGTCATCCGTTACAAAAACTTCACCATGTTGATATGGACTCATCGTACCTGGGTCAACATTGATATAAGGATCGAATTTTTGAATCGTTACATTCAACCCACGGTTTTTCAAAAGTCTTCCTAGAGAAGCAGCCGTTATACCTTTTCCTAATGAAGAAACAACGCCACCTGTTACAAAAATATACTTAGTCATCTTTCTTCCCCCTCTAAATTAATGATTATAAGAAAACGGATAAACCTCTTCAGTCTGTTCAATATGCACTTCGCACACAGTCAAGCCGCACCTTGATTATTTCAAGGATAGATGGAGGTTATGAGCTGGACATCTGTCTAACTTCATAATTCCCTACTTTCTTATTTTGTAAAAATATAAAACGTATATTCTTTGTCAGCTTTATTTACCAACTACGTTAATACATAAGGGAAAAACCAAATTGAGCTGCCTTGTTATGCAGCCCAAAATTGATTTATTTGCTATATGGTTGTTTTCTCATGTTTGATTGTGTTTCCACTAATCACCGCATAAAAACAAAAACGCTCCACTTACACCTAAATGTAAGGGGAGCGATATCATTTTATATAGTGTCCTTTTTTAAGGAGCCCAAAAATGATTCTACAAATTTCGAGTTGAAAAGTCAAGTAGTTTACAACTGCTCGTCTTCATCCTCATCATCTTCATCTTCTAAATCGAAGTCATCCTCTAACAGATCATCGTCTTCTAAATCTTCATCATCTTCATCTAATAAGTCATCGTCTTCTAAATCTTCATCCAATAAATCTTCAAATTCAGCATCTTCATCATTTAATAGATCGTCTTCCAAATCTTCTTCGAAATCATCCACCACTTTTTTCGCTTTTCTCTTCGGCTTCACAGGGTTAGACATTTCATCTTCAATTTGATCGATTGGATACCAAACCTTTAATCCCCAGCGATTGTCTCCTAAAGAATTAAAACGACCATCTACGTTCAAATCTGTATAAAACTGTGGAAGTTTGAATTGAATCTCTTCTACCGACACTTGCTGTAAATCAGCAATCTCTTGTACTAATTCCTGAAAACTCACAGCTTGTTTTTTATCAGTTAAAATGGCATGTGCGATTTCAATTAAGGACATTTCCTTAAAATCTTCTAGTGAATATTGTTGTAAACTCAATATTGGCACTTCCTTTCTATAAAAAAGCACACTAACGTGCGCAGCGACTTCTACTAACTTTTTCTATTCAGTATATAAAACATTATAAACAATCCATTTAGGTTTATGCTAGTTCTATGTTAATCTTTAGGGCGGTTTTTCTCAATTTGTTCCTGTTTCCACTCTCGATAGGCTAAATAGAAACATACAGCTGAGAGCAATAGGCAATTAACCGTTCCAAACTGTTTGCCATAAAAATAGGGGAAAGTAACAATCACTATGACTAAAAATATAATAAACAGAATGAGCTTCCATCTCATAAATCCAACTCCAATAGGATTTTCATTTTTAGGGCATACTAAGAATACTATTCTACCCTTTTTACTTGTTTATTATAAAGTCTTTTTCGAAAAAAACAGCCGTTCCGGTAAATTTTTTTACTTATTTTTTACAAAAAAGAAGCTGAAACAGAAGATCTGCTTCAGCTTTACACTTACATATTCCTTCTGTACTGGCCTCCCACTTCATACAAGGCACGTGTAATTTGTCCGAGGCTTGCCACCTGTACGGTTTCCATCAATGCTTCAAAAATATTTTCTCCATTCACAGCTACTTGCTTCAGTTTTTGAAGCGCAGCTTCCGTATATTCCTTGTTCTGCTCTTGGAAAGCTCGCAAATTAATGATTTGACCTTCTTTTTCTTCATAAGTCGACCGAGCTATTTCAATATTGTTTACATCCTCAGCACTTGGCGGATTCGGATTCAAATAGGTGTTTACGCCGATGATAGGTAATTCACCTGTATGCTTTTTCATTTCATAATACATGGATTCATCTTGAATTTTCCCACGTTGATATTGCGTCTCCATAGCACCTAGTACACCACCGCGATCATCAATGCGATCGAACTCCCGCAACACGGCTTCTTCTACTAATTCTGTCAATTCATCCACAATAAACGCACCTTGTAACGGATTTTCATTTTTCGTTAATCCATGTTCTTTCGTAATGATCATTTGAATGGCCATTGCCCTTCTCACTGATTCTTCAGTTGGCGTTGTGATGGCTTCATCATACGCATTCGTGTGCAACGAATTACAATTGTCATGAAGGGCCATTAACGCTTGAAGGGTCGTGCGGATATCATTGAAATCAATTTCTTGGGCATGAAGGGAGCGTCCTGATGTTTGGACATGATACTTTAACTTTTGACTTCGATCATTGGCACCATAACGGTTTTTCATCACCGTAGACCAGATTCTTCTCGCTACCCTACCAATTACCGTATATTCAGGGTCCAACCCGTTTGAGAAGAAGAAAGAAAGGTTTGGAGCAAAATCATCAATATTCATCCCTCTGCTTAAATAATACTCAACAAACGTAAAGCCATTTGCTAATGTAAAGGCCAGCTGCGAAATCGGGTTCGCCCCTGCTTCAGCAATATGGTAACCAGAAATCGACACAGAATAATAGTTTCGAACCTTTTGTTCGATAAAGTATTCTTGTATATCCCCCATCATCCGCAGCGCAAATTCTGTTGAGAAAATACACGTATTTTGACCTTGATCTTCTTTTAATATATCGGCTTGAACCGTTCCGCGAACCGTTTGCAACGTAAATGCTTTTACTGCCTGCAATTCTTCAGGCGTTAAACTTCTGCCCAGCTCTTGCTCTTTCTTCTCGACTTGTTGGCTAAGCGCTGTATTTAAATACATAGCCAGGATAATCGGCGCCGGTCCATTAATCGTCATCGAAACAGACGTCGATGGATGACATAAGTCAAAGCCAGCATATAGTTTTTTCATATCATCTAATGAACAAACGTTTACACCGCTTTCCCCGATTTTCCCGAAGATATCAGGACGATAATCTGGATCTTCACCATACAATGTCACAGAATCAAATGCTGTACTCAAACGTTTTGCATCATCATCTTTTGATAAGTAATGAAAGCGTTTGTTCGTTCGCACAGGTGGCCCTTCTCCGGCAAATTGACGCTTCGGATCTTCACCTTCTCGCTTAAACGGAAATACTCCCGCTGTATAAGGGAAATAACCAGGTACATTTTCCTTATACACCCACGACAAAATCTCACCATAATCTTTGAATTTCGGCAAAGAAACCTTCGGAATCAATAAACCCGATAGTGTTTTTGTCTTTAGTTCTGTGACAATTTCTTTATCCCGAATCACGGTTACCAAGCGATCTTGATTGTATTTCTCTTTAAACCCTTCCCATTCTTGCAAAATACGTTTCGATTCGCTAGATAGTTGGTGATACACACTGTCACGTAATGCCTGTAACGATGTAACCACTTGTTCATTTACTTCATTCTTTTCTGCTACTTCAATCGCACCATCCAATTGGAATACCTTACGCGCCAAATCGGCTTGTTCTTCAGCCGTCGCTTTATACCTTCGAACTGTTTCGGAAATGTCACGTAAATAGTAGCGGCGATCATTCGGAATAATCACATTTTGCTTTTCAACCGCAGCCCCTTTTGTATAAGATGTCGTCCACGTTCCATCTGCTTTCTCATTAATCAACTCCACTAATGCGGCAAATAAATTGTTTGTTCCCGCATCATTAAACTGACTGGCGATCGTCCCATACACAGGCATTTCCGAAAAATCGCGATCAAATAAATTGCGACTGCGTTGATACTGCTTCTGTACTTGTCGTAAAGCATCCTCTGATCCTTTACGCTCAAACTTATTAATCACAACGATATCCGCATAATCGATCATATCGATTTTCTCCAACTGAGAAGGCGCACCGAACTCACTCGTCATTACATACATGGAAAGATCGCATACATCCGTAATCGCGGCATCTCCTTGACCAATCCCTGATGTTTCTACAATAATGGCATCAAAATCAGCTGCCTTGACAACAGAAATGGCATCCCGTAAAGCAAGGGAAATCTCACTATGCGAACTGCGGGTAGCCAAACTCCTCATAAAGATGCGATCAGAGAAAATAGCATTCATCCGAATACGGTCGCCCAATAAAGCACCGCCCGTTTTCTGTTTCGTTGGATCAATCGATAGAATAGCCATCTTCTTATCTGGAATATCGTTAAGGAAACGACGCACTAGCTCATCTGTTAATGAACTTTTACCAGCGCCACCTGTACCAGTAATCCCGATGACAGGTATTTTCTTTTCAAGATTTTTCACAGCTGTAATGGCCGCTTCGATGGAGGCCGTTTGAGTGGAAGGAATATCAATCTGATTTTCAACAGCTGTAATCATCTTGGCAATCGCTTTCACATCGCCACTTGCAACTTTTGGAATCAGCTGTTCCATTTGCTCTTGTTGGACAGCTTCGTCACATCGTTTCAACATTTCGTTGATCATGCCTTGCAGACCGAGATCACGACCATCATCTGGTGAGAAAACTTGAGCAATTCCATAATCATGAAGCTCCTGAATTTCACGTGGGATGATGACGCCTCCGCCCCCGCCAAAAATCAGGATATTTTCTGCTCCTCTTTCTTTCAATAAATCATACATATACTTAAAGTACTCCACATGCCCACCTTGGTAAGAAGAAATCGCAATCCCCTGCGCATCCTCTTGAATAGCGGCATTCACCACTTCTTCCACTGAGCGATTATGGCCTAAATGAATCACCTCAGCCCCACTACTCTGCAGAATTCTTCTCATAATATTAATCGATGCATCATGACCGTCAAACAAACTGGATGCCGTAACAAAACGTACGTGATTTTTTGGCTTATAAATCTCTACTTTGCTCATAAAAAGATCTCCCATTCCTTTTATTTGGCCTTCTTTACGTCTTTTAGCATGCATTGAATCCCTGATGTCAATCGATAGTGAATATGGATAATTGAAATGTAGTTATTTAGGTTGTCGCATAAACGGACGAGCTGGTCCAGCAACGAAGATTACGAGCGCTTTCGACAGTCTGAGTTATTTTATTCCACTTAGTTCTATACCCTTCAACAGTAAGCTCGTTTGTACATCAATGTATTCCTCTAATGTATACATCTTTTGCAATGCCCACCTTCGGAACCCCCACATTTGTCCTTGAACAAAAATATTGTGAGCAAGCATTTTTATTCGTTCCTCGGACAAGTCAATTTCATTATTTTCCTTGCATTTCCTTAGTAAAACTTCAAACATCGCCACCATTTCTGTTTCTTTATTCAAAACATATGGCAATGCATCCTTTGACAAGGATTTCGTTTCTTGATACATGACCAGCACTTCATCCTGCAATTCATCTACAACTTTAAAATAGTTCGCAATTCCTTGTTTCAGGCTGACAACGGTGCCCTCGGCCTTTCCAAGGTCTTTTTCGATACGATCTTTTACCTCATCATAAATACTGTCGCACACCAAATAGAGGACATCCTCTTTTGTTCGGATATACTCATACAATGTGCCGATGCTAAATCCGGAGGCTTTCGCAATTTCTCGCGTCGTTGTACCATGATAGCCTTTTTCTTTAAAGAGTGTTACAGCCCCCTTAATCATTTGGTTGCGCCTTTTTTTGATCAATTGTTCATCTTTCACGGAAGCATGAATGGATTTCCTTTTCACTTTCACACCACCTTTATCTCCGATTCGTTCAACCGAGCATGAAGGGTGGCTGAAAACCAACCACCATCTTCTCTCGTTTCACTCCATCCGAAGAGCGTCTAGGTCTCGTTGCATACACATAAGTTGAATGACTCGTTTGCGTGAGCACATCAAAAGGTTGAAAATATTATTTCGTAATCATTCTTGAAATAACCAGTTTTTGAATTTCTTGCGTTCCTTCATAAATTTGCGTAATTTTCGCGTCACGCATATAACGTTCTACCGGATAATCTTTCGTATAACCGTATCCGCCAAAAACTTGAACTGCCTCTGTTGTAACTTTCATTGCCGTGTCTCCTGCAAAAAGCTTAGACATAGCCGACTCTTTTCCATATGGCAGACCAACTGATTCTAACCAAGCTGCTTGATACGTCAATAATCGTGCAGCCTCAATGTTTGTGGCCATTTCCGCAAGTTTAAAGCCGATGCCTTGTTGTAACGCGATTGGCTTCCCGAATTGAACGCGCTCCTTTGCATAATCAATAGCTGCATCCAATGCACCTTGTGCAATCCCAACCGCTTGTGCAGCAATACCATTTCGACCGCCATCCAACGTCATCATCGCCACTTTGAAGCCTTCTCCTTCTGCTCCAAGCATATTCTCCTTCGGTACAATACAATCTTCAAAAATGATTTCTGTTGTCGGAGAAGAGCGAATACCCAGCTTCTGTTCTTTCTTTCCGACACTGAAACCAGGGAATGTACTTTCAACAATAAAAGCACTCGTTCCATTTTTCGATTCTGGATCCGTAACGGCAAACACAACATAAATATCAGCAATGCCACCATTCGTAATAAAAATTTTCGAACCGTTTAAAATATAGTTTTCTCCGTCAAATTTAGCCGTTGTGCGCATACCGCCAGCATCAGAACCAGACCCCGGTTCCGTTAAACCATAAGCACCGATTTTTTCCCCTTGAGCCATTGGGCGTAAATATTTCTGTTTTTGCTCCTCTGTACCAAATCGGTAGATTGGCCAACCTGCCAATGATGTATGAGCAGAAAGTGTAACCCCCGTAGAAGCACATACACGCGATAACTCTTCAATAGCGATACAATACGCTAAATAGTCACTGCCGATTCCGCCGTACTCTTCCGGCCAAGGAATACCCGTCAACCCAAGCTCAGCCATTTTACGAAAAATGTCCATATCGAAACGTTCTTCCTCATCTCGTTCTGCCGCTGTAGGCGCTACTTCATTCAAAGCAAAATCACGTACCATTTTTCTAATCATTTCATGTTCTTCTGTCAGTTTAAAATTCATCTTTTTCCCCATCCTATTCATTATTTTTTTATGTTCATTTTATAGATGCTTCTGAATGACCATTCGCTGTATTTCACTAGTACCCTCATAGATTTCCGTGACCTTTGCATCCCGGAAATACCTTTCAACCGGATACTCCTTCGTATATCCATACCCACCGAATACTTGCACCGCTTCAATGGATACGTCCACCGCCGTCTTAGAGGCAAATAATTTAGCCATTGATGCTTCTTTCCCACATGGACGGTTTGCTGCTCGTAAAGCTGCAGCCTGATAGACTAACAATTTGGAAGCTTCAATACTAGTCGCCATATCCGCTAATTTAAAGCCTATCCCTTGTTGTGCGGCAATCGGCTTTCCAAATTGCTTCCTTTCCTTGCTATAAGCAACGGCATGTTCAAAGGCACCTTCAGCAATGCCTAATGCCTGAGCTGCGATTCCAATTCTGCCTACGTCCAAGTTGGACATCGCAATCTTGAATCCTTCACCCTCTTCACCAAGCAAGTTTTCTTTAGGTATCTTCATATTTTCAAAAGTGATTGCAACCGTGCGTGATCCATGGAGTCCCATTTTGTGTTCATCTTTGCCAATGATTAAACCCGGTGTCCCTTTCTCGACGATAAAAGCCGAGATGCCCTTGCTTCCTTTTGCAAGATCCATCGAAGCAAAAACGATATACACATCGGCTTCTCCTCCATTTGTGATGAACACTTTAGAGCCGTTGATGACATAATGATTGTCTACAAGTACAGCTTTTGATTTCAAGTTCCCGGCATCCGACCCGGCACTTGGCTCCGTTAAACAGAACGCCCCCAAAAATTCACCGGCAGCTAGCTTTGGCACATACTTTTGCTTTTGCTCTTCCGTGCCGAAATAAACGATTGGATTGGTACCAACGGACGTATGGACAGACAGAATCACACCAAGTGTCGGGCTCACTTTCGAGATTTCATGAATAGCAATGATATACGATTGAAAGTCCATTTCAGCTCCGCCGTATTGTTGAGGAATTGGAATTCCCATCAAACCCAAGCTTCCCATTTGATGGATTAGCTCTCTTGGAAATTCTCCTTTTTCCATGCGCTCTACATACTTCTGTACTTCATTTTGAGCAAAGTCTCTCACCATTTTTCTCATCATTACTTGTTCATCTGTAATGGTCAGTTGCATTGGGTCACCCCCTTTATCATCTATGTAACCGGATTAGCAGTTGTTCACCGGCGCAGTAGCCGGCTCATACGTGTAGAATCCTCTACCAGATTTTTTACCTAACCATCCTGCTTTTACATATTTACGTAATAACGGACATGGACGATATTTGCTGTCCCCAAATCCTTCGTAAAGTGTTTCCATAATATACAAACATGTATCCAGTCCGATAAAATCAGCGAGCGTAAGTGGACCCATTGGATGATTCATCCCTAATTTCATGACCTCATCGATGGCTTCTTTAGAAGCTACCCCTTCATATAACGTGTAAATGGCTTCATTAATCATTGGCAGAAGGATTCGATTTGATACAAAGCCCGGAAAATCATTGACTTCAACAGGAATTTTATTTAAAGATTTCGCCATTTCTTCAATGGTTTGGTACACTTCATCACTTGTCGCAAGTCCGCGAATAATTTCCACTAGTTTCATGACTGGAACAGGATTCATGAAATGCATACCGATTACTTGCTTTGGTCTACTCGTCACTGCTGCAATTTCTGTAATCGGTAAAGCCGATGTGTTTGTGGCTAGAATAGTATGTGGTTGCGCGATGCGATCTAATTCCTGAAAAAGTTTTGTCTTGATTTCCATATTCTCTACAGCCGCTTCGATGACCAAGTCAACTTTCGCAGCATTTTGCAGGTCAGTGGAAGGGATAATACGATTCACAATTTGCTGCTGTTCCTCTTGTGTCAGCCTCCCTTTTTCCACTTGACGAGAAAGGTTTTTTTGGATAACGCCAATTCCTTTGTTTACAAATTCAGCTTTCAAATCATGCAGATACACATCGTAGCCGGACATCGCAAAAACCTGTGCGATTCCTCCACCCATTTGTCCAGCACCAATAACAAGTACATTGTTAATTGTCATCTTTACATCCTCCTTTAATGAAACGATTATTTATATAGTGATTGAATCTGTCAAAATCAGCTTCAATTACTTTATTCATTCAGCAACTATACGTTCTAACACTTCGGAACTTGAATCATTATGGCATCCCCTTGACCGCCTCCACTACAAATGGCAGCTACTCCGATTCCGCCTCCACGTCTTCTCAACTCATTCATGAGCGTCAAAATAATGCGTGTCCCACTAGCCCCAATCGGATGTCCGATGGCAATCGCACCACCGTTCACATTTACTTTTTCCGGATTAATCCCCGCCAACTGATTACCGGCTAAAGCAACCGCGGCAAAAGCTTCATTTAACTCGAATAAATCGATATCGTCCAAAGAAACACCCGTTTTCTTGACCAAGTGTTGAATGACCAGACCTGGGGTTTTAGGAAAATCCTTGGCCACTGTCGCCATTTCAGCATGACCTAAAATATAAGCAAGAGGCTCAATTCCTTCCTCTTGGGCACGTTCTTCGCTCATCAAGACTAATGCACCTGCCCCATCGCTGATACCCGGTGCATTGCCGGCCGTGATCGTTCCGTCCCTCCCAAAGGCAGGTTTTAATGTTGCCAGTTTTTCTATTGTTGTATCTGGCCGGAGCGCTTCATCACGTTCAAGCACAATCGGATTACCCTTTCGTTGCGGAACTTCAACAGCCACTATTTCAGAAAGCTTCCCCTCTGCAACCGCTTTAGCCGCAAGCTGATGGCTTCTGTAAGCCCATTCATCCTGTGCTTCTCTGCTAATCTCCAATTCTTCAGCAACGCCATTACCGTACGTGCCCATATGGACGCCGGTAAAGCTACACGTTAAGCCGTCAAGGAGCATACCATCCTGCATGACTGTTTCACCCATCCTAGCTCCCCATCTTGCTTTCGGTACGATGTATGGGGCATTGCTCATTGATTCCATTCCACCTGCAACAACAACATCTTCTTCCCCTGCCCGGATAAATAAATCTGCCAGCACAACACTCCTCATGCCAGAAGCACATACTTTATTGATCAATTCTGTTTTCACTTCCCATGGAAGACCTGCTTTTCGCGCAGCTTGCCGCGAAGGGATTTGACCTTGACCACCTTGCAGTACATTCCCCATGATGACTTCACCCACAAGTTCTGGAGATATGTTGGCACGCCGTAATGCTTCTTGAATCGCTATACCCCCTAAATCTGATGCTGAAAAACTGCTTAATGCACCACCGAACTTACCAAATGGTGTTCTTGCTCCCCCCACAATGACCGTTTTTTTCATATCATCCCAACCTTTTTGATTATTTAGAAAATTAAAAAAGTAATTCGTTTGACTGAACGCTCGCTCAAAGTACAAAGAAAGCCATAGGGCGAACTAAATTCGTATGTCGCCCTATTAAGTTATTTTTACCAAATTATTCCACAAATTAAATTATATAATAAAACCTCGTTTTTATATATAATTTTCGCGAATAAAAGTAATTATTTAACAAAATTACGATACTGCCTTTACTTCTCCCACTACTGACTTCTCAAGCAACTCTGCCACATCATAGGTTGAGACCGACTCTTCCACTTCTTTCGCCTTCGTTCCATCCGATAACATGGTTAAGCAATATGGACATCCAGCACTAATGACAGACGGTCTGACAATGAGCGCTTGCTCAGTACGGGCAACATTAATGCGATGCCCCGTTTCTTCTTCCATCCACATTAATCCACCACCCGCTCCACAGCACATGCCTGTTTCGCGGTTTCTTTCCATTTCAATCAGCTTCACGCCCGGAATAGCCTTCAAAATCTCCCTTGGTGCTTCATAGACTTCATTGTAGCGACCAAGATAACAGGAATCATGGAATGTAATGGTCTCCTGCACTTCAAAGGTCGGCTTCAATCGCTCTTCTTTCACGAGCTTAGCAAGTAACTCCGTATGATGATACACTTCGGCTGTCAGTCCAAAATCCGGATATTCATTTTTAAAAATATTATATGCATGCGGGTCAATCGTGACGATTTTCTTAACATCATTCTTTTCGAATTCCTCGATATTACTAGTGGCCAACTCTTGGAATACGAACTCGTTCCCTAGTCGTCGTGCCGTATCTCCTGAATTCTTTTCTTTATTTCCGAGGATGGCAAATTTCACGCCTGCTTCATTCAATAATTTCGCAAAAGAAAGTGCAATCTTCTGACTTCTGTTGTCATATGATCCCATGGAGCCTACCCAAAATAGGTATTCGAATTCTTCTCCTGCTTTTTTAACTTCTTTCACAGTCGGAATATGCACATCATCTCGTAGTTCACGCCATTTCTCTCGCTCTTTTCGGTTCAGCCCCCATGGATTTCCTTGACGCTCGATATTTTGCATCGCACGTTGTGCATCCGGGTCCATTTTTCCTTCCGTTAAGACTAAATAACGGCGTAAATCAATAATTTTATCAACATGCTCATTCATGACCGGACACTGGTCTTCACAATTTCGGCAAGTTGTACAAGCCCAAATTTCTTCTTCCGTAATGACTTCTCCAATTAAACTCGGATTGTAAAGTGACGTCGCTGCTTGCTCTTCTGCGCCTAGACCGCTGGCAGCGACCGCCAGCTGATTTCCCTTGGCATTCGAAAAAACAAATCCAGGAACCCATGGCTTTTGCTGCGTAATAACGGCTCCTTTATCTGTTAGATGATCACGGAGCTTCAAAATTAAATCCATCGGAGAAAGCATCTTGCCCGTTCCCGTTGCTGGACACATATTTGTACAGCGTCCGCATTCCACACAGGCATATAAATCAATCAACTGATGCTGGGTGAAATCTTCAATTTTCCCCACACCGAACGACTCTTGCGTTTCATCTTCAAAATTGATTTTGGTTAATTTCCCAGGATTAGTTAACCTAGAAAAGAAAACGTTTGCAGGACCAGAAATCAAATGAGCGTGCTTGGATTGTGGCACATAAACCAAGAAAGTAAACAAGATTAACGTATGAATCCACCATGCGATATAAAAACATACAATAGCCGCCGTTTCACCTATCCACGAGAATGCGATAGCAATGGCAGAGGCAATTGGTTCGGAAGCTGTCGGTTCATGACCATGCCAAATGAGGGACATTCCGTTACCGACCAATGTCGATAGCATTAAACCACCGATAAAAATAATGACAAGTCCTGATTTCAAACCTCTCTTCAGTCGTACTAATTTTTCTATGTAACGACGATAAAACGCCCAAACAACCGCAATTAATATGATCAATGCGACTATTTCTTCAAAAAAGGTAAATGCAGGGTATAAAGGTCCTAATGGTAAGTGCCACCCTGGCTTGATGCCTTTAATGATAAAATCAATTGCACCAAACTGTACAAGTAAGAAACCATAAAACAGCATGACATGCATGATGCCGCTTTTCTTATCCTTCAATAGTTTCTTTTGGCCAAATACATTTCCTTTAAGTAGTTCCAGCCTTTCTTTCACCCGATTGTCAAACTCCACTTTCTTGCCAAGCTTGATGTATTTAATTCTTGTTCGGATTAAATACACAAATAAGCTAATGGCATAGGCTGTCACAAGTAAAAACGCAATTAAGTTGATCCACAATAAACCTTCCATATGCCCACCTTTCCCATATAGCGTATAGCGCATCGAAGACGATTTTTGGAGGTATCCCCCTTTCGTCCTCTGACACAATTCACTTAATATGTTTTTAATTTTTTACTATTTTTCCATATATTACTTATTATTATATAATGAATAAGCGCTCAGTCAACAAAATTCTAATTTTTTACAAAAATAATATTCTCTTTTTTATGTATGTTTAATTCATTTTTTTTGAGAAAAAATAATAGGAAAACGGCTGTATTTTCTACTAGAAGGGCCTCATTCCCTCTGTATAAGGCATGCATTATGCAGCAGTCCTCGTTGCATAAAAAATTATCTTTTTTTCACATCTAACCAAGGAGAATCACAATGAAATTTACAGTACTGGTTATATTCCTACTAATCGTCATTACGTTGTATTTATCTATCGACTTCCATTTAGGTCGCAAAAAGCATCTCACTACCGTCAATAAAAATCGTTTTCCGAAGCGTTCGGGTCAATTGTCCCTTTTCACTTCCGGTCCACTGTTAATGAAGCAATTATTCGCCGATATTTCTCATGCCAAGCAGCATGTTCATGTTTTATTTTATATTTTAAAAAACGATGATATCAGCCAACGGTTTGTTGACCTTCTCAAGAAAAAAAGTGAAGAAGGTGTAGAAGTACGTTTACTGCTGGATCGATTGGGTAGCGTAGGTTTTAAACAAACGCATATTGAAGCCTTAAAAAATAGCGGTGTGAAGTTTGCCTTTTCCCGAACACCCAAACTCCCCTTTCTGTTCTTTTCTGCTCAAGCGAGAAACCACCGCAAAATAACAATCATTGATGGAACAGTCGGTTACATCGGTGGTTTTAATATCGCGAAAGAGTACATCGATGAAGAGCCTAAATTAAGCCCTTGGCGTGATTATCATTTGAAAGTAACAGGTCAGGGAGTGCAGGATTTACAGACTCAATTTCTTTGTGATTGGCTAGAAGCAACCGGTGAACTCATCCAATGCGGCGGCCAGTATAAACAAACTGGTCAACCAGGTACGCAGCAGTATCAGCTCGTTCCAACAGAGGGGGTTCATTTAGAGGAGAAATTCCTATCACTCATCCGATGTGCCAAAAGAACCATCGTAATTGGCACACCGTACTTCATTCCATCAGAGCTCCTTCTGAATGGATTACTAGAGGCTTTAAAAAGGGGAGTCAATATCCATATCATCCTTCCGTATCAAAGTGACCATGTGCTAGTCAAAGAAGCGGCTTATCCCGCGTTACGAAAACTATTGTCATTAGGAGCGACCGTCTTTCAATTTCATGATGGTTTTTTTCATGCCAAATACATGCTCATTGATGATGAATTTTTGGATATCGGAACAGCCAATTTTGATAAACGAAGCCTCTTTTTAAATAGTGAAATGAACTGTTATATCTTCGATCAAGAAAGCATTCAACAGTTTAAAAAGTCCATTCAAGATGACCTCGCAAACAGTACGGAACTATCATTACAGGAAATCAATTCTCAAAATATGGGGAGCCGTATAAGAGAGCTGTTAGCAACCAGTTTGTCGACGTTTCTGTAACAGGAGGATTTCATGATTATTCGATTAGGCTATGTAGCGACTGCTATTTCGTTATATGATGCTTCTCCATCAAAAGCACTAACATTTAAGCGCTATTCCACACTAAGTCCAGAAGAACGGCAAGAAAAATTGCTGAGTGTGACACGTACCAATATCCAAAATACATTGCGTATGCTGTACTATAATGCATCTCAGCAAATAGAGCTATATCGTTTATCTAGCTCCCTTGTTCCACTTGCCACACATCCGGAAGTGCAGTGGGACTTTGTCACCCCTTTTCTTTATGAGTGGCAGCAGCTTGGCGATTTCATCAAAAAAATGAACATGCGCGTCAGCTTTCATCCGAACCAATTCACTTTATTCACAAGCCCACGTGATGAGGTGACGTTTAATGCCGTCAAGGATATGGAATTTCACTACACTATGCTACAAGCGATGGGTGTTGCCGACCACTCGTACATCAATATTCATATCGGCGGTGCTTATGGTGATAAGAAAACGGCATTAAGCAGGTTTCATCAAAATTTAACGCAACTGCCAGATTGCATCAAAAAACAGATGACACTTGAAAACGATGATAAAACTTATACAGCTAGTGAAACCTTGCATGCCTGTGAACAAGAACAGATTCCTTTCGTTTTCGATTATCATCATCACATGGCCAATTTATGCGAAGAACCGCTCGAATCATTATTACCCCGCATATTTGCCACATGGGAGCAGGCAGGGTTGCGACCGAAAATCCATGTTTCTTCCCCGAAATCAGAGAAAGAATTTCGTTCACATGCCGATTATGTTGATCCTGTCTTTCTTCAGCCATTTCTACAGTTATTGAAAAAATACCAAGTAGATGTGGATTTCATGATTGAAGCGAAGAAAAAAGACCAAGCACTCCTTCGGCTTGTTGAAGATTTGGCAACAATCAGGGGCATAAAGCGAGTCAGTGGTGCAGCCATTCAATTATAAGAAAGACGCAAGCGCTCGTAGTCATTGTTCCTTATTATTCGATTAAGATAAAGGAAACACAAAGTACACTAGTCGCTACGTGCTGGAGCTAGACAGTTTTCAAAATTTATACTTTTAAAAGAAGCTAAAAACCCCACAGAACACTTTCTGTGGGGTTTCTTCATAGAATATGCGTATTACATTTTTTCAGGTGCAGATACACCGATTAATCGTAGTGCATTACTTAATGTAATACGAACCGCTTCGATAAGAGCCAAACGAGCTTTTGAACGTTCTGGGTGCTCTTGGTCCAATACTTTTTCCGCATTGTAGAAGCTATGGAATGTTGAAGCTAAATCAAAGATATAGTTTGTGATGCGGTGCGGCAAACGTTTTTCTGCTGCTTCAGCAATCACTTGCGGGAATTCCCCTAATTTCTTCAGCACTTCAAATTCTTTTTCTGTTGTAATTTGTGAAAGGTCCAAGTCACCTTCGAAATTCATTCCAAGTTCTTGACCTTGACGCAAGATACTGCAAATACGGGCATGCGCATATTGAGCATAGTATACAGGGTTTTCATTTGATTGCGAAACAGCCAAATCCAAATCAAAGTCCAAATGTGTATCCGCACTTCTCATAGCAAAGAAATAACGCGTTGCATCCAGTCCTACCTCTTCAACTAAATCACGCATTGTGACTGCCTTACCTGTACGCTTACTCATTTTCATTTTTTCTCCGTCTTTGAACAAATGAACAAGCTGGATGATTTCTACTTCTAATTGATCACGGTTATGTCCTAATGCTTCAATCGCCGCTTTCATACGAGGAATATAACCATGGTGGTCCGCTCCCCAAATGTTGATCAATGTTTCAAAACCACGCTCTAATTTATCACGGTGATAGGCAATATCAGGTGTTAGGTACGTATATGATCCGTCTTGTTTAATCAATACACGGTCTTTATCGTCACCAAGTTCCGTCGAACGGAACCACGTAGCACCTTCACTTTCGTAAATGTGCCCATTATCGCGCAATACTTGAAGTGCCTCATCAATTTTTCCGTTATTATAAAGAGATGTTTCAGAATACCATACATCAAATGGCACACGGAAATCTTCAAGATCTTGCTTTAATTTGCCCAATTCATATTTCAAACCATATTCACGGAAGAAATCAAAACGTTCTTGCGCATCAGCGTTCACAAACTTATCGCCATACTCTTCCGCTAATTTTTGACCAATTTCAATGATATCTTGACCATGATAGCCATCTTCAGGCATTGCCGCCTCTTGGCCTAACGCTTGTAAATAACGAGCTTCAACAGAGTACGCCAAGTTATTGATTTGGTTACCGGCATCGTTAATATAATATTCTCTTGAAACATCGTAGCCTGCTTTTGCTAAAATGTTACATAACGAATCACCTACAGCCGCGCCACGGGCATGACCTAAATGTAGATTACCTGTCGGATTTGCCGATACGAACTCCACTTGAATCTTCTCGCCTTTACCTACATTACTTTCCCCATACTTGTCGCCTGCTTCTAAAATCGTCGGAATCAAGTCTGTCATATATGAATTATTCAAGTAGAAGTTGATGAATCCCGGTCCTGCAATTTCAATCTTTTCAATCGATGCACTTTCTCGTGAGAAGTTCTCGATAATAGACTCTGCAATCATACGAGGTGCCTTTTTCGCCACTCGTGCCAATTGCATCGCCATATTTGTCGAATAATCTCCGTGTGATTTATCTTTAGGTGTTTCTAAAATGACATTCGGCATTTCTTCTTGCGTCGCTAACTCCGCCTTTAGAACGGCATTCACGATTTCTTGTTTCAGTTGCTCTTGCATTTGTTCAACGATGTTCATTTATTTTCCTCCTTGTAGGTAATCTTCATTTCATACTGACCCACGTCAGCTCCGTTCATATTCAAATCATATTTCAGAATCATTTGACCAGACTGCACTGCTTCATCGTATGAATGCTCCAAACTTTTCGTTGTAGTGAGCATTTGCATGACTCCATATTGGCTCTCATAATTCCCCACCGTCATCAAATCCTTGATGAAACGTTGACGCATCTTCACTTGTCCACTGCGCATGATGAACACTTCTTCCGGTGCCCACTTTAAGATGGTATGTACATTCCCCATATCCGCTTGTACTTCATCGTAGCGAAGATACCAGGTAACACCCTTCTTTTGTAGCGTTCCATTTGTCAGCAGTTCAAATGTATCCTTCTCTTCTCCATTATGAACGGTTGTGTGCAATTGTACTTTTACTTGCTTCAGCTCTGACATTACTCTCATCCTTCTTACTCTATCTAGAAAAGGAACGATTCTTCCTGTTCGTTATCTATAACGTTTCAAAACGCCATACTCTTCCAGAAGGAATGACCTTCCTTAACGAAGAGAGTTAGCTTCATTCAGTAGTGATCTGCAGCAATAACTGCACGCATCACGGTATTCATTCCTCGCTTATCTCAGTAGAAAGAATCCTTTCAAGGAAGATAAGCGGAATTCATTTACAATATTAGCTTACATAAGTATAAAGATTCTTGTTTTAAGTTTCAACTATGGGAATAGCAAAGAAATGGCACACAGAAAAAAACTGTAATCAGATTACGTATTTGTCATCTGATTACAGTTTAGGTTCCTTACTTCAATACTATTCTTCTTACTTTACCCAACCTAGCATCATTTCACGAATCAGTTTACTTGCTGTATTGACCGTTTGTTCGGATACATCATAAACAGGCGCTACTTCGACTAGATCACAACCAACTACATTCACATCTGAATTGGCAATGGCATGAATAGATGCCAGCAATTCTTTGGACGTGATTCCGCCACAATCAACTGTACCTGTACCAGGTGCATGAGCCGGATCTAACACATCAATGTCGATTGTTACATAAACCGGTCTTCCCTTTAATGTCGGCAAAATGGCTTTTAATGGCTCCAACACTTCAAATTTTGAGATGTGCATGCCGTTTTCCTTAGCCCATTGAAATTCTTCCTTCATACCGGAGCGGATGCCAAATGAATACACATTATTTGGTCCGATATGCTCAGCAATTTTTCGAATAGGTGTAGAATGAGATAATGGTTCTCCTTCGTACTCTATACGCAAATCTGTATGAGCATCCATATGGATAATCGCTAAATCGCTATATTTGCTTGCTACAGCCTTCATGACCGGCCATGAAACTAAATGCTCCCCGCCGATGCCGAAAGGGAACTTTCCATCTGCCAATAATGTACGGACAAAATCTTCAATGACGTCCAAACTTTTCGGAGCATTACCAAATGGCAATGGAATATCACCAACATCATGGTACTTCACCTCATCCAATGAACGATCCAAATAAGCGCTATATTCTTCTAAACCGATAGACGCTTCACGAATACGTGTCGGACCAAATCGTGAACCTGGTCGATAGCTCACTGTCCAATCCATCGGCATCCCATATAATACGACATCACTTTCTTTGTAAGAACTATTCATCCCAATAAATACATTACCTGAATAAGCTTCATCAAATTTCATTCTCGTTCTCCTCTTCTCCTATTTCGCGAGGTCATCCACAAACTTCGGCGGAACAAATGCCGCTCTGTGAAGTTCCTTCGTATAATATTTTGTTTCAATTTCACGGAAGCGCTCTTCGTTCACTTCTGTTGGATTATATTTTTAGAGCCTGCTGTAAAACACCATAATCCACTTGGATACATCAAAATGTTTGCCTCATACAAACGTGTAATCGGAAAAATTTCTTTGACCACTTTTTGTACTTTGGCAATTAAATCTGCCTTAAACCAGGAATTCTCCGATTACGTGCCATTTCATGACACACAAACTTATCTTTCTCCCATGTCATGACCATCTCATTCAGCAGCAACATATTACCCCATTCTGCTGGTTCCACTATATCTAACTGTTGAAAATTGTTTGTTCCATATGCAATGTTGCATGGATCTTCACCGTAATGCGGACATTCTCCGTTTGCTTTTCGGTGAACCAAATTCCCATCGGTGTTGCTCCCTTTCAAGATTCATAGTTTTTGTACTATACCATGTTCAAGTGAATAGCTAACCTAAAACGGCTTCTCCATATCAAATAAAGATAGTACCTAACATTCAAATTTTGAAAGACTACCCTTCGCAAAATATTCGAATTTTCTTAAAAATAATAGTACACGAAAAGTATAAATATTTTTTCTCAGTTTTCAAGAAAAACAACTTGTTTTCAAAGCAAATGTTTAAAAAGAAGGAATTTTTTTCATACTAGTAAAGATTGGATGATTCATCCATGACATTTCAGGCGAAAGGATGAGGAATTGTGGAAGTCTCAACCGGTAAACGGTTTATGAAATGGGCGAAGATCCTTCGAGCTGGAGTCTTTCTCTTTTTGATAGGCTTTTTCCTTATACTCGTACTGTATGCATGTATTCTCTTATATGCAAGAATACTAGGAGCACCACCGTTGGCCGTTCCGCAAACCTCTCTATTTTACAGTGAAGACGGTACTCTTTTCGGAGAAACAAATGCAGGACAGAAACGATATTGGGTTCCATTAGAGGATATCTCACCTTATTTAGTGTCTGCTGCACTCGCCGTTGAGGACCAAAGCTTTTATCAGCATAATGGCTTTGATTATAAACGGATTGCAGGAGCCGCACTGGCCGATGTAAAAGCGAGGGCTAAGGTGCAAGGAGCCAGTACCATTACGCAGCAATATGCGAGGAATTTATTTTTAAGTCATGAAAAAACGTTTTATCGTAAAGTGAAGGAAGCCTTATATACCGTTCGATTGGAAATGAATTATTCAAAGGATGAAATTCTTGAAGGCTATTTAAATACTATTTATTACGGGCATGGTACATACGGCGTACAGGCAGCCAGTTTGTACTATTTCGGAAAAGATGCCAAAAACTTAACCTTGCAAGAAGCCTCTTTATTAGCAGGCATTCCGAAAGGACCTTCTTATTACTCACCTTTCAACTCATTAGAAAGAGCAACACAACGACAACAAATCGTTCTTGCATCGATGCGGAAAGCAGGATTTATTTCAACAAAGCAAATGGAACAAGTGCAGCAGGAACAACTTGTATTGAACGGAGAGCATCCAGAGAAAGAAAGCATAGCACCTTATTTCTTTCAAGCCGTTCAACAGGCCCTCCAAACTGAGCTACAGCTAGATGAGCAAGTGATTGCCTTAGGCGGACTGAAAGTATATACGACACTCGATTTAGAGGCACAGAAGGCAGGAGAGACCTCTTTTCATAAATATGTAAATGACGATAGTGATTTGCAGGGAGCACTTATTGCCATGAATCCGAAAAACGGACAAGTGAAAGCGTTGATCGGCGGAAAGGATTATGAACAAAGCCCTTTTAACCGTGCTACACAAGCAGTGCGTCAGCCCGGTTCGACGATTAAACCAATCTTATATTATGCCGCCTTAGAAAACGGCTTTACTCCTTCAACGATGCTAAAGAGCGAAGCGACCACGTTTTCATTTGAGGATGGCAGAGAGGCTTATACACCACGCAACTTCAATTCGCAGTATGCCAATAAGGAGATAACTTTGGCTCAAGCCATTGCGCTATCCGATAATGTATATGCCGTGAAAACCCACCTCTTTTTAGGGGAAAATGTATTGAAAAAAACAGCCGAAAAATTCGGTATTGAAAGCGAAGTTGAGGCTATTCCATCTGCCGCACTTGGTACCTCCGGTGTACGAGTAATCGAGATGGTGAATGCTTATGGAAGAATTGCCAATGGTGGAAAAGCCATTAAACCGGTTTTCATAAAGAAAGTGGAAAATCATAAAGGGGAAGTCATTTATACAGCACCCTCTTTCAAAGAAAAGACACTCAATTCCGACCAAACCTTTGTTTTAACGAGTATGTTGACAGGCATCTTCAACCGTGACTTGAATGGTTATGCTTCCGTTACAGGCTCAACGGTGGCCTCACAGCTTTCTAGACAATATGCCGGAAAATCTGGAACAACAGAAACCGATAGTTGGATGATCGGCTATACGCCGGATTTAGTGGCAGGCGTATGGACCGGATATGATCAAGGAAAACAATTGACCAATCCAACGGAACGAACGTACGCCAAAAAAATATGGGCAGCATTTATGGAAGAAAGTTTGCAAGAGTCCACCTTTGACGTATTTCAACCAATCAGCAAGGATGTCGTCGCGCTCCACATTAACCCTGAAAGTGGAAAAATCGCGACAAAACAATGCCCAGTTGCTATCTTGACGTATTTCGTCAAAGGAACGGAGCCGACGGAATATTGTACCCTCCATCTTGATGAAGAAGAAGCGCCAAATAATGAAAAGCAGGAAGAGAAAAACGAGAAAAAGCCATGGTATAAACGATTAATACCTTTTCTATAGCTAGAGTCGACAAAAATATGAAAACAGGCTGCTTCTTAGTAGAAGTAGCCTGTTTCGTGTCCTAGCTTCAATGACGTTGTACATTGAATTTCAGTTTACTCATTTTTCTTCAAAACAACAAGAGAAATTGGAGCTTTTTTAAAAAAAATTTACATTCTGGACACCCTATCACTTTTGAAACAATCAAAGCTTAAGCCTCTTGCTGACTTAACTGTATTTTTAGCTCTTCTTCAGAACGTTCCCACATACCTAAATCATGCTGTTGTAAAAAACCTTTCAACAATGCCTTCGATTTCGCATCCATATGACTGACAATCATTCTTCTTTTCATTGCCTTATCTAGATTATTCACATGCTCCGGCAACGATTTGTAACCGCGACGAATACTGCGATCAACAGTCATTTCACAAGCTGCAACCCCGGCATAGTAAGGACCTTCTTCATCTCGTTCAATCGCAACCCAAACAATCCAATATGGCTTACCATTAGGGACTTCTTCTTTATTCGTTAAAAATTTGATGCCTTTTTCAACCGGACTTCTGGCATGCATGGCTCCAATTTCAACATACGCTTCTCCCGCTTCCACATCAATGATGACAGGCGAAATATTCTCCAAACTCAATGACCCTTTTCCGAATCCTTTATGGCCATCCATCGGATCATTTTTTATAATATTGAACTGCATTTTTTTCTTATTTTCCAATCCAAAACCCTCCGAACTTTAGAAAAATAGATGATAGAACAATGTATCTAACATGGAAAAAACATTTGGTATCACCGTTTGAAAAATCGGCTGAATAGTATATTGATCTAGCGGTGTGATAACCAATATTAAGAAAATCAATGTACCATACTGTTCATACTGTGTCATCTTCGCCCGGATATTTGTCGGGGCCAAATCTTCAATAATCCGATAGCCATCCAATGGAGGCAACGGCAACAAGTTGAACACAAACAGTAGAATATTAATACTGATTAGATAGCGCAAGAAATCCGATACATAAAACGGCAAATCGGTGATGCCTGCAGCTGCTGTTCCGTATACGACAGCAAAGCCGATTATGGCCAACAATAAATTACTCACCGGTCCTGCCAAGGATACTAGAACCCCAGCAAGGCGCGGATTTTTGAAATGATACCTGTTGACCGGAACAGGACGAGCCCACCCAAAGCCGGCAATCAGCAAGAATAACGCTCCGATGGGATCGATATGCTGTGCGGGATTCAACGTCAATCTTCCTTGATTTTTCGCCGTCGGATCACCAAATTTATACGCTACGAAGGCGTGTGCAAATTCATGGATTGTAAAGGCAATCATTAATACGACAATGACATAAGGCAATTCTTCCAATTGAAAAGCTAATAAACTATTTAAGAAATCCACGTCTCACACTCCTCATCATTCGTATTATTTAGTATATCTTATTATGACTGGAAAGTTTAATAAGAAAACCCTTTTCTATTCATGTCTTCGCCAGTCTTGGCGCGCCTCGACTGACAAACATTTTCAAACCAGTCTGAAGGGAACGTTTTGAAAATAAGGTTTCTCGACAACCTAAGAAAAACCTTTTCTATTCATCTAAACGGGCACCTTCAGCACGGTCAGAACTATAGCGCGCATTCTTGATTTTCTCGTCCATTTATGAAAAACTACAATCATACATATAGAAAGGAGAAAGTGAATCATATGCCATACGTTACAGTTAAAATGCTTGAAGGTCGCACAGAAGAGCAAAAACGTGCACTAGTTGAAAAAGTAACAGAAGCTGTTTCAGAAACAGCTGGTGCGCCGAAAGAAAACATCGTGGTCTTTATCGAAGAAATGTCTAAAAACCACTATGCAGTCGCTGGCACACGCTTAAGCGATAAATAAGAAAAGCGCAAGCGCCCGTCTAGCGACGTATGAGGCTCTCAGGATGAGAGTCACAACGGCGTTGTCACAGGACGTGACGACCTTAGCCGTTGTTCCTTACTGTCTGACTGAGATAAAGGAAACACGAAGAACGAAGTGATTCGATGTTGACGAAGTACACTAGTCGCTGGGCGCTGAAGCTAGACAGCTTTCAAGCTTCAGCATTATATAACTTTCTTATCTTTTAAGAAAAGTGCAAAAGCCCTCAATCTACTTAGCGTTGAGGGCTTTGTCTGTCATGGAAGTTCAGGTACTCTCACCTTTGCTTTTTCCGTTAATTTACGAATATATGCATATGCTTCATCAATTTCACTCAGTGTATAATGTTGCTTACTCTTTACCACTGCCACCTTCTCGATTACTTCTTCCTTCGTCAGCGCTTCGAAATATAAAATGGTTGATACTAATTCGAGAAAACGGGCATTTTGTCCATTCATATCCTGTAAGCACTCCTGTAGAGCCGGAATATCCAGCTCATATAAATGTAAGAAATCTTCGCCTGCTTCCGTTATGGAATAGCAATATTGATAGTAACCATTCTTCTTTTCCTTCGATTCCTGTAAATAGCCCATTTCACACAGCTCCTCTACACGAAGCGTTAACTCCTCCGAATAGGGTCCATAAAAGTGAAATTGGTATTTTTCCTGAAAAGGGAAATCTACCTTTTTGGCGATATAAATAATCTTTTGCAGCTTCTTTCTTCCTTCAATCTCCCCAACCGACTTCACCGCATGAATGATTCTGGCATGATCAATAAACACTCTTCTTCCTCCTTAACTGGATACCGATAATACGCGTTCCTTTCTTTACCCTATTTTCTCGTAAACATAATTAGTCGATACCTAAAAGAGAACGTATTTGTCCCTTAATATTCTGCTTTGATGATTCATCCCGCAAGAAGTCTTCCGGAAAATATAATTTATGATCCGTTCGTCTCTTACCCGTCACTGCATCCACTATCTCGGATTCACGCGATAATTCTTTAATTTCTCCGTTACTTGTTAAGAGATGGATCGGCAAGCGTTCTTCCTCTTCCCCCGGACGATAGAAATCATAAGGCAAATCAGAGGAAGAGTCGACCTCCAAATAATAAGCAGGGTCAATGCCGGCTTTCTTAAATAACGTCGTCAGTTGCATCAACTTATTCATCCCGCTTTGTGACGGTTGAAACTCTACATATTTAAATAAGCGTCGATTGACAAAGCGTCTGCACAAGTCGCATAAAATCGGGTCTGTTTCATGCTCCCATTGCTGAAAATAATACATGACTATATTTTCATCCAATCTAATATAATCTTGAACAGTCACTTTCCCGACAAATAAGGATTGAAAATGAGCAGGTACCACTTTAAACTCGTACCCTTTCTCGAACAGTTCCTTGGCACGATGCAAAATCTTTGTCAAGATCACTTCCGCACTTCGCGTGACAGGGTGGAAATACACTTGCCAATACATTTGATAGCGACTCATGATATAGTCTTCTACCGCATGCATACCGCTGCTTTTAATGACTACTTGATCTTCTTGTGGCCGTAGTAGGCGTAATAATCGTTCCATATCAAAATGCCCATAGCTAACACCTGTATAATAAGCGTCTCTTTGTAAATAATCCATCCTGTCCGCATCAATCTGACTGGAAATCAAACTGACGACCAGTTTGTTCGGATAAGTTTTTGCAATCACATCCGCCACTTTTTGCGGGAAATCAACACCCACCCGCTTCAGGACCGTATGGACTTCTGTCTCGCCTAAGATGATTTTTCTGGAAAATTCCTCATGGTCGAGATGAAAGACTTTTTCAAAGGAATGGGAAAATGGACCATGTCCAAGATCATGAAGAAGAGCAGCACACAAGGAAAGAAGCCGTTCTTCTTCATTCCATTTCGAGCGACCGACAAACACCTCATCCACAATCCGTCGAACAATTTCGTATACCCCTAGTGAATGATTAAAGCGACTATGTTCAGCCCCATGGAAAGTGAGGAAGGTCGTCCCCAACTGTTTAATTCTTCTTAATCTTTGAAATTCTTTTGTTCCAATTAAATCCCAAATGACTCTATCTCGCACATACACATACCGATGAACAGGATCTTTAAACACTTTTTCTTCGTTTAACTTTTCACTAGCGTATCCCATAGATTAACCTCATCTTTATGAACTAATATATTTTCTTTTAGTGTATCATCTCCGGACAGGGAAATGTATGTATGATTTATGATTCCTTTTCGGACTTCGGTATCTTTGGATTCTTCCATAAAAAAATCACCCTGCATAGCAATGTATACAAGGTGATTCGATTCTATATAATAAGCAAAGCGAATTATTTTAATTTCTTTTCCACTTTCTCTATCAGCTCATCTTCTGTAGGAGCTGCCACCGGACGACTGTTCACAAATGCAAATGACTTCTTACGACCAGGACCACAATATGATTGACAAGCAATATCGATTTTCGCATCTGGATCCAATTGTTTCAGCTTTGGAACGAGCGTTTTAATATTTGTCGCTTGGCATTCATCACATATTCTAAATTCGTTTGCCATCCTACCTAGTTCATTCCTTTCTGGCTTTATTATTACTATTGTACAACAGTCAGCATTAGTATAAATCAAATACACTAAACCATACTGTAAAATGTTTAAATAAGATATTCCTTATCCATTATACTTGGAATTGATTGCATATGGAGATATTCATCTGTAGATGACGTGCATCCGCAACAATACCCTCAGCACCCTCTAGAAACGTTGATTTTTCTTCGCAGTTAAAACCACCACTGTCTAAAGAGAAATTCTAAGCGTATTTTACCCCTTCTCCCTACATAAGTCAAAATACACATCTTGTTACTCTACTGTTACTAAATTAGTAGCCTTTTAACCTTCGTGTATAAATAACCAGCGATTTGGTCAAAATAGGTACTAACATAATCCCTTAATAAGGAAAAAACATAAAATACTATTTTTAGAATGAAAGGAAGTAACCAAATGAAAGTAAGACAAGATGCATGGACAGAAGAAGATGATTTATTATTGGCCGAAACAGTACTCCGACATGTACGTGAAGGCAGCACACAGCTTAATGCTTTTGAAGAGGTTGGCGATAAGCTGAACCGGACATCTGCCGCTTGTGGTTTCAGGTGGAATGCTGTCGTTCGCCATAATTATGAAAAAGCACTTCAGCTTGCTAAAAAACAACGCAAACAAAGACACCGCTTACTTGGCAAAGAGCAAGGAGGAAAGAAAAAACTATTATATACACCTCCTGTTCCTTCCATTGTCGAAGTCGGCTTATTACCGGAACCAGAGGAATTGACGATGGTTGAACAAACCGAAGAACCGACAGCCCTCTATACAGAAACCATTTCAAACATCTCCAATCCGGTTGCTCAAATCACTTCTTTAGATGATGTTATTGCGTTTCTGCAATCTATGAATAAACAAAGTTTGCACAGTGAAGTACTACGTGCCGAAAACGAAAGATTAAAAGCAGAACTCTCGGAAGCACGCAATCAGCTTCATAAACTGAAGCAACTGAATGAAGAATTGGAAAATAAAATTTCTCATATGGAAGAAAACACGGAAACTATTCAAGAAGATTACGAAACCATCATGAAAATTATGAATCGAGCTCGTAAGCTAGTATTATTAGAAGAAGAGGCACCACATGCCACGAAGTTCAAAATGGACCGAAACGGTAATTTGGAGAAAGTCGCAGAATAGAACGCTCAAGAGCTTTTTTGCGCATAAACGAATAAATCCCAACTTACACCTTATATGTAAGCTGGGATTTATTATGAAGTCATCCATTAAACGGGCCTTACGATTTCGTTTCGCTCTTTTATTCTTTGTAAATATGTTTCATACAGTTCATTTTCTTGCTCAGATAGAGGATGCTCGTATACATGTTCGCTGTGGTCCTCTAATGCGTTCAAAAGCCTGTCAACCACTTCCTCGACCGTCATATCCACTTCAAGCAATTCACTTAATGAGGCCATCACAGTTGGATTGATGTTCGGATAATCAAACTTGGTTACCGCATCTTGCTTGGCAAGATCGTAAAACCGCTTAATCATCGTCGCTCTTTCAGCACCACTCCCAGTTACACATATATATATTTGAACAGCGACACCTTTTCTGATTCTGCGCTGTGAGATACCGGCAAATTTCTTGCCCTCTATACTCAAATCATAACTACCTGGACAATATGAACCGACGATTTCGCGCGCTTCTATAGAGACATCAAAATCCTTAAACATATACTGAATAAGCTCGTACATCGCATTATAGCCTTTATCGATCTCAATTTTCTTCTGCTCTTCTGTAAAGACGAGCGAAAGATTCAAGACCCCTTCATCAAGAACGACTGCCAATCCACCTGAGTTACGAATAATTACATTTTGCCCCAACTCATTAAGAAATAGGACGCCTTCCTTAATGAACGGTAGCCTGCCATCTTGAATACCCAATACAATCGTATCATGATGTACCCATGCCCTGGCGACAGCATCCGTTAAACCTAGCCCTGCCGTATGACAAAGTGTATCGTCCGTAGCAAAAGATTGAAGCGCAGAAAAGGAAGGACCTAATGATGTATGATCAATAAATCGCCAACGTTTCTGCATTAATAGAGAATGACTGTTATTCATTGCTCTCACCCCTCTTTTCTACATCTGCATACATTGAAAATTACAGAGCTTGACCAGCCGTAATCAATGATAGCTTGTACACATCTTCCGCATTACAACCACGAGATAAATCATTTACCGGTTTATTTAATCCTTGTAGGATTGGTCCAACTGCTTCAAAGTTACCTAAACGTTGTGCAATTTTATAGCCGATGTTACCAGCTTCCAGACTTGGGAATACGAATACATTTGCATCGCCTTTAATTGGTGAATCCGGTGCTTTGCTTGCCGCAACTGAAGGAACGAACGCAGCATCGAATTGGAATTCTCCATCAATCAATAATTCTGGATCAAGTTGTTTTGCTGTAGCTACTGCTGTTGACACTTTCTCTGTTTCAGGAGATTTTGCCGATCCTTTTGTTGAAAAGCTTAACATCGCTACTTTTGGTTCAATATTGAACGTACGCGCTGTTTTCGCGCTTTCCACAGCGATTTCTGCTAAGTCTTGACTATCTGGCGCAATATTGATTGCACAATCAGCAAATACATATTTTTCTTCGCCGCGCACCATGATGAATACACCTGATGTTTTAGAAACGCCTTCTTTTGTTTTGATGATTTGAAGTGCCGGGCGTACTGTATCAGCTGTTGAATGTGCTGCACCACTTACAAGTCCATCCGCTTTATTTAAATAAACCAGCATTGTGCCGAAGTAATTTTCGTCCAATAAAATTTTCGCTGCATCTTCAGGCGTTACTTTTCCTTTACGACGTTCTACGAAAGCTTGAACTAATTCATCCATTTCAGCAAAGTTAGCTGGATCATAAATTTCGACAGTTTCTAGTGAAAGCCCCAATGCAGTTGCTTTGCTTTGGATTTCTTCCACATTTCCTACTAAAATTGGCGTTACCAATTTTTCTTCCGCTAATCGGCTAGCTGCCGTTAAAATTCTTTCATCTAATCCTTCTGGTAATACAATTTTCAAATTATGATTTGAAATTTTCTCTTTTAGTGATGAAAATAAATCACTCACAATAAATCCTCCTTTAATGTTCACATATAGTTAGAATACCTTCTTCGACAAAAAAATTCTATATTAAACAAAAAATATCATTATTTATCTGATTTTCTTGTTTGTAAACGTTTATAATTTCGACATTCTTTTTTACTATTCAAACAAGGAAATATCTTGTCAATCTTAACTGTCCATTTATTTCGACAACTTGTGATATAGTAGAAATGAAACAAAAAGGATACAATGGGAGTGATTTTAATGAGTGAAGCTGCACAAACTCTTGATGGTTGGTATTGTTTACATGATTTCCGTTCAATCGACTGGACAGCTTGGAAAATGCTTTCTGACGAAGAACGACAATCAGTGATAGCTGAATTTTTAAGTTTGGTAGAAACATGGAATAAAACACAAGAGGACAAGCAAGGAAGTCACGCTCTTTACACGATCGTTGGGCAAAAAGCGGACTTTATGATGATGCTTGTGCGTCCTACTATGGAAGAATTAAATGAAATTGAAACCGCGTTCAACAAAACAAAGTTAGCGGATTATACTGTACCGGCACATTCATACGTGTCAGTTGTAGAACTAAGTAACTATTTACCGGCAGGTGAAGATCCATATTCAGATCCTCATATTCGTGCTCGATTATATCCTACCTTACCTAAAGCAAAACATGTTTGCTTCTATCCGATGGATAAGCGTCGTCAAGGAAATGACAACTGGTATATGCTTCCGATGGACGAACGTCGTACTCTAATGCGTTCACATGGCATGATTGGTCGTAAATATGCAGGCATTGTCAAACAAATCATTACAGGTTCTGTTGGATTTGATGATTACGAATGGGGCGTCACATTATTTGCCGATGACGTTCTACAATTTAAAAAGCTTGTATATGAAATGCGCTTTGATGAAGTAAGTGCCCGCTACGGCGAATTCGGTTCTTTCTTCGTCGGCAATTTATTAAAAGAAGATCAGGTACAATCTTATTTCCATATCTAAGTTAAGAAAATTGAATAATACTAATAAACTCTTATTTCCACGATAAGAGTTTATTTTTTTTTGCACAGGTATATTCCTGCCTACATATCATACATTTGTAAGAGTAAAGGTTATGTTTATCCGTAAATACTATCTTCTGATTTTTCCTGACAACAAACGTACTTCTGAGAATTAGCAACGAGGTGAAGATTATGGGTGTCGTTCCTTATAATGAGGAAGATGTGAAATTATTGGCAAGACTCATGCGGGCAGAGGCAGAAGGCGAAGGGTCACATGGGATGCTGATGGTCGGAAATGTCGGAGTAAACCGAGTCCTGGCATCTTGCCTTGATTTTAAAGATGTCAAAACTGTCTCAGAAATGGTCTTTCAGAATCCGGGCGGCTTTGAAGCGACTCAAAAGGGCTACTTTTACCAACCGGCTCGTGAAGCCGACATGGCACTGGCCAGAAGGGTGCTAAACGGCGAACGGGTTTGGCCGGCAACGTATGCGCTTTGGTATTTCCGACCAGACGGCGATTGCCCAGACAGTTGGTATAATCAACCACTGCAAGGAAAATATAAAAAACATTGCTTCTTTGCACCAAACGGCGATGAGTGCCCAGACGTCTATCGTTACTAAAATATCCTTCAGTTCAAACGACTGGCGTGCAACTCTTCTGCTTGATAATCATGATGGAGGAAAGCAAGCTATGTAGCCAGGAGTGCTGTAATAGCTACGCTTTCCGTAACCGCTTAGAGATAAGAACACAACTAGCTATATCAAAAGATTCTTTCACTCTTTTTGTTCTTTATACTTATGTGCTTTTGAACTAATTATCTACCAATTAGGAGGTATGCCTAATGAACCAAATGGGTTCTAATCAATATGGGAGCTATAATTATCCCAACCCGCAGTCACAACAAGCCTATTACACACAGCCACAGGGCGCACAACAGAGCTTTGTTCAACACGCTATTCCACCACAAATGCAACCAACACCTACTACACCCCAATTCCAAGGAGGTCCTTTGGAAGCGTCTGGTGGAACACTCATTCCAACCACTCAAACAATGGCTCAGCCTGCCACTACACCAGGTATGCTACCAATAGATCGAGCTTATATTGAAAATATACTTCGTCTTAACCGTGGAAAGCTCGTTACCGTCCACTCCACTTTCGGACGTGGTCAAGAATCCACTCCTAAGGCATTCACTGGCCTACTCGAAAGTGCCGGGCGAGACCATATTCTACTGAAAGACCCGCAAACTGGCAGCCATTATCTCTTACTGATGGTGTACGTTGATTATATTACAACGGATGATGAGTTGGAGCATGATTTGCATGCTTTTTCTCCAATAGCCAGCTATTCGCCTAGATAATATAAACGAAAAAGAACCTTCTCTTCACTGAAAAGGTTCTTTTCTACTTGACTGACTATGCACCTCTTTTAGCAGCGACCATCACGCACACCCAACCTGCTAAAAACGATACGCCACCAAAAGGTGTGATTGCTCCCAATACGCTAATTTGCGTTAAGCTTAGCACATATAAACTTCCAGAAAACAGAATGATACCCACAAATAGCAGCCACCCTGCCCATTTAATGCTTTTCATTTCACCGACTTTTTCTGCCAATAAACCGACTGCCAATAAACCTAAAGCATGAAACATTTGGTACATAACAGCCGTTTCCCATGTATCCAAGTAATTATCCGGGATTCTCCCCTCCAGCATATGTGCGCCAAAAGCCCCTAGAGCGACAGCTAAAAATGCATTAATAGCCCCTAAAGAAATAAAATGCTTCACTACATCCCCCCCCTTTATGTCTGTCTGTTAAAAATCTAATAATGATGTCCCATTTGCATTATCTATTTTCACAATCTGTCCTGTTCCTGATTCAATAGAAGCCTGTAAATTGGTCTTTGTCTCTTGAACCACACGCGGTAATTCCTTTTTCTCGTACACTGATTCTGCCTCCGCCAGTAGCTCACATAAGATTTGAATGGAACTAATATAACGAGACATTTCCTCTCTCGTCTCCGCGGTCTTCGCTTGTTGAATCAATCCTTCCATTTTGTTCAATACTTTTTCTGATGATATTTCCATGCCTTCACCCCTGAATATATGTTCTTCAAAGGAATGATCGTACGTCACCAACCATCCTTTCTATTCACACAAAAGTACAAAAATAATGCAGTAAAAAATATTGAAACTCGCTCACCACTTCTTTGTCTTCATTTTAGCATACATGCCTTCATGAACACCTTTTTCACGCCCTGCCTATTATTTTTCACTATACTTCAGACAATTTTGTCCAGATGACTGATAAACAACGATTGACGGAATCATGACAGATTTAAAATGAAAGGCTCTGTACCCTTTTGGCGCCCGTGGGTCCCACGTCACAAAATAATGCTTACACTTGACACAGTTAATCCTTTCCCTGTTCTCTACTCTACTCTTCTCATTCCCTCGATTTTTGTCATATTAACATGTTTCACGTGAAACATTGTCGAATAATTCTCAATTACCTATCCAACTGATTACATGTTTCGTGGCATCAAAGCCATCAAACTTTAAGAAATCATCTTCATATTTCGCACTGCACATCATCGGATGACGGCTTTCATAGAAAATTCCTTCCTTAATATAGGCTTTATTCTCTTTCGCTTCTTTTCCCCAAAGAAACCAGATAATAGATGGATTGACTTTCGAAATATACGCTAGCACCTGCTGAGAAAAAGCTTGCCATATATGCTTATGACTATTCGGTTGTCCAACTTCGCACGTAAAGGACGTATTTAAAAACAAAACGCCTTGGTCCTCTAAATAACTAAACCATTGAGTGGGCGGCTTGATAGGAAACTCGCCTGTTTTTATCTCTTGCTTGATTTTGGTAAAGGGTTGTATGTCTTCATAACAATCAATCTGATGATAATTTTTATGCAATAACCGAATGATGTTTTTCAAAGAAACTTGTCGAAAGGGCTGCTCCCAACTTTCCAATCCCCCGACCTCAAAGGAGCGGCCCGTTGCGACCCCCTTCATCGGATAGACATCCTGACCAAGCCAGATGACTTTCACCTGCTGCAAATCGACCGTCAGAAAACGCAAAATGTACTTCGGTTGACTCGGATTGTAGTTATCTCCTAGTTCTTTCTCAATGTGTTGCAGCTCACACTTGATTTCCGGCGTCAGAAACGGTAGCCAAGATTCGTGAATCTCTTTTGGTAAAATCATTCTAATCCCTCTTTTTTTCTGTATGTATTTCTTATTACCTTTCATTGTAGCGCAATATTATTGTAAAAACTATTTTGTCTTTAGTGGGTTAAAGTCTTGAAAAATCCGATACAGATGGCTATGCTAAATTATATTGGTTTTTTTAAATTGTCTTGCTACATGAGGAGGATACATATGTCCATGAAAAAAGCTCTAACCATCGCAGGTTCTGATTCAAGTGGAGGTGCTGGTATTCAAGCTGACCTAAAAACATTCCAAGAGTTCGGCGTATACGGAATGACAGCCTTGACGACAATCGTTGCCATGGACCCAAAGAATCATTGGCATCACCAAGTATTTCCGCAAGATATCAATACGGTAAAAGCTCAATTAGAAACCACACTCTCTGTCGGCGTTGATGCTGTGAAAACAGGTATGTTAGGTTCTGTCGAAGTAATCGAATTGGCTGCGCAACAAATCAAAAATCATAATTTACAAAATATTGTTGTAGACCCGGTAATGGTATGTAAAGGAGAAGATGAAGTCTTATTCCCTGAGCACACAGTTGCTTATAGAGAATCTCTGCTTCCGCTTGCAACAGTGACAACACCTAACCTGTTCGAAGCGTCTCAGCTAGCTGGCATGCCTGCTATCACGACAATCGACCAAATGAAAGAGGCAGCAGAAAAGATTCATGCTTTGGGTGTAAAATATGTAGTCATTAAAGGCGGCAACAAATTAGAAAGTACAAATAAAGCTGTCGACCTTGTATTTGACGGTCAAGAGCATGTCATCGTGGAAAATGATTTAATCGAAACAGCTTATACTCATGGTGCGGGTTGTTCATTTGCAGCAGCCATTACGGCACAATTGGCGCTTGGAAAAGATGTACCTGAAGCGATTGACGTTGCAAAAGAATACATTACAGAAGCCATCCGTCATTCTTGGAAGCTGAATGAATATGTCGGTCCTGTCATGCACGGCGCATATAAGCTATACAAGAATGAAAAATAAGGAACTATTTAATAGGTAAGACTAATGCTCGCACATTAGTCTTTTTTTCCATTTTTATGTGAAGTTTTCGCATAATTACACTATTTTTAGTAAGATAAATAAAGAACTACTCGAAAAGCAGGTATCTTTCAAAACGGTCTTATATTGACCGCAGAAGCAAAAACCCTTTTCTAAATATATAAGGAGGATTCCGAATGAAACCAATTATTCCAACTGTTGTGCAAGAAGCCATCAATTCCTACCAGCAACAACACGTTTATATACATTTGGAAACAACGAATGGTGCTTATGCTTCTCATTTTAGTGGGGGCAGTTATTCCGCTGGTGCCTACATCCGCAATGCACTCGTGCAGTATGAGCATGGCAAAATTACAGGGGAAGGACCATACCGTGTAGGATTAAAGCTGCCAATCGGCTGGGTGTACGCGGAAGGTCTGAACCATTTCCAAATAGATGATAAAAACCGTTTGCTTCTTGCAGGTCTCGATGCTGAAGGTAAATTGGCCGTTGCCTTGCAAATCAGCACAACACCATTTGAATAAAAGGAGTGTTCTACGCTTTTTATTGCCTAACTATGTCAGACATATTTTAAATTGAAAGGAGTTTTTCCGTTGAAACAAGAAAAGCATGTTCTTATGATTTTTCCTCATCCAGATGACGAAGCTTTTGGTGTATCAGGAACCATTGCCGATTATACGAAACAAGGCATACCGGTCACTTATATGTGCTTAACGTTGGGGGAAATGGGAAGAAACCTAGGAAACCCGCCATTTGCTACACGTGAATCACTTCCAAGTATACGAAAAAAAGAATTAAAAGACGCTGCAGCGGTTATGGGTATCCAAGATTTGCGTATGATGGGGCTTCGCGACAAGACGGTGGAATTTGAAGATGAAGAAAAACTCATTGCTATGATTACATCAGCCATAAATGAATTACAGCCATCTCTTGTCATTTCATTCTACCCGGGGTACAGTGTGCATCCTGATCATGATGCCACAGGCCACGCTGTCGTTCAGGCAATAGCTCGACTACCGAAGGAAACGCGCCCTACTTTGCATGCTGTCGCATTCTCTCATAACTGCGAAGAGGAGTTAGGTGCGCCTGATATTATCAATGATGTACGGGATAATGTAGACGTGAAACTGGCTACGTTAAAGGCGCATGCCTCACAAACCCAATTACTGACAGGTCCTTGGGAAGAAAAATTGATAAAGAAAGATCCAGAAGTTATGGATCGTCTCTACTTCGAAAGATTTTGGACGTACAAATTCAAAAATTAAAATATTTATCTAGGGGTATACGAAAAGAAAGTACAGGATATACTTGATATATGATGAACTTTCCATAGTGTCCCCTATATTAGAAAACAGCTTCTACACAATGGTAGAAGCTGTCTTTTTTTGGTGTTTTACACCATTATGGGTTGTTTCTCGATTAATACTTCCGATTGAATTCTGCGAATCGTTTTAGATCCACCTCTAATCATAAGCGTTTCTGACTCTAAGCGATTACCTTTTTTCACAATACCTCTTAACAAATCACCATCCGTGACACCTGTCGCTACAAAAACAAGTTGATCACTCTTCACAAGATGATCAAGTGAAATGATTTCCTCGATCATAATGTCCATTTGTTGGCATCTGCTTATTTCCTCTTGATCAATTTGTTCGTTAACGATCGTTTTTCCTTTCACGTCAGACCGTAACTTTAGACGTGCTTGCATATTGCCACCAAGCATTTTCACTACTGCAGCAGAAATGACTCCCTCAGGTGCACCTCCAATGCCATAATAAACGTCGGCTACTGCATCAGGAAGTTGAACTAAGATGGAAGCCACAACATCCCCATCCGGAATCGCAAGAACACGCACACCGATATGATGCAATTCTTGAATGACAGGCTGATGACGATTTTTCTCGAGCGTTAAAATCGTGAGCTCCGAAATAGGTTTCTGCAAGGTTCTTGCCCAATTTTGAATCAGCTCATACAGTGGTAAAGATAAGTCGCAACAATCTTTCAACGCGGGTGATACAATCAACTTTTCCATGTACATGTCAGGTGCCTTTAACAGGCTTCCTCTATCTCCTGCCACCATAACCGTAATAGCATTTGCCTGACCTAAAGCCGTCATTCTTGTTCCTTCGATTGGATCAACGGCTATGTCAATTTCAGGCCCACGTCCACTACCTAGCTTTTCTCCGATATACAACATAGGCGCTTCATCAATTTCACCTTCACCAATGACAATTTCCGCGTTGATGTCCAGATTGTTCAACTCTCTTCTCATCGCTTCAACCGCCGCTTGATCGGCTAATTCTTTATCGCCCTTGCCTACCCACGAATAAGCTGCCATCGCTGCTTTTTCTGACACTCTGGCAAATTCTAATGCAAGTTCTCTTTTCATAAAAATCTCCTTCTTTTTAAGAAAAGTATGTATCAGATTGTCTCCTTGTATTTATGCACATCCATCGAAGGCTTTCACATACCAGATGGAGAACGAACTCCATCTGAAGCATGTTTTCTTGCTGCCCACTTCCGAAAGTTAGAGACTCTCCACAAAAATGTCGGACGATTGAATCAGTTTGTCTTTTCAGTAGTAAGTTTATCAATGCCGGTTTTGAGAACTAATGCACATACTAACGCTGTTACAGATAGAATCACATTGTTCATCATAAAACCGATGATCAGTATACCAATATTCCCTAAACAAAGCAGGAAGTATAATAATTTTTTATTCACGGTGATGTCACCTACTATTCTTCAAGATTATAAGCAAATTCTCTTTCCGGCTCATGTACACGCACAACATCCAATGCCTTTAGGATTGTACCTTGCATGTAGGCATATGCATTATACTCTAAACGTTCTAGCATATCGTATGCTTTCACTAATGTTTTATCTGCTACAATGACACCATGCTCTCTTAATAAAGCAGCAACCGGTACATCATTGCGTCTTTCAGCAGCGAATTGGCGTACATGCGCTGCTAATTCGGGTGAAGTTGCAGGTGCAAATTCTAAGCAAGGCACATGACCTAGTTTACGTGTTGCTTCACATACATGCGGTAAATCTACGCCTAATGAAGCAAATACCATACATTCTTTCGGATGGCCATGAACAACAGCTCCGATATGAGGATTTTCGTCATATACAGCAATATGCATGTTGAATTCACGCGTAACGCGTCCATTGCCTTCCAGGACATTTCCATCACGATCGATGACAATGATATCGTCCGGAGTTAATCGGCAATGCTTATCTTGACTCATTAATGTCGGCGTCATAATCCAGTGATCCTTACTTACTTTTACACTGATATTGCCACCTGCTGCATTTGTCATAAAACGGTCAAACATCAATCTAGTTACTCGGCACAATTCTTCACGCTCATTAAAGTATTTCATCAAATTGCCTCCTCTAATATCTTTGTTGTTATTTTCACTTGTTGTTCTAGTTCATGGGCATACTCAAAATCAATGTAAGAGCTCGTTTCTTGCGCCGCTTTTGAAGCGCTGATGGCTGTAGCAAAGCGTAGAATGTCTTCAATTGGTTTGCCTTCCGACAATTTCGTCACCAACCCGCCGACAAACGCATCGCCGCATCCTGTATCATTTTTCTCTTTCACTGCAGGCGGAGTCACCCGAATGATTTTCCCATCATGAAAGACCATGCTGCCTTGCTTCCCTAACGAAACAATCAAATATGGAATGTTATAGCGCTTCGCCAGTTCCGGTAAAGCATCTTCGATTTCTTGCTCTGTCATATTCGATTGGTTCATCCATTGAGCAAATTCAAATTCATTCGGCTTAATCATTGTTGGTTCATGCAGGATGGCTTCATTTAAATAATCGCCACTCGCATCGACTACTAATTGAGCTCCTTTCTTCTTCACAAGGGACAATAATTCACCATACCATTCAAGCGGGAAATCCTGAGGCGGATTACCTGCAAAGACAACGATATCATGAGACGTAATGACATTTAGCGTATTTAAGAGTTTATCGACCACAGCTCGCTCAACGGTAAAGCCACCCTCTGTGATCATGACACTTCCTTTTCCATCATTATCGACCAACACAAGTGTTTCTCGTGTTCTTGCTCCTGGTTGCTCGGTAAAGGCATAGTTGATATGCTCGTCATGAAGAAGTTGCTTTAACTTTTCACCCGTATCACCGCCAATAATCCCTAAAGCGACTTGATGAATGTTCATTTTGGTGATTACGGAGGAAACGTGAGTTCCTTTTCCACCGTAATCATATGTGTAATGACTAACACGATTATTTTTCTTCGCTTGTAAAGGCTCCGAGAAGTATAAGATTTTATCAACGGCTGCATTTAACGTGACTGTGTAAATCATCACTTCTCCCCCTTAAGCTGTTTTTTCTGTTTCATCTTGTTGCGCTTGTTTAGCATAACGAGCTTTCATACCTCTGTAGTAAACAACGAATAGACCTAACCAAGCTGCAGCTAACAGAAGACCCCAGTAATTGCCGTTCACAACATCCGCCGCTTGAGCGAACGCATAACGGAAATCAGGGAATTCCAATGTACTCCAAGATAACATTTGGCCTTCTGGAACAGCCACCACACCTGTATCTTTTGCCAATTGTGTAATTGTCGGCGCAAATAATGTAGCTCCGTATAAGAACACCGGTGTTGTGACAATACCTAAAATGATCATACGTAGTAAGTTACCACCCGTAACGATTAATGCCGGTACAGCTAGTGAAAGGTTAATAATACCTGCAAATGGTAACACTGCATTGCCTGGCAAGATGATGGCATACAGTAAAGTGATTGGAACCCAGATGATACATGCTACCCAAACTTCATTACATCCAGCCATGAATGGCCAGTCCAAACCGATAAAGAATTCACGCCCTTTGAATTTCGCTTTCATGAATTCAGAAGCGGCATCAGATAAAGGTGCAAGCGCTTGCATAAATAGTTTCGCTACCATCGGGAACAATGTTAAAGCCGCTGCTGCTTGCACACCAAGTACTAAAATGTCCGCCACAGAATATTGAGCGAAAATACCGATCAACACCCCAATAATGAAGCCCATTACATGGTTTTCTGCAAATACACCCAGTTTTTGTTTTAACCAGTTTGCATCGATATGTTTATCCAGACCAGGGATATAGTCCATTAATTTGTTTAAAGGATATAGAATAACACCGAATAATGTCATACTATGTGTAGTTGTTACACCAGGAATATTCGTCAAGTCCTGAATTTGCTTTTGGTTGACATCCGCCATTTTTAATTCAACGACCATTTGGATTGCCGCTACGACAAAGGCTAAAGGTACACTGCCTGAAACCCCTACTACTAATACTGCTGTAAAAATTTTACCCCACACATTCCATAAGTCCACGTTCAATGTGTCTGTCTGTTTCATCGCCAGCATGACAACATTGATACCAATTTGAAGAGGGAACATTAAGAAAGCATAAGGCCAAGCCCAAGAAAGTGTGGACATCGGTGTCCAACCACCGTCAATGGCATTTAGTTCAATTCCCGTATTATCAACGAATGCCTGGGCTGCCGGACTGATGGAATCTAACATGAAATTCACGACGATTCCCATTCCGACAAAGGCAAGACCTAACGTTAAGGCAGAAGAAAAGGCATCCTTAAATTTCATTCGTACGACTAAACCGATAATAATCATAATCATCGGAACAAAAACAGATGCCCCTAGACTTAAAATGTAATTGACTACACTTTGCAAAATATCCAAGGTATTTCCTCCTCTATAAGTAATAAAGTCAGTAATTATTGAACAGCTTGAATGATTTTATCCAGTTCTGCATCCATTCCGATACCTGTTAAGAATGCAATTCCATTACATACCGGAATGTCATATTCTTTATCTGGTTTCGTAATAGCGACATACACATCTGCATTTTTGATAACGGTATTAATGGATTTAATATCAACCGCTTCTACATTCGCTTGCACACCTTTATCGTCTAATAATTTCTTTACCTTTGAAGCTACTGTTTGTGATGTTGCTACTCCTGATCCACATGCTACGATTACTTTTTTCATAATTAATCTCTCCTTTTCATTTATTAAAGCGCTTTCATAAATTGGTTTGGTGTTTCTACTGTTTTCAGTTGCGTCATAAACCCTTCATTCATACAGCAATCTATTAGGTATTGGAGTAATTCCACTTGTCCTTCCCCTTTATTTAGACCTAGGAAAAATAATAGCTCCGCACCGACTTCTACATCATCTGTTCCCATTTGTGTAAACGGAATAGGCTGGGTGGGCCTCACAGCAGCCACAAATGGTTTATTGATATATTGCGGATCGGTATGAGGAATGGCTACTGCAAATGGAACCGTCGGCAATCCAGTTGGATAATTGCGTTCTCTTTCTAAAAGCGACTCCAAATACCCTTCTTTCACATAGCCTTTTTTCTGAAGCTCCTGTGTAATGAAAGTCATTACGTCTTCTCTTGATTTAATCGGCATATCTAGCCAAATAATATCTTCTGACATTAACTCCTGTAACAAATTATTGCTTGTCATCGTTTCCATGATCCTCACCTCCCCTTATTGCATAGCATATTCTTTTTGCCCATAGTCTGCGAAACGTTCCACCATATTGTTCATTTCTTCACTCGGTAAAATGACCGGTGCTCCGACTGCTCGTGCATGCCAATATAATTTCGCGCAAAATTCTAGTTGTTCCAATACATCGTATGTTTGCTCTAACGTGCGTCCTACTACATTGATTCCATGATTCGCCAACAGTACCGCTTGTTTATCGCCCATAGCTTCCAGTGCATTTTCAGCCAGCTCTTTTGTACCGAACGAAGCGTATTCTGCAATCGGTACCGACGCGCCACCACTAAATGCAACGAGATAATCCACTGCAGGCAACTCAACACGCAAGCACGAAATGGAGGTCGCATATAAGCTATGTGTATGAATCATCGCCTTCACATCCGGACGGTTACGATAGACGATGGAATGCATTTCATATTCACTCGAAGGCTTTCTGGTTCCCTCAATAACATTTCCATTCAAATCCATGATGACGATATCTTCTAATTTAATGTTGTAATAAGGGATACCACTCGGCGTAATAGCCATCATCGTGCGATCCTCAGAGACAACACTTAAGTTACCGCCCGTTCCAACTGTTAGTCCAGAATCAATTAGTTTTTTCCCAAACTGAATAATCTTTTCACATTCTGCCTTCATATGCATACAAGCTTTCTCCTTTCCAAAACTCGGTTATGTAGCATTTCCATAAAATCCTCCTCAGATGGGGAAGAGCTATGGTCATTCATCACTAATTCATCAAATAATGAATTGAGTGCTGTTAACGTTTCCAAATGTGCTGTTTGGTCTACAGCTGCCAGTAAGACAATGGTTTTCACTTTCATTCCAGCTAAATAATATGGTTCGTCCAAAAACAAAATACTGAACCCTGCTTTATTGACGTCCTTTCCTGGACCGGAATGTGGAATAAGCACTTGTGGAGCTAACCACATATACGGGTTATCTGATTGTTTGTCAAAATCACTCATTACCCGTTCCACGTAACTACTTTCTACAATTCCCTCTTCTAAAAGAGGTCTGGCTGACAGCTTGATTGCTTGCTGCCAAGTATCCAACTTCTGCAAACGCTGTGTTTGAATAAAAGGTAATCGCTCTACGGTCATGCCTTTTTTCGTGTTCAAATCAACGGAAAGTGCTGATAAGCGTTGCTTAAATATATCCTCATTGAAATCGCTGGAACAGGCTTTTGCCAGGGAGATGATTGTTTCAATCGACCAACCATCTATCTCTAACCCGAATTCTTGTTGATGTACTTTCATTTTCAATTTTTGCTTGTCCAAATCATTCAACATGGATGGAACAAGGTAAAGAGATTTAGTTGTCTTGAGTGGAACCGTACTGAATACCATATCAAACTCTAAATTTGTCCGTTCAAAATCACGGCAAGCTAAATGTTCAAGAAAAAGAATTTCCGGAAATAATCCACGTAAGGTTTGGAGAAGCAATGCCGAGATGGCAATTCCATTTTGGCATACAACAATCGCATGCTTTCTGCGATTCAGCTCTGTTCCTTCCCTTCTTAACTGACTTCCTATGATTAACGTAATATACGATTTTTCATGATCGGACATGTGGAATTTCCCCAGTAAACTATTTGCTTCAATGGCTTTACATGTTAAATAATGCAAATCGCTATATTGGGTTTCGACCACCTCCAGTAACGGATTATCATAGGTCAATTCATACCGGAATCGATAATAAGCTGGTTGTAAATGCTTGATCATCAGTTCCGTCAAATAATCCCTTTCACAAAAGGTAATGCAAGCCAGCATTTCAATCCGATCAATCAATTCTATAGTTGCAGCGTATACTTTTTGCTTAATAGGCTCAGGCACCCAATCCGATCGGTAGGTAACATTTGCGCCTAACACAATCAAGGTCATAAAGGCCGCCTCACGCTTACTCAACTCTTCAAACTGATTAGTAATCACATGATAGATGCGGTTATTCACAATGTATGGATCATTTTCAAAATCGATATTCATCCCTTTGTCTTCCTTAATGCGTTGAAAACAAACAGCGATAAAATAAGGAAGCTTCGTTAAGGGCAAATCCGCCATCTTTATGCCTACCTGCTTTTCGATTTCTTCCAATACCTTTCGGCAGTTATCAACCTCGGATTGACATTCTGTTATTTGCTCAATCCACTCTTTTCCATGATTCATATCAAGTAATTGGTTGATTACCCGATAAATCAACTTGCGCTTTTCAAACTCACTGAGCTGAATATAGTAACCATGTTGTCTACTATTTAATAAAGGAATCTTCTCTTCTACTCTAATTTGTTTAATAGTTTGAAGCATTGTATTGCGACTGATCGACAATTGTGCAGCTAACCAATCCAGGGGCATATACTCTTCGTCCGCTAAAATATAAAGCAATGCGACCGGAATTCTTTCTGCTTCATTCAACTGATAATAGCTCGTATTGCGATCGACTATTAAACTTCTCCAACAGCTGGATTCCTCTGGTAAAAATAGACCCTTCCCTCTAATAGACTCAATGGGTGCGAGATGATTATCCGTTAACCACTCGTTGGTCTTCATGATGGTATATTGTGTTTGTCTCTTTGTGAGTTGCATTTTATCTTGTAATTGATTTAACTTTATGCCTTGCTCTTGAGATAAAACTTCTAAAAGTCGTGTGACTCGCTGATCCATCATGATGACTCATCTCCTACACTTTTTATTATGCTGTTTGCATTCATTTTTTTCTACAGACGTTGAATCCGACTTTTGTGCGAAGTTGGCACAAAAAAAGAACTAATAAAAAAATTCTGATTTGATTAATTTCCATAACTATAGAAAGATCACAACGTCGCGTTCACTTCGTTACTGACAATTTTCCGAAAGTGAATGTTTATCCTCGACCGAAGTGACAAATCTGAGCTTGTTCTTCTTTCTCGTCTTGCCATTCCTGAAAGCATCGTACTAAGATTGGCGTTCTATTAAAGAAAGCGTTTACAAAAAAGAAAAAAAGCTGCAGAAAAGAGTCATTCTCATAAACATGTTGATAGATATGACCTTTCTGGACAGCTCCTTTTTCACATCATGTAATTTTTTAACAACTAATTATTTTTTGGGGCTTCATTTTCTTCTAAAACCTGTAAGATGGCATGTGCTACCCCGTTTTCTTCATTGGTTAAGGTAACTTCTCCACAGATATCTTTGATCGCCTGTACTGCATTTCCCATCGCAATAGGTCTGCCGACTTTCTTGAACATAGACACATCATTATAGCTGTCACCCATTGCCATCGTATGTTGTAATGACAAATGCCTCTCATTCACGAACGTTTCAAGCGCTATTCCTTTTTGAGCCTTTTTATTCGTAATCTCAACATTTCCATGTCCTGAAGAAGTGACCGCTAGCGTGGTTTCCGATTTAATCGTTTCCCCCGCAGACGTTAATTTATCAATTTCTGCCGAAAACACGAGAATCTTATATATTTCTATTTCAGGGTCATCATAAAGCACATCGTAATCATTCACAGTCACAATATAATCCAGTGTAAATCGCTCTTTAGCTTGTTGAATGACACGATCTTTGTCTAAATGCGGCATAGCCGATAAAATAATATCCGCAAGCGTTGCGACCGAAACTTCAGCACTTTTCGTATACAATCCCTTATTCGTGTAAATTTCATAATGCAATTGCTGTTTGTCTAACGTCATTCTAGCTTGCTTAAATTCCGGCATACTCATTGGTATAGATGAAACGATTTTGCCCTCTTCATCCCATACAACTGCTCCATTGACTGATATGACAGGGCATTTAATGCCGGCCTCTCCCAACAAATGTCGGGCCTCATCATAGGCACGCCCTGTTGCAACGACTACTTGTAGGCCTACTGCTTGCGCTTTTTTGATAGCCGCCGCATTAGCCTCACTGATTTTTTCTTGACTATTTAATAATGTCCCGTCCATATCGGTCGCAATACACGTAATCAATAAATACACACCCTTTTTAAAATACAAATAATTGTGTAAAATAGTTTTTAGAAATAATAACGCTTCCAAAAAGACTTAAGAAGTTATATCAAACATAACTTACAATTCATATTATACACGCTATGATATAGATTTTATTATGAACTTTATAAGAATCCTTCATGGATTCTTATACTTATTTAATTATTTTGATATAACAATAGATTTTTTAATAGAAATGAATTAATATGTAAATAAATTAATTTTTATTCACCATGAAGGGACATACAAATGAACAAGAGTAAACAACATACAACTTCACTATTATTATTCTTAATTCCATCACTGATAGGTGTCCTACTATTTATGACTCCTATTCCATTCAATGGGGAAATAACTATTCCAATCGCGATTTTTTCAGGCCTACTGCAAGATACACTAAGCAATTATATTCCGTACATTATGACATTGCTGATTGTCCTATCGACGCTTGGAACCATCATGTCGAAAATTCGCCCTTTTAAAAACGATTTTTTACAAACATTATTTGATGTCAATATGGCTTGGACGATTACTCGTATTCTAGGCTCTATTTTTGCCATCATGACATTATTTCAAATCGGTCCTGAATCGATTTGGTCGGGCGATACAGGCGGAATGGTTTTATTTGATTTACTTCCCGTCTTATTTTCGATCTTTTTATTCGCCGGTCTATTGTTACCTTTACTATTAAACTTTGGATTACTTGAATTGGCCGGCGCACTATTTTCAAAAATCATGCGTCCTTTATTCAAACTGCCTGGTCGTTCGTCGGTCAACTGTGCCACATCTTGGCTTGGAGATGGAACAATCGGTGTGTTATTAACAAGTAAGCAATATGAAGAAGGCTTTTATACGAAAAGAGAAGCTGCCATTATCGGGACAACATTCTCTGTCGTATCCATTACATTCAGTTTGGTCATCATTTCTCAAGTCGGTCTGAGCCATTTGTTTATACCATTTTATTTAACCGTGACTCTATCAGGTATTGTGGCTGCCATTATCATGCCACGCATTCCGCCCTTATCCAAAAAGCCGGACACATACTATAACAAAGATCACCACGAACAAGACGAAAGCATTCCTGCAGGGTATACCCCTTTTACATGGGGAATGAAACTAGCCAAGGAAAGAGCTCTTAGCAATAAAAGCACAAAAGACTTTTTCATCAGTGGTGGAAAGAATGTATTGGATTTATGGATGGGCGTTGCCCCCGTTGTGATGGCAATGGGAACGTTAGCCTTAATTGTCGCTACCTACACACCTGTGTTCCAATGGCTCGGTCTTCCTTTTGTACCGGTACTAGAGCTACTGCACATCCCAGAGGCTCAAGCAGCATCAGAAACCATTTTAATCGGTTTTGCCGATATGTTCTTACCGTCTGTACTAGCAGCGGAAATTACGAGTGATATGACACGTTTCATCATTGCCGCTCTATCTGTCACACAACTTGTGTATATGTCTGAAGTCGGCGGACTTCTATTGGGCTCAAAAATTCCTGTGTCGTTTAAAGATTTGTTTATCATCTTCATTGAACGAACCATTATTACGTTACCGATTATCACACTCGTTGCGCATCTATTGTTTTAACTGATAGAACAATTAATAAAAAGAGGCAACCCTTTTTCATGAGGGGTTGCCTCTTCTTAATCTCCACTTTCATTTGATGACAGATGAATGTCTTGTGTAATTTGTTCCAGCGATACCGTTCTTCATTTAAATAAAAGTCCAATCAACGATACAAGTTCTGCAAAGTGATGACGTTCGCGCACCTTCAATAGTGCGTTGAAAAAGGCTTGCTTCTGAATAATGTACGTATTTATGCTTGTTAATAGTATGAATTATACAAATGTAGTTTTATGTAAAGTAAGATTAATGATACAAGTTTTGTAGAATAACAAGGGGTTAGTGTGAAATTGAAATGTTATATGATATGATCAAAGCTACATAATTCGGAACTGGCTATTGAATTGGCCTTGCCTCATCTTTTGCCTCTCCGCCTTTAACTTCTTGTTGGGTGCCAATGTTGAATCGTCCAATGTTGAAGAATGTCCAATCAAGTGATATGTACTCATGATTGTCTCTATTTCAGACAAAGAATAAGCAGGTGTACCTTGTTTCGTTCTATTCGGAACAATCTTACATCTTTCCGCGTAAAATTGTACCTCTTCTTCGCTTAATCCTGTAATGCCTGTTACTATATCTAACGTAATAATTTTCTTATCTTTGTAAAATTTTTTTGTTTCTCCCAAATAAAATCCCCACTTTCTGTTCTAGTATGTACCTAAAGAATAAGTCTGCTTCCACTATTCAATATGACATAATTTTCAGTTTATTTCAATACGATTAGAGGGAATTATTCAGATTATTAGTGAAGAAACTGGAACAGAAAGACTAGAATGGAAGAAGACTAAAACAAGCGAAAATGACTATTCAACTGTCCAATTCTCATTTTATCCTTTTCTTCTTGGACTATTTTTCTTTCTTTTTTAATAATCTCTTTACGGATTTCGAATGTTTGCACACCATCTTCAATTTGATCAGCAATTCCCATTAACGTTTCGACATCTTGAAATGAATAAATACGATACCCCTGTAAAGACCTCCCTGGAAAAATTAAATTTCGTTCTTCATAATAACGAATTTTCCGTTGGGATAAGCCAGTCATTTCACTGACCATGCCTATCGTAATAACCTTCATATCCACAATAGAATCACTGGTTACTAACATAGTCATCACCTCAAAGTTTGTTATTGATATCCTTCGTCTTACTGTCGAATATACCATCAATGTAAAAGCTTGAACAATAGGAAATTTTCCATATATAACCACAAAATCAACCTTAGGCACTTTATCACATAACTATACGGATGTATATTCAGCTAACCGTTGACGATAAACGAATTTTGATAGGGCAATACTCACTTCATATAAAATAAGTAAAGGAATAATGACCAATATATCGGATATAAAATCCGGTGGTGTAATTAAAATGGAGGTTACAACTAAGACAAAATACGAGATCTTTCTGGCCTTTGCTAACCGGTGAGGATTTAAAATCCCCAACCTCGTCAAGAACATTACCACTAAAGGCATTTCAAACAGAAAACCAAATGGCAAGGTCAGATTTAGCATAAATCGAAAATACTTATCTGCCGTAAACATTGTTTCAAACTGACCGGCTGACATCGACTCCAAAAACCCTAAAACGATAGGGAATAACACAAAATACCCAAAGGAAATACCTGCTAGGAATAATACGAACAAAAAAGGGATAAATCGCAACGAAACCTTTCGTTCTTCCGCTGTTAAAGCCGGGCTAACAAATCTCCAAAGCTGATAGGCGGCTATAGGAATAGTTCCAGCTACTGCACATACCCCTGCTAACACCATAAATACCCACAGAATATCAGTTGGGCCTAAAACGGCTAGCGGACCGCTTAAATCATTTACCAACCATATGTACACGTCCTCTACAAAAATAAAGGCGATAATAAAAAAAAGGATAAACGCTAGTAACGTTTTGATAATTCTTTGACGCACTTCTTCTAAATGTTCAACAAAATACCCCTCTTTCACGTCCATTGACCACACCTCTTCCTTTGCCATCTCACGCTTATTTATTTCTAAAAACAGAATAGAAGTAGACGAGAACAAGTCCCTCATCTACTTCCAAACAATCAAACCACTGACTTCTCTTCCTTCTTTTCCACCGTTGTTAATACTGGTTTTTGTTCTTCTTCCTCTTTCTTATCATCTGAGACTAATGATTTAGTCGCATTCTTAAATTCCGTCAATGTCCGTCCGAATGCCCGTCCAATCTCAGGAAGTTTTGAAGGACCAAATATGACAAGAGCTATAACCAGCACTAAAATCAAACCTGGAATACCTATATTTTGTAACATACTTTCTCACTCCACTTCGTTTATTTATAAGCGACAAACGCTTCTATTTCGATTAACCAATCTGAATTTACCAAACTGTCTACCCCAACAGTTGAACGTGCCGTTTTGACCGGGTTTTCTTTTGTATTAAAGAATTGGGCATATGCGTCAAACCATCCTTGATAGTCAGGTTCGTTATGCTTATTTGGATCAGGTACCACATAAACCCGTAAATAAGTGACATCAGAAAGAGAAAGCCCTTTTGCTTCTAATTGTTTCTTCAAATTTTCCAAAATACCAATGGCCTGGGTTTTCGTATCACCATATCTTTCATAGGTGGTTTCTCCGTCTTTATTTAACAGTGGCGGTACTGTCCCACTAAAGGCTAATTCATTATAAGATTTAGGAACAGCGACTGAACTGGATATCGATGAAGTTGGACTCCCGAAAAATGTTACTTTATTGGATTTTAAATCATCTGCTTCACTGCCCGCAGAAGCTATTGAAAATGAAATTCCCGACACAAGGGTAGTCCAAATAACAGCCCCCGCAATAAATTTTCCAGTTGATTTTTTCATTATTTTCACTCCCAACTTTATTTTAATTTTAAGAAACTGTAGCCGCCGCTGCCTTACTGGATTCCTTTACAACTCGTTCATGAATTTGACTAACAACAAGTCGAGCCGATTCAAATGAACCAGCCATCCATCCTGTCAAATGACTTAGATGTTCACCGGCAAAGTAAATTCGACCTTGCGGCTCATTTAGAATAGGATAATAATTTTTCAAATCAGATTCTGAGTAGGAAGCCCATCCGCCTTCACTATATTTAGTTTTTTGCCAAGCCACGGAAAAAGACGTCTCAAATTCTTTTTTGTATTCTGGATGTATTTTACTGCCTTGTGCTAACGCTAGCTTTTCACGTTCTGCTAATGGTAGATTTCCATATTTGACAGCATTTTGACCAAAATTATAATAGCCGACAAGTAACCCTTTTTTCGAATAAAAGTCAGAGGATGGATACCAAATTTGAGTAATATCCATATTTGTAGTCGTTATACCACCGAGGATTCGATCTTCCGTTTCCCAAAATCGGTTTTTGAATTGCAAACCGATTTTACCGGCAGTTGCATAGTTAATGCTTTTAATGGCTGTTTTCATTGGTTCAGTAAAATCAGCCGAAATATTTTTCAATACGGTTAGAGGAATGGTGCAAATACAATAATCGCCTAGCATTTCTGCTTTTTTTCCATTCTTCTTGTAAACCACTCGAACCCCTTCTCCTGTTTGTCTGATTTCTTGGACTTCTGCCCCCAATGTTATTTTTCCAGATAATTTATCACTAAATGCTTTTGGGATTTGATCCATACCACCTACAGGCTGAAACATCATCGGCTGTTGGTTAAAGCTATAATCGCCACTAATATTGTTCATCATTTCCGAATGAAGAATTTCTTTAAACCCAAAAGGTGTATCTAACACTCCGCTATTCATGGCCGCCCCTGGCAACTCCTTATATCCTCTGCGGCTCGATGCTTTATAAGAATAATCAGCTGATAAATTTCCTTCGGTCTTTAAATAAGACAATAATTTCTCTACATCCTCTTCTGTCAATGGCATATCAAGCGCCCTTTTATCGACCGCTTTGGCAAGCAATTCTGAAATATAACCTCGCGTATCGGTCTTTAAGGCTCCTTTCCTTACCTTTTGATTCGATAACCCCTTTACATCTTCGTTGTAATAGTATGTAAATTCATTGGAATTGCAAAATACCTCTAACTTTACGCCTAATTCTTTACAATAATCCATGGTGACGTGATGCTGAGGAATACGGGCACAACCTGCATTTATGTATATCCCTTTATCAAAATTGGCACGTTGTTTAACTCCGCCAATCTCCGTCTCTTCCGTACCTCTTCGAACAGTCCAGTTTCTTCCTCCGACCCGATCTCTTGCCTCGAGAAGTTTACAATCATATCCTGCTTTTCCTAGTTCATAGGCCGCTGCCATGCCAGCTAATCCCGCACCTAAAATAATGACTTTCTTGCCCATCTTATCTGCCGTTAAATCACTCTTTTGGGGAGCATTAAAATCAGATGCTCCAGCAGTTAAAGGGGATGAAAACATTCCTAGTGAATCCATCACACCAAAAACAGCCATTGCTCCACCAATCTTACCTACATGATCAATAAAATCTCTTCTTGTCATACTACGTTTTTGATTGTCTGTCATAATGATCCCCCTCTTCATCATAAAACTGGTAATGAGTTAATCATAAATGACAGACATTTTATTTCCACATTTATGTAAAGATGTTTAACATACATTTTTGATTATTGGTTCAAAAGGCTACGTTACATTCCAGTGTTGATATTAGCTACAATCAACAACCACGTTTAACATAGTCAACAAAAAAAGACTTAATTCTACAAATGTAGAGAACTAAGTCTTTTTACATGAGGTCACAATCAAGACATACGGCTAATAAAAACCTTTTAGTCTTAATTAAATATTGAACAGGATATACATACTTATTCTATTTCACTACATCACTAAACGTTGCCGAGGTAACCTGCGCTAATTGCGTTGGCTTCATTTGAATCTGGAAGCCGATTTTTCCTCCGCTGACAATGATGATTTCTTGTTGTGCCGCTTCCTGTTGAATGAAGGTCGGGTATTTTTTACTCATTCCAACTGGTGAACATCCACCTCTGATGTAGCCTGTCAGCTTTTGAATATCTTTCACCGCAACCATCTCTATCTTCTTTTCTCCTGCAACAGCTGCCGCTTTTTTCAAATCCAACTCGGCGGCAACTGGAATGACAAAAACATAGATGGCTTTACTTGTGCTTTGTGCCACTAACGTTTTATAGACGACGGCTGGGTCCATACCAATTTTATGTGCAACTGAAATACCGTCTATTTGACCATCCTTGACTTCATAGGACATCATTTCGTAAGGTACTTTCGCCGCATCCAGTATACGCATCGCATTCGTTTTACCTTTTGCCATAGGTATATCCTCTCTTTCTTATTGGTCGAATTTCAGTTTTGCCAATGCATCCGCTAATGCTGTATTAATCGGTTCATCTTGATTTTGCTTTTTCATATATTGGGACACATCACGCTTGTTTGCTGCCTTTGATTGGCTATTTTTCTTCCGTTTTTGGAAAGCACTCAACTTTTCACGGTGACCGCATTTGCAGACGAAAATTTGCCCTTCTCCTTCACCTCGCAATTCCAGTTTTTTATGACAAACCGGACAACGGGCATTTGTCACCGTACTGATACGCTTACGATGTCCACATTCACGATCCTGGCAAACAAGCATCTTCCCTTTTTTCCCGTTAACTTCAAGCAGCAATTTTCCGCAATCCGGGCAACGCTTGCCTGTGACATTATCGTGCTTAAATTTATCTGTACTGTTTTTCACGGTATGTACCGCATCTTTTGCATACTCTTTCATATCATTGACAAAGGCTGCTTTTCTCAACTTCCCTTTTGCAATGGCTGTCAGCTTCTGCTCCCATTGTGCCGTTAAAGCAGGAGATTTCAACTCCTCTGGTACAAGCTCCAGCAATTGTTTGCCTTTCGTCGTCACATGGATGCCTTTTCCACGTTTTTCAATTAAAAACGAATTAAAGAGCTTCTCGATAATATCCGCTCGCGTAGCGACCGTACCAAGTCCGCCAGTTTCCCCCATTGTTTTCACTAAGTCCTTGCTTTCGCCGCTCATGAACTTCACTGGATTTTCCATAGCCGATAACAACGTTCCTTCATTAAACGGTTCTGGCGGTTGTGTTTCCCCTGTAGTGACCACTGTAGAAGAAAGCGAGAGACTATCTCCTTCCTTCACCATCGGCACATAGGACTCATCATTATCATCACGCTCGAAAATTTCTTTCCAGCCTTTCTGAATAACTGCTTGTCCTTTAGCCGTAAACGTCTCTGTGCCGATTTGAGCCGTAATGCTTGTTTGTTCATATTCAAACGGTGGAAGAAAAACAGCCAAGAAGCGCTTCACAATCAGGTCATACACTTTCACTTCTTTGTCGCTCATTTTTTGCAGAAAAGCATGCTGTTCCGTCGGGACAATCGCATGATGGTCAGACACTTTGCTGTTATCAACAAAGGATTTATTCGTCTTAAGCGGTTGGCGCAATATTTTCGATGCCCATTGTGCATACGGCTTAATCGAAACCGCCTCTAATCGTTCTTTCAATGTCCCGACCATATCAGATGTTAAATATTTTGAATCTGTTCGTGGATAGGTAACCACTTTATATTGTTCATATAAACGTTGTGTAATCGATAATGTTTCTTTCGCTGAATAGCCAAACAAACGGTTACAATCACGTTGCAATTCCGTTAGATCATACAAATGCGGCGCATATGATTTCTTACGTGTTTTAGCCACTTTGATGATTTTCGCCTGTTGATTGCCGATTTGCTTATGCACTGCACGTGCTTTTTCTTCACTGAACGTGCGTGAACTATTCGATTTTTCATCAACCCAGGTTAAAGAAAGGCCATTTTCCGCCGTTACCTTCACGCCATAAAATTTCTTCGGTTGGAACTCTTTGATTTCTTGTTCACGTTTGGCAATCATCGCTAACGTCGGTGTTTGCACACGTCCACAAGAAAGCTGGGCATTATGCTTCGTTGTTAAGGCTCGTGTCGCATTTATCCCGACTAGCCAATCCGCCTCCGCTCGTGCCTGTGCCGAAGCATATAGATTTTCATACTCTTTACCGTCCTTCAAATTGCGAAAGCCTTGTTTAATGGCCTGATCCGTAACTGATGAAATCCATAGTCGCTTCACTGGCTTTTTCACGCCCGCTTTTTCTAAAATCCAACGCGCCACAAGTTCACCCTCACGCCCTGCATCGGTCGCAATGACCACTTCATTGACATCTTTACGATTAAGCTGCGCTTTCACCGCTTGGAATTGCTTGTTCGTTTTTTTGATCACAACAAGCTTCAAATATTTCGGCAACATCGGAAGGTCTTCCATCTTCCACGATTTATATTTATCATCATATACTTCTGGATCAGCCAAGGTAACTAGGTGACCAAGTGCCCACGTGACAATGTATTGTTTTCCTTCAAAAAAACCATTTCCTTTTTGATTGCAGCCAAGAACTTTTGCGATGTCTCGACCAACAGACGGCTTCTCCGCCAATACGACTGTTTTACTCAAATATGACATTCCCTTCTATATTCATTGCTAAAAACAGTATCTCACAAAAATAGCTCATATAGAAGAATCGGAATCCTCTGCTTCTTGGCATCGTTTTTCACTTTACATGGATTTGCATTGTGAAATACAATAGTAACACTATGTTTAACGATAATTTCAGGAGTTGACAATATAAATGAGCTTACTAAGTGTAGAAAAACTATCTCACAGTTTTGGCGATAGAATGTTATTTAAAGAAGTGTCTTTTCAACTAAATAACGAGCACGTTGGACTTGTTGGTGCGAACGGTGTCGGAAAATCTACAATGATGAATATCATTACAGGTCAAACGATGTACGATAGTGGAAAAGTACAATGGACACCAGGTGTTGTATATGGTTATTTAGATCAGCACACGAATTTAACACCAGGTAAAACAATCCGAAATGTGTTGCAAGAAGCCTTTGATGAACTATTCCAAGTAGAAGCCCAATTAAATGAAGTAACGGGAAAAATGGGAGAGGCTACTCCTGAAGAACTAGAAGTATTATTAGAGCAAATGGCTGAGCTTCAAGATAAATTGGATGCCGGTGGCTTCTATTCACTTGATTTGAAAATCGAAGATGCTGCTCGCGGTTTAGGCTTGGACGCAATTGGACTAGAACGTGATGTAGCTGCTTTAAGTGGTGGACAGCGTACAAAAGTTTTATTAGCAAAGCTTTTGCTAGAGCAACCACAGGTACTTTTACTGGATGAGCCAACCAACTACTTGGACGAAGAGCATATTAACTGGTTAGCCAAATATTTACGTGAATATCCACATGCATTCATTTTGATTTCGCACGATACAGAATTTATGAATTCAGCAACAGACGTCATTTTCCATTTGGAATTTGCGAAATTGACTCGTTATACAGCGACATATGAGAAGTTCTTGGAATTGGCTGAGCTTCACAAGAACCAACATATTAACGCTTACGAAAAGCAACAAGAATTCATCAAAAAACAAGAAGATTTCATCGCTAAAAACAAAGCGCGCTATTCAACAACAGGACGTGCTAAAAGTCGTCAAAAGCAATTGGACCGAATGGAACGAATTGACCGCCCCGAAACAGCTGTAAAGCCGACATTCGAATTCAAGGAAGCACGCGGAAGCAGCCGTTGGGTATTTGAAGGAACCGATTTCGAAATCGGCTATGATTTCCCATTGCTGCCCAAAATGTCGATGACAATTGAACGAGGCGATAAAATTGCGATTGTCGGTTGCAACGGTGTCGGTAAATCAACATTACTGAAAACAATTTTGGGTGTCATCCCACCATTAAGCGGTAAAATTTCACGTGGTGACTTCCTGTATCCAGCCTACTTCGAACAAGAAGTAAAAGCAGATAACTCCACACCAATCGACGAAATTTGGAATGCTTTCCCTGGCATGGACCAGCACCAAGTACGTGCAGCGCTTGCTCGTTGCGGACTTAAAAACGAACATATCAACCGCCCAATGAACCAACTGAGTGGTGGAGAACAAGCGAAAGTTCGTCTTTGCAAACTATTGATGGAAGAAAGCAATTGGATTTTATTTGATGAGCCGACAAACCATTTGGACATCGATGCAAAAGCTGAATTGAAACGTGCCTTAAAAGAATATAAAGGAACGGTTATTCTTGTATCCCACGAACCCGACTTCTACAAAGACTGGGTAACGAAAGAGTGGAATGTCGAAGAGTGGTCAACACAAAAATAGAACGAATGAAAAGCATCTCGCCAAGCGAGGTGCTTTTTCTTCGTCTCAGGACACCGCCAATTCTTTTGTAGTATAGTATTACCCGTAGTTTACAAACTATTATGATAAAATGAGCTATAGATAACACGATGAGGAGGAGAAAACATGACAATCTTTCGAGGATATATTGGAACGTATACAAAAGGTGACAGTAAAGGCATCTATACATTTACGTTGGACACCGAAACAGCCACATTCAGTGCACCGGAACTGGCTGCGCAAGTCGAAAACCCTACATACATTTGTCTGAATGAAGAGCATCAAACACTGTACACAGTGGCTAAAATGAAAGAACAAGGCGGTGTGGCAGCTTATCGCATCCATGAACAAGACGGCACGCTGGAGTTTTTCTACTTGCAAGTAACAGACGGTTCATCACCTTGCCATATCAGTGTAGACCAAGCGAATCAGCATATTGTAACGGCTTATTATCATCGCGGAATCGCCGAAATACATCCGATTATCGATGGTGAATTAGAGCCGGTTTCATCACTTGTCCAATTTCAAGGACACGGACCACATAAACAACGCCAGGAAAAATCGCACGCCCACTTTGCCGGCTTTACACCTGATGACAAACATGTTGTCATCGTCGATTTAGGAACAGATAAAATTACAACATACCGGATTGACCATCAACATTTCCAGGAAGTTCACGTCCTGTCTGTCAAACCGGGAAGCGGACCAAGACATATCACGTTCCACCCAAATGGACGGTTTGCTTATGTCATGACGGAGCTAAGCAATGAAATCATCGCACTGGCGTATGATGACCAAGAAGGTGCTTTTACGGAAATCCAATATATCTCGACCATTCCAAATGATTTCACGGAAAATAGCCAAGGAAGTGCCATTCATATTTCAGCCGACGGGAAATTCGTCTATGCCGGAAATCGCGGACATGATAGCATTGCCATCTTTGCCGTTCATGAAACAAGTGGTTTATTGACCTTTGTGGAGCACATTTCAACGCATGGTCATTGGCCTCGCGATTTCATGTTCGATCCATCTGAACAATATGTAGTGGTCGCCAACGAAGAATCGCATAATCTTGTCTTATTTGCGCGGAATGCCGAAACAGGTCATCTGACTAAATGTTCTGCAGAAGCACATGTGCCGTATCCGGTATGCGTGAAGTTTATTAAACCACATTCCAAGTGATCGACAACATACAGAAAAGTCCCAGTGCCTATCCGCTCTGGGACTTTCTTCTCTCAATTAATGACATCCTTTTTTTGCGACCAATGTGTATGTTTTCGGCAAGCCGATATCATGCAATTTATGGTTCGGTTCTTCCTCCAGCGTGTCCACTAGCAAGCCTGCACGCGCTACGGACGTAATTAGTTCCCCAATGGTCCATTTACGTTGCACGGTTTCTAATAATTCTTCTTGCACACCGTCTGGCATATGTTTTGAAAAAGCCACTGTGTTGTATGTCCATTCCGGGTTAAAATAATTTCCCGTCACTTTATGTTTTTTTCCTGACGACGTAATCAGTTTCGTCGAAATAGGATGAAACTCGTGCAAAATATAGACACCTTGAGGGGATAGCAATTTATTGATTTGCTCCATCAACGGCTCTAGCGTAATGAAGTAATGCAACACACCAAGCTCCATCAGGACATAGTCATATTGCCCCGCCATCTCATCCACTGGCAACGAAAACACATCAGACACGATATAATTCAATGGAACATCGGCTGCTTTAGCGACTTCAAGGGCAAAGGTTGCATTTTCTTGCGAGAAATCCACCACTGTGACATCCGCACCCAATAGCGCAAGAGCCGTCCCTTTTACACCGTTGGACCCTAATAAATGCAGTACCTTTTTACCTTCCAATTCACGCATATATTTATGAAAAGGATGTAGTCTCCACGCCGGATTCCGCTTGATTTTTGCCGCAATTACCTCCGGTTCACCATAACGGGCCAACAAGGCCTGGTAATTATTTTGATTCCAAGCTTGTTCATTATGCTCTGTATACTCTCGTTGCTTGTTATGTAAAAATGTCACAATCTCCTCATGGTAAGCGGCAAAGTCTTCTCCGTATAAATAGCTATACAATGATTTGCACCAAATATGGTTTACTTGTATGCGATACGGATCGGTTTTAATGGTTGTATTAAATCGACACGCAAACGTGACGCTTATGCCTCCAATCTGTACATCGAATTGTTCCCCGGTGACAGACTTCTCCACAGCTGAGCACTCTTCCCCTAGAAAAAGGTTATGACATGCTGAAAATACATCCCATTGAATAAGCACTTGTATCTTTCCTAACGAAACAGGTACACCTTGTAGCGTTAAAGCAGCCTCCTCAATGAATGTATACGGAATATTCGCGTTTTCTAATGTATCGGCAATCGTGGCAATAATTTCGTACTGTTGACTCACATTATTTCTCCTTTATTGGTTCGGTAGTTTCGTAAAATCGATAATATCATTTGGCGTCTCTGCATAATACGTAGGTCCTTCATGCTGTACCTGTGCTTCAGAACCGAAGCCCCATCTGACCCAAATCATATCGACGCCACTTTTCTTGCAAGCTCGTAAATCACGCAACTCATCTCCCACGTAAATGACTTCTCGCTTATCGATTTGATGTTTTTCACAAAAACGGTCAATCATGATATCTTTTCCCAGCAAATTACTAGAAGTATAAACTTCTGAAATAAATGCGATTTCTTGTTTCTGAAAATACGCACGTATATTGCTTTCTTCATTGGATGAAATCACTGCCAATAACTTACCGCTGTCATGCAATTGCTGCAACATCTCTTTGATTCCATCAAACAAGTGAATCTCATGAAGCGATTCCTTGTATCGTTTATAAAATTGTTCCGCAATCCTTTCAAATTGCTCCACAGACTCTGCGTACCCTTGAAGAGAAGCAATCTGTTCCAGATCAATTTTCGGAAACTGATAGTCATCCGCCAACTGATGGAGAACCTTTGTCGCTACTTCTTTTGAATTGGCTAATGTACCGTCAAAATCAAATATGACATATTTCTTCATTTCTCATTTCTCCCCTTATTGTACTAATGAATGCTTAAAAGCATAAATAACTGCCTGTGTACGATCTTGTACGTGCAACTTGCTTAAAATATTCGATACATGCACTTTTACCGTCTTTAACGCAATGAACAATTCATCGGCAATTTCTTGATTGCTTTTTCCTTCCGCCATTAAAAGCAACACTTCCATTTCCCGATTGGTTAGCTCCTCATACAATTCCGTCGTTTGAGGCTTTCTCATTCTTTGCATCATTTTTCCCGTTACTTCCGGCTCCAATACCGATTGTCCATGAAAGGTAGCACGTACAGCATCGGCAATTTCGCTCGCTCTCGATGTTTTCAGCATATAACTTGTTGCACCTGCCTCTAGGGCCGGATACACCTTTTCATCATCCAAAAAGCTTGTCACAATAATGATTTTCGCTTCTGGCCATTGCTCGATAATCTTCTTGGTTGCTTCAATTCCATCCATCTCTTTCATCACAAGGTCCATGAGAATAATATCAGGCTTTAATTGCAATGCCTTCTCGACACCTTCTTGACCATCTGAAGCCTCTCCGACTACTTCGATGTCCTGTTGAGACGACAGATAGGCCGACACGCCAATACGCACCATCTCATGATCGTCTACAAACAATACTCTAATCTTCATCACTTATCACCACCCCTTACTTAGCTATAACCGGTACTTTCACTTCTAAACGAGTACCTTTGTTTTTCACGCTGACAATTTTCAAGGTGCCTCCGACTTCCAACGCCCGTTCATGCATATTTTGCAGTCCGTAAGAACCCGCACTTGATTCGTTCACATCAAATCCAACGCCATTATCCGACACAATCATAATAATCATGCCTTCTCTTTCCACTAAATGAACTTCTAACGATTGAGCCTGAGCATGACGTAATGTATTGGAAATCGATTCTTGTAAAATGCGAAAAAGTTGGTCTTCTACTCCCTTATCCATTTGTACATCTTCCACTTTCCAGGAAATGTTCATCGGGACTTTTTGCACTAATTCTACAAGCAATTCCTCGACACCTTCTTTTAAGGATTTCCCCTTCAGTGGCACTGGACGTAAATGTAACAGAAGCGCCCTCATTTCGAGCTGGGATTGGTGAATCATCCCTTCAACAAGCTTTAATTGCTTGTTTTGCAGCTCATTGCCAAGCGGGTTTTCATTAATCGCTGACATCAGCATAGAAGCAGCAAAAAGCTGTTGACTGACAGAATCATGCAATTCTCTCGCTAATCGGTTTCGTTCTTGAGAAACAATTTCTTGAATACGTTTTTCCTGCACTTCCGCCCGCTCATTTGCAAGCTTTTGCGAAAGCGCAATTTGCTCGGACATATGCTGTTGTAACGTATGCATTTTTTCATAGACATTTGCCATATCCGATGACACTTTACTGTCTTTAAGAACAATGGGCTTGCCTAGCTCCAGTTGCCTTAAATCTTGACCGATGATGGCAAGCTGTTGACGCCAATAATAACCGGTAACACCGCCAATAATAGCCCCCATAAATACACTTAATGCAGGGACAACAATGATAAAAGGCACTTCCCAAATTTCTTTCTTCCATAAAATCGAGATATGCGATACTGGAAATGCAAACAAAAAAATACATAGAAATATTGAAGTGAGGCATAGCGAATATAAGATTCCCGACCATACATGTCGCTGCAAAATGCTCATATACGCTTCACCTCCACATTTCCTACAACCGTACTCGTGATGATTTTTATCTTTTGATCTCCACCCTCATACTGCGACGTGCAATAGTGGATACTTTTATTGAACAAACGTTGTTCTGGATTATGCAGGATGGTCGCATTCCCGATGATGGCTGAATGAAGGATGGCTACTTCTACCTCATAGGGAACCAATATTTGAATACTGCCGACCAGATTACGAACGCTGATGACGGATTCACCCTTTGGCAAAACCGTATTGCTTAAGTCGACCACAAAGTCGCCGACTCCATGCTGAATATTCAAGTCATGCCATTCATAGACGCTATCCGGTGTATGTTGATCACCAAAAATCTTCTGTTTCATTAAAAATGGCTGACTAATAATTTTTTCCGTCTCATATGCTATTGGCGTGGGCGAAAGCGTTGCTGTAATCACTGACGGATGCTTTTTCGATTGCCAGAAAACATAGACGAGATAGGCAAGAATAGCCAATAAGACAATCTTGACAGTAAACATATTTAAAACAGTCACTATGGCAGTAATCACACCAATCAACAGAGAAATTTTCCCGATGAAACGGTGATATTTCTTAATGCCAAAATAAATGAAAATAGCTGATGCAAAAACTGAAAAAAGGAGTCCGCCATTAAAAAAAGTAATCTCAATCAATAAGATAATCACACCAAATGTGGCAATCCAATTAAGATAGTCTGACTTAGGTTTATAGATCATGCCTCGCTCCTCCTTTCTGAACATATCGCTGACCATGATGTACCCCGAAAAGACGTAGCATGAAACTACGCCTTTTCTAGAATACCATGTTTACTTTATGAAATTGAATGATTTTCCTCGTTTTTCTGTTCTAATTCAGCAATCTTTGCGTCAATCGTCTGTTGGTAATAGTGTGTGTTCACTTGATTTTCCAAACGATTCAAATAGTACTCCATTTCGTCAAAATGAGCTTGAGATTTATTATACCCATCACGCGCATCCAACACTTTGTTCATTCGGTAATTCGCACGCGCCACATTTTCACGTCCCATGATTTCCAGGCGTTTTAGCTGCATATCTTTTAATTTATGCTTCATTTCAATATACTTCTGTTCCAATGTATCTAGTTGCTTAGTCGCCTCATCCACCACCGTTTTTAAATGAGCGACGCGTTCTTCATATTGGTTTTTCTCCGCTAAAGCAAAATCATATAATTCTACCTCGCCCGCTTTTGCTGCCACTTCTACTTGATGCGCACGTTTCGCCAACAAACGCTGCGCTTCCTCGTATTCACGAGTGAACTCATCTTTCAGTCGATATTGACGTTCTACCAATGTACGCACTTTCATCGTTTCCTGCTCACATTCACGCAAATATTGGTTCAACATTTTGATAGGATTTTTTTGCTCCTTTTGATCTAATAAGTCATGCACATCCGCTGTAATACTATTTTTAATACGAGAAAAAATATTGCTCATGATTAATTCACTCCTTGATATTATTTATTTAAGTTCGCCCATTCATGTTCAAAATTGGTGAAAGGGTCATTATCTACGACTGTCACTTTTGATTCATCCCACTTTTTATAGACAAGATACAAAACAAAGGCTGCTACCAAACCGAATAGAGATGGAACATTCGAGATGGAGAACATGAGAACCACAAACGCAATCAATCCCCAAACGATTTTGGAGCCTGTTGTTTTGGCTTTCAAAAACTCCCTAATTACGAGATACGCCATGACGAGCGTGATGGCCAGAGCCAACAACGGTCCAAGGTTAGCCAACAACACAATCGCCGCAATACCTCCAATTAACAACAATCCGAATTTTTTCATCATCCGCGCCTCCTTTCTTGCCTTTATCTTATCTAGAAATCACGCTCCCTATAATGTACCTCCGCTATATTTTCACGTAAGACTTTCGGCGTAGCCCTACTAAAACCTACTATCCAACATGCCAAAAAGCCCTTAAACATAGGCTGTTTAAGGGCAACGAACTTGATTTATTCTATTTAAAAACGAATCGTTTTGTTCTTTTCAACAATCACACGGTCTTCCAAATGCCACTTCAACGCGCGCGATAAAACACTTCTTTCAATAGAGCGGCCGATTTTCTTCAACCGCTCGACTGTATCGCGATGGTCAACACGCTTAATATCTTGTTCAATGATTGGTCCTTCATCCAAATCATTCGTGACATAATGAGAGGTAGCACCAATTAGCTTCACCCCGCGCTCAAACGCCCGTTCATACGGTCGTGCCCCGATGAATGCCGGCAAAAACGAGTGATGAATATTGATGATTTGATTCGGAAATGCCGCCACAAAATCTTCCGTCAATATTTGCATATAACGAGCTAACACGATGACATCTATATCATTTTCTTTCAATAAGCGTATTTGTTGCTCCTCCACTTGTTTTCTGATGTCTTTGTTGGCCGGAATGTAGTGGAATGGAATACCTAACGATTCAACAATTTCCCGTGTGTCTTCATGGTTACTGATGACCATTACAATATCCATCATCAAATCACCGCTTTGATAATCCCATAATAATTCGAGTAAACAATGCGGCTCTTTAGAAACAAAGATGGCCGTTCTTTTTAAACGTGAAACGGCACAAAATGTGCACTCCATTTGAAACTGTTTACTAATCGGTTGAAATTTACGCTCCAGTTCCGGTTGCACTTGCGCTAAATTAGGTAGTTCAAATTCCATCCGAATGAAAAAGGTGCCCGCGTACGGATCAGACGAATATTGACTGCTTTCAATAATATTAGCCCCGTTTTCATATAAAAATGTCGAAACGGCCGCTACAATTCCTGGTTGATCGGGACACTTTATGAGTAATCTTGCACGATTCTCAAATTGCTTCTGAAATGCATTCTTCTGACGCTCTACTATCGATTTCATGCTAAAACCCCTAACATTTAATTTTATCACTCAATTATACACAATAAATATATAATTTTTATTATTCTGTTTATTGGTATCTAGACAATAAATTTTAAATAGTTTTCTTTTATTTTGCAGATATTCATTAGAAGATAGGTAGTAAATGCAGTACAATATGTACCATGTGTATATTTACACAGAATAAAAAGGATATACTAAACAGTAATAAATAGAAAAATTTTGATAGATAGAGGAAAGATTGTTATGAAGAAAAAAATTGCTTGGATTACCGACAGTACCGCCTATATACCGGAACACCTCAAAAATCATCCCGACCTATATACTGTTCCATTGAGTATTACATTTACAAATGAAACCTATGAAGATGGTGTTGATTTAGATTCAAACACCCTATATGCCAATCTCCGTGCAGAAAAAGAAATACCGAAAACCTCCCAACCGTCTATCGGAAAATTCGCCGAGTTATTTGAGCAATTGAAAAACGAGTATGAGGCCGCTATTGCTATCCACCTCTCTGCTGATTTAAGCGGCACGTTGGCAAGCTGCCGAGCGGGTGCAGAAATAGCTGAATTCCCGGTTGAGGTCGTGGACAGCAAAGCTATGTCTATGGCTATTACCCGCCTGCTACTCCTAGGTATGGAACTAGCTGAGAGCAACATGGACTATCAAAAAATTGGCAATCAACTGCGTGAAGAAGCCCGAAAACTCGATGCCTACTTAGTGCTTGGTAACCTTCACCAGTTTTATAAGGGTGGAAGAATGTCCGGTACCCAATTCTTACTGGGGAATCTTCTTAATATCAAACCGATTATTCGCATCTTCAATGGTAAATTCGAACTGTTTGAAAAGGTCCGCTCCGAAAAAAGGGCCATCAAAAAAATATTCAGCTTATTTGAGGAAGCACAAACAAAAAGCAATATTGAAAAAGTATATATCATGCACGGAAATGTGCCTGAAAAAGCTTTGGAATATAAACAGCAGTTTTTAAATTACCCGAATGTCAAAGAAGTTGTCATGTGCGAAATTGCAGCAACCATTGCCGTTCATGCAGGTGAAGGGACCATCGCTTTCGCTTGGGCAAATGATCAGGTACAATTTTAACCTTTTTTCTCTTCCTCATACCTCTCTTTCTTGTGATGGAGAGGTTTTTTACGGATGATGCATGAAGCAGCCTTTTAGATGGAGAAACATTTTTATTCAGAGGCTCTGTTATACTTCAATGCTGATTTTTAGATAAGGAATGATTGAAGCGAAAGACGAGCTATTCCTACAGGAATAGCATGAGGGGAAGACCCCGCAGACGAGTTGACAAGTTGAGGAAGCTGAAGCCATGCCCGTGAAAAGCGCCTGTCTGTAGTGAAAATCAACAACCACCTTGAACAGAGCGTATTCAGAAAGGAATCCTTCTCCTGTGGAAACTGCTCATTAGATGAAAATAATTAGAAATCTGCAGCCAATTATGCTATATTAACAGGTAAAACAATTTTGCTTATTTTGTAAATCATATAGAAATTATATATAATTGTATTACATGCAAAAGAACGAAAGAGGTTGATAAATGTGAGCGAAAATACGCCAGTTGCTTCAAATTTTATTAAAACCATTGTCACGGAAGATTTAAAAAGCGGCAAACATGATACAATCATTACTCGCTTTCCTCCAGAACCAAATGGATACCTACATATCGGACATGCCAAAAGCATTGTGTTGAATTTCGGACTAGCTGATGAATTCAACGGAAAAACAAATTTACGCTTTGATGATACGAACCCATTAAAAGAAGACCAAGAATATGTGGATGCGATTAAAGAAGATGTGAAATGGCTCGGCTATGATTGGGACAACTTATTCTTTGCTTCCGATTATTTTGACTATATGTACGAAAAAGCCATCCTCCTCATCAAAAAAGGATTAGCTTATGTAGATGATTTATCTGCCGATGAAATCCGTGAATACCGCGGCACATTGAAAGCACCAGGTAAAGATAGCCCGTTCCGCACTCGAACAGTCGAAGAAAACTTAGATTTATTCGAACAAATGAAAGCTGGTAAATTCGGTAACGGTGAAAAAGTATTACGTGCCAAAATTGACATGAGTTCACCTAATATCAACTTACGTGATCCTGTCATCTACCGAATCGCCCACGCAACACATCATAATACAGGCGATAAATGGTGCATCTATCCGATGTATGCTTTCGCACATCCATTAGAGGATGCCATTGAAGGAATTACACATTCCATCTGTACTTTAGAATTTGAAGACCAAAGACCTCTATATGACTGGGTAATTGAAAACTGTGAAACAGAATCTACTCCCCATCAGTACGAGTTTGGTCGTTTAAATTTAACGGATACTGTCATGAGCAAACGTAAATTGAAACAACTAGTAGACGAAGGCATCGTAGACGGTTGGGATGATCCACGTATGCCGACAATTTCTGGTCTTCGCCGCCGAGGGTTCACACCAGAAAGTATTCGCAATTTCTGTCGTGAAATCGGTGTTGCCAAAACATCAGGCATTGTCGATGTACAAGTACTTGAACACTTTGTTCGCGAAGATTTAAAAATGAAGGCACTACGTACAATGGGCATTATCAAACCATTGAAAGTAGTCATCACTAACTATCCAGAAGGACAAGTGGAAATGCTCGAAGCAGAAAACAATCCAGAGAATCCGGAAATGGGCACTCGTCAAATTCCATTCTCCCGCGAAATTTATATTGAACAAGATGATTTCATGGAAAATCCACCAAAGAAATATTTCCGTCTTTTCCCTGGAAACGAAGTACGCCTAAAACACGCTTACTTCATCAAGTGTGAAGAAGTTATTAAAGATGCAGAAGGAAATGTTGTGGAACTTCGTTGTACGTATGACCCAGAAACAAAGAGTGGTTCTGGCTTCACAGGTCGTAAAGTAAAAGGAACACTGCACTGGGTTGAAGCTACGCAAGCGGTACCGGCAGAATTCCGCTTATACAACCCGCTTCTGCAAGAAGATAAGGAAAATAGCACAGAAGAAAAAACATTCTTAGACCAAATCAACCCGAATTCATTAGAAATTCATCAAGGATTTGTCGAAGAAAACATGAAAGAGGCTACTGGGGGAGATAAATTCCAATTCTTCCGTCACGGTTATTTCAACGTTGATCCGAAGTTATCAACTGCAGACAAATTGGTCTTTAACCAAATCGTATCATTAAAGAGCTCATTTAAACTATAAAAAAGAAAGCCTGTCCGGCGCTGTAACGGACAGGCTTTCTCTATAAAGATAACACTAGTGATTCATTTAGCGACATATGAACGGAGACATACGAAAATGTCGGTACTAGTTGATGCTCCATAAAAATCAAAATAAGATTTCCTACTGGAATCGCCTTCTGCTTGTCAGAATGGAGCAAACCCATTTCACATTTATATGATGACTGATCTGTAGCAGGCGTGTAAGTGCACCACCACTAAAACCAGCAGTCTCTAAACTCCAAAATGACACGCTCTTTCTTATCGTCTAAGAAAAACACCCTCAAACCGATTACGCTAGATAGACGTGCATCTCTTTAGAACAAAAAATTCTATTTATGCATACAAACTAAGATTATTATCCTAAACAATTCATCAAAATAATTGTATAATAATATTCTTGTATAATTTAAACATACATACCACGTATATAAGATTATATTCTTTTGAAAGGATGAAACTTTTCCATGAAAAACTTTTGGAAAAACTATAAAATGACGGTTCTTTTATTAACCGGCGTGATTATCGGTGGTATTGCAGGTATTGTATTCGGTACTGATACGATCGTTGTCAAACCATTTGGTGATTTATTTTTAAATCTGATGTTCGTCATCATCGTACCACTAGTCTTCTTCAATATTGCATCAGCGATTGCCAACATGTCCGAAATGAAGCGTCTCGGTAAAATTATGGGCAGTATCTTAATCGTTTTTATTTTTACTGCTACACTTTCTGGCATTTTAGGAATTGTCGGCGTATCACTCATGAACCCATTAGGGAGTACAGACATATCTGCCATTCAAGAAAGTATGAATTCTACTTCTGTTGAACAAGTAACAGAAGAAGTAACGATTTTAGGTAAAATAGTGGAAACAATTACTGTATCTGATTTCTCTATGTTATTGTCTCGCAGCAATATGTTGCAGCTAATTATTTTCTCTGTTTTATTTGGTCTTGCCACAGCTTTGGCGAAAGAAAAAGGGGCACCTATCGCAGCCTTCTTAACTTCTGGAACAGAAGTCATGATGAAAATGGTTTCTATCGTTATGTACTATGCACCAATCGGGTTAGGTTGCTATTTTGCTTATGTTATTGGTGATTTAGGTACAGCCATTTTAGAAGGTTATGCTCGCACGTTTGCTTTATATTTAATCCTCACTGTTATTTGTTATGTAGGATTTTTCACGTTGTATGCTTTCCTGGCGGGTGGTAAATTAGGCGTAAAAGTGTTTTGGAGCAATGTTTTACCACCTTCTGTTACAGCTATCGCCACATGCTCTAGCGCAGCCTCCATTCCAGCTAACTTAATAGCAACAAAGAAAATGGGTGTTCCTGAAGATATTGCCGAAACGGTCATTCCTCTTGGCGCCAACACGCATAAAGACGGTTCCGTATTAGGGGGCGTTTTTAAAATCGTTTTCTTATTTGCCTTATTCGGTAAAGATATGACCAGTCTTTCAAGTCTTCTCACGATTCTGGGAATGTCATTCTTGGTTGGTGCTGTAATGGGCGCTATTCCTGGTGGCGGTATGATTGCTGAAATGCTGATTTTAAGCATTTTCGGCTTCCCGGTAGAAGCTCTACCATTGATTGCAGTCATTTCTACCATTATTGATGCGCCTGCTACCTTGCTAAACAGTACAGGAAATACTGTGTGCGCAATGATGGTTACTCGTTTAGTCGAAGGTAAAGACTGGCTAAAACGAACACTGGCTATTAATTAATATCTGTAACATGAAAAAAATCCTTTCTGAAAGGATTTTTTTCATGTTACGAACGTTTTTTCTTAAAGCGGAAAATCAAAAAGAACCTTCAAAACTGTTATTTATAAAGAAAAATACAATACATAACCTACTGCTTATAAACTGTATCTTTTCACTAAATTAGCTTCATTGTCTTCATAACTACTGATAAAAGTAAGGTATACTTATTTTAAATAGGACATACACCTATACTAACAACTATTTCAAACTAATAGTCCGTTCGTAATTTTATAACCACTATTTATCGCAAGGGGTTTTTCTATGGAATCTTGGATCATTGATTTAATAGAGCACTATGGTTATTGGGGCGTTTTTTTCTTGATTGCCCTGGAAAATGTCTTCCCACCTATCCCTTCAGAAGTGATTCTTACATTCAGCGGATTTATGACACAAAGCACCTCGCTGACGATTACCGGGGTGGTTATCGTCTCTACAGCCGGGTCGGTAATAGGTGCTATCATTCTATATGGTATTGGTCTTCTGCTGGATGTTGAACGATTGGAAAAAATCATCGACCGTTATGGCAAATATTTGCGACTGACCAAACAGGATATACACCGAGCAGATGCTTGGTTTGATCGTTATGGCATATGGACTGTCCTATTTTGCCGCCTCATCCCTTTAATCAGAAGCCTGATTTCCATTCCTGCCGGGATGTCCAACATGAATTTCGGTCTGTTTGTATTATTCACAACGATCGGAACCATCGTCTGGAATACCGTCTTAGTCAATGTCGGGGCCGCTGTGGGATCGAATTGGCATGATATTGTCAATTACATGGATGTCTTCTCAAATATTGTTTATGCTATCATCATCATCCTTATCATACTGGGAGTGATTTGGTACATACGCAAACGGAAAAAGCGCACCTGACGAGATGCGCTTTTTCTTTATTTTTTCAGTACAATATTCACTTTAAACAAATCGCCATCCACATCAATATCCATTTTTCCTTCGTGCAGATCAATGATTGATTTAGCAATGGCCAGGCCTAATCCAGAACCTTCCGTCTTACGTGATTGATCACCTCTTTTAAAGCGTTCAAACAGTTCATCCACATCGCATCCAAGTTCGAACTGCGAGATATTCTTAAAACTGATTTCCACTTTATCACCTGCATTTTTTAGATGAATATAGACACGTGTATGTGGCATAGCGTATTTCAGAATATTACCGATCAAGTTATCAAAGACACGCCACATCTTTTGCCCATCCATATATGCTGTAATAGGAGGCTCATCATGGGTTACCCTGAATTGAAGCTGTGATTCTTCAATTCTTTCATCATATTCCGCCAAAGCTTGTTGCAATAATTGAACAACATCCACTTCCGTTTTCACCAGTTCAATATTTCCGGATGCCATTTTGGAAGCTTCAAATAAGTCTTCAATCAATACCTTCAAACGCTTTGATTTGCGATCGATAATTTCTACGTAGCTTTTTCTTTCATCTTCCGTCAGCTGCTCTGACTTCAATAAATCCGAATAAGTAATGATGGATGTTAACGGTGTTCGCAAATCATGACTGACATTCGTAATCAGTTCCGTTTTCAAACGCTCACTTTTCACTTGTTCCTGCTGTGATAATTTCACACCATGCTTTAAAGCATTTACGTCCGCTGCTAGTTTAGCAAAAACCGATTGACCACGTATATCAAGGTCCTCTTCCGTTCGGCCTGCAGCAATTCCGTTCACAGTTTTGACAATTTGATTGAATTGCCCCGCCGATTTGAAAATGAGATACAGAATGACCAAAGAAATTGGTCCTGCCACCAAAAGAAAGACAATAAAATCTCCCATGTAATTTTGCATCAGAACAACAGCAAAAATAACTCCTATAATAAAAACACCAACCAATAATACAAGTAGCTGAATACCGACATTCATATATAAGAAGGCTTTTTTTATTAATTCATAACCTTTATATAAGATGGATGTTCGTACATTTTCAATGAGTTTTTTCCCTCTGATACTATTGAGGAAAAAGACAAAGAAAATAGCTGAAATGGCTAAAGTTGCCGTGCTGTATGTCATTTTCCATACTAGTTCCACCCAATCATATTTCCAGTAGCCAAAATCATACTCCACATATGTTTGATAACTGCCCACTTGTCCCAACAACACGCCAATACAAATAAAAGCCGAAACCGCCATGATGGCGATACGAAGGTCGAAAGGAAGATGATTGTATAGGGAAGAAAACAACTTGTTTCTTTCTGTAAAAACATGACTTTTCACAATGACAACCACACTATAAACCAGTCCAAAAAGACCGATCACAGCCATACTTATATAGTAGATTTGAAACTGCTTATACTCTGCAGCCGCTTTGACTAATGTTTCCTGGCTCGATACATTTTTGGCTATTCCAACATACCCCGTATAATCATGATTACTGTCGATTGATTCAAAACTTACCCATTCGATATTAAAAAGATCCGAGTGAGCAATATCCGTATCTAAAGACAGATTGTTAGTACTGGAATATTGTTGAACAAAGCGCATATTCTCTTTCGAAAAATAATCTTTGTAGTCTTTTGCTTGTGCTTCCGAAAGCGATGTATACACCTCTCCTGTTTCTTCATCCTTTAAATAATAAGAGAACGTTCGCAAATAACTTTTCCATGTCCCTTGTTTTTCATCGGCTTCATTAATCATCTGTTCTATTAACGCCGTCTTTTCTGCCACAATTTTTTGCCGCACATGCTCATCACTTGTGAAATTCAGCGTGATATCATTTATTTTCTCATCTCGTTCTTTAATCAATACATTTGCCGCCTCATCACTGCCCGCCTTTTGCAAATCAGTGATGCGCGTTTCATACTGTGCTTTAATGCTCGCAATTTGTTCTTCCAGATTACCATACGCATAACGATGAGCATCTATTTCATCCTCACTGACACTAATGCGGTTAACCAAACCTTCCTCATCGATCTTCCCTATATCAAACAAGATGACATAATCCCAAAAACGATTGAGCGCTGTCTGAAAACCACCTGTTTGATAATAATCACCTCGCAAGTAATCTTGTCCTGAATGCAATAATGAAGTCACTACTGTCAGTCCGAAACTCATGAATAGAATTGCCGACAGCAGGACTTTCTTACTTTTCCATTTTGTATCCAATGCCCCATACCACCTTCAAATATCTCGGATTTTTTGGATCGATTTCAATTTTTTCGCGTATTTTCCGTATATGCACAGCCACTGTATTTTCCGCATTATAACCAGGCTCTTTCCACACTAATTCATAAATTTCATGAATTGAAAACACGCGCCCCGCATTCTTCATCAGTAACTCCACAATTCGGTATTCAATCGGTGTCAGCTTTACCGGCTCACCATGAACGGCCACTTGCTTCGCTTCCTCATCTAATGTCAGTCCATTCAAATCAATTTGTTTAGAAGTAGCCCCTTCATACGTCCCTAGTGTAACGTATCGTCGCAATTGCGATTTCACGCGTGCAATCAATTCGAGCGGATTAAACGGCTTCGTCACATAGTCATCTGCACCAATTTGCAAGCCGAGCACTTTGTCGGCATCCTCACTTTTGGCGCTTAATATAATAATGGGTATATTTTTGCTTTCTCTAATTTTAAATGTCGTAGATATACCATCCATCTTCGGCATCATCACGTCCAAAATAATGCAATGAATCGTATGCTCCTGTAGCTTTTCAATCGCTTCTACTCCATCAGCTGCTTGAATCACTGTAATACCTTCGTTCTTTAAATAAATTTCAATTCCATCACGAATATCCTGATCATCATCTACAACTAGCACATTAAACGAATTCATTTGTTCACCCTTTTTTCACTAATTATCATTTTCATACCTTGTTCTTAATTCTATATTACATTCTAGCCTGTATTTCTTAACATTAGCAGAACGTAACTCTTAAGAATTTCTTAAAATTATCAACTTGTAAGCATTTTCACAAGCGAGATGCAATATTTTTTTTTAGGTAATTACTGCAAAAAACTACCTTAACCAGAAAAAAGGTGATATGATTAAGTGGATTTTTGTTTAAATTTTTTATCTTGTATCCTGCATCTTCCTTAGGCCTCGGCGTCCGACCAAGGTCTTATTATTAATGTCCAGCTAAGCCCAAATGGGACAGCTTAAGTGCAATTATCGTTTACTTATTTGTGCTGGATTTAAAGATTGATAAAGGAGATTTAAGGATACAATAATCAATACAACTAAGATAACCTAAGGAGGAACTATGGAAAAAACAGCTTTATATGATGTAGAGAAGTTAGCTGCCAAAAAAGAAAAAGTCTTTAACGACAGCATCATCAAGTACTTATTGCGCGCTATTCTAGCAAGTGCATTCATTGGCTTCGGTGTAATTATTGCGTTTAAAACAGGTGGATTATTCTACGCAGACCATTCGCCAATGGCTTATCCGTTTGCTGCGTTTACGTTTGGTGCCGCAATCCTATTAATTGCTTATGGCGGCGGTGACTTGTTCACAGGTAATACGTTTTACTTCACATACGCAGCCTTGAAAGGTAAAATGTCGTGGATTAAAGCGATTCAAATGTGGTGCGGTACATATTTAGGTAACATCATTGGTGCCGTATTATTCGCTTATGTTATTTTATTGACAGGCCTTTTCGTGTCCGCTGATACGAACGGCTTCTTAATGAGCGTTGTAGAGAAAAAAATGAATGCGCCAGTATCGGAACTTTTCTTCCGATCAATTCTTTGTAACTGGTTAGTATGTTTAGCGTTCTATATTCCGATGACAATGAAAGGTGACGGCGTTAAAGTCTTCACAATGATTTTCTTAGTATTTGGATTCTTCATTTCTGGTTATGAGCATAGTATCGCAAACATGGGCTCTTTCGCTGTAGCACTTGTACACGACCACCCAGATACAATTTCGCTTGCTAATGCCATCCGCAACATCATTCCGGTTACAATCGGTAATTTCATCGGCGGAGCGGTATTCATGGGAATGCTGTATTACTACTTGAACGGCGGTAAAACAGCAGATGAAGATCAATTTAGCCCAGATGTAGACGCTGTAAAAGTTGTAGATGACTTAGATCCAGCAAGAAAATAAGCTATATCACATCAATTCCGGGGATTATTTCCGATTATAAAAGGCTGCTTCTATTGTGAAGCAGCCTTTTTAATGCGTAATGTAATGCCCTTAAATTAAATGTAAGTTTCATCCCGTTTTCGCTCATGATAAGATAAATATATCTTATTTATGTAAGGAGAATTTAAAAAAATGAGAAATAATCTGGTCGAACGCTTTATTACATATGTAAAAGTAGATACACAATCCAACGCACAAAGCACTACTTGTCCAACTACACCAGGCCAACTTACTCTCGCAAACATGTTAGTAGCTGAATTGAAACAAATCGGCATGACAGAGGTAACCATAGACGAAAGTGGTTACGTGATGGCTACATTACCAGCCAACACAGATAAGGATGTTCCAACGATTGGTTTTCTGGCTCATGTCGATACAGCTACAGATTTCACAGGAACGAATGTAAATCCTCAGTTTGTCGAAAACTATGATGGCAAAGATATTATTTTAAATAAAGATCTACAGGTAATCATGTCTCCGACAGACTTCCCGGAGCTCAAACAATACAAAGGACACACATTGATTACGACAGATGGCACGACTTTACTTGGAGCTGATGACAAAGCGGGCATCGCCGAAATCATGACTGCCATGGAATACTTGATTCAGCATCCTGAAATTAAACATGGAAAACTGCGTGTTGCCTTTACACCAGACGAAGAAATCGGTCGAGGACCGCACAAATTCGACGTCGAAGCTTTCAATGCCACATACGCCTATACAATGGATGGCGGACCACTTGGTGAATTACAGTACGAAAGCTTCAACGCAGCAGGTGCAACGATTACTTTCAAAGGAAAAAATGTGCATCCTGGTACAGCCAAAAACAAAATGATCAATTCTGCAAAAATCTCTATGGAGTTCCAAAGCAAATTACCTACCGATGAAGCACCAGAATGTACGGAAGGATACGAAGGTTTCTATCATCTCCTTTCAGTGGCAGGCGATGTGGAAGAAACAAAATTGCACTATATTATCCGCGACTTCGACAAACAAAAGTTCGTTGATCGCAAGGCGTTCATTCAGCAAATAGTCAATGAACTGCAAGAGAAATACGGAAAAGACCGTATCCTTTTGGAGATGAATGACCAGTACTATAATATGGGGGAAAAAATCAAACCTGTAAAACATATCGTGGATATTGCGTACGATGCAATGAAAAATTTAAATATCGAACCGATGATTCAACCAATTCGCGGTGGCACAGATGGTTCACAATTATCTTACATGGGGCTTCCGACACCGAACATCTTTACGGGCGGAGAAAACTATCATGGTAAGTTTGAATATATTTCAGTTGAAAATATGCTTAAAGCAACAAATGTCATCATTGAAATGGTGACATTATACGAGCAAAGAGCGTAAACTATTACACATAAGCCAAAAGCTGCTTAAGTAAGCGGCTTTTGGCTTATACTTCCAACGTTTTTATCTAAAATTGTCACATAAACACCGTAAAAAAAGCCGCATTTTTTATATAACAGATTAATAAAAAACTATATAACAGCTTCAAAAACTACTCTAAAAAACGTCTTTTTCCATCCCTCTAAATAAACTAAAAAATCAAAAAAACACCGTTTTTAACCAAAAAATCGACAAAAAAAGAACACAAATGCTCATTTGTTCACAAAAAATACATATTTAACCGCTCACAAAATAAATAATCTGTTGTACTATAAATTCAACAACTGTTATATCGCATTACATACTTTGTAAATGCTTAAATATAAGACTGACACATGACAACCGAGAGGCGGAATAAAACATGGAACAATGGAAAGGCTTTCAAGCTGGCGCTTGGCAAAAAGAAATTGATGTACGTGACTTCATTATAAACAATATTACAGTATACGATAAAGATGATTCATTCTTAGAAGGACCAACTGAAGCAACAAAGCAACTTTGGG
>JBJEFL010000029.1:0-3864 GCA_051873995.1 Bacillus sp. (in: firmicutes)
AATAGAATGTCCGACGGCAATCCATTCTTCAGGTATTTTTCCCAGAACCACCAGTGAGCAATGTTCTCTTTCCGGATGTACCGAGGCAAGGTCGTGACTCCTGACAATATACACATATGGGGATTCCAATCTGCTCTGCCCGTGATAAAAGCTAATCCCTTCCGGAATATTTGCATCCTCTCCTTTATAAAAACGGATCTCAGGGAAATAACCTTCCAACTCATCTTCGATTATCTGCATACTAAGCAGGAAGTTCTCTGGTCAGTCTGAATCCGAACAGCAGAGCAAGTTTCTCCTATAACCGGAAGCAATGAAAGTTTTTTATGGATGGGGAATCAGCTTGAGTACTACAAAACAGGAACATACCTCAAAAATATGTGATTATTTACTGAATATGCAGCAGATTGCAGATGAATTTGATGAACATTCCTGCCTTTCTGTGCCAGCCCCAAAGCAATCTATAGAAAACTCTGCTTTGTTTGTCAATATGGAATCTGAATTTATTTGATCAGCTGCATTTCAATACAATTCCATACTTCTCCCATACAATGGTAGCTTTCCGTATTTTCCAGTTTAACTGTTTGAAAACCACAGGACTCATAACATTTTATAGCGGTTTTATTGTTCTCAAAAACTCCCAGTGATATTTTCTTTACTTTGACAAAGTCAAATGCGTACTGAATAGCTAAGGAAAGCATTTCCCTTCCATATCCTTTTCCCCGCCTTCCATCATCAACAATCACAAATCCTAATCGAATTTCATCAATACTGCTGCTATCCGGGAAACGCATAATAAAATGTCCAACGATACCTGTATCATCAAATGCTGTCATGCCCCAAATCCGTTCATTATTCCTGTCTCTGTCATAATACAGATTCATATCATCAGAAGTAATGGGATATTTCTCATAACGGTCTGCGCTCCATTGACGGAAAGCATATTCATCTTTTATCCATTTAATTATTGTCTGTGCGTCGCAAGCCTTGTACGGTCTTAACCTTAGCATAAAAATCGCCTCTCCATTCATTGTGTTACAGATTATAAAGTTGATTCACTCCAGTTTACCGTACAGTTTAAAACCTGATGTTCTTCTTCCTCATATTTTTCTTCGATCTGATCAATTAAAATCCTGCATGCCTGTTTTCCTTCTTCATATGCAGGCTGAACAATGGTTGTTATCCTCGGACTTGAAAAAGCTGTCCATTCCATATTATCAAAGCCGATAATTCCTATCTGATCCGGCATTTGACTCTTCAAATCCTGCAGTGCAGTAAAAACAGTCTGCAATGCCCAGCAATTGGGGACAAAAACCAGCAGTTTTTTTCCTTTCTCCATACGTTCTTTTACAAATGCTGAAATCACATTTTTTTCGTTCTGAGCCTGTTCAATCACAAGAGAATTGCAGGAAAATCCATTTGATTCCAAAGCATCAATAAAACCGGAGGAACGTTCAATCCGGGTGCTTAACAGTTCGGGACTTGCTCCAATTATTACAAATTTATTATACCCTCTTCTGATACACTCTTCCGTTGCCTGATACGTTGCCTCATAATTATTTGTCTTTACCCAGCTTGTCTGGAAATCATACAGTTTACTGTCAAAAAATACCAGTGGCTTTTTTGCACTGCTAATCCGATGCAAGTCTATAACGTTATAATTGACAAAATCGAGAGGTAAAATCCGGAAATTTAAAAACCCCCGAAAAGCCGTACAAAACTTTTTGCACGACAATTTCCGATTTCTCTAATTCAATAATTTCATCTCCAACTCCGAACCACTATGAAATTCCTGCAACTGTTCTCCCATCATTTCTTTCATGATAGAAAAAGCCTTCTGTCCGGTGCAGTGCCCTGTGTAAAACAATGCCTTTGTTTTTATAAGCTCTCGGGCTGTCTGCCTGATACACTCCTCCTCTTCCTTTGTGTAATCACTCTTTTTCATCATATGAAAACCGCTGATAACTGTATCCGGATATGCTCTGAACAATTCTAAATAACTGTCCAGAATACTCAAAATTCCATTATGCGCACAGCCCGACATCAGTATGTGCTGTTCTCCCTGTGAAATCACCAGACATTGTTCATGTGCAAAATCATCCTGTAAAAAGGTATCTCCGACTTTCTGCTTCAGTTCCTTATTGCTCCATGCCGGATACCGCTGTTCCTTAAAATTGGAAAATAAAAATAGTTCGTCATCTATTTGCATATTTCCCTTCACCTTGATAAGTTGGGGCAATTCCAAAATTTTTTTATCAATACCAATATATTTCTCGCTCTCCGGCAACAGGTGATAATAGTCCCCTCCCGCAGAATCCTTCAGATAAATTTTTGCATCAGGGGTTATTTTAGCAAAAGCTGTCAGACCACCTGCATGGTCATAGTGTCCATGGCTTAAAATAAAGGTATCTACCTGTGTCAAATCTACTCCCAGCATATCCGCATTATGTATAAACATATCCGTAGCACCGCTATCCACCAGCAACTTATGATTTTTTGTCTCAATGTAAAAGCTCAGACCATGTTCATTCAAACAATCTCCGCACTTTGTATCTTCCACCAAATTAATAATCTTCATGACTTTTTCCTCCTGTAAAAAACCGACTATTTTTCAATAATCGGTTCAAGAATCATCTGTTTCTATAATAATAATCTATGCTTTTCTTTTTAAGTTCTGAAGTTCTGCTGCAAGCAATACCCGGTACTCAGTGGCGAAACGACACTAACCGTGCAATGGCTGCACCCCTGATTCTATTTATTTTAGTCATAAGCACAACAACTTGGGATTTATCAATTTCTATCACAAGCTACTGCTTTTCTGCACAAATCAACTGCAGATTTTTAATTGCGAACTGATTATTACCTGATAACTGATACCTTCTGTTTTTCAAAACTCTAATCAATGTTTTCATAAAAAATCCATGTGTTACCAGAATACAATCTTCATTTTGACTTTCACATAAATCTATAACTTTATTCGCTCTTTGTATTGTACTATTTCTTTTTTCTAATTGACGAGAACTACCTGTATACCATTGCACTCTGCCCAGAATATTCCACATCCATAAAGGCAATCTTTTTTCTGTATCCATAAATGATCTCAACGGAACTTCACCAATTTCCGGCATTTCATAATATACCTTATTAGGAAACAGGATTTCGGCAGTATGTACGCTTCGCGATAACATACTAACATATATTTTATCAGTTTCTTCACATAACGGAGTAATATTGATACTTTCCAAATCACTTCTATCATATTCCGCACAAGCCATATCAAAATCATTTGAAGAGCACTTTCTGGGCCACTTCATATTAACTTTACCATGGCGAATTATCGTCATTCTCAATTATAAATCTCCACAAATTCAAATTTTGTTGCTCTCAATTATACATCTACTCACACTGAATATCTACCATAACCTTTCACATGTTTTGTTATATCTAGTCGAATAGACTTACACCTCACAATGTAAGCCCCTCACAGAACCGTACGCGCGGCTTTCCCGCATAAGACTCTTCATATTAGAACAAACAGGAATACCTGCTTCTGCTATACTCACCATATCTCGCTGAATAGTTCTGACCGGGACATGAAATCTTTCTGCTAAAACACTGGCTGATGCGTTTTTATAATTCAAAAGATAAATAATACTTTTCAACAATCTGTCTATTTTCATTTACACCAACATCAAGTTCTTTTTATTGTTTTCATATACAATGGTATTTTTTATAAAACCGCAAGCTATTACGACTTGCGGTTAATATATCTGACAAATAAGGAAGTTATCTGTGTTTTTCCAATCTTAATAATCCTTCTTCATCAGGCCAACCTAGTGTTGCTATTATAACAGTCCTTGCAACCAC
>JBJEFL010000030.1:0-19955 GCA_051873995.1 Bacillus sp. (in: firmicutes)
CTGAAATGCCAGCTGAAATTAACGAAGCACTTATCGTTGAGTGGTACTCTCGTTAGTAACCGAAAAATCCATCTGCTCTGCAGGTGGATTTTTTGTGTACACTTATTCTTACCCGAAACAAAAGGAGGTATCCAAAAAGAGAGCCCTCTCCTTACTTGCAGAAGAGTAACTCTCTTTCTGAAGCCTTCTTCCTATTGTGCATTTTTGCTTTACGCTTTCCTTCAACTGATTGCAACCCTTTAGCGACAATAGTTGCAGAACCTGAAAAACATGAAAAACGAGCGATTGGAGCGTCCAAAAAGTCATAAAATGACATTTTGGACGCTCCAGTTCTTACAAATTAGTATTGAATCAATGTATATTTCTTTTTACCACGACGAATAATCGTAAATTGATCTTCGATACGGTCATTAGCAGATAAAACATATTGAACGTCTGTTACTTTCTCACCATTGATGCTAACTGCGCCATTCGTTATATCTTCACGCGCTTGACGTTTAGATGGAGAAATTTTCGCATTTACCAACAAATCAACAAGAGCCACTTCTTCCTCTGATTCTTGTGTATATGTCGGTACATCTTTGAATCCTTGCTTGATTTCAGCTGCACTTAAATTCTTCACATCACCACTGAATAGAGCTTGTGAAATATTGATAGCTGTATCAAGAGCAGCTTGTCCGTGAACAAGACGCGTCATTTCTTCAGCAAGTGTTTTTTGCGCTTTACGTAAATGCGCCTCTGTTTCAACCGACACTTCTAATGCTTCAATCTCTTCTTTCGATAAGAACGTAAAGATTTTCAAGTATTTCACAACATCTTGATCAGCTGTATTAATCCAGAATTGGTAGAACTCGTATGGCGTCGTTTTCTCTGCATCTAACCAAACTGCTCCGCTTTCCGTTTTTCCGAATTTTGTACCGTCTGATTTAGTCACAAGTGGAATTGTTAATCCATATGCTTTCGCACCTTCACCTTGTGTTTTACGGATCATTTCCAGACCAGTTGTGATATTACCCCATTGATCGCTTCCTCCAATTTGTAATTTACAATTGAAGTTTTCATATAAATGTTTGAAATCGATTGCTTGTAAAATAGTGTATGTGAATTCCGTGAATGAAATACCTGCTTCTAAACGAGAAGATACGATATCTTTCGATAGCATGTAATTGATACCGATATGTTTTCCGTAATCACGTAAGAACGTAATCATATCCATTGAACCGATCCAGTCAAAGTTGTTCGTCATGACTGCCCCGTTCTCACCTTCAAATGAGAAAATACGCTCTAATTGTTTCTTTAAACATTCTACATTATGCTGAATCGCTTCAACTGATTGTAATTGACGCTCCTGTGTTTTACCACTTGGATCACCAATCATCCCTGTCGCACCACCAACTAAAATAATTGGTCGGTGACCAGCTTGCTGAAAACGACGTAATGTCAAGAATGGCAATAAATGCCCGATATGCATACTATCAGCAGTCGGATCAACACCACAATATAACGAAGTCATTTCTTTCGCTAATTGCTCTTTCAAACCTTCTTCATCCGTTTGCTGATAAATAATGCCTCTCCACTGTAAATCTTGCAATAAATCCATGTGCATTTCCCTCCAACAGTAATTTTCTCCAAACAAAAACGCCCCTTCATAAATGAAGGGACGATTATAATCGCGGTACCACCCAACTTGAGGACAAACTTTATCCTCCGCTCTCATACAATAACGGCTATGTATGCCGTTTGCCGCTACTGACTGACAAATAAATGACAGCGTTCCCGACAAATGCTCCAGGTGGTAATTCATGCGTCTATATGTACCGGTTCACACCAACCACCGACTCTCTTCAAACAGTGATAGCCACACTACTAAAACCCATCATCGCAACATATTCAATCTTGTCATGAAGCTGTCTGTATTCTATAACATCAAAATTTAAATGTCAATCTTCCCACAAATAAATCCCAGCTGATTTCATTTAGCTCAAAATCAACAATGAGCTTTAACATAGCCTATTATAATAGATTCCCTATCGCCGACCCTATGCCTACAACAATTTCTCGAATAAAAACATACCTCTTACAACATTCTAAAAAGGAAGAAATTTATTAGCTGGAGGTTATCCTTTTGAAACCATTAACCGCAAAGGAATTGGAATATATCGTAGATTCCATGTCAAATGAAGATTTACTCATCAAACAATGTGTAGCCGCAGCTGCTCAGTCCCCCAATCTGGCCGTACAACAAATCTGCGGACAATTATTGACCCGACACCAACAGCATTATCAAGGACTGCTCACTTTGTTGCAACACCATACAGCAATTGCGCCGAAAACAGTCCAGGAAGCTACTCAAATGGAACAAATGCAACAAGCACAAACAGCCCAAAACCAGCAAATCTTAACAGCTCAATCACTTCATCAAGATTTCCAACCCCCACTACAATAAGGAGGCTCATGTATGACACAGCAAAATGCCATTCTTTCAGACGAAGACTTACTTTATACTATTTTAGCCGATTTAAAACGAACATGCAGAGAATATACCACAGCTACAACCGAATCCAATTGTCCGGCCGTTCGGCAGCACTTTCAGTCGCTTGTGCAAAGCAGTTTAGGACTACAAGGAATCCTATATAATTTTATGGCACAGCAAGGCATGTATAGCACATCATCTCCAACTCTTGCTTCAGATATTACAAAACAGATTACCGAATATACACAAACACAAAGCCAAACCAAACAACTAGTTCAACAAAATCTGGCACATTAACAGAAAGGTTGAACAACGCAATTAATTGTTCATCCATTCAATATTCTTATGATAAAAGACGCGGATCTCCTCCAGATTTCCGCGCTTTTTATCGTCTGTTTTCTTCTAATGGCTCACAACACGAAAAGCCCAAAGACTAAAAGACCTTTTTTCCTTATTATTACAACCATTATGGTATAATATGGTTGATTCAGGAGGTTGAATGAAATGAATGAGCCAAACAAACTACATAAAGTCATCCACCATATCAAAAAATTATTTTATCCAGAAAATCGTCATTATTACCGTATAACATACCAAGTAATCAACAATTTACTACTTCTACTCATTATTTCGGGTATAGTAGGAATCGCATTTGCTGTCGGCATTGGTGCTGGTTATTTTGCATCGCTCGTAAAAACAGAACCTATCCGACCAAAAGAAGAATTAACCAAAGCCATTTATAATTATGAAGAAACATCAGAAATCTACTTTGCCAATAATGAATTTCTCGGCAAACTACGAACAGATTTGGAACGAGAAGAAGTCCCACTCGAGCAAGTATCCGATTATTTAAAAAAGGCAGTCATTGCAACCGAAGACGAATATTTTTATCAACATGAAGGAGTTGTTCCAAAGGCTGTATTCCGAGCCTTGTTTCAAGAATTCACAAATGCTTCTGTCCAATCTGGAGGAAGCACATTAACGCAACAACTTGTTAAACAACAAATACTGACTAATGAAGTTTCTTTCGAAAGAAAAGCAAAAGAAATTTTGCTGGCCCTCCGATTAGAAAACTTTTTCGAAAAAGAGGATATTTTAGAAGCCTATTTAAATGTATCACCTTTTGGGAGGAATTCTTCAGGAAGAAATATCGCCGGGGTTCAAGCAGCGGCAAAAGGAATATTCGGTAAAGACGTCAAAGATCTCACTTTAGCTCAATCCGCTTATATCGCCGGTTTACCACAAAGCCCATTTGGTTACACACCTTTTACCAAGGACGGTAAATTAAAAGAAAAAGAAGGGCTTCAACCCGGTCTGAATAGGATGGAGATTGTTCTTTCCCGCATGCTGCAAAATGAATTGATTAGCGAAACAGAATACAAGGAAGCAGCCGAATACGATATTACAAAAGATTTCATACCACCGGAGCCTCAAACATTTGAACAATACCCTTGGCTATCAACAGAGGTGGAGAACCGCACCAAAGACATCCTTGCCATTCAATTAGCTGCAAAAGATGGATATTCTGAAAAAGACATTACGACAAACGAACATTTACAAAATCAGTATGAGTTATTGGCAGACAAAGCCATGAGACAAAACGGTTACAGAATTCATATCACGATCCATAAAAACATATACGATGCCATGCAAAAAACGGCTGAACAGTTCTCCCACTACGGGAAAAATAAAACAGAAATCAAAACCGACTCAACGACCGGAAAAACGATTGAAGTACAGGAACCCGTTGAGCTTGGTGCTGTATTGATTGAAAACAGAACAGGAAAAATTCTCAGTTTCGTCGGCGGTCGGGATTATGAAAGAGAAGCTACCAATCACGCCACTGCCGCTACTAGACAAAACGGCTCGACGATGAAACCATTGCTTGTATACGCGCCGGGAATTGAGCTCGGTATCCTCGCACCAGGAACCTTAACTCTCGATGCACCGTACTCCATCCCTGCCGGCGGCAAGACATGGCAACCTAAAAATGCCTATAGCGGCTATACAGGTTTAACTTCAGCCCGCAAAGCATTGATGAAATCACAAAATGCACCGGCCGTGAAATTTTATATGGACATGATTGACCAAAAACCTATTCAATATCTCGAAAAAATGGGATTCAGCAGCTTATCCGAAAGCGATTATAGTGCTCCCGCTGTGGCACTTGGCGGTCTCACTAACGGAGTAACTGTCGAAGAAAATGTAAATGCTTATGCGACACTTGCCAATAACGGTCTTTTCATCGATGCTTATATGATTGAAAAAATCGAAACAAAAAAAGGGGCAGTCATTTACGAACATCAACCAACGGCAGTGAATGTATTCTCGCCACAAACGGCTTATTTAACGATTGATATGATGCGCGATGTCCTGACAAATGGAACAGGCACAACCGCCAAAAGACGCTTAAATTTCAGATCGGATTTTGCTGGTAAGACCGGAACCACATCGGACAAGAAAGATTCGTGGTTTATCGCTTCCAATCCCACTATCACTTTCGGTGTTTGGAATGGCTACGATACACCAAAAACATTGAACAATTCTTCCACCGGTCTAACATATAGTCAGCAAACCCAGTATTTATGGGCTGATTTAATCAATGCCGCATATGCCGCTAACCGCCCGCTCATAGATTCAGGGACAAAATTCACTAGTCCTAAAGGAATTAGCCACCGATCGATTGAATCTGTTTACGGAATATCTACGTCTTTACTATCCGAAGCAGGTATTCGAGGGTCTGATTTATTTCCTAGCAATTATGCAGGCAAAACCACCAAAGCCACTACATCCAGCGGGAAATTTGTTGTCATCGGGAATAATCGCTATATCGCTTTGCCGTCTACACCAACTGAATTTGTAACCGAAGGAACTACTTTATCAACTGATTTTCTGAAGGTACTAGGAGGCAAATACCTTACCGGCAGTTATTCATCCGGAAAAATCACAACTGGGGTGCGAAAATTAGCAGATAACGGAAGAGCCCCTCTTGCCATGACTTTATCTTTACATGATAAAACCATCTCGTGGATGAGGCATTCCGATTACGACGTGATTGGATACAGAGTTTATAGAAATAATCAAAAAGTCGCGACAATTAAAGCCGGGCAAGCACTCTCTTATACCGGAAATCCTGGAACCTATATGGTTAAAGCAGTCGATATCACCGGCAAGGAGTCACCTGCTTCGAACGTTATAACAATTGAAGCAGATACGCCACCTGCTGAATCAACATCAACACAACCGGTCGAGACACCACCAACTAATGGTCCTGTTCCGGAGAGCGATCCCGAGCCTGTTCCAAGCACAAATATCAGCCCTGCCGATTCCACGGTCCATACCGAGAGTACGACCACCTCACCATGAATTTATACGCAGCGCAAGAACCCGTCTAGCGACGTATGGGGCTCTCATTTTGAGAGCCCCAGTGACGTTGCCACAGGACGTGGCACTCTTAGTCGTTATTCCTTACTATTCGACTGAGATAAAAGATATACGAGGAAATTCTCGTTCAGTAGTTTTTTTGGGGGTGCCTTACAAGATACTTTCTTCAAGCAATCTCAATTCTTTAGCGACAATAGTTACAGAAAAGAAACACACTAGCACCTTTCTTCGGTTTCAATGATCAAAGAAAGATTGGAGCGTCCGAAAAATCATAAAAGGACTTTTGGGACAGCTCCTCTTAACTGATCATTCATTAATCTTCCATCGTTGATGTATCTCCTGTCGGCAAATCCAATTCCCACGCTTTCAATACTCTACGCATAATTTTTCCGCTTCTTGTTTTCGGTAATTTATCCTTAAATTCAATTTCCCTCGGTGCTGCATGAGCAGCCAAACCGCTCCTTACAAATTGACGAATATCTTCCACTAATTCTTCAGATTGCTCATAGCCATCTCTTAATGCAATAAACGCCTTAATAATTTCCCCTCGAACCGGATCCGGCTTCCCGATTACTCCGGCCTCAGCCACTGCAGGATGCTCGACCAATTTGCTCTCCACTTCAAAAGGACCTACACGCTCACCAGCCGTCAAAATCACATCATCTATTCTTCCTTGAAACCAAAAGTATCCATCTTCATCCATATAAGCTGAATCTCCTGAAACATACCAATCCCCTGGCATAAAATAAGATTCATATTTCTGCGGATTATTCCAGATTTGCTGCATCATGGCCGGCCAGCCTTTACGGATAGCCAAATTCCCCATTTGGTAAGGTGGCACTTTATTTCCTAAGTTATCGACAATTGCCGCCTCAACGCCAGGAATGGGTTTTCCCATCGAGCCCGGTTTAATTTCCATGCAAGGATAATTGCATATCAATTGTCCACCTGTTTCCGTCATCCACCATGTATCATGTATCCGCTGATTGAAGACTTTCATCCCCCATCGTATGACCTCTGGATTCAACGGTTCTCCCACACTTAACAGATGACGCAAGGAACATAAATCAAAGCGCTGAACAACATCATCTCCGGCTCCCATCAACATTCTGAAAGAAGTTGGCGCACTATACCAAACCGTTACACCATAGTCTTCAATGATTTGGTACCACGTTTCTGCTTTAAAGCGCCCCCCCACCACAACACTTGATACCCCATGAAGCCACGGACCAAAAATACCGTAAGCCGTTCCCGTTATCCATCCGGGGTCCGCTGTACACCAATATACATCTGTTTCTTGCAAATCAAGGACCCATTTTGCTGTTTGATAATGCTGTATCACCGCATTATGCACATGCAAGACTCCCTTTGGCTTTCCAGTCGACCCGGACGTATAGTGCAGCAAAAATCCATCTTGGCGACTAACCCACTCAATTGTTAATCCCTTGCTAGCACTATTAAAATATTTATTATAATCGAGAATTTTACCCTCTTCTTGTACATCATCACCAACTACAAATACATGCTTCAACGACGGTAAATCATCAATCGGTATACGGGATACTAATTGTGGCGTTGTAACAATGACTTTCGCCTCACTGTCTTCCAAACGGTCGCGGATCGCGCCTTCCATGAAAGCTTCAAATAACGGACCTACGATAGCACCTAATTTCACAGCACCTAAGAAAGCGAAATACAGTTCCGGTGAACGGGGCATAAAAATAAAAACTCGGTCGCCTTTTTCAACTTCCCCAATGTTCTTCAACACGTTGCCTGCTTTGTTTGAAAGCTCCTTCATTTCTTTAAACGTAAACTTCTCTTCACGTTCTGCTTGCTTATAATAAAGCGCTACTTGATTTTTTTTAGCTCCTAAAGCGTGACGATCGATTGCCTCGTAAGCAACATTCACCTTTCCCGTTTCAAACCACGAAAAATTCTTCTCGACTTCCGCCCAATCAAATAATCGATACTGCTCTTCATAACTTTTTAAGTTGAAATTCCCACTCGCAACTGGTAGCGCTTTCACTTTCATTTATCCAACCCCTTTTACAAGTTATGGGAATTATTATATAACAACGAAGAAACTTAAACAATTTCTAAAATTGTAACTTTTTGAAAGATAATGCGATTCATCTTATGGTTATTACTTTCAAGAAATCTACCAAAAATGGTAAAATACATAAGTAATCAGAATTATCGTTCAATGTATAACATGCACCCTTAGAACAATGGAGGTGAAAAAGTGCAGCATATAAAGACCTACAACGCAAAAGAATTAAAAACACCAAAAGGAACCTTAATCATTGAAGGGCCAATTTCGACTGAGAGTCTGGAAAAATACGATTTTCACAAAAATCTTGTTTCTTTCCGATCTCCAGTGCTGCAAAAAAAAGCACTTATAGAAATATCCAAGTTACCTGAAGGACGAATTATTGTAGCAAGGCTTAATGAAACTATCATCGGTTATGCAACGTTTCTCTATCCCGACCCACTTGAACGCTGGTCCGAAGGAAATATAGAAAATTTAATAGAGCTAGGGGCCATTGAAGTCATTTCTGATTTTAGAGATTGTCAAGTTGGAAAGAGCATTCTCAAAGTAGCCATTATGGACGACGCCATGGAAGACTATATCATTATCACCACCGAATATTACTGGCACTGGGATTTAAAGGGGACAGGATTAAATATTTGGGAATACAGAAAAGTCATGGAAAAAATGACGAATGCAGGTGGGTTTGAATACTATGCCACAGATGATCCGGAAATTTGTTCTCACCCCGCCAATTGTTTAATGGTCCGAATTGGTTCAAGAGTAGACCATACAGCAATCGAGCGATTTGACCACTTACGTTTCAAAAATCGATATATGTATTAAACAAGATCATTCACTGCCCTTCCTCTTGTATAGGCTTACATGATTTCAGTAATCGATCTGCATTCTTTCATCTGAATATTTTAGATGTATCTTTTTTTAAAAGGGGAAATGATGATGATACTTGAAGAAATTATGGTTCGAAATGTTATTACGTTGACAGAGCAAGATACCATTCAACAAGCGTTTGAAGTCATGCAAATAAATAAAATCAGGCATCTCCCGATTATCGATAATGAGCACCGTTTAATTGGGCTTGTTTCTAATCAAGACATTCGAAATGCTATGCCTTCTATCTTTCGCTCCACATTTCATGTAGAGGATTTACAAAAGCCTTTAAGCACCATCATGAAAACAAAAATCATCACTGCGCATCCATTGGATTTTATCGAAGAAATTTCTGTTATTTTTTATGACAATAAAATCGGTTGCATGCCCATCGTCCAAAACGACAAACTGGTCGGAATTATTACCGAAACCGATATACTGCGTACATTCGTCAAATTAACCGGCGCACACCAGCCTGGATCGCAATTGCAAATACGCGTGCCTCATACAACCGGGATGCTAAGTGATATAACAACCGTTTTAAAAGAAGAAAATATCAAACTACTGAGTGTTCTTGTCTATCCGGATATGAAAAAGGAACAATATAAAATAATCGTCCTACGCATCGAAACCATCAACCCCACCTTCATTGTTGAAACCTTAAAGGAACAGGGATTTGATGTGATTTGGCCGAAAAGTGCAGGGATGTTATCATGAATAAGGCTATATTCGTTTACTCAGAAAACTTACTGAAATATCATTTCAATGATGAACATCCCTTCAATCAACTTCGGCTCAAAATTACAGTCGATTTATTAAAAAAATGCAACGCTCTTTCTCCAGCGCAAATCGTGCCGCCCAGAATGGCCACCGATGAAGAACTATGTTTAGTGCATGACGCTGCGTATGTCAATGCTGTCAAACAAGCTTCCTCCGGCTTACTTTCAGAAGAACAGGCACATACTTACGGATTCGGCACAGACGATACACCCATCTTTACAGACATGCATGAGGCAAGTGCCTATTTAGTAGGAGGAACTTTAACCGCTGTTGACCAAGTAATGACAGGTCAAGCCAATCATGCACTTCATCTCGGCGGAGGTCTTCACCACGGTTTCCGAGGTAAGGCTTCCGGATTTTGTGTATACAATGACTGCTCTGTAGCCATTAAATATCTTCAGAAAAACTATAATGCGAGAGTGCTTTATGTGGATACAGATGCCCATCATGGGGATGGTGTTCAATGGTCTTTTTATGATGATGACGATGTTTGTACTTTTTCGATTCACGAAACCGGCCGCTATTTATTTCCGGGAACAGGGAATATCAATGAACGCGGCCATGGAAAAGGATATGGTTATTCCTTCAATTTGCCAGTTGATGCATTTACAGAAGACGAATCTTGGCTACAAATTTATACTACAGCTCTTAGGGAAATAACCGCCTTTTTTAAACCCGACGTTATTTTGACACAAAACGGAGCAGACTCCCACTACCATGATCCACTGACACACCTATCTGCTACAATGAAAATATACGAAGAAATTCCAAAGCTAGCACATCAACTGGCACATGAGTACTGTAATGGCCGCTGGATAGCTGTCGGCGGAGGCGGCTATGATATTTGGCGAGTCGTTCCACGTGCCTGGTCAAGAATTTGGTTGGAAATGAATGAAGAAACTCATTTATCGGGTGAACTCCCGATTTCTTGGATTGAAAATTGGCAAAAGGTTGCACCGGTTTCACTTCCGACCAAGTGGGAAGATCCGCAAGACTTATATCCGCCCATCCCACGGAAAAATGAAATTGCTGAAAAAAATCTAAAAGCATTACATAACCTGCTCTACCCTATTCAAAAACAATAAAAAGCGCAGGCTCCCGTCTAGCGACGTATGAGGCTTTCAGGATGAGAGTCACAACGAAACGATGTTGCCACAGGACGTGGCGTCGTTACTCCTTCAAAGCCGTTCCTTTCCGGAAAGGTTCGTCTTATGTCTGCTGCATGTCTGCTTTGATTTATCGTAAGAAAGTTGACGAAGTACACTGGGAGCTGGAGCTAGATAGCTTTCAAACTTTAGAATTATATGCTTTTTAGCCAGAGGCATATTTACACTTAATTTTACACCTAAAGTTGTCTACGATGTCGCATTTACTCCATCACTGACAATTTATCTAATTTCTTAAAGTATACGAAAAAGCACACAGAAGGAGAACTTTCATCACTTCTCCTCTCATGTGTGCTTTCTTAATTATGTAGCTTTCTCTTATTTCGTTGAATCTCTTTCTTCAATTCGATGCGGCAGCACAACTGCATTGTACTCCACTTCTTCTTTATTCATTAGCTTTGTCAATAAGCGCATAGCCACTGCCCCAATATCGTATAAAGGCTGAACGATTGTCGTAATTTGAGGTCGCACCATCAACGTTAACTTCGTATTATCAAAACTGATAACAGAAATATCATTTGGAACATTATAACCTTTATCTTGGATAGCATGTACTACACCAACAGCCATTTCGTCCGCACCAACAAGAATTGCTGTAGGAATTTCATCACCTTCACAAAGCTTTTCTGACGCTTCAATTCCGGAATCGTAAGAAAAATCACCTTCAACTACGTATTCTTCACGATATGGAATGTTTTGCTCTTCCAACGCCTTCTTATAACCAGCTAATTTCTTCATGCTAATCGGCTCATTGAAATTTCCTAAAACAAGTGCGATTTTTGTATGACCTTCTCTCACAAAATGCATAACAGCATCGTAAGCAGCCAATTCATAGTCAATATTGACTGAAGCTATTTGCCCAGTATCCTCAATCGACCCGGCCAATACGATAGGAACCGGAGAACGTTTAAACTCCACAACATGTTCTTCCGTAATATTTCCACCCATGAAAATCAAGCCATCCACTTGCTTTCCTAACATCGTGTTCAAAAGATGCAATTCTTTCTCTTTATTATCATCAGAATTACTTAAAATGATATTATATTTATACATAGTAGCGATATCTTCAATACCACGAGCTAACTCGGCATAAAAAATATTAGAGATATCCGGAATGATCAAACCGACTGTTGTTGTTTTCTTACTAGCTAAACCTCTTGCTACAGCATTAGGACGATATCCTAGTCGTTCAATGACATCATTTACTTTCTTTCTTGTAGCCGGTTTTACATTTGGATTTCCATTTACAACTCGGGAAACTGTAGCCATCGAGACGTTTGCTTCTCTAGCTACGTCATAAATTGTTATATTACTCATCTTGATTGGCACTCCTTTAATTTTTTTAATGCAACTGGCGTTCAACTATTTATATACATTTCACATTATTCACTTTTGAGAGAATTCTTGTTCAACTTTACACATATATAAGATAAACACATTGTTAATCAAATTAGACAATAATATTTTATAATACGATAAGATATTAATAACTGCAATGTGTTTTATAATTTTTTCCTGTAATAAATCAAACTATACAGTATCTTCCTTTATTATACATCTTTTCAGGTTTTTGCGCTTTCAATTTACGTATATTTTTATAAAGAATTTATAAGTGAAACAGCCATTCAATCACTGTTCGCGTGATCATTCTCACTATTTACTCGCAAAAAGGCACAGGAGAATTACTTAGTCTCCTGTGCCTTTTCAACGATTGTATAATTGATAAACTCCAACTACTTACTGCACTGTAACTTTAAGCTGAGTTTGAATACCTTCAAAAAATTCGTCGAATTCTTTGAAGTCCATTTGCTGAGCTGCATCGGAAAGTGCAACACTTGGGTCCGGATGTACTTCTGCCATAATGCCGTCCGCTCCAATAGCCAAAGCCGCTTTGGCTGCAGGAAGAAGTAAATCCTTACGGCCAGTGGAATGCGTTACATCTACAAGGACCGGTAAGTGTGTTTCTTGTTTTAAAATCGGAACTGCTGTAATGTCTAACGTATTACGCGTCGCTTTTTCATACGTACGAATTCCTCGTTCACATAAAATGATGTTTCCATTTCCTTGTGACATAATGTATTCAGCTGCATGAATAAACTCATCAATTGTTGCCGACAAGCCACGTTTCAATAAGATTGGTTTATCGATTGCACCTGCAGCCTTCAGTAATTCAAAGTTATGCATGTTTCTTGCACCAATTTGAATAACATCCACATAATCAGCAGCCATCTCTAAATCCGCCGGGTTCACAATCTCACTGATGACCGCTAAGCCAAATTCATCGCCGACTCTTTTTAAGATTTTCAAACCTTCAAGCCCTAAGCCTTGGAAATCATAAGGAGATGTTCTCGGTTTGAACGCTCCACCTCGAATGAATTTCAGACCTTTCGCTTGAATTTCTTTCGCTACTTCGGCTACTTGCTCGTAAGATTCAACCGCACAAGGACCAAACACCATTGTCGGCATGCCATTTCCAACCTTTTCGCCTTTGATTGTAATAACTGTATCTTCCGGCTTTTTCTTTCTAGAAACAAGCAGCGCTTTTTTCTGATCATCTTTTTGTAAATTCAAGCTCATTTTGAAAATCTCTTTAAATATATGTTTAATCGTACTATCATCTAGTGGACCGGCATTATTTTCTTCAATCAGATCGAGCATTGCTCTCTCACGAAGCGGGTCATACTTGTTTACACCTTGTTTTTCTTTTACTCGTCCAATCTCTTGTACCACTTTCGCTCTTTCATTAATGAGTTGTAGTAAAGAAAGATTAATTTCATCCAATCGATCACGAAGCTCATTTAATTCCACATTACTCAATCTATTTCATTCCTTTCGAAAAGTGCACAAAACCGAAAGTCCATTTATGAATAATTTTTAGTTATTCTAGCTGACAGCTTTAATGACACTTTAATTTATGTTACATTTTTATATAATTAGACACTATTATAATCTAAATATTCTCAATTGTCACGCGTTATGCTTTTTTGATTAAACGCTTTTAAGCGCTAAAGCATTTTTTTTGTGACGATTATTTACATATTTATTCTAGTTCTAACCAACTGTCTTGCTCTTTTCTCATAAAGATAGCAAGTTTACGTTCTCTTTCTAATATATATTAAAAGTAATTATTCATACAGTACAAAAAAGAAGGTGTATCGCATGCAGGAGAAATTATTTGCTTTAGATATAGGGACCCGCTCCGTTGTAGGAATTATTCTTGAAAAAAATGAAGGCCATTATTATGTGACCGATATCGCTTCCAAAGAACATACCGAACGAGCTATGTTGGACGGACAAATCCATGACGTATTGGCCGTTTCGAAAATCATCACAGAAATCAAAGCAGAATTGGAAGAGCGCCACGGCGCATTAACAAAGGTCAGTGTAGCTGCTGCCGGCAGAGCTTTAAAAACAGAACGCGCTTCAGTTTCCATTAATATACAAGGGAAGCCGATGATCAACAAAGAGGATGTTCTGCACCTGGAGTTAAGCGCCGTCCAACAAGCACAAACACTAATAGCAGAAAAAAATCTGAACGAAAGAAGCTTTGATTACTACTGTGTTGGCTATTCCGTTTTATATTATCGGTTGGATCATGTTGAAATCGGTAATTTAATTGATCAAACCGGAACGGAAGCCTCTGTGGAAATCATCGCCACTTTCTTGCCGAAGGTGGTCGTGGAATCACTTCTATCAGCCTTAAAACGCTCTAACCTAGAAATGCAAGCTTTGACTCTTGAGCCCATTGCAGCCATCAATGTGCTTATTCCACCTTCTATGCGCCGTTTAAATGTTGCGTTGGTCGATATAGGCGCAGGTACATCGGACATAGCGATAACAGACTCAGGAACAGTCATCGCTTATGGAATGGTTCCTTTTGCAGGAGATGAAATAACAGAAGCAATCAGTGATGCCCTACTGCTCGATTTTCCTCTGGCTGAGCAAGCAAAAAGGCAAGTCAATGATCATGAGTTTATTACCGTGACGGATATACTTGGATTTGAAGAAGAAATTTCATCAAATGATATCATTGAAAAAATCATGCCCACATTAACGAAGTTGGCTGATTATATAAGCGAAGAAATTCTTCAGCTTAACAACAATAAATCACCAAAAGCCGTTATGCTGATTGGTGGTGGAAGTCTTACACCCCAATTAAGCAAAATGTTATCTGAGCGTCTAAACTTACCTACCAACCGGGTAGCGGTGAGAGGTATTGACGCCATCCAAAATTTAACAATCGAAACAAATGTTTCAAAAGGCCCCGAGTTAGTTACACCTATTGGCATTGCGATAGCTGCCGAACGAAACCCTGTCCAATATGTGACGATTATGTTGAACGATTCGCCGGTGCGCCTATTCGATTTAAAGAAACTGACGATTGCCGATTGTTTATTGGCGAGTGGTATTAAAATAAATAAACTGTACGGAAAACCAGGAATGGCCTGTATCGTGAATGTCAACGAGCAGATGGTTACGATTCCGGGTATTCACGGCACACCACCGACCATTTTATTAAATGGAAAAGAAGCATCTTTGGATGATGAAGTAACCGCAAATGATCACATTTACGTAGAAAAAGGGGTAGATGGAACTCAGCCGGAAATAAAGGTTAGGGACCTATTGGATGAAATTCCCCGAAAAACGATTATTATAAACGATACAAAATATACACTTGAAGCTGTAATCAAGAAAAATGGCGCAGTATGCGATGCTGAGGAAAATATTGAAGATCGGGATGATATCGTCTGTAAGCTTCCCGAAACGATTGAAGCACTTTTAAGAGCGCTTGGGTTACATCAGCTGTTGTCACACGTTCAACCATATACCATTACGATCAATGATAAGGTATGTACATTGAATAAATTTTCTGGGAAAATCATAAAAAACAATCTGACCGCACAATTAACTTCATCCTTTGACGATGGTGATCATATTACAATCGAACGCTTATCACCTCCTTCGGTACTGGACATCTCTCAGTCACTAAATTTGAATCTGGTTCATTCAACACCTGTTACATTTAACGGCAATCTGATTACCTTAACAAAGACAGCGACAGAATTTTATCGAGATGATCGATTATTGCAAGAACGAGATTCCATCCAATGTGGTGACACGATAAAAATCGTCCAAAAGAAAATGGAGCCATTTATCTTTCAGGACGTCTTTCGCCACGTAGATATACATTTGCCTAACAACGCTAATTCAAGGTTTATTTTAGTCAAAAACAATAAAGAAACAGGCTTCCATGAGCAACTTGAGCCAGGTGATGATTTACGTATCATGTGGCCAACCCTAAGCAATAAAGCATAACATAAAAAATACCTTGCGATTAGGCAAGGTATTTTTTATGTTATGCTTCAAACTATCCCATTACACTCACTTCAAAAAATTTTTTGAAGCGGACAAATATCATCATTCTGCGTATGCTTTAGCAAGAGCATCCACTGTTATACGCCAATGAGATTCGTGCCACGCCACATTTCCATTTTTAAATAAAATGACCTGCGGAGATTGATGCTTCACATGATACTTTTCAGCTATGTAAGTAGAAAGCTCGCGATCTTCTTGCACAACTAAATAGACAGCAGGTAAGTTCGGGGTATTTGAAGTGAACGTTTGAAATTGTTCATATGCTTCAGCACTGATTGGGCAAGTCGAGCTGTGCTTCATTACAATAACCGCTTGCTGATCTAATAAGGCTTCTAATTCTTCTTTTGTCGCAATATGTTGCATAACTTTCCATTCCTTTCATAAAAAATAAACGGTGAAGTCATCTTATCACTTCACCGTTTGAAAATCCAATTTTTCCCCTTAGATTAACTATTTAATTGTTTTTCCGTTTCAACAAATGCCTGTTGAGCTTCTTCAAGCTTCCGCTTTGCATCCTCAGCAGAAACTACATCCTCTTCATTCCCTTTTTCTTTATGTCTTAGACTTTTCACATTGTCTAAAATAACAGCAGATTGTTTCGAAACAGCCTCCGTTAAATTTGATGTCTTACATTTTGCTGCTTCCGCAAATTCAGAACCTCTTTCTGCAGCTGTTTTTCTCAATTTCTCTGTACGCTCTGTTAAATGTTTTGCACCTTCATTTAAATCTTGGCGAAGCTCCCTACCGGATTTAGGGGCAAGTAATAGAGCCGCTAAAGCACCAGTGATACCACCTATTAAAGCACCAATCATGAAATCTTTAGTATTAATAGAATCTCCGCTGTCATCTCTCTTTACCATATCTCTTGAATGTTCCTTTTGGTATTCATTTGAACTCATACTTGTTCTCCTCGCTTTCCTAATATTGAAAATGAAAACTTAGCCTCTTGAACGAAATTTACGACGACGCTGTTCATCTGCATTATTTTCATGTTCAGACGATTCCATTAAAGTGGATTTTCCACCTTTTTTCTTTCTCCAAAGGTCACGCAATTCCAATACTGCACTTCCCCATTGTACCACTTGAGTAATTTTTTCTTGGTTTTGATCCAGCTCTTGCTCTACTTTCGAAGAAACCTTTTGTAAAGACGTATTGAAGCCTTTGACTGTACCACCAACTTCTTTCACAGCATCAACTACGACATTTAAATTTTCCGACTTTTTTTGTAAGTCTTCTGCTAATGCATTTGTTTTATTCAGCAAAAGCGTAGATTCCTTCGTAAGCCCTTGCATTTGCTTCTCCACATCAACAAGCGTTTTCGATACACTATCAAGCGTTATTTGCAAGGCCTTTAATGTTTTTGATAAATAAATGACCAAGATAAAAAAAGCAATGGCAGCCAAAGCCGCACTCAAATACAAAATAATTTCCATACAACATGCCTCCAACGACGGTACAATTATTTCAAAAGTACCCTTTGTCATTCATTATAAACTATTCTTTAAAGAAAACATTCAAAAAATATCATTAATTTTTTGAACAAGAAAAAAGTCTCATAACTAAAAACATTATGTAAAATAGGTTACAATAAAGTGAAACTAGAATTAATGGAGGTTTATACAAAATGAAAGACCCTAGAATTGACACCCTGGCAAAAAACCTTATTAACTATTCGTTAAAATTGAAAAAAGGCGAAAAAGTATTAATCGAAAACTTCGGTTTACAAAAAGAGCTTGTAACGGCGATTGTTCGCGAAGCATATAAAGTAGGCGCTTATCCATTTGTTTCTTTAAAAGATCATCAGGTGAACCGCTCTTTATTATTAGGCGCACAAAAAGAACAATATGAAATGATGGCAGCTTTCGAAGCGAACGTGATGAAGGAAATGGATGCCTACATCGGACTTCGATCCGGCGACAACATCAACGAACTTTCCGATGTTCCAGCGGATAAAATGAGCATTGAAGGCGAGACAATCGGTCAAAAAGTACATAGAGCTATTCGTGTTCCAAAAACGAGATGGGTTGTTATGCGTTATCCGAACAGTGCCATGGCCCAACTTTCAAAAATGAGTACAGAAGCTTTCGAAGATTTCTACTTCGATGTTTGCAATTTGGATTACAGCAAAATGAGTGTTGCGATGGATAGTTTGGTTGCTCTGATGAACCAGACAGATAAAGTTCGCCTGACTGGTCCTGGTACAGACCTGACATTCTCCATCAAAGACATCCCTGCCATCAAATGTGCGGGTGAAATGAATATCCCTGACGGAGAAGTGTTTACGGCACCTGTCAAAGACTCTGTTAATGGTGTGATTACCTATAACACACCTTCACCATATCAAGGATTTACATTTGAGAATGTTAAATTGACGTTTAAAGATGGAAAAATTATCGAAGCAACAGCGAATGACACAGAACGCCTAAATAAAGTGCTGGATACAGATGAAGGCGCACGTTATATCGGTGAATTTGCTATCGGCGTAAATCCGTATATTTTACATCCGATGCAAGATATTTTATTTGATGAAAAAATTGATGGCAGCTTCCACTTTACACCAGGTCAATGCTATGATGAAGCATTCAATGGTAATTCATCCAACATTCACTGGGATATGGTAAACATTCAACGTCCGGAATATGGAGGCGGGGAAATTTATTTCGATGATGTGCTCATTCGAAAAGATGGTCGATTCGTCCTACCAGAGCTTGAGTGTCTGAATCCTGAAAACTTAAAATAAATGATGGATCATCTATCTGTTCCAAAAATCCTGAGTCTTAAATGGCTCGGGATTTTTTATTTCCACCACACTTTGACTAAATGGACTCGAAGATGGATATCTTAAAATAGACTATTTACAAAGCAAAAGGATGAAATCATACGTGCATCATAACCATTTATTAAGCAACTATAATATGTTCAAACATTCCTTTTTACCATATTCATCCATTCGAAACCGAAAATGGGACAATATTAAACAGAAAGTCTGGGTATATACCAGTCGGATTGTCAACCTGTGTTACATTTTAAACGAGCGCAATGACATTATTATGGTGGATACAGGTATGCCACATTGCTTTCCAACAATCAAAAAAGATTTTCAAAAGATGTTTGGAACGAAAAAACCTCTTGCGATCGTTCTTACACATGGGCATTTCGATCATGTCGGTTCCTTGGCGGAATTACTGCTGGAATGGAACATACCTGTCTTCGCCCATACGAAAGAATTGCCTTATTTAACCGGAAAAGCAGACTATCCAAAAGGACAATTCCGAAAAAAAGGGATGGTGGCACGACTCTCCAGAACATTTCCTAATCATGGCATTAATATAGCCCCTTGCGTTACTTCACTGCCCCATGATAATAGTGTTCCTTTTCTACAAGATTGGATTTGGCTCTCAACACCTGGGCATACGCCTGGACATATTTCTTTATACAATGCCAACGATCGTATTTTGATTGCAGGAGATGCTTTTGTCACTACACAACAAGAATCTCTTTTTCATGTAATTACGCAAAAATTCAAGGTAAGTGGACCGCCGTCTTATTTTACAATGGATGAAAAGCAAGCACGCAAATCCATTGAAACATTAAGTCATTTAAACGTGGATTATTGTGTAACCGGCCATGGATTAATAACAAAAAGCAGAGGACTACTCAGAAAGGAATTGAATCATTTGTTATTAACGTATCATGAATAAACAGCTATAGAAAACTCACTTTTAGTTGCATTTATACTTTACGCTTAAAACTAGAAACGTCGTCGTGTTCATGTCATTGTTGGCAATTTATAATGTGAATAAGAAAAAACACCGAATATACCTCGGTGTTTTTTCTCTTACTTATCTAGTTCAAG
>JBJEFL010000031.1:0-19854 GCA_051873995.1 Bacillus sp. (in: firmicutes)
AAGAAAAAACACCGAATATACCTCGGTGTTTTTTCTCTTACTTATCTAGTTCAAGCAAATTTTCATATGCTTTCTGGAACTTTTGAATATCTCCAGCACCCATAAATAACACGACACTGTTATCATAGGCTTTCAACGGATCCGTATTTGTTTCTTCTAATAATTCTCCGTTTGGAATTTTTTCAAGAAGATCGTAAATCGTCAATTTTCCTTGATGCTCCCTAGCCGAGCCAAAAATATCGCATAAGAAGACTTTATCTGCACCATTCAAACTATCAGCAAATTCATTCAAGAATTTTTGCGTTCGTGAGAAAGTATGCGGCTGGAATACAGCCACAATTTGTCTATCCGGATATTTCTTTCTGGCCGTATCAATTGTTGCACGAATTTCCGTCGGATGATGAGCATAATCATCCACTAAAATTTGTGTATTCACGATTTTTTCAGAAAATCTTCTTTTTACGCCCGAAAAAGTCAGCAACTGCTGCTTCACGATTTCAGCACTGATTCGTTCATATTTACAGAAGGCTATGATTGCTAAAGCATTCAACACGCTATGACTACCGAATGTCGGAATTGTAAACGTTTCATAAAACGTATTTCTGACAAAAACGTCAAATGTCGTCCCTTCTTTAGTCGTTGAAATGTTGCGAGCTTGGAAATCATTTTCTTCATTGAAACCATAAAAAATAACCGGTACTCTCGCTTGAATTCTCTGCAATTGCTCATCATCGCCGCAAGCGATAATACCTTTGTTGACTTGTAGAGCCATCTCTTGGAAGGCACTAAAAACATCCTCTAAACTTGAGAAATAATCTGGATGATCAAAGTCAATATTCGTCATGATTGCATAATCCGGATGATAAGATAAGAAATGACGACGATACTCACAGGCTTCAAATACGAAATACTCCGCATCGCGTTCTCCCTTACCTGTTCCATCTCCAATTAAGAAAGATGTAGGTTTTGCCCCTCTTAAAACATGAGACAATAAGCCAGTCGTAGATGTCTTTCCATGCGCTCCCGTAATAGCAACACTAGTAAAGTTTTTAATATAATCCCCTAAAAAACGATGATAGCGAATAACCGGAACACCTAACTCTATAGCTTGTTGTATTTCTTCATGTGTATCAGGAAAAGCATTACCAGCAATAACAGTCATTTCGTTTGTAATATTATTCTTATCGAATGGCAAAATGGTAATTCCAGCGTTTTCCAACGCTGTTTGTGTAAAGAAATGTTTGTCAATATCAGAGCCTTGGACTTGCAAGCCAATGTCATGAAGAATTTGGGCAAGCGCGCTCATCCCTGAACCTTTTATACCAACAAAATGGTAAACAGTCATACGAGAACCTCCAACAATCGTCTTTCTGCAGTACAGCATATGACGTTCTGTATTCTTTCGTAAACATTATAATGTGCACTAAGAAAAGGAGTATAACAAGTATTCTCCTAAAAAAACATTATAGCATAAATAATTTTTTAGCGCCAAGTTGTGAAAAATATACCGGCACAATCAAAAAGTGATATTTTTACTATAAATCCACTTTTTGCAAGCGTGGATTCGGTCGATATTGACGTCCTTCTTTTGCTTGCGGCTTTCCATTCAACAGAACATTATCACCGGTGAATCCAATATTGACTTTCAATAAGCTACTTCCGATTCCATACATATCAACGGGTACACCATTTTTTTCAAATTCTTCAATTCGTTTTTCTGTAAATCCACCACTTGCCACGATTTGAACATGATTGAATCCTTCATCATCCAATGCTTTTCGTAAAGCAAAAATTAACTCTGGATTGACTCCGCAAGGGTCGAATGTACCTAGTACATGTTGATTTTTTAAGAAATATTTATCAATTAATGTTCGGGAAGTATCTAGTCTTACCCCTTTTAACGTACTTCCGAATTCTCTAGCAACCTTTAAAGAATCTGTAATGACATCATTATTATAATCTACCAAAGCCACTAAATCATCTTGCGGAAATTTCTTGTGATACGCTTTACACGCTTCCACAATATCTCCATTATACAACTGAATCAGTGCATGCGGCATCGTGCCCATACCTTCTTTTCCCCACCACTCATTCATGGCATGTGTAGCTTGAGCACTTGAACCTCCTATAAACGCTGCATATCCATCACCTGCTTGCTGTGAAAAGTGATCATCACGATCTCCCATGAAAATAACAGGCTTTTGAATGCCAGAAGACGCTGCCGCTTTAACTACATTATATACATTTGTAGCAACTGAGGTGCGGCGGGCCAAAATGCCGTCAATGACTCCCTCCAAATAGCCAAAGTCTTGATAGCGTCCCTTGATTGTCAACACCGTTTCAAAAGGACTTACCTTATCTCCGTCATGTAAAGAATGAATCTCTAGATTTTCTGGATTAGTAGCAAATTCCTGTACTAAAGCAATGACCTCATCTGTTCCACATAAAATGGCGTCTTGTCTTTGGAAAAATTGCATCAAAACATCATTTTCTTCATAGAATTCTTCTACAATCTCTTTTGTTTTCAAAAAATAAACAGCTGAGAACCAGCCTTCTTGTACTCGTCTATCAAACTTAAATGTTTGATTTGTTAAACGTTTAAGTTTGCCTTGAGCTTTCAATTCCATTTCCTTCATTTTCGAACCTCTCTCTTACCCACTAAATCATCTGTCTGTATTTACAAATTGAAACTTCATTCCGTAATAATTCACTCATCAAAGCCGGATATTCTACTGAATGAAGCTAAAATCACATTAAAAGCATACCATCCAATAGTACATTATATCGTAGTTTATCTAATATTTCTTCATATAAAATAGGGAACGATGAGCTAATCCATCATCGTTCCCTCTGACACATCACTTATAACAAACTCAAGGGACATCATCCTTCAGTAAGAAACCATGCCCATCCAAGTTCTATTTATCACTCATTTTCTGCTTCGAACCACGCTTGCATCTCCGCTTGTGTCATCAATACATCTCTTGGCTTGCTTCCTCTTGCTTCCGAAATCACACCGTTATTTTCTAACATATCCATCAATCGGGCAGCCCGATTATAGCCAATATGGAAGCGTCTTTGCAAGCTTGATGTAGAAGCGGAATTTTGATACACAACAAATTCACATGCTTCTTCAAACAATTCATCTCGCTCATCCGATATTTGCGATTTGGCCAATAAATCTTCCTGAACGAATAAATATTGCGGCTCTTGTTCTTTTTTCACAAAATCAACCACTTCTTCGATTTCCTCATCACTTACGAACGTACCTTGCAGACGAACCGTTTTAGATGAGCCATTCTCTAAGAATAGCATATCTCCCTTACCTAATAATTTATCAGCACCGTTACTATCAATAATCGTCCGTGAGTCTACTTGAGACGAAACGGAAAAGGCAATCCTTGTCGGTATGTTGGCTTTGATTAATCCGGTAATGACATCAACCGATGGTCTCTGTGTTGCCAACACTAAATGAATACCACATGCCCTCGCTTTTTGAGCGATTCGGCAAATAGCCTCTTCAACCTCTGCCGGCGACATCATCATCAGGTCAGCTAACTCGTCTATAATAATGACGATATACGGCAATTTGCGAGCATATTCCCCGGCTTCTTCAGCCTTCTTATTAAATCGTTGTAGATCCCGTACACCACTATGAGCGAACAACTCATATCGATTCTCCATTTCCTCCACAGCCCACTTCAAAGCAGCTGTCGCAGCCTTCACATCGGTGATTACAGGGCTAACTAGATGAGGAATATGATTGTAAGGTGCAAGTTCAACCATTTTAGGATCAATCAACAAAAGCTTCACTTCCTGCGGTGTTGCTTTATACAAAAGACTGATTAACATCGTATTGATGCAAACACTTTTTCCGGAACCTGTTGCACCTGCTATCAAACCGTGCGGCATCTTTCTTAAATCCGTTACAACAGGAGCCCCTGTGATATCCAAGCCTAATGCGACCGTCAAAGGAGAATCACTTTCTATAAAAGAATCACTTTCAAGAATTTCCCTTAAAAATACAGGTCGGCTCTTCCGATTAGGAATCTCAATGCCAATTGTGTGTTTTCCTGGAATCGGTGCTTCCATACGAATGTCTTGGGCAGCCAAACATAACTTAATATCATCCGTCAAATTTGTGATTTTACTCACTTTCACGCCAGGTTCAGGCTGCACTTCAAATTGCGTGACGGCCGGCCCCTGCGTAATATTCACCACTTTTGCCTTTACATTAAAATTCAACAGCGTTTCATTCAGCATATAACCTTGTTGATCGAGCCATTCATCATCATGTTCAAATACGACAGATGGTGCTAATAAATCCATCGATGGAAATTGATAATACGATGGTTCATCAAGTACAGCTTGGTTGTCCGATTGTATCGGCTCTTCAACCGGTTGTTTTGGAACTTCTTCTATACTCGGTTCATTTATCGTTTTTTTTTCCACTTGAGATTGTTTATTTTCCCAATTAACCCTGTCCTGTCGAAGCATGACTACATTAAATGGAACCGGTTTACGCTTCTTCATCGTCTCTGCCTGACTGGATGTTGCAGCTGTCACTTGATTAGATGATGTTTCACCGGTACTTGTCAGCCTTTCTTCCTGAGCAACGGTTGACGCTACTTCTTCAACAGCTTTAATCACTTCTTCCACTACCGGCGTTTCTCCTTCAAGTGGTGAAATATCTTCTTCCGCTATCCGAGACGACTCGTCCGTCACGTGTGCTGTTTCAACCATCGGCAGTACCGTTTCCTGTGCTTGGACCGTCTCCTTGATTACCTGTGTTTCTTCTCGTACTGGGGCTACTCCCACTACTGTCGGCGCTTCTTTGGACTCCGAAACCGATTCAATCACTGTTGGCGTTTCTTTCGGCTCTAGCACCGTTTCTGGCATGGCCGGTACTTTTTCCTGTGCTCGGACAGTCTCTTTGGCTACCTGTATTTCTTCTCGTACTGGGGTCACTCCCACTACTGTCGGCGCTTCTTTTAACTCTGGAACCCCTTCAATCACTGTTGGCGTTTCTTTCGGCTCTGGTACCGTTTCTGGCATGGCCGATACTTCTTGCGCTTGGAACGCCTCCTTGACTACCGGAACCTCTTTTAGCTCGTATCCTTCTTCCATCAATACAGGTGTTTTTTCTTGTGCTTCTTCCCACACACGCATTGTTTCTTCAGTCTTTCTTTCATCTGTTTCAGAAGAAAGATGTCCACTCATTAAATTGGTATCTTGAGCGTTTATCATTTTTTGCTCTTTTTGTTCAGAACGCTGTTTAATCGGAAAAAGATCATTAACTTCATCCTGTCGTTGAACGACCTTTTTCCCATAAACGCTCTCTTTATTAACTGACGTACTGTTCGCCGGTTGGTTCATTGGTTGACTTGTTGCTGAATTCACCGGATGAACCGGAACAACTTTTACAGCTTCCTGACGATGAACACTTCTTTCCTCCTGATAATCCCTTTGTACTTTAGTCACTTGCTCCCTTCTTAAAAAGGCTGGAATATCAAGAGCGTCTTCCTTTGTGCCCACTGTTTGTGGTTTATTTTCCGAATGATTTTGTGGACGCTTTTGAAAACCATAGATAGGAGAAGGAATTTGAGTTGGACTAAAAGGTCTTTTCCTAACTTCTACTTTTTTTTCTGTTGAATCAGATGATATATTTGGTACATTTGATACATTGGTATTTTTAATACTTGTTGGCACTGATCTTTCAACCGTCATATTCTCATTGCGCGCGGCATGACGTGGAGTCTTGGCTTTTCTTCGTTCACTCGGTTCATAATCAGGCATTACAGGAAAACGGAAGTTCCCCTTCGGATATTGATAGCTAACTTTGGCATTGATTTCACTAGTTGCTCCCGTTTGATCCTTTGGCTCGGTATGTTTTTCAGAACGATGAGCCATAAAGCTGCTGTCTTTTTCAGTTGTTATTTTGATTCCTCTATTTCGAAGCTCTTCTATATCAAGATTTTCATCATCTTGGAGTACAATTTCTTCAATTTCATATTCATCTTCTAATCGAAACATTTTTTTTATTTTAGTTAACCATTTCACTTCAATCACTCTTTCTCAAACTTTTCATTATTCCTTTATTTTAACAGTAACTTTTTCATTATTCCTTCATTTTAACAGGAATTTAATAAATTTAATCAATTTACAAAGTAAAAAAGAGAATAGTTTCATATTATTGAAAAACCATTTAAAAAATTATGCAATTAATCGTTCTTTAAAGCAAAAAAACTATCCGTATTACTTTCGGATAGCTTTCGTTTCATTTCATTTATTTTTGTTTATTTTTCCCTAAAATGAAAATAGGTTCAAGTTGATTGTTCTGATATAAAAAAGATAAAGCAGTTATAGGGATACTTCCACTCGCGAAGAAGCTCATACACATTTGCGCCAGCACGTCATACCCCGTATTATTGCGAATATCAGCTACAATACATACATCTCCATGAGGAACAGCGACAGCCATTTCTCCCACGATTTTTGCCTTCATGCTTTGCAGCCAATCTTCGTTTAAAATCTTACTAGCATCGTATCCATCTTTCGTACTGACAAAATGAAAGACATTGCCGGCAACCGTATCACTAGTGCTTGTAATGGGCTTCTTATACAAATTTCCCAATGCATATTGATTCAATTGTCCCAGCTCCCATCCACTGTCTGCAAGCATGGTTTCATCAATTAAACGATACGTATTGCCTAAATCCAACGCATAGTAAATTCTCGTTTCTGCTGTATGTTCATTTGTGACAAACTTCCGGCCATCTTGATCGTTCATCGGGAATGAGGTACTTCGGATAACAGGGAAAATGTCATTTTCATGCCCTTTTAAGCTCCGTTCATTCCCCATCACTTTTAACGCCTCTGTCACATAATACACCGTCTCAGCAACCGTACTCTCTAAAGCATTTTCAGCTTTCGCCACAATCGGCGGCAATGAAATCGTAATCCCCTTATTAGTTCTACGATTTTCCACTCGTAGTTCTTCTTTTTCGGCATCGTATAAAAATGTTCGTTCACTATGCGCCAATTGTTCACATAAGAGGTTTTTCATTTTCTTGCTGGTCATTTTCATACTCTTTATCTCCTTAGAAGAAAAATCACATACGTGCATATGGTTATTTTTCTTCTTTTATTTCTATAGAAAAAGAATGCAACATACATGCATTCCTTTCACTTACTGTTGCTTTTATTGATTTTACAATGATTGTAAGAAGCTTTCAATTTCTTCTTTTGTTTTACGGTCTTTACTTACAAATCGGCCTAGCTCAGAACCAAAGCTGTATACTAAAAAGCTTGGAATACCGAATACATCATTTTCAACACAAAGATCGATAAATTTATCGCGATCTACGTAGACGAATGTATAATCTGAGAATTCCGCCTCTACTTCCGGCATAAATGGTTCAATAAAACGGCAATCTCCACACCATTCCGCTGAGAATAAAAATACGACTCTGCTGCTTTCCTTCAACTCGGCAAATTGCTTTTCACTTTCTAATACTTTCATCTCTTCTTCCTCCACAAATCAATAAAGTGTTGTATCTGCTATTTGTAATGATAACAAAGATTATTTATCACACCAACAAAAATGATTAAAGAATGACTGTAACTTAACGTTGCTGATATGCCAATTGGCCTCTTAGCATTTTTAAAATATGCGCAAACATTTGGTCTCTCGTAACTTCGCCATTGGTGAAAATACCAATCGCCCCTTCTTGTGTTCGGACATTTTCTTTATTCGTATATTGCTCCATGACAGGTCCAAGTTCTTCGCCCTGCATTAATCTTCCTGCCACCTCTTGTGGTAAAGCGATTCGAGCTCCTCCAGCAATAATCGGATCACTTCCCTCAACAACAAGTGCTCCCCAATTGCATAAAAATAAGCCATGTGATGTTTGCACAACACCACCTTCTAAGCCAATACCAATTTCTGCAGCAGAGCTGACTAACACGTTGCTCGCCCTATTAATGGCTCCGGCTATAGTCTCCTCATCGGAAAATGGCTGCGAAGCCACACCTGACGGCACATCAATGCCTATCACTTCAAATGTTGATTCATGAAACACTTGCCGAACTGCATTTACTTTTGCTGGATTTTTACTACCTACCGCAATCCTCATATTCTTTCCTTGCCGTCCTTTCTTTCAAAAAACGAGCACTAGCCATATGAATGACTAGTGCAAACAATTAACTGTTTTTAATCGCATCTACTGTTGCTTGATCTGTTTTTCTCACTAACGTAACCAATAACTCTTTTGCCGCCTCATAATCATCAATAGAAATGATGGATGCATGTGTATGTACATAACGCGAACACACTCCGACAAACGCACTCGGTACTCCTTCATTGCTCAAATGGACACGACCTGCATCTGTCCCCCCTTGAGATGCAAAGTATTGATACGGAATATTATGCGATTCAGCCGTATCCAATACAAACTCGCGCACACCTTTCAGTGTAATCATGGAACGATCATAAATGCGCAGCAGAGCCCCTTTTCCTAGTTTTCCAAACACATCTTTATTCCCTGACATATCATTGGCCGGACTGCAATCCAACGCATAATACATATCGGGCTTAATTAAATTAGCAGCCGTTTGTGCGCCACGTAAACCTACTTCTTCTTGGACAGTCGCACCAGAATACAAAACATTCGGAAGTTTTTCATTTTGTGTTTCCTTCAATAATTCAACTGCCAGACCACAGCCAAGACGGTTATCCCATGCTTTAGCCATGATTTTCCTTCTATTGGCCATCGGTGTGAAAGGGCAAATCGGCACAATCTGTTGACCTGGTTTAATCCCGATTCTTCGCGCATCTTCCGCATCGTCTGCACCGATATCAATCAGCATATTTTTAATGTCCATCGGCTTAGAACGCTGTGCTTCATCCAATAAATGAGGAGGAATCGAAGCAATTACCCCTACTACTGGCCCTTTATCTGTAATGATTTCCACTCGTTGAGCCAATAAAACTTGACTCCACCAGCCTCCTAAGGTTTGAAAACGAATAAGCCCGTTCTCTGTAATGGATGTAACCATAAAGCCAACCTCATCCATGTGTCCACCAACCATGACCGTCGGGCCTTTTTCATCCCCCACTTTCACACCGAAAATACTCCCTAATCCATCTTGCACAATTTCATCGCTATATTTTTCAAGCTCAGAACGCATGAATTTTCGTACAGCATGTTCAAATCCTGATGTCCCTGGCAATTCTGTCAACGTTTTGTATAAAGCTAAAGATTCTTCGTTCATCACAGTACTCCTTTTTTCATAATCGATAACACCCCGGTATCATTGCGCTCGGATAGTAATTCACACTTACGGCATTATCCGAAAGCTAGTCACCTCATTCAACAGGGAATTGTAACTTCCTCTTGAATCAGTTGAAACCATACTTCAATTGTACCGAAAGATGATGCATGATACCACTTATTACGAGGAATATCGCCAGAAGGGCAAGGAAGCCTTATTTGGCCATTTGAAGTTCATTTGGCACTTTAGTATACTTAATGGAAAGAGAATGATTCGTTACGTCTCACGTTCAAACATACATAATACTTGTATCTTTAACAATTAGGGGGTTTTTCAATGAAATGGAAAGACATTTTCATCGGTGCCGCAATCGGTTTTGCATGTGGCTATGCCACAAAAAAAGTAATTGACCAATATTCACAGCAATCTCCTGACGACATCTTACATACGGTAAAAGAAAAAATGCAAGAAGAAGGAAAAATCATCGGTTCATGGATTTTAATGACACCAGAAGTATATTTAAAAAATAATTTACGCTACCAAGTTTATAGAGGCGGTTTAACCAAAATCATCAATGATACCCAAACACAATATGAATTCATCGCAGATGCTGAAACAGGAACTATCATTGATTGCTTTGAACAAAAATAAATACTGATTTAATTAATAAAAACGGGGCTTGGATGACTTTTCAGACAAGCCCCAACTGTTTGTTTGTCGCAACTGAAATATTCTTCTCGTTACGTCCGTTCTAGACTGCTGACAATTTCTTTTCCATCACGACTAAAAGTGACAGCACGATAGTAATTATCATGATAAAACGTATAAATGGCATCGTTCTCTAAACCGTAAGCCATCCACTTTTCTTTTTGATGAATGGAGTTCATCGGGTAATCATCATAAGCCATTACCCACAACACATTCGCATGCGCATGTGTCGGCATAATATCCCCCATATGAATCAATGTTTGTTCACCTTGATTCATTACGACAATGGCATGTCCATCACTATGTCCACCCGTATGAATCATTTTAATATGGTCAGTAATAGTGATCTTTTCATCAAATGTCACCACTTGATGAGCAATCGCTTCCCAGTTTTCTTTCCAGTATGTATTTTTGGAACGAATATTAGGATTTCTCATTTCATCCCATTCTACACGAGAAGTAATAATCGTTGCCCTTGGAAAGACGGAAACTAATGTGTCGCCCTCATACCTGGTTAAGCCACTAGCATGATCAAAGTGCAAATGTGTCATTAGAATGGTATCAATATCTTCTACGCTTAATCCCAGTTCCTTTAAAGCGCTTTCAACATTTGACTCCTCTGCTACACCATAATTTCGTTTTTGCTTTTCTGTGAGCTTTCCTTTACCGATTCCCGAATCAATTAAAATGTTTTTACCATCTGCTTGAACTAAAATAGGATCTGTTCGCAATTCAATTTGATTGTTTTCATTAAATTCATACTTTCTGGACCAAAGTGGCTTCGGCACTACACCGAACATTGCACCACCGTCTAAACGCGTTACCCCACCATTTAACCAAGTTAACGATATTTCACCAAATCGTAATTGATTCATAATACCCCTCCTTTTCACCATTTTACCAAAAATATACAAAACAAACAAAAAAATAACCTGTTTCCAGGTTATTTTTGTTTTGGGAATTGAGCCTCCACTCGATAGATGCGACTACCTTTATTTGAGAATTTCTCTTCATATTCAGTCATGATATTTTCCTCGGCTTGCTCACTATCATGCAGATGTAAGTTTACATCTTTCAGTACCATGCCATACTGTGACATGCTGATTAAAGAGTATTGGAATAAACCACGATTATCCGTTTTGAAATGAATTTCGCCTTCTTCAGGTAATACATCTTCATACGTATTCAAGAAAGAAGCATATGTCAATCTTCTTTTTTCATGGCGTTTTTTCGGCCAAGGATCCGAGAAGTTTAAGTAAACACGACTCACATCACCTTTAGCAAAATAATTACGTAAATCAACCGCATTGACAGCCAACAGCTTCAAGTTCGGCAATTCCGCCTCAATTAATCGGTCTAACGCGCTGACAATGACACTTTCATACGCCTCGATCCCGATATAGTTAATATGAGGATGCGCTTTTGCCATTTCTGTCATATAACGCCCTTTTCCTGTCCCAACTTCAATGTGAATAGGATTATCATTACCGAAAACCTCATTCCATCGACCTTTACATTGTTCCGGGTTACTAATTACATATTGTGGATATTCCAACAATCTGTCTTTCGCCCATGGTTTATATTTCAAACGCATACTGACACTCCTTACGTATTCTATTAAGTAAATCTTTGGCTAATGAGGATTTTCTTCATCCCCCATCGGCCATTAAATGAATCAATCGAATTGTTACAGGCACTTCATTTCCCACTTTCACATCTACGCTTTTGTTGCTGCATTGAAGTGGGAGGCTTAATACCCGTTAAACGAGATAAATAGTGCCTTTCTCATTTGCACCGTAGTTTTAGTTTTCACAGCACATGTATAAAAATGCTGTTTATTTCACAATCTACAAAAGAAAAGCCCCTTCAATAGGAGCTTAAGCTTTACAAGAAGAAAGGTTGAGAATATATGCCACTTTCACAACAACACCAAGTATCGTTGTTAAAAGATATTTTAACGAATCATAGCAGTGATTGCTGTGGCTCTGTTTCCGAATGTGAACAGATAGAACGGTTAGCAGCTATGCTTTTAGAAAATGGGCAGCTAACCGAACAAACACAACAAGTCCTTAATGAAATTCACCATTATAGCCAACGTGGTCAATTTGCGGCTGACCTGGATGGTCATATTACATCGCATCAAGGCCAATTAACTCAATGGGTTAGCTCGATTGATCAATATTCCTGAAGATTATTCATCATCAAACATAAATCTTCAGTCCATGCATCCATCTCTTTGAATCGATTTCTGGATTTATGCCACTGAATCGACAAAATAATTTGCGCAATCACGTACCAATTCATTCTTTTCAGTAAGTAATCGGTCAATTCTATACCATATGTTTCAAGCCATGATACCCATTCATCTCGCGGAACATATGAATGAAGGAGCATCCCGAGATCAATGGCGGGATCGGCAATCATAGCTCCATCCCAATCAATAAGAAATAACTGTCCATCTTCTTCAGATAGTAGCCAATTGTTATGATTGACATCACAATGACAAACAACCGCTTCATCGCACTCTATTTCTGAAAGCGTCTCATGTAAATACATGACCGCTTTCTTGATGATATCTGCAGAAGCAATTTCTTTATCAAGAGATGTTGTTAAGTTTTTTAAAAGTTGCTCTGGTTTTAGAGGAACCTTTCCCAATCTTGTTAACATCGTTAATAATGGTGGAGATTGGTGTATTTTCCTTAATAAACGGGCAACTTTTTCTTGTTTCATTTCTTCTTGGGTTAATTCCCTTCCTGTTAGCCACCGCTGTGCTGTAATGACATCACCACTTTCAAGGCGTCTCGTCCAAACGAGCTTTGGAACGATTCCTTCTGCGGATAAAACGGCAAGAAAAGGAGATGAATTACGTTTCAAAAAGAGCTGTTGATCTTCATTTTTAGCGAAGAAGGCTTCTCCAGTTGCACCGCCAGCAGGGACGATTTTCCAATCCTGCCCCAATATATGTTCCAATGTGGTCACCTTCAATTTCATTCAATAGCTGGAAATAAGAAATACCTGCTGAAAGCGTGTTTCTTATGTAGGCTCTTACTTAATTTATTAGTTCGAATCGTCCTTAACACAAATGGCGAGTATTCTATCAAATATATAAATAATGAATCCAATCAAACAAATCCAAATAAACGCCATTATAGATAAAAGGCTAAGAGTCGTTTATCATAACATGCACTTTTTATAGTACAAATTTCATATAAGTGTATGCAGTGTAGCATATCATGTTTCACATTTTTTTAAAACTAAAAAAGACGGCTAATTGAGTCTATGTCTCAAAACAATAGCCATCCTTTTAAATTTTAGTTAAAATCACATAACACGTCAAGTACATGTATTAAATTGTGTAAAAATAACCAACGTTCCCAGGTGATTTCTTTTCTGCGCTATTCTTCATTCATAGAAACGGCTTCCTCTCTCCATTCCGCTCGCATCGTAGAAGTTGTTTGGCTATAATCTAATAAGGCTTCCGCAGCTTTCAACTGTTGATGCTTCAACGGGGAACTCAAATTTCTCATTGATTGATGCCACTGTGGAAATGTTTTTTTATCCAATATGTACAAATCAAAAGCCCCTATTGAATCTATGTAACCATTTCTTGAAATAATTGCTTTCTTAATAGGAAGCTCCACATCGTACAAAGAGAATATTTGTTTCATCAACCATTCCGTTCTTTGCAGTGCAATATGTGGATTCAGCACTTTGGATTCACCATGTTTATGATGCCTCATCGTCCAAAACTTTTCCCGGTTCCCCACATACACAGTCTCCTCCTCTTCCTCCAAAAAACTTACACACCAAGCCGCCGTTGGCGTAAGAATAATGGTTTCAGCTTCAACCGGTGCTTTCTTCCATTGGAAAACGGGTTGATACATCGCAAGAAACGTATCTGGAAATCGCTGTAGAAGAAACTTAAGTCTCTCATCATCATAATAGCTGTAATCGACAAAGGAGCGTTCTCTTATGGTAGATGTTGCCCATTTCATTTGAAAAAGAAATAGCTGATTTAAAAACGCCTGTTTTAATTCTTCCTCTGTTTTAGGAATGACCTGAAAAGTAAACCGAAGTTCTTCCTGCTTTTGAGGTTCATGCTGCACTGTTTCCTCTTCTTCCTTCTTTCTCATCACTTTTTTGAGCTTATCAAACAAGGTGACTTTTTCAGGAATCCAAGACTCTTCTTGCTCATCTACATATAGCTCATATAATTTTCCCTCTACAAACAATTGATGAAGGTTCGACCATTTTTGTTTTTTCAAACGTACATACTGCGTTGGATAACGATATACATCCTGCTCATATCGCGATACATAATCTTGCAACTTCAGAAGCTGTCCCATACCCTTCACAACCTATTCTTAATTATTTCTCCCACATTACGCTGCCTTACGCGACATAATCCCTGGTACTATCCGGGATATCCGCAAAAAATTTCATTCTTTTAAATATATCGACCGAAGCGCTGTATATTTTGGTGTTTTTTCTACTCGAGATTCATAAAGGGTAATTGTATTGACCATAAATACTTGCTCTTCCTTTAAAAAAGCATCACATGTCGTAAGGTTATCCTTTCTGAACAGAACGTCATGTTTGTATTTTCGAGCAACTGTTATATGTGGTCGAAAAGGTTTTTCGTCAATACGATAATGATGTTTTTTACAAATTTGCGTAACTTTCTCCTGTAACGAAACTAGTCGCTTATCCTCCTGTAAACCACACCAAAAAATGCGTGGCTTCTCCTCTTTACCAAAAATGCCAAAATGAGAAATCTGCATAGAAAATGCCGGTGTCGCTTGAATCTCTCGTTCAATGTCCTCCATGCAATCTATCCATTTTTGTTGATCAGACGGACCTAAAAAGGCTAAAGTAATATGATAGTCCTCTTCGTGCACCCATTTTTCAAAAGGATACAAAACAGCAACTTGTTGTGTGATGTCTTTTAAATATTGCTTCACTTGATTCGGTAAAGATACAGCTATAAAATAATGACGCTTCACCTAAACACACCCTCTAATCCAATACAGCCCATGTTCCAGGACAGGATGCTGTCATATTTTAAAAAATATTAAAAATTATCTAAATAATTTCAAGTGAATAGCCGGTACAATTTCTCGTATCAGCTATTCACTCAATGAAAAAACGGTAACCGGCACTTCTTCTCAATAGCTTCTTGATATAGAGCCTGCAATTGCTTCGTAACATTTCCCGCTTCTCCATCGCCAATCCTTTGACCATCCACTTCCACAATCGGCATGATTTCAGCAGTTGTGCTACTCATAATTACTTCATCAGCGTTCAATAATTCTTCGACTGTAAAAGGTCTTTCTATAACTTCTATCCCATTTTCTCTACAAATCTTTAGCATGACTTGTCTGACTATGCCATTCAGTATCAGGTTATTGGCTGGGTGTGTAACTACTTTTCCACCAATCACTATGCTAATATTCGAAGAACTGCCTTCTGTAACTGTTCCATTTCGATGCTGAATAGCTTCAAAGCATCCTTGATCAGCTGCGCTTTGCTTCGCAAGCAAATTGGCAAGTAAATTTAAACTTTTAATATCACATTTCAGCCAACGAATATCTTCCACTGTAATCGTTTTGATTCCCTTCTCCAACAAGTCTTTCGGACGCTTCACTTCTTTTGTATAGGCGACAAAAACCGGCTCGACTTCATTACTAGGAAACACATGATTACGCGGAGAAGTTCCTCTTGTTAGCTGCAAATAAACAATTCCCATCTGCAAATTATTTTCTTGAATTAGACTTTCCAACATTCCCATAAGTGACGATACCGCGTAAGGAACAGTTAACCTAATTTTGCTTGCACTCTCCATTAATCGGCTGAGATGTTCTTCAGCAGTAAACATGTGACCGTTGTATACTCTTATCACTTCATATACACCATCGCCAAATTGATATCCTCTATCTTCAATATCAATTTTTGCCTGTGTTCTTTCCATGAGTTGACCATTCATAATGACTTTTTCCACATGTCTTCATCCCTTCCTCTTTCACTTATTTTCATCATATCAGTAAATCTGTTCAGAAAAAATAAATAACATCTCGAGGCTGGATAGGATTGTATGGACGTAATCAACCTATTAAGGTGCCGTGTTCGAACGGCACCTACAATCAATTAGATTCAGCAATAAACTGTTTACTTCGCTAATTCATAAATTGCTTCTGCATATAAAGCTGTCGCTTTCAGTAAATCTTCTATATACATATATTCATCTTTTTGATGAGCAATGTCTTCTCTACCCGGAAATAGCGGACCAAAAGCAACACCAGCTTCTAGAGAACGCGCATATGTACCGCCACCAATGGCAATTAACTCTGCCTTTTCTCCTGTTTGCCCTTCATACACTTTTGAAAGTGTATTCACCAAGAAGCTATCTTTATCAACATGATGTGGCTTAGAATCTGAAAGTGTTTGCAGACTGAAACCATTCTGTTTCAAGACATCCTCTAATTTTTGCTTCGCTTTTTCATAATCAAAGGTAACCGGATAACGTAAATTGATTCCGATTTTCCCGCCTTCTTGTTCACTATAATGCAAAATTCCTACATTTAACGTAACATCACCTGTCGATTCATCTGTATAGGCAATATCAAAGCTCGCACCACGAGAATCCTTGTATAAATGATTCTCCACAAAACGGAAGTAATCTTTCGCATGTTTGCCTAAAGGCAATGTATGTAGAAAAGCCGCTAAATGTAATCCGGCATTTACACCAAGCTTCGGCTCCATCCCATGAGCAGAGACACCTTCCATTTCAAGCACGACAAATGTTTCTTCCGCCTTATAAGAACCTTTCAATCCATGCTCAGAAAGATAAGCAGAAAACGCTTCTTCAAATTGACTGGATGTTTGAAGTTTTGCTTTTGCATAATCAGGAACCATGTTAAAACGACGTCCTGAAGAAAATTCAATTACTTTAACAGCAGCTTGATCATTCCCCAGATTAGGGGCTTGATTCATATAGAAATCCCAAATTCCTTTTTCCGCAAATATAATTGGGAAATCAGCATCTGGCGCAAAGCCAAGCTGTGGCATTTCTTCGTTTTTGAAATAAGCATCCACACAGCGCCAATCAGACTCTTCATCTGTTCCAAGAATCATACGCACTCTTTTAGATAGAGGCAATCCTAACTCATCGACAATTTTCATCGCATAATAAGCGGCCATTGTCGGTCCTTTATCATCCAATACTCCACGGGCAAATATTTTCCCATCTCTGATTTCCGCACCATATGGATCGCTCGTCCATCCATCCCCTTCTGGAACAACATCGACGTGGCAAAGAATACCTAAAATTTCTTCTCCGCTTCCCATTTCAATATGACCAGCCAAATGTTCAACATCCTTCACCGTGAAGCCATCATCTTGACCTTTCTTCAGCATAAATTGCAACGCTTCTTGAATACCTTTTCCCAACGGTGCTTCCGGTGTACTGTTTTCTTCATCTAACACACTTTTAATGCGCAGGAATGTTTGCGTATCCGCAATAAGTGACTCTTTTCTTTTATTTACTTCTTCTGTCCAATTAATTGTACTCATTAAGTTTCTGCAGCAAGGTTCTCATATAGCTGTTCTCGTCCCTCTCTGCAGATCACCTCCTATCACCTTATATATGTTTTTCGAAATTTCATATTTTAATACATAACATATACCGCACAACCATTTGTGTCCATCTGAGTTCCACCTTAAACTTACTCAAGATTTCGACATCTCAGTCAGAAAAATAGAGATTCCCAGTTGTACTTCTTATACTAATATATTTTTAGCGAATATAATAGTGCTTAACAATGTCACTTTCTCGCTAAAACATCGTCATCGCCAACATCACAACAGTAGCTAATATGCTTGTAGGTATTATAGTCAGATAAAAACAAACTTTTCTTTGTGCTAGTTCAAAACCTTTATTTCCCTCATATTGTTTACCAAACGGATGTGATAATAAAATTCGATTCCATAAATTGATCAGCCAAATCCAAATAAATATAGCATAACCAATTACAATGAAAACTTTAAAAAGTAGCGGTGGAATAAAGAGGACCGCAATTACCGTCACACTGAATAATTGATAATAACCACTCAAATACTCATGATTTCTCAGTATTACCTTAAGAAAAAGCTCAATGAATCCATTGACCGAACTTCTTTCTTTAAAGATTCTCCGTGAATGTCTATACAAAATCGGCTTTTTCCTCTTAATGATTTTTGGTTTTTCCAAAGTTGGTGAAGCAGCAAAAATAAGATTCATATATCGCAGCCGCTCTTCGTTTTCTTCCGCATATTCATATTGAAAATAAGCGGTAGATTTCACACGTGGATAATAAAGAAAGAACGAAACCACAATCAATAAAACCAAAATAATGGATGAAAAAAAGAGATGTGTCGAAAGGTCCTTCAACAGAAAACCATTCATAATCAATAAGAAAACAACACATCCACCGCCCATCAAATAACGCCTCCAACCGCTGAATCTTCTAAACAATATTGCCTTAACTGACATACTGACCAATAGGACAGCCATGTAAAAACAAGCAAAACTTACTACTTCAGTGACCGTAAACGAATACACTTTTAATAAAAAAGGTAAGACGGCCACAATAAACAGCATCATTTGAAGCAAAGCCTTCATAATCGAATAGAAATATGCCCAAGTTTTCATCGAAAGGAACAAGGAACGATGGTGGACTAAAAATACGCTATCCGCTTCCTGTACGTATGTTCTATACCTCGGCACCAAACAAATCAGAAAAGCGATACTTGCCCAAAGCGAAAAAGGAAGTTGTTCTGTCCATGGTGGTAATTCCCTCCACCACGAACAATAGATAGAAACAGCGATGGCCACCGCCGGAATGATCATATAAAGGAGAACGGTCCAATCTGCGACTGATTTAATGATGTTATACTGAAAAACACCATCTCGTTTCACACGATCAAAGAATATTTTGAAACTATTCATCTCGATCGCCCTCAGCAATATGTAAATAACAATCAAATAATGAAGCAGATGTTTTTCCGCACATATTGCGAAAATCATCAAGTGTACCAGATGCAATCAAATGCCCATCTTTCATCAATAAATATCGATCACAAATTTTCTCAGCCGTATCAAGCACATGCGTACTCATTAATATCCCGACATTGCGCTCTCTTTCACGCTCAATCAATTGTAACAATAATTTTGTAGCGACCGGGTCAAGCCCGATAAATGGCTCATCAATAATCAGCACATCCGGATTTTTCATAAGAGTCAATATAATCATTGCTTTTTGCTGCATCCCTTTTGAATAGGTGGCAGGAATTTCATGAATATGCTTTTCCATTTGAAACATCTGTAAAAGAGGCTGAACATGTTCACTCAGCACCGAATCAGGAATCTCTTCAACAGCAGCGATAAAATCAATATGCTCCTGCAAGGTAAGTTCATCATAAAAGACAGGACGTTCTGGTAAGTATGCTGTAACCGTTCCTTCCTCCCGTTCAATGTTACCTTCCATAAAAGGAATCAAACCTAGCATACTTTTAATAGTAGAACTTTTTCCGGCACCATTGGCTCCAATTAAACCAATCAATTCACCACTATTTATATGGAATGTGACATCCTCAATCATCCTATTGCTGGGTTCATACCCTGCAGCTTGAATATTTACGGTTACAAGTGGCATCATTTATCTCCTCTCTTTTTACTGACCTAATACAATATAAGGCTAAACAGATTGCAACAAATCCCTTTTCCTTAAGCAGCCCATCTATTATTCGAAAGAAAATGTATACAGACGTTTTCTTTATCATACAAAAAACCAATGGCTTACACCATTGGTTTTCTCAGACTGTTGAAAAGAAGGTTTC
>JBJEFL010000032.1:0-19764 GCA_051873995.1 Bacillus sp. (in: firmicutes)
TAAATAAAACTTGTCCGATGATCATACCGATAGATGAAGCAAGGAAGCCCCATTTATATCCGTATACCATACCTTCAGGTGTCATGCCGCCCATGATTTTATCAGTGATTAATGCGATAATTAATGGAGCGAAGAATGCACCGATGTTGATACCCATGTAGAAAATCGTGAATGCTGCATCACGTTTTGGATCATTGACTTCATATAAATCTCCCACAAGTGAAGAAATATTCGGTTTGAAGAACCCATTACCGATGATTAGTAACGCCATCCCTACAAATAATGCCCATTTTTCTTGTTGTAAGAAGATGAAGAAATTACCAAGCGCCATGCTGATACCACCGATTGTGATGGCAAGGCGTTTTCCAATATACATATCAGACAGCCAACCACCGATTAATGGTGTAATGTATACAGCTCCTGTATAAAAACCATATATGCTCATAGCTGTCGTGGCATTCATGCCGAGACCACCAGCAAAAAGTTCACTTGTTAAATAAAGAACAAGAATACCTCTCATTCCATAGTAACTGAAACGTTCCCACATTTCAGTGAAGAACAACAAGTATAAACCAGGTGGGTGTTTTTTACTTGATTGTTTCATAGATGTACCCATAAAATAATGCCTCCTAATTAGTTTACTACGTTAAAGTTATAGCGCAGTAAATTTTCTAACTGTTCATATTCTAAAATAATTTTTTTATACAGTCAATTGAATAATAATACCAATTGTGGGTAGTTGTTTCATTAAAGAAAAATTGTCATAAAAGTAAATATTCTAAGTAATTTAGTATTTTCTTATACATAAAAATAAATAGAATATTATATTTTTATGCAATATTTTATGCGTTTTAGTGATAAGGAAGGTTTTTATGGACAGAAAAAAAGTGAGACCACTTGTCATAGTGTCTCACTTTTTCAGCAGTTTATGTGAAGGGTGTCATCCGGCGATTGATGAAGCATTATTGCCGTTAAATTGGAGGGCTTCATGTACAGGGACGTAGTCGTATCCAAGATCCTGCGCTATAGCTGCAAATGTCACTTTCCCATAAGCGACATTCACGCCTTGAGCAAGTGCAGGGTTTGAACGAATGGCCTGTAAAGCCCCTTGATTAGCTATTTGTATAGCGTATGGAACGGTGACGTTCGTTAGAGCGATAGTCGAAGTACGTGGAACGGCACCTGGCATATTAGCAACGGCATAATGAACGACATGATGCTTTATAAAAGTCGGATTATCATGAGTTGTGATGGTATCAACTGTTTCGAAGATACCTCCTTGATCGATGGCCACGTCGATAATGACTGATCCAGGTTGCATGGCTTGAACCATCTCTTCTGTCACAAGCTTTGGTGCCTTTGCTCCAGGAATTAAGACGGCACCAATGACCAAATCCGACTCAGCGACAGCTTGGGCAAGATTATACGGATTAGAAATGAGCGTTGAAATATTATTGCCGAATATATCATCCAATTCTCGCAGACGATTTGGGTTCAAATCCATAATTGTTACATCGGCACCAAGACCGATGGCAATTTTGGCAGCGTTTGTACCGACAACTCCGCCTCCGATAATAGTGACTTTCCCGCGTTTAACACCTGGAACGCCGCTTAAAAGGATACCTTTTCCTCCGTGGTACTTTTCAAGAAACTGTGAACCGATTTGCGCAGCCATACGTCCGGCCACTTCACTCATTGGGGTTAAAAGTGGTAAGGTATGTCCCACAGAAACTGTTTCATAAGCAATTGCCAGTACACCTGAATCTTTCAGTGCTTTCGTTAATTCTGGTTCTGCTGCTAGGTGTAAGTAGGTGAAAAGAATAAGACCTTTTCTGAAATACTTATATTCGCTAGGAAGCGGCTCTTTCACTTTCATAATCATATCAGCTTTAGACCATATAAGGGCGGCATCTTCTAAAATCGTGGCACCGGCTGCCAAATATGCTTCATTGGTAAAGCCACTACCTTCACCAGCTTTGCTCTCGATGAAAACTTCATGGCCTTCTTTGTTTAAAGCTAAAACTCCGGCTGGTGTTAGCGCTACTCGATTTTCGTTGTTTTTAATTTCTTTTGGTACACCAATTTGCATATTGTAACCTCCATAGCTTTTTTTATTAGTATAATCTTCCTGTTAACTCGAATGTTTGTAATATTAACAAAATAATAAAAGCTATGTTTGGAGATTTCTACAAAGTGATATTTTCTTTATCTAGTTTTTGGAGGATACGTCGCTTACGGTACAGCATCATCCCGACTTCTCCGACATCTTGAATCATTGTTCGGTTTGTATAGGCTCCAAAAATCATTCCGGCTATTGGTATCATTTGAAATAGCTTCTTCCACCCGAACTGATCGCGATACGTATAAACGACTTCACGCCATCCCTGTAACTGCGAAATCATTTCCTTTGACTTCTTTTCTTCATCTTGCATAGTCGATAATTCATTCAAAATGGCTCTTTTCCCAACAATATCAGCAGAGGCAAATTGGAGGCATTTGACGATGAAAATGCGTTCTTCTTTTTCATTAGGGTCATATCCGTGAATGATAGCCATTTCCTGAAGTAGCTTCAATGCTGTTCCAAGAATGAACGGTATATCGATAGCCAATGTGAAGATACCACCAAATCCGGTCGATGCTCCTTGGACAGTGGCGAATTTGACATGCCCATTTTTTAACTCTTCACTTAGTGTAATCATTTGTTCCAATGGGATATTTCTAATATCTTCTATAGAATTTAATTCGATTGAAGGATTATTAGATTGAATTTTCTTCAATAAAGTATCTTCTTTGGTCAAATATCGTCCGCCTGTTTGAATATAATTTCCAATTTCGTCCATTAAAATGCTGATTTTCTTTTGGATAAATTGAGGAGTCATTTTATCCAAAAATGTGAAAGGAAGGCGACTGAGCTTTTCCCAAAACCATAATCCCTTTTGGTCTTTTTCCCATTCTTCAATCAATTGTAGTTGCATGAACAATTGTTCTTTATTCTCCATCTCCATCATTTCCTTTATTGTATGAATGAGTGTTACTCATTATGGTAGTACGGATGAGTCACCGAAAAGTGTCGTATTTTTTGTTTTATAGTGATTTTTCGTAATCATCCAACAAAAATTCGATATAAAAAGCCATTTTATGAAGAGGGTCTTTTAGATTAAGAGAGACCATTTCACTAATTCGTTTGATGCGATAATGTACCGTGTTGACATGAATATGAAGGATAGAGGCTGTATCGTTTGGGTTCGCATCACATTGTAAAAAGGTTTTCAATGTTGTCGTTAAATTTGCTTGGTTTGTGGCATCATATTGACGCAGTTCTTTAATTTTTTTACTGTAAGAAGAATTTCTTCCTTTGATGTCATGCAATTCTTTCAAGTATTGATAAATACCTAAATGATCATAATGGGTGAAAAAATCCTTTTGGGAAGGGAAGCTTTGCTGTAATTGAAGTGCATATAACGCTTCCTGATAGCTGTTTTTGGCATCTATATAGGTGTGATACGTTTGACCACAGGCACCATGAATGTTCTCGATTTGAAAGCGAATCTGCATTTGCGAAATGAATGTTTGCATAAATTGAAGCAAGGATTGATTATGTTCATGATTATTTATGTGCCCGGCAATGATAATCAGTTTTTGCTGGTCAATGGTATATAAAGATGCTTGTATCTGTTGGGTTGTACTGAGCGTATAAGCTATTTGCTTTTCTGTATTGTCGTAAATGGGAGCTGCAAATGTGAAGACGATAATCGAATATGTGGAGGGGAGGGCTATTGCTTGCTCCGAACAGACGATTTTTATCTCTTCTTCTGTAACAAAATGACCTGTTAGTAATTGCCAGATGAATTCTTGGTGATTTTCCTGTCTCTTGTTTTTCTTCATTTGTAGTTGGAGCAGTTGGTTTTTGGCTTCTTTTGCGGAAAATTGCAAAAATAACAAATCATCTTCTGTGAATGGTTTTGTTTCTTCAAGAGCCCAAATAAAACCGAGTACTTCATTGTTTTTTCGGATGGACACAGCGGCTCGTTTTCTTAAATCCAATTCGTCCATGGATGAAACGATAATGGGTTTAACGTCTTTCAGAAGAGCTGGGATGATGCCAGCTTTCCAAAAGTAATTGATGACTTTTTCGGGCACCCGTCGACTGATGATAGTCGATATTCGCACCGGGTCACTGCAATCATCATGGATGCTATAAGCCAATAAACTGTGATTGGCATCTTCAAGTGTCACTGGACAACCAAGAACGGCACTGATTCGGTCCACAAATTCCATTAAATCACCATGGACACCTTGGAAAATTGTATTGTTGAAATGAACGATGATTGTCACCCCTCTTCTTGGTGTTTAGAAAAATATATTTTAGAATATTCTACCATTAACCTGTAATCCCGTATAGAAAGAGACTGCAAAAAAAAGAGCATCTGTCCTTGGCCTAAGCGACAAGTTCAGAGTTGTTCTTTTTGCAACATTGCCGCTAAAAGATGGTGGTCGGTGGAGGGAAGTGTATTATAATAAAATACAAAAAGAGGCTGCAGAAAAAGACTCATTCCTCCAAAGGTTAATCGGAATAGTCTTTCTAGAACCTCTTTTACTATTAGAAAATTAGATTTAAGATTAAATACGTAACACCAGCCAGTGTTGCAGAAATCGGAAGTGTGATGACCCATGTTATTAACATACGTTGTGCTGTGCCCCATTTAACGCCTTTTAGACGATGAGCAGAACCAACACCAAGAATGGAAGAAGAGATAACGTGTGTCGTACTTACCGGCAACCCGATTGCTGTTGCTCCGAAGATCACACTAGCTCCAGTTAAATCCGCTGCAACTCCATTTACAGGACGGATTTTCATAATCTTGCCACCAACGGTTTTGATGATTTTCCAACCACCTACTGATGTACCTAGACCCATTGCTAGGGCACAAGAAAATTGAACCCAAAATGGGATGTCCGTTGTTGCCACATAGCCGTTGGCGATTAAGGCCATTGTAATGATTCCCATCGCTTTTTGGGCGTCGTTCGTTCCATGTGTAAAGGATTGAAGAGCGGCTGTTGCGACTTGTAGGTAACGGAAGCGTTTGTTTGTTTTCGATAAATTGTTGTTTTTAAAAACAACTTTAAAGATACTATAGACGATGAAACCAACCGTAAATGCTAAGATTGGCGATAAAATTAATGCTTGAAGGATTTTACTGAAGCCGCCAAGATTTAATGCTCCGATACCGGATGCCGCAATGGCAGCCCCGGCGATACTACCGATAATGGCATGAGAAGATGAACTTGGTATCCCATAATACCAAGTAATCAAGTTCCAGGCGATACCAGAAATTAATGCGGCAAGAATTACGAGTGAACCATTTTCTAATGCGAATGGGTCAACGATATCTTTTGTGATTGTTTTGGCAACCCCTGTAAATGCCATTGCTCCGACAAAGTTCATGGTAGCCGCTAAAATAATGGCTTGCCTCGGTTTTAATGCTTTCGTTGAAACGGCTGTTGCGATAGCGTTTGCTGTATCGTGAAAGCCATTAATGAAATCAAACGCGAGTGCGCCAATAACAATCAGTACAGTTAAAAGTAATAAAGTATCCATTGTTAATTGGCCCCTTAAGCGTTCTTCATAATGATAGTTTCTAATGTGTTAGCGACAGTTTGACAGCTGTCAGCGATATTTTCAAGTTCTTCGTAAATTTCTTTGAACTGAATGATGCGAATTGGATCTTTTTCCGTTGCGAATAAATGTTTGATGCTTTGACGTTGAATATTATCACAAATGGATTCGTAATCTTTGATTTTGATGGCGTGGCTTCGGATAGCCAGCAATCTTTTCTCTGCCAAAAGCTCTACAGCCTTATCGATTTCGTACGTACTGCTACGGATATTATCCACAAACTTAATCATGAATTCATCAGCTTTTGTAATGGAATACATTTCAAATAATGCCGCACAATGTTCTAAACCGTCGATGACATCGTCCATGCACATTGCCAGATGAAGAATATCTTCACGTTCGATAGGTGTAATGAATGCTTTATTCAATTCTTGGATAACTTCATGAACAAAATTATCCCCATTATGTTCATATGCTTTCATTTTTTCCGTGAATTCTTTTAAATCGCTAATATTATTCAATTTATAGTCGGCAAAGAAATCTGCCCCATCTTTCAAGTTCTCTGCGATGTCTTTCAGAATCGATGTGAACTTGTCCTTTTTAGGTTTGAAAACCATTTTGTATACCCCCATATTTATGAAAATTGCATCCCCTATTAGCTAATCTATTAGCCTACATCATTTTACTTGTAAATCTATTCAGAATAAAGTGAAAGAACTCAAATTTACAAAACCTTTACAATGTAACAATTGTATTCTTCACATTGTCATGTTCCGTTTACAAAATAATTGGTTTCTACAGAAGAAAATTTTCATGAAACATATTTGTGTGAAAAGCTGAATACATATGGAGAACGTAGTACTTGCCAAAAAGCTCTTTACTGTTTACATAATGGTGGAAAGGTGCTGATACATCTGAAGATGAGTAGAGTGAAGTATGCAGAAAGAAATAAGAAGAAGCCAATATACCCATTCTTTCGTGTTTATATCCGAAATTTGGGAAGAGAAGTGCGAAGACGAGTCATTTAGTTAGGGTGTATTTTCGCTTTAACCAAAAACCACCCTTTAGTTAAGGTAAATGTTAAAGTCGTATTAGCGAGTGCTGGAACTAAACAGTTGTCAACGTGTAAAATGACTTATTGTAGAATGCTAAAAGAGTGAGGTTTTGTTAGAGCCTCACTCTTTTCATTTTAGTTTGGAAAAATGGCTGGATGATCTATGAACGGTGCTTCGATTTCGAGTCTTTCTTCAGTAATAGGATGAGTGAACGTAATCTTGTACGCATGCAACGCTTGTCTAGGACAGATGGGTTCCCCTCCATATAATAAATCGCCGGCAAGTGGGTGACCGATATGACTAAGATGCACACGGATTTGGTGAGTGCGTCCGGTTTCGAGCTGACATTGAATCAAGGATAATTGTCTCTTTGGAAAAGATTGAATGACCTCATAATTCGTTACGGCATACTGACCGTTAGGAGATACCCTTCTTCGTGTAGCATGATGTCGATCACGTCCGATATTCGCAATGATTTTTCCTTTTTTTTGCGGCATTTTTCCGTGTACAAGTGCTTTGTATGTTCGTTTAATCTGTCTCTCTTCCAACATTCTATTTAAGATTGCGGCCGTAAAGGCATTTTTAGCAAAAACGATAGCACCGGTCGTATCTTTATCCAGACGGTGAATATGTTGTAAATCGCAGGCCTCGCCTTGCATGAGCAGATGATAAGAGACAGCATTGAGTAACGTATCATGCTGATTAGGATGAGAAGGATGAGTGTCGACATTTGCTGGTTTATTGACGATGAGCAGATGATCGTCTTCATATAAGACCTCAATCTCCATGTACGTTGCTTCGATGGCCTTTTCTTCTTTAAAGATAGGCAATAGTAGCTTATCGTTTTTGTGTATCGATGTGTTCCAGGGGACAGATTGGTTATTGACGAAGACATCTTTATTCATGCGCCAGGTGTGCATCATTTTTTTGGGAACTTGATACTGATGACGTAATAATTCTTCGATTGTTGTACCCGACCATTTTTCGGGAACGGTTATTTCAAGGTAGCTCCCTTTTTTTTGTGTGTTTATCATAATGATTAGTAACCTGCTTTCCGAAGAGTAGTGTAACGAAATTTTAACGCATTTTATCTATAATAGAAAAGGATGTTTTCTTTTATCTAATAGCATTGTGCGAATAGGATTAAATTACCACTAACATTTTCTAATAATTCATATTATTGTAAAATATGTAATGTTTGATATGCTAAACGAACAAGGTGATGGAAGGCGGGATGAGGGTGAAAATTGTGTTTTCTTCTACGGTAGAGCAAGATGAAGAAATCGACAAGCTGTTGGAGCATTTGCGTACAGTTATATTACCGAAGTATATGACTGAAGAAGAGCTACGTAAATATGAGGATATGAAGTTGTTGCAATTCTCGGGGGATTTATATAATGGGACATTGGGTGAAGCTTTTCAATTAATGACAGCTTTGCAAACAATCATAACAATTATACAAGCCGCAGACAAGAATGATAAACAATTGCCAGATACTTATCAAACGATATTTTATAAAAATGTTCAACAATTACATGCTTTTGGTTTATTTTTTCCATTTAAGCTCTCCTATTTCATGAAGCAACAGGAAGAAGAGAAAACAATTATAAGTAAGCATACAGCACTGATACATTAATTTTTTCGAAAAAGGAGCCCCTAAAAAGTCATTCAAGGACTTTTCAGGGGCTCCTATCACTTGTTTACAAATTCCAAGCTTGTTGTTTCTGCTAAAGGCTGGCAGTTGAGGAACTCGTATTGTAACAAAACGCAACAAAAGAAAAGAGGCTACAGAGAAGACGCATTCCTGTAAAAATATTAATCGGAATGGTCTTTCTGTATACCTCTTTATTGAATATATAGTTTGAAGAATTTTTTGAAATTTTCGTTTGTATCATCCCCGACTTTCGGGTTAGAAAGGAGTGCTGCTGTTCCTTCTGGTGTTTCTTTCAGTTTTCCATTTTCAATCACCGCTAACGTAGGTGTGCTTTGTATTCCGTAATCATCCCATCCTTGTTCGAATTCCAATAAATTATATTGTAAAACTTCGATTCCTAGCTTTTCTGCTTCCTCCATTACTTTCGGTGTAGCGTTTTTACAATGCTCACATAGAGGGCTATAAAAATAAACGACTGCATCTTCTTTATTTTTGATTAATTGATCCAACTCTTCGGGCAATATGATATTTTGATAGTTTTCATCATCGAGCTGTGCGATGGTTGCAGAGTTCAGCTCGTCTTTACCGAAAGGGTTTCCTTCGACTTTTTTGGAGTTTTGTGTGTTATTGATAATTGCTATCGAAGCGAATAGTGCGACAACAACGACTAGAAAAATAATGATTTTTTTCACTCGATTAATCCTCTCTGGAATTTCTCCATAAAATAAGGCTGCAAATAAAAATGATGATAAAAGCTGTTAAGGCCAAAAATGGGATTGTCACAAAACCTAACCAATTAATATATTCACCATTACACGGAATTCTTCCGCAGCCAAGTGTAGTTTGTTCGAGAAATGGCAGCTTTTGAAGCGCATAATGATAAGAAGAGATTAAAATGCCGATACCTGATACGATCATGGAATATAGACTGATTTTAAAATCTTTCCGAATATAAGCGATACCAAGATAAATGGTAAAAGGATACATCAAGATTCGCTGGTACCAGCAGAGTGTACATGGTTCGAATTGTTTGATTTCAGAGAAGTAAAGACTCCCAACAGTGGCTATGACTGAAACGGCCCAAGCAAGAAAAAGAATATTTTCTTTTGTTTTAGTAGGCATGCCATCTTCACCTCCATTGTCTATTATCCAAATTATAGTATGTAATCGGAAACAATTCCATTGGTATGCCTTGCTAGATAAAAGCCTTTTCGAAAGACACGGTTGAGGCGGTAAATAAAAAGACGCATAGGACATGTATATTCCTATGCGTCTTCATAAATGATCCAAATTGGATAGAGTTTTCTGTTAGAACGTGTAAATGAAATCTCGTTTGTATAATCCTTGTAAAAGAGGGATTCCTTTGCTTCGTTTATTCATGTTTACATGTATTCCGAAAATTCCAAGGTCAGATAAGAATATTTCTTCAATGATTCGAAAAACTAGGAATAGGATTCATACATAACTTCATGCTGCATCACCATACATGAAGCATGTTCTAAATACCTAAGTAAACTGTAGAGATGGCGTTGGATTGTGATGTAGTCGTGATTAAATTGATACGCATGCAGGAAATGTTCAATTTTCTTGGAGAGAAACTGATCGTTGGTACGGACCATCAATATCAACAGATTATCCCATTCCGAGCGATGCGTATACAACAGTGCTCGATCGTAATCATTTTTCTTCATCGATCATCCTCCTTCTTTTAAGGAGATACTTATATTTTGCACCGTAATGTGAAAACTTCTCCTTGCAAAACTTGGACAATCTACATATTAGGCGAGTAGTTTTTACCATTGGAACAGGAGGGTATGCATGAAGGTGCTTATTCCATTTTGTCTGCTTTTTCTTTTTTTTTATGTCGATAGTGCAAGCACGACAGAGCGTCCTTACACATATGAAAATATGATGACGGACATACAGCATGTCGGTGACTTGTTTCCGAAAGGCCTGCAGGTTGGAACAATCGGTCGGAGTGAATGGGGGAAGGAGATACCGTATGTACAAATCGGTATGGGACAGCGGCATATTTTGTTAATCGGAACTCATCATGCCAGGGAGTGGATTACTTCTAAATTTCTGATGAAGCTTGTCCATCAATATGCAGCTAGATATGCTGAAGATCCCTTTATCGGGGATTTGTTGGATGAAATATCCGTAGTTGTTATTCCTATGCTTAATCCAGATGGCGTTCAAATTCAACAACAAGGTTTGAAGGGAGATTATCCTATATCGAAGTTGAAATTGTTGGGTATGAATCATTTTTCTTGGAATTATAAAAGATGGAAGGCAAATGGAGAAGGGGTCGACTTGAATCGCCAATATCCGGCTGATTGGGAAGCGCTGAAGAAAATTCCGGCTTGGCCTGCCTATAAACAATATCGTGGTGAAAGGCCTGTTCAAGCAAAAGAGGTAGCAGCTGTGGTTGATTTTACCGAGAAAATGGAGCCGCTTATAGCTCTTGCGTATCATACATCCGGTCAAGAAGTGTACTGGTATTACCATACGGAAAAAGAACGTATTGTACGGGACTACTCTTTGGCAGAAAAAATTGCCCATATGACGGGCTATGAAGTGGCTATGCCAGAATCGGATGCGGTTGGAGGAGGGTATACGGATTGGTTCCTTACAACTTTTCAAAGACCTGCATTCACAATCGAAATGTGCACGTCCGTTCATGAAACCAATCCACCCTTGTCTTGTCTGAAGGAAGAGTATGAACATAATGTAGCAGTTCCACTTATGCTCATACATGAGCTACTGCAACATAATTTTTCATTTCATCAATAATTAATTGATGGTAAAATGTTTTGTTTATCTTTTTAAAATATTGAAATTATTGTCGATAAGTAACCAATTTTGCGGGAAAGATAAGCCTAATTTCCAATAGCTGACACCACGGAGTGATAGTTGTTTCACTAAATCAAACTTAGCTTGTATGGAGCGGGCATCCTCAAACCATACTTCGTGTGCTCTACCAGAACGATCTCGATATCTGAAAAATGGTGCTTGGGCGACGTTGTCGTATTGAATATTTACTTGATGTCTCCGTGCTAAATCGATTGCTTGCTGAGGGCTGACAGCTCTGGCGGTTGTGCCAGGCTTAAACGGCAAGGTCCAGTCATATCCATATAAATTTTGACCCATCATTATTTTATAGGCAGGCATTTCCGAAAGGGTATATTGCAAAACTTGACGTACAGGATTTATGGGTGAAACGGCTTGTGCAGGTCCTCCGCTATATCCCCATTCATAGGTCATGATGACAGCAAAATCAACAACAGCGCCAATAGCGCCAAAGTCATGTCCTTCGTAATATTCGCCTTTTTGTGTGGCGTTCATTTTAGGAGCCAATGCGGCAGAAATCGTTATTTTTTGCCCACTCAAGCGATTTTTGACTTTTTGTAAAAATGCTGGATAGGCTTTACTGTCTTGAGCACGTAACCGTTCAAAATCGAAATGAACGTCACTAAAGGTATATTTGTTCACTGCTGCGAGAATGTTGTCAATCAGTCTGTTTTGTACAGTCTGGTCATTTAAAATCACCCGTCCTAAATCCGTACTGAAGGACCCGTTTTCTAAGTTTGTCAGTACCAGGGTCAAGACGGCCCCGTTATCTTCGGCGATATTTGGAAAGTTGTCCATCAACGGCTCTTTTAAGCTTCCGTCTCGTTGTACCTCAAAGCTGAAAGGTGCCAGATAGGTTAAGAAAAGAGCCACATCTTCTGCTGCTTTAATTAAGGTTTCTGAAACAGCACTGCCTCTCGGTTCGATATAACCGTTAAAAGCTGCATAAGGTTTTTGTGCTGGTGGCGGAATATACAATTTGGCGCCGATGGCCAGTTGGGAATCGGCATTCAATCCGTTAATCCTGGCTAACTCTTGTGCGGATAAGCCAAACCTTTGAGCGATGCTATATAATGAATCACCCGGTTGAACCCAATAAAAGCTACCGTTAATCGGAATGACCAATGCTTGCCCGACCACCAACTCATTAGGGTGTGATAATTGATTGGCTGTAATAATATTCTGTGGTGTACTATTAAATGCCTGAGCAATAGTATAAACGGAATCACCGGACCTAACCACATAGATTTGCATAGATAACCTCCAAGATATTAGTTTTCCTTACAGTCTATGTTCGATTTTGAAGGCTCATGATTTTTAATCCTTGTATTTAAAAAGAAAGTAGGTCGTTTTTACATAAATTTTACATATTTTATATATAAATACCTTAATTTTCCACTATAATATAAGGGATAATTATTCAAAGCGCATTGCCTCGTATGAGTATTTCATCTATGAAGACCGTAAATCTTTTATATAGAGGAGATTGATAAGGATGAGAAAGACGATGCGTACCATGATGGTAACTGCGGCGACGACAACAGTAATTGTTTCTGTAATGACTTCGCCGGTGAGTGCTTCTGTAACCTTTAAAGATGTCGGAGGACAGTATAATGAAGCCGTACAATTTTTAGTATCCAAAGGGGTTCAAGGAGTAACTTCATCTACTTTCGGCATACATGATCAAATCAAAAGGGTCGATGCTGCTGTGATACTTGCTAAAGTATTGGATCTACCGCTGAAAAATGGAGAGAAATCGAGTTTCTCCGATGTGCCTAAACGGGCGACTGCTTATGTGAATGCCTTGACAGAAGCAGGCATCACCCAAGGTAAAACAGCGAGCACTTTCGATTCGAATAGCTCAATCACAAGAGGGGAATTGGCGATTTGGATACAAAGGGCTTTTCAATTAGAAGGGCGTTCTCCATTGACGTTTACAGATGTTAGTTTCAACTATGAAACGGCTGTTCAAGCGCTTGCAAGTAATGGTATTACTAGTGGTATTAGTGAAACACAATATGGTACGCATCAATTTACAAAGCGTGGTGATTTTGCTGTTTTAGTCTATAAAGCATATCAGACATTGGCACCAATAGATGACCCATTCACCTTATCCATCATGCATACGAATGACACGCATGCTCACTTGGATGAGGTAGCGAAACGAGTGACAGCTGTGAAAGAAGTGAGGGCAAGCAAGCCGGATGCGTTATTGGTCGACGCGGGTGATGTGTTTTCGGGGACATTATATTTCAATGAATTTCAAGGGAAGGCTGATTTGGAGTTTTTGAATTTAATGCAATATGATGTCATGACGCTCGGCAATCATGAATTTGATCTAGGGTCATCCAAGGAGGGTCATAAAGCGTTATCTGAGTTTATTAAAGCAGCTTCGTTTCCGGTTGTCAGCTCAAATATCAATTTCAGTCAAGATTCATATTTAGCTCCTTTATTTCGTGAAGAAATTGCTAGTGAGGCAAATGGTGGCGAAATATATACCGGCATTATTAAAGAAGTGAATGGTGAAAAAATCGGTTTCTTTGGTTTAACAACAGAAGAGACGAAGGAGATTTCCAGTCCGGGTCAAGTGACATTCAGCAATTATGTGGAAGCGGCTGAAAAAACCGTTCAACAATTTGAACAGTTAGGTGTGAATAAAATAGTTGCTGTAACACATATCGGTTATGATGATAACCCTGCTATCGATAATGATATTACTTTGGCAAAGGCTGTTGAAGGCATTGACGTCATTGTCGGCGGACATAGTCATACTCAGTTGGATGAACCGGTTGTCATAGAGCAGGATGAAAAAGGTGATAAGAAAGATCCGACGGTCATTGTACAAGCTTATCAATATAACGACTATTTAGGAACAGTGGACGTGAAATTTGACGATGAAGGGAAAGTGATTGGACAAGCTGGCCAACTGATTAAACTATCGGAGAAAACAGCTGATCTACAGGCTCTAGAGCAATTAAAGCCTTATACAGAAAAAATCAATCAAGTGAAAAATACCTCCTCAGGAGCAGTGGCGAAGCAGTTGTTGGAAACGCCGCGTGATGGTGGAGATGAAACAAAGCCAAGTGTGCGAAAGAATGAAACGCCTCTAGGTAATTTAATCACGGATGCTATGTTATCGAAGGCAAAGGAATTCAATCCACATACAGTCATCGCTATGCAAAATGGTGGTGGAATTCGGGCCAGCATTGCTGAAGGTGACATTACATTCGGGGATATTTTAACTGTTCTGCCATTTGGAAATACACTCGCCACGGTTGAATTGACCGGAGCGGAGATAGTCGAGGCATTAGAGCATAGTGTCAGAGTGGCTCCAGCTGAAAGTGGCGGATTCTTACATGTATCAGGTCTGAAATTTACTTATGACACCAGCAAAGAAGCCGGAAACAGAGTGCAAAAAGTAGAAGTGAAGGGAAACGATGGAGCGTTTTCGGAATTGGATCAAAACAAAGCCTATATTGTCGCAACAAATGCCTTCACAGCTAAAGGTGGCGATGGCTTTACCGTTCTGCAAAAAGCGTATGAAGAAGGACGTGTAACCGATTTAGGCTTATCTGATTGGGAAAATCTCCGCGATTATGTCAAGACATTAGGAACGGTTGACCCTCAACTTGAAGGGCGCATTATCGATCTTGCTAGCAGCGGGAAATAAAAGTGGGAAAACTCAAGGAAATTAACCTTGGGTTTTTCAATGTGCCTATATGGATGCATTATGGTGAGAACTCTCAAACTAAGTGTAAATGAATTTGCTAACGGTATTTTTCAGGTTGTAACGTCATTTTCTTCAACTTGTTTCATACTATGTGATAAGAGGGATAAAGGAGGATGCTAGATGAGAGTAGAGGAGCAAAAAGCGTTGGAAAGAGCTATTGACGAAATAACAGAGATTGCCAAAGGCTTTGGTTTGGATTTTTATCCGATGAGATATGAAATTTGCCCGAGTGAAATCATTTATACATTTGGCGCGTATGGTATGCCGACCCGTTTTTCTCATTGGAGCTTCGGAAAGCAATTTCATAAGATGAAGCTGCAATATGATTTCGGTTTGAGTAAAATTTACGAATTGGTCATCAATTCCAATCCTTGCTATGCTTTTTTGTTGGACTCCAATTCACTCATTCAAAATAAGCTGATTGTTGCGCATGTTCTAGCTCACTGTGATTTCTTCAAAAATAACATCCGTTTCCAAAACACGAAACGGGACATGGTTGAAAGTATGGCAGCCACAGCCGATCGCATTCGCCAGTATGAAATTGATCATGGGAAGCAGGAAGTGGAGATGTTTTTAGATGCGGTGCTGGCTATCGAAGAACATATTGATCCCGCCTTGCTGCGTCCGTCTTCAACGCTTGTATTAGAGGATGAAGAGATGGAAGAAAAGCCGAAAATGTCGCCATATGATGATTTATGGAATCTTGATAAGCGAGAAACGAAAAAAGAAAGAAAAGTTAGGAAGCATAAAAAATTCCCGCCGCAGCCCCAAAAAGACCTTCTGCTATTCATTCAGCAATATAGCCGAGAACTAGAGGATTGGCAACGTGATATTTTGACGATGATGCGGGAGGAAATGCTCTATTTTTGGCCGCAATTAGAAACGAAAATCATGAATGAAGGCTGGGCATCGTACTGGCATCAACGCATCCTTCGCGAAATGGAGTTGACATCGGATGAATCCATCGAATTCGCCAAGCTGAATGCAGGTGTTGTTCAGCCATCCCGTACAAGCATCAACCCTTATTACTTAGGTTTGAAAATTTTCGAGGACATAGAAGAGCGCTACAACAATCCGACGGAAGAAATGAAACGTCGAGGTGTCGAATCGGGTTCGGGTCGTTCGCAAATGTTTGAGGTACGGGAAGTGGAATCAGATATTTCTTTCTTACGCAATTATTTAACGAAAGATTTGGTAATGAGAGAGGATATGTATTTATTCCAGAAGTCAGGTAGGGATTACAAAATTGTCGATAAAGATTGGAAAAATGTCCGCGATCAGCTGGTTAATATGCGCGTGAACGGCGGATTCCCGTATATCACGGTTAATGATGGTGATTACTTGCGTAATGGTGAGTTGTACTTACAACATTGGTACGAGGGCATTGAATTGGATGTGAAATATTTGGAGAAAGTGATGCCGTACATTTATCAGCTATGGGGACGCGGCGTTCATATGGAGACGGTGGTCGAGGATAAACCGATATTGTACACATACGACAGCAAGGGGATTTATAAGAAGTATTTGTGAGAGAAAAGCTAGGGGAAAAGTGCCTCCCAAGCGTTAGAAATAACTAACGCTTGGGAGGCATTTATAATGTTAGGTTATTTTCTTATCCTCTATCAAAGAAAATTCCAATAGTATTACTACCGCTAATTCCTTTATTTCCTATGTTCAAAACCTTTTTCAGGAGACCATTCACAATTTCCATCATAATAAAAACAGTGATTGCAGACGTCATCGCCATCACCTAATGTTTTATCCCTGTTAAAACCATATTGTAGATAGTGGGCAGTTAAATAATCCATTCGACATAGTGAAGGTAACAGTTTTTCTGTTTCAAATCTTTTGCACAGTTTCTGTATCCCGCATTCATAAGTATTAAGTTGAATTACATTTCCATGTATGTGGACATTAGAGACTTTCCAATCATATTCGGGTAATGTACCTTCATGAGACTTTTTCGCATGGCTTTCAGCATTTTTTAACATAGAGCTAAGATAACGTTTTTTCACGAAGTTTATAAAGGGACTAGGTATTTTTTTCAGTGCATTTTCGGAGGCTCTCCAAATCCATTTGTTTGCTTCATCGCTTGTGAGCCCAAGTTTCAGGAATGCTTTGTACCAGGCAATGAACATTACCCCCATAAAATAGCTAGATTTGAAAAGGCTATTTCCGATACTAGGTACCAGTGGAATGATTTCTGAAAGGTAGCTATTTGTTGTTTTCTTGAAAGACTTGTAAAATTCTTTACCGTTTTCTGAGATAATTAGCTTTTTGGTAAGCCACATTAAGCATTGACTCATTAATTTTATAATCATGTATGATCACCTCTAATAAAGTGGGTATTTAAAATTGATATATCAGAAAAATAATGCAGTTCGAGGTCATTAAGCATATTTCCCCAGTTTACAACAGTAATTCTTCTTCTAAAAGAACAGTAGCTATTCCAGGAAAGAAACCTATAAATCGTCGTTAAGGATACATAGTATCTTTTACCCGTTTCTTCCTGATTAACTCCATTTCATTAGTGGGGATCATTATGTGTGGATCAAGAAGGGGCTTCATTTCAGTTCAGATTATATTGCAAATCAAATTTATTTAATGTATAGAGTGCAATGATTATCATCCATTAAGCTGATGAAGAAGTGAGTAGAAGTAGCCATTATTTATTGATGAGCATCGGAATCAGTAATGATGAGAATTCACTATTCTACTAACGAGGTGTTAGTGGGATGAGTATGTAAAAATCTATTCTATTTTGAACCTTAGTGTGATGGATCAATCTTTAACATGAAGATCCTTTGAAGAACGAGGTCTGGGCACCGTACTGGAATCAACGCATCCTTCGCGAAATGGAGTTGACATCGGATGAATCCATCGAATTCGCCAAGCTGAATGCAGGTGTTGTTCAGCCATCCCGTACAAGCATCAACCCTTATTACTTAGGTTTGAAAATTTTCGAGGACATTGAAGAGCGTTTCGATAATCCGACAGAAGAAATGAAACGTCGAGGCGCCGAACCAGGTTCGGGTCGCCAGCAAATGTTTGAGGTACGGGAAGTGGAATCGGACATATCATTTTTGCGTAATTACTTAACGAAAGAGTTGGTAATGAGAGAGGATATGTATCTATTCCAAAAGTCAGGTAGGGATTACAAAATTGTCGATAAAGACTGGAAAAATGTCCGCGATCAGCTTGTCAATATGCGGGTGAATGGCGGATTCCCGTACATCACGGTCAATGATGGTGATTACTTGCGGAATGGTGAGTTGTACTTAAAACATTGGTACGAGGGAATTGAGTTGGATGTGAAGTATTTGGAGAAAGTGATGCCGTACATTTATCAGTTGTGGGGCCGTGGTGTTCATATGGAGACGGTTGTGGAGGAAAAGCCGATTTTGTATACGTATGATAGTAAGGGGATTTATAAGAAGTATTTGTGAGGATGGAGTCAGTGGGAGACCACTGGCTTTTTTACATCGATTAATGTTTAAGAATATTTTAAAGTAGTACAGGCATGTAGATTAAAGGTGGTCATCTTAATTATTTGCTATTTTAAGATTTACCTGTTATGCTTTAAAAGAATTATTTTTGTTCGTTTTCAGATTGAGAAGCGATTTTGATTTTCGTCTAAGGTATTTGAGCAAGGATAGTAACACATTGTGTGGAAAAATCCACACTAGGAGGCTACAATTATGGAACAAGGTAAAGTTAAGTGGTTTAATGCAGACAAAGGTTTTGGATTTATCGAACGTGAAGGCGGAGACGATGTATTCGTACATTTCTCAGCAATTCAAAGCGAAGGTTTCAAATCTTTAGACGAAGGTCAAAGTGTAACTTTTGAAGTAGAACAAGGACAACGTGGCCCACAAGCTACAAACGTTCAAAAAGCTTAATAACAGCTAATGATAGATCCTATTATGTAGGATCTATTTTTTTGCTTAAAATGAATTTGGTCAATAAAAAAACTCTATTCAATGAATAGAGTCTGTGCAACAAACGTATCTGAAACAAGTAATGCAAATGGTAGACTCAGTATAGCACAGTACTAGAATAATCCCTAATTTAAAACACCTTATTTGCAAAGGTATAAAGTGTTATATTATCTCCTTCTAAATTAAAATCATTAGAAGAACGAAGGTTGGACATCCTACTGGCATCAACGCATCCTTCGTGAAATTGAGTTGACATCAGATGAATCCATCGAATTCGCCAAGCTGAATGCAGGTGTCGTTCAACCATCTCGCACAAGCATCAACCCTTATTACTTAGGTTTGAAAATCTTTGAGGACATTGAAGAGCTTACAATAATAATCCGAGAGAGGAAATGAAACGTCGAGGTGTCGACCGGGTTCGAATTGCCAGCAAATGTTCGAGGTGCGGGAAGTGGAATCAGACATATCATTTCTGCGCAATTATTTAACGAAAGATTCGGTAATGAGAGAGGATATGTATTTATTCCAGAAGTCAGGTAGGGATTACAAAATTGTCGATAGAAAAGAGTCAGTGGGAGATCACTGGCTTTTTTACATTGATTAACGTTTTAGAACATTGTGAAGTAGTATAGGCATATAGGTATAAATGCTATTTTTAAAGATGTATATCTAATTATTTGCTATTTTTAAATTTATCTGTTATTCTTAAGAAGAATTATTTTTGTTCGGTTTCAGATTGAGAAGCGATTTTGATTTTCGTCTAAGGTATTTGAGCAAGGATAGTAACACATTGTGTGGAAATCCACACTAGGAGGCAACAATTATGGAACAAGGTAAAGTTAAATGGTTTAATGCAGACAAAGGTTTTGGATTTATCGAACGTGAAGGCGGAGAAGACGTATTCGTACATTTCTCAGCAA
>JBJEFL010000033.1:0-3753 GCA_051873995.1 Bacillus sp. (in: firmicutes)
ATTATTTGAATCTGTAAGTGATTCGTCCGCGAGTTAAGTCATACGGTGAAAGCTCGACAGTTACTTTATCACCAGGCAGAATACGAATGAAGTGCATGCGAATTTTACCTGATACGTGAGCTAAGATTGTATGACCGTTTTCTAATTCTACCTTGAACATTGCATTTGGCAGTGTCTCAACAACAGTGCCTTCAATTTCAATTACATCGTCTTTAGCCATTGATGTCGTCTCCCTTCTCTTAAGACAAAACAGTCTTATTGATTATATCCATTCAAAACTGTTTTTAACATAGAAGTGATCTTAAATCTTCGTTAATATTTCAAAGCCAGATTCTGTGATCGCAATCGTATGTTCGAAGTGTGCACACATTTTCCCATCTTGAGTAACGACAGTCCAATCATCTTCTAAAGTCTTAACATATCTGCTGCCTGCATTCACCATCGGTTCAACAGCCAACACCATGCCAGTCTTTAGACGAGGACCTTTGTTGGGTGGACCATAATGAGGAATTTGCGGATCCTCATGCAAGTCTTGACCAACACCGTGACCAACATATTCTCGAACAATGGAGAAATTGTTTGCCTCAACATAAGTTTGAATGGCATGGGAGATGTTAGATAGACGCACTCCTGGCTTCGCTTCTTCTAACCCTCTATATAACGATTCTTCTGTTACATCTAAGAGTCGCTGTGTTTCTTCATCAATATCACCTACAGCATACGTCCAAGCTGAGTCTCCGTGGTAGCCTTGATACTTGGCACCGATATCGATTGATATGATATCGCCGTCTTTAAGTACGCGTTCACCTGGAATACCATGAACAAGTTCATTGTTTACAGAGGCGCATATACTGCCGCGAAATCCATTATACCCTTTAAACGAAGGGATTGCATCATGTTTGCGTATAAAGCTTTCAGCAATTGTATCCAGCTCTTTCGTCGTCACACCTGGAACAATATGTTTTTTCAACTCTTGATGAGTTAAGGCAACAATTTTTCCGGCTTGACGCATGATGTCGATTTCACGTGGGGTTTTACAAATAATCATACTTATAAGCCCCCAAGAAGCTTATTGATGTCTTCAAATACTACATTAATATCTTGTTGTCCGTTCACCGTGCGAAGTGTTCCTTTATCTTCGTAGAAAGATAAAAGTGGCTTAGTTTGCGCTAAGTTAACCTCTAAACGATTTTGTACCGTTTCGGCATTGTCATCAGCGCGTTGATAAAGCTCTCCGCCGCAGCGATCGCATGTATCCTCTTTTGCAGGAGGATTGAAAACAAGATGATAAGTAGCACCACACTCTTTACAAATACGTCTTCCTGTTAGTCTTTCCATCAAAATGTCCTTGTCAACGTCTACGTTGATTACGTAGTCGATTGGACGATTTAGTTCAGAAAGCATGTTTTCCAACGCTTCAGCTTGAGCCACTGTACGTGGGAAACCATCTAATAGGAAACCTTTTTTGCAATCATCTTTGCTTAATCGTTCACGCACAATGCCAATGGTTACAGAGTCTGGAACCAATTCGCCTTTGTCCATGAATGATTTCGCTTGTAAACCTAGTTCCGTTCCTTCTTTAATAGCAGCACGGAACATATCTCCAGTTGAGATATGAGGGATGTTATAGTTTTCTACAATTTTTTCAGCTTGCGTGCCTTTACCAGCACCTGGTAGGCCCATAAGAACAAGATTCATCAATCTTCCCCCTCAAACTCTATAATTGGTTCAGGAACTTTAACCGTTCCTAAACCTATTATTTAATAAAGCCTTTGTAATGACGTTTTACTAGTTGAGCTTCTAATCCTTTCATTGTTTCAAGCGCAACACCGACAACGATCAATAAGCTCGTTCCGCCGATTTGTACTGAACTTGGCATCCCTGCAAATTTTACGAATAAAGTTGGCAGGATTGCGATAACAGCTAAGAATATAGCTCCAACGAATGTAAGACGAATCAATACTTTTTTCAGGTAATCTTCTGTTGCTTTCCCTGGACGGATACCAGGTACATAACCACCTTGTTTCTTCAGATTCTCTGCGACCTGTTCAGGATTAACCTGAATGAAGGCATAGAAATAAGCGAACAAGATAATCAGTATTACATACAGTGTCATACCGATAGGCTGTGTATAGTCAAATGTTTTTGTAATCCAATCAGTTACATCATTACTACCAAAGAATCCAGCAATTGTTGGTGGAGTTACGATAAACGATACTGCGAAGATTACCGGGATAACACCAGCACTATTTACTTTTAACGGTAAATGCGTTGATTGTCCCCCCACTTGTGTACGTCCAACAGTACGTTTTGCGTATTGAATTGGTATTTTACGAAGAGCTTGTTGAATGAAAATAACACCGACAATGATTGCAATCACTGCAATTGCGATAAGGACCATCGTCACTATTCGAATGAATAGTTGATCACCAACATCTTGGAATTGCGAAGCATAGATCTGATTAGCCACTGTTGGAAAACCAGAAACGATACCAGCAAAGATGATGATAGAGATTCCGTTACCAACACCTTTAGCAGTAATTTGCTCGCCCAACCACATTAAGAAAGCAGTACCGGCTGTCAATACTAGGGCAATCAACAAGTATGTTGTGATGCCTGGATCTACTATCAACAATCCACCAGCCATTGAGTTAAATCCATAGGACATTCCAAGGGCTTGGATGAAACCAAGTACAATTGTTCCATAACGAGTAAATTGAGCTAATTTTTTTCGGCCGACTTCACCTTGCTTAGACCATTCCGTAAATTTCGGCACGACGTCCATTTGCAATAAGGAAATGATAATCGATGCTGTAATGTACGGCATGATCCCCATCGCAAAGATAGAGAAGTTCTGCAATGCTCCACCGCCGAATGTGTTCAGTACTCCAAACACACTAAGTTGATCCTGAGCTGCTAACAACTCAGCATTCACGTGTGGTACAGGAATGAACGTACCAATACGGAATATGATCAACATTAGTAAGGTGAAAAAGATTTTGTTTCTTATTTCACCCACGCGCATAAAATTGGAGATTGTCTGAAACATTAGATCACCTCTGTTTGACCGCCAGCAGCTTCAATCGCTTCTTTTGCAGCAGAAGAGAATTTGTGAGCTTTAACAGTAAGCTTTTTCTCGATTTTGCCGTTAGCAAGAATCTTGATTCCAGCTTTCTCTTTTTTCACAATACCAGTCTCGATTAAAAGAGCTGGAGTTACTTCTGTACCGTCTTCGAAAACGTTTAAAGTATCAAGGTTCACTACTGCGTAGTCTTTACGGTTGATGTTCGTGAATCCACGTTTTGGTAAACGTCTGAATAATGGTGTTTGACCACCTTCGAATCCTAAGCGTACACCGCCACCAGAACGAGCGTTTTGACCTTTATGACCTTTACCAGCTGTTTTACCGTTACCAGAACCGATACCACGACCTTTACGTTTACGTTCTTGACGTGATCCTTCTGCAGGTTTTAATTCATGAAGTTTCATTTTGGCACCTCCTTGTTAAGTTAAAAAATTAAATTATTGTTCTTTGACAGTAACAAGATGAGAAACCTTATTAACCATACCGCGAATTGCAGCATTATCATCTAGAACAACTGTTTGATGCATTTTACGTAAGCCAAGTGTGTTTACAGTCACACGTTGGTCTTCAGGACGACCAATTAAGCTACGAGTGAGGGTAATTTCTAATTTTTTAGCCATTATTTTTCCCTCCTTATCCTAACAGTTCTTCTACTGATTTGCCACGTA
>JBJEFL010000034.1:0-3745 GCA_051873995.1 Bacillus sp. (in: firmicutes)
CAAAAAGCATGGCATTTGCCATGCTTTTTGAATCTTGAAAATTTTTAGATGTGAATCGTTTCCTGGTTGCTGTTGAGTATCTCTTCGTAATAAGGCGGTGAATAGTTGGTGAGATTGGCAATCTGGATGTGGATATTGGAAAATTCGATATTCAAATACTGCAGAAAACAATTGTGCAAGTCTTGTTGAAGTTTTTCCATAATGACACGAATGTTAGAATATGCTGGATTGTTTAATTCGACGCGAAAGTGAATGACAGGTTCTCCTTCTAGATGGATATGGATGGAGTCACATTTATGAACGTACGGGTTCAATTGGCAAATATGACGTACGATATCTCTGAAAACTCTTTTGTCGATTTGGATAGCTCCGCGGTGAAAGTCTGGAAGTACGATGGTTGTCTCTCCGATTCTTTCTTTTTTAGAAGAAAAGATTTCTTTCCCTCTTTGAATTAGACGTTTGAAAAAATTTTGCTCTACTTGCTTGTAAGGAATGGGGATAATATGTTTTCCTTCCGTCTTTCGAATATATTGAGCTAATTTGATTTCACTGGAAGAACGAATATCTTCTACATGGTAAAAATGGTTGATAGAACCTAGTTGTAAACGGCTTGAGATGAGTTTGGTCATTTTATCGGATGTTCCAATAATTAAAATTCGATTTACGAAGAAAATCCTTAAGGCATCTTGTACCTCTTTTATGTGGATTTCATCGAAAAAGGTCGCGCGTTTAACGGCGGTTAATGTGTTTTTTTCAAATTTTGCCGATGTACCTGCTACTCGATAGCCGTTGATAATTAATAGACCGTCATCGATAATGGCGGGAATCTTTTTTTGATAGGCAAATGAAAGAGCGCTCGTACTTTTCCCTGTCCCGCTAGGTCCGCTAAGTGAAAAAATCTCCATATTTTCTCTCCCTTGCTTTCTGTCTATATTCATTATATATTTGGCTGAATTTTTGTTCAATTGAGTAGGTTATTGAATGCTGTGGTTATACAGGTGTCTTTGAAAAAAGTATATTCCGTAACTATTCGTATCATGAAGGAAAGCGAAGTGTTTAGCGTATAATGTAAGTTGGAAGTTATGAAAATGAATTAAAAAGAGGAGCAATCCGTCATTCGCGGAAAGCCCCTCTTTCTGAATGTGATCAATTATGGAGCATAGGGGGCTCGAACCCCTGACCTCTTCAATGCCATTGAAACGCGCTCCCAGCTGCGCTAATGCCCCATGCAGTAAAAGATTATATTTTTATTTTAAAGCATTCCTTTCTGATTTGCTATACTTTTATTGTGGATTCCATACAAAATATTCAGATATTGTCAGGGGTCTCTGTTTTTATCAAATTTTGATCATGTAAACAGCTATCTTGTTTGTTCGAGTATTTATAAAAATAATTGCAAAAGATGCTCTCTTCTGACGTTTTAGTCGAAGTTATAACAGTAATATGTATATCGGCTTATAAGTTTTCTATTTCAATAGCTCTTACTCCGTCGATTTTTGATACAGCTGTATATACGTCAACGGTTAAGCGCTGATAATGAACAGCGATGTTCAGTTGGACGAGTAAGGAGGCATCGGTTTCTTTAATGCGGACATTATTGATGCGAATATTCTCATTTTTAATCTTTTGCAGTATATCGGCGATGTTTTTCTTATCGGAAACGGACAATTGAAGTAATATATCTTTTTGTCTTAATTGTCTTGGTCCGATTAAACCCATAATAAGTGGGATGATGTCCACGCTGACAATCAGCAGAAATACCCCAGCTATTGCTTCAAAATAAAAGCCGGCACCAACTGCGATGCCCATTCCGGCTGCTCCCCAAATCAATGCCGCTGTTGTGAGACCGGAGATGCTGTCGTTATCTCTTCGAAGAATAACACCAGCTCCGATGAAACCGATTCCTGATACAATTTGAGCGGCGAGACGGAGAGGATCCATTGTGATATTCACCTTGTCACTGCCAGGAAATTGCATAGAAGATTGAATAGAAACGATGGTAAGCAGGCAACTAACAATGGAGATGACTAAACATGTTTTTAATCCAACAGGTTTTCCTTTCATTTCTCTTTCGATTCCGATAATCAGTCCTAAAACGGCAGATACTCCGAGCTTTATGACAACATCCAATTTAGTGTTCAAGGCCAAAATATAATCTAGTATATGTTGTATGTACATAAAACCCTCCCTTTCTAGAATTAATCTGTTGGTATAAGCGATTTAGATGTTATTATGTAGGTACTATCGGATTCAGGGCATAAAGTAGAGTGAATAGCTGTTTTTTGCGCTGTCTGAAGGATAGCGCATGATTTTTTTTTGTAAGAATGGTAGTACAAGTATATACCCTTTTACTGAGTGTGATGAATATTATATGATTATATCGTTTTAGCAGAATTCTGTCGCGGCAGTAACTGGGTTGTTTTTTTTGAAGATAGTGAAAATGTGGGAGGAAATGATGAAGCGGTTGTTATTTAATCCTTATTTTGTTTTGTTGATTGGAGTTGTATCACTTTCGACTTCAGCAATTTTAGTGAAGGTAGCCAATGCACCTTCGGGAGTAACTGCCTTCTATCGGTTGTTTTTTTCGATTATCATCATGTTTCCTCTTTTTTGGACGAAATATCGATGGGAAGTAAAGGCAGCTTCAAAAAAAGATTGGTTGTTGACTAGTTTTGCAGGGGTATTTTTGGCATTTCATTTTATTTTTTGGTTTCAATCGCTCAATTATACATCTGTTGCCAGCTCGACGATACTAGTTACCTTACAGCCTTTGTTTGCTTTTGTGGGAGCCTATTTCTTCTTTAAAGAACGGGTGACGATTAAAACGATTGTCAGCGGCTTGGTAGCTATCGGAGGAAGTGTCATTATTAGTTGGGGAGATTTAAAGGTCAGTGGACTGGCTTTGTGGGGCGATTTCTTGGCATTAGTTGCCTGCGCGTTAGCCACAGCCTATTTTTTGTTTGGGCAGGAAGCAAGAAAAAAGATGACATTGATTACCTATACATTTCTTGTATATGGAATTAGTACTGTGGTGTTACTGATCTATGTTTTGTTAATGAATGAACCATTGACTGGCTATGTTGCGGAAGATTGGTGGGCTTTCATACTGTTAGCGATTATTCCAACGTTATTTGGACATTCTTTGATGAATTGGTCTATTAAATATATTAAGGCAACCACTGTTTCGATGGCGATTCTATTAGAGCCAATCGGAGCCGCGATCTTGGCTTATTACCTTCTTGGTGAAAAAATCATACTAACACAAATTTGGGGAGGTTTGATTGTAATAGGTGGTATAGTTCTATTTCTTATAGAAAGTAAAAGAAATCGTGAACCTTCAGGTGCGAGTGCTGGAAAGGAGTTTCCCTCTGAATAAGAAGAGGGGGGAAACTCTTAATAGTACATAAGGATAAAAAATTATAAAAAAGTATAAAAAAGTATTGCGTATGTCAGGGAAACATGGTAAATTATATTTCGTCGCTAATAAGTGGCGAGTTTTTAGAAAAAGATGTTAGTAAAAAACTTTTTTAACAAAGTAATTGACATCTTGAGAACTGAAGTGATAAGATAATCAAGTCGCTTCTGAAAGTGATAAAAACAACTAAAAAAGTTGTTGACAACGAAATGGTGACTATGATAATTTATAAAAGCTGTTTCAAAAAATGTTCTTTGAAAACTAAACAAGACAATACGTCAACGTTAATTCTAATCAATGTTTTAACAGAGTTAAAACAAACATTATTTT
>JBJEFL010000035.1:0-3745 GCA_051873995.1 Bacillus sp. (in: firmicutes)
GATTAGCCAATTTTGTCGGCTCGTGGTGATGTCTGAAAAACAAAAAAAAATTTTTAAGTGGGCAGCCTACCCACCGCAAGAGCGCAGAAGGGGGAGGGGGTGTCTGTTCAGTATAGGTGTGGGGTGTCGTGGCTGGTCGTGTCCTGATGTCATTCAGTGGTGCAGTCGTGGCGGTCGTGGTGCGTCCTGATGTGTATATTACTATGTTTCTTGCGTTCCGTTTGGATATTCCAATTATTATTCGTACCTTTGCAGCTCATAAACATCTATTTAGCGGTCTGAAATTCGTGAGAACGGTAAGACCGCTTTTTTATGTCCTTATGTGTACTTTAGTACAATTTTAGTACAAGAAAGTTTTGAGGGTAGTAAACAATAAAGGCTAACTGTCTGATAAATAGACAATTAGCCCTTTGCGCTTCAGGATGGGCTTGAACGTTAAATATGGAAATCGGTAAAATTAAACGTTTCTAAATAACATTCATAACTAACTGATATTCAGATAACAAACAAGACTATATTTTTCATACGTTTTTAAGCGGTTTTATTAAATAACATTAATTTTAGTACAACTTTAGTACAAGTTTAGTACAAGTTTCAAATATTATTTGTATCTTTGCAGCGGAAACAGAGGGATAGTCCCGATGTAGTATAAAAATAGATGTTTATGCAGTATTTTTTAAGAACAGGCAAGAAAGAAGGTGAGGCGGTCCTATACTGCCAAGTTTATAGCAAAAAGCACGCTATAAACAGAGTTAAGTTACAGACAGGCGTTAAGGTCGATGTTAAGGAATGGACTAAAGCAATGAAAAGTCCAAAAGGTTACAAGGCCTATTCAGAGTCTGAGGACGGCAAGAAGGTTATCGAAACACTTAACCTTATTGATAGTGCCGTGGCATTATTATTTGATAAGGACGTGGCAACCATAGATGATGTACGTTCCACTATCCTTAACGTGGTATGCCGTGAGGAAAAGCAAAAGCAGGAGGCACAGAAAGCACAGGACGAAAAAGAAAAAGCTGAGGCAGAAAAAAAGGTGTCTTACCTTTGCGATAAGTTCATAAATGGTATTACTGATAAGGAGATAATGACTAAAAAAGGTAATGTTTATAGTGATAGCACTATTGACGTTTATCTTCATTTCCGTGGAATACTGACAGAGTTCCTTAAAAAGAACAAAATGCAGAATATCAAGTTTGACGATATTACTGTCACCACCGCAAACAAGTTTACCAAGTTCCTCAGTGACAAAGGTCTTATGATGAACACTCAGAACAAAATGCGTAATTGTTTCCGAAAGTTATGTTACTATGCATTCGACAGAAAACTATGCACAGATTTTTCCGTATGTCGTTTGTGGGAAAGTCACGAGGCAAGTGCAAAGGAAAGCAGGACGGAAATATTCTTAGACGATACGGAAATTAATTGCTTGTATCCCTTAGAACTTAGCGACAAGGAAATGCAACAGGTTCGTGATGTATTCGTTTTATCTACCTTAGTGGGGCAGCGTTTCAGTGATATGGTCAATATTGATAATGATTGTTTCTATACTGATTTTGGTGTCTTGTATTGCCGTCTGACGCAGCAAAAAACCAAGACCGATGTTATTATTCCGATAACTGATAATATTGCCGTGGAGATATGCGAAAAATACGATTACAACCTTCCTAAGATAAGCATACAGAAATTTAATACCTTAGTTAAAGAGATATGCAGGATGGCAATGGTCGTTTGTCCTTCATTCGGTGATTTGTTTGTAACTCAGCTGACCGCAAAAGAAATGCACGCAGAGGAAAGTTATAGGAAACTGACTGAGCGCAAGGAAAGTGGTGTTAAGCTGACTGAGAACGAAAGAAAGAACTTACAGAAACTTTCAGTAATGGCTCAGACCTATGGCGGCATTAATGGTAACATCTACCAAAGGAATGGCAAAGGACAAGTTATAAGACCTAAATGGAGTCTTGTAAGCAGTCATACAGGCAGGCGGAGTTATGTCACAAATACGCTTAATGAGGGTGTTTTAACGTCGCAAGAAACTATGGCGGTTACAGGTCATAAGTCTGAAAAGATATTCAGACATTACGACAAGACACAAGCGGAAATGCGTGCAAGACAGATTGCCGCAAAACTCTTGAACAAGAAGGGAAAAGCAAAGAATGTGGAACTTAAAATAGCAAAGTGATATGATGTTAATCGGCATTATTATTTGGGTGTTTGGAATGTGTCTGAGCCAAGCTACAGGACACGGCAATTAAGAAACTTAGTTATTAATCGGGGAAGGTGCAGAGCCTTCCCCATAAATCAAAAACAATATGGAACAGAAAAAGATTGATATGAACAAGGTTGCAGAAACTTATGCACAGGTATTCGGTCACATTATGGACGCACAAGAAATTTTAGAGAAACTTATTCCGCTGATTTCTGACGGCAACGATTATTCGGATAGGGTGGACAAGTTAGTTAATGATTTCTTGAGCGTGGCTCATTCGATAGCTGAACAGCTATTAAGTGATTCAGTGGTGGAGATAGATATGGCTCGCAAGCGGCCATAGTAAGTACTTACTAATTCGTGTGTGCGTGTGCGTGCGTGTGTGTGCGTGCGCATACGCATTAAAATTATAATGTTATGATTGATATGGTAAAAACATTTTGGTCGTTTATGGACGATTTAAAGATATTCGGTGACGATGTTAAGTCACTGGTGTTGTATGGCGGTTGCAAGTGGGGTGAGCCTTCCCCCATTCCTGCAATAGTGGAACGTCTAAGCAAACTTGATTATCGGGTGATAGAAAATATCTTCCCCTATGTGATATGCAACGATGTGGCAAAGACCCGATTAAGGAATAAGGTAGAGAATATCTATAACTATCATTTAGAATGTGGGCAAGACCTTGCATATTCAGACATAGACAAGGTGGCTCTTTATGCAAGGTGGTTAAATCGGTTCATTCTTATTTGTGGTGAGAATGGAATGGGTGATGTTATTCCGCTATCCAAGCAGGACGAAACAGACACAGGCGGCAATGAGCCTCAACAATACACTGATGAACTTAAAAGGTTGTTCAATGGTCATACAGATTTCATAGACAAGTTAAGAGGGAAAGACAAAGATTTAATTGTTCCATTACTTTATACGTGGTGCGAAAAAACACACACAGACGGGAAACCTATTTGCCAACGTCCAATGAAATACGGCAACCAAACAGGATATGCAAGAGGTTTGTTTGAGAGTAAGATTATTCCGTGGGAAAATGAGGGTAAGGAAGGACACAATAAGGATATAAGGAACTTGCAACAGAAGATAAGGAACGAAGGGTAGTGTTTAGCTATCCTTCTTTTTTTGCACCCATTTAGAGCGGTTTGAACAGATAAAAATTAACAACTTAGCAGCAATTTTAGCAACCCAAGCAACCTAAGTTTTATATCATTTTCTTTCCTTCCACTTGTCCCGATAATACCCTAATTTTGCAGTCAAGTTCAATTATGGACGAAACTAATAAGGATAACATTATGGCAATAAAAGACATTTTGGCAAGTGGCGCAGCAAACGTGAGTATCACGGTAAGCGCAGAAGATTTAAGAGTGTTTTTCGCTGAGGTGGCTCAACAAGTAATTAACCAAGAGAAGGCGGCTGAGGCTGCAAGGAACGCAGACCCCACAATGACACAGGCGCAGGTTTGTAAGTTTCTCGGAGTGTCTAAATCTACCTTGTGGAGGTGGGAACGTGATAACTATCTTTCGCCGACAG
>JBJEFL010000036.1:0-154655 GCA_051873995.1 Bacillus sp. (in: firmicutes)
TACGAATAGCATACGTAAATGTTTACCCATTTTCAAAGATATTCATTCTATTGGTAAAAATAAAACGACATACTTCTGGAAAGATAATCGGTATATAATTGAAAGTGTTTGAAAGCATTCAGTAGAAACTGAAATTGAATTAAAGAAATGAAAGATAGGATGAGTTTATGACTTCAACTATTAAAATACAGAAGCCCAAAATAGCTAAAACTTTAACAGCTTTGTACTTTGAAGAATTGGATGATTCTTATATTAGCAAGGTCATCTTGAATGATTGTACAGTCGATTTTGATGAGCTTGATCGGTTTACGTTTGACCAAGTGATTTTTCAAAATGTATCTTTTCAGCAAGTGTTATTTGAAAAAGCGGAATTCATTGATGTGATTTTCGAGAACTGCGACTTATCTAACCTTAATATGCTAGGAGCTAATATACACCGCGCCCAATTCAATAATTGTCGGCTCGTGGGAACCGATTTATCAGATTCGACATTACGGAATGTTTCATTTACCGATTGTAAAGCAAATATGGCGGCTTTCGGTTATTCAGATTTCAAACAAGTACAGTTTACTAACTGTTTATTAAGTAATAGTGATTATTATGAATGTAAATTTTCAAAAGTAGCATTTGAACAGTGTGAATTAGAAGCCGTCAATTTTTCGGGCACGTCATTAAAAGGGGTAGATTTAAGCAGCTGTAAATACCATCAATTATCTGCGTCTGCAGAACATCTAGCCGGGTGCATCGTCTCACCGGAGCAAGCCATTGCGTTTGCTAAAATGCTCGGTTTGGAAATTAAAGAATGAATAGTAGAGAAATTTGTTTAAAAGGAATGTGAAATAGCGTTGTTTGCAGATGAATCAATAGAAACGAAACAAGAGGTAAGTGCCATTCATGGAAAGACCGTCGTCATAACAGGCGTGCTTTCAAAAACTAGAAGCCAAGTGGCTGCTGAAATCAGACAGCATGGTGGAATCATGGCAGGTGCTGTAACGTCAAAAACCGATTATTTAATTATAGGGCAACGATTTGGCAATACGAAAGTATCGGCCGCTTTTCGTTTAGGTACGTTTACAGTAACGGAAGAAGAATTTTATTCTATTATGAAAACGAAAAAAGTTCTATCCTAATAAATAACAGACCATTTCAATGAATAAAACTCGTTGAAAATGGCCTGTTATGATAAGAAAGTATATAAAATAACTTGTCAGCCATGAAGTGAAGGCGGTGTCATGACCAATTTTAGATGTAAAGTACACGTGTAACTACTGTTGATCCAAAGGAGTATGAAAAGTTTTGCAAAATAGAATTTTTTATTCGATCAATGAAACTTTTTTAGAAATGGGTCGTATAGATAGTATGACTATTATGAAAGCGAAAAGGAGGTGTGAAATGACATTAAGTTCGATATTCATTGTTATCTTTATTTCAACGCTTGCACTTTTATTCTTCCATCTTATTTTAGGGGGAGTATTGGATTCCGTTATAAGTATTGAGAGTGATTTCTTTAATGTAACGACTACGTTATGTTTTTTGGGTGTTGCTTCGGTATTAGGATATTTATTGCTTTATTTTACTGAATTTTCTGATTTAATTGTCGTTGTTTTTGCTATTATTATTTCGATTGTTTTAACGATTTTGTTGAATATCTTTGTTTTCATTCCTTTATCAAAGATGGAAAGCACGACTTCATTTAAGATTGAAGATATGCAGGGAGAAGTTGGGGAAGTAACTTTGACGATTCCTGTTGATTCGATTGGTGAAGTGACCGTGAAAACTCCATTGGGGATGGTTTCGCGGACAGCGAAAAGTTATAACAATGAAGAAATTCTTCAAGGAGAACAGGCATTGATTATAGAAGTGCATAATCAAGTTTTTCTCGTAGTAAAGTATGATGCGGATTTTAACTATACAAATATAAAGAAATCTGGGGGGGATTAAATGTCGACAATGGTTTGGTTGCTTATTGGTTTAGCGGTATTATTGGTTGGTTTAGTTGCATTTATCATTAGTAGATATGTAACGGTAGGTTCTGAAGAAGCACTGATTGTTACAGGAAGTATGCTAGGGTCCGGGGAGAATGTGTGTAATCTGGGTGGAGGCAGAAAAATAAAAGTAGTAAGTGGCGGGGGTACGTTAGTGCTGCCAATCATTCAACAGTCACAGACGATGACGTTAACAACTTATGCATTAACAGTCAAAGCCAATGAAGTATACACGAAACAAAAAGTTCGACTTGGTGCTATTAGTAACGCGGTAGTGAAGGTAGGTAGTGATTTAAGCATGATTGCCACTGCTTCAGAAAATTTCATGGGAAAAAGCCATGATGACGTCAGTGCAGAAATTACATCCATTTTAGATGGACATTTGCGTGCGATTCTTGGATCGATGACGGTAGAAGATGCGTATAGTGACCGAGAAGCTTTTTCACGTCAAGTAAAAAATGTAGCAGAGCCGGATCTACATAAACTTGGATTTGAAATACGTTCTTTCAACGTCAAAGATTATATTGATGTGGATAAGTACTTGGAATACCAATCACGCCATCGAATTGCCGAAGTACAAAAAGAAGCGGAAATTGCTGAATCAATTGCACAAAGAGAAAGTCGTATTGAGACAGCAAAAAATGAACAAGAAGCCAAACGTGCAGAGTTGGAAAGAGATACGCAAGTTGCTGAGGCGAGTAAGGAAAACCAATTGAAGATGTCTGAGTTCAAAAAAGAACAAGATGCTGCTAAAGCAGAAGCAGATATGGCATATGATTTACAAAAAGCACGAATTGCACAGCAAGTGAAAGAACAAGAAATGCAAATTGAGATTGTCGAGCGTCAAAAACAAATCGAATTACAAGAGAAAGAATCTGAAAGACGTCAACGTCAATATCAAGCAGATATTAACTTGAAGGCGGATTCAGATGCATACGCATTGGAAAAACAAGCTGAGGCACAAAAGAAAAAAGCACAATTGGAAGCAGAGGCACGTCAATACGAAGTGACGACACAAGCGAAAGCACATGCAGAAAAAGTTAAATTGGACGGTATCGCTGAGGCGGAAGCTGCAGAAGCAAAAGGTAAAGCAGAAGCGATGGTTATTCGAGAAATTGGTTTAGCAGAAGCAAACGCACAAGAAGAAAAAGCAAAAGCATTCGAGAAATATGGAGAAGCAGCTAAACTGGAAATGATCTTGAATATTTTACCTCAGTATGCTGAAAAAGTGGCAGCACCATTAGCCAATGTGGAAAGTATCAAAATAATTGATACTGGAAATGGAAAGGGTGGCATTCAAAATTTAACGAGTTCTGTAACAGGAACGATGGCCACATTGCAAGAGACATTGAAAGAAACAACAGGATTAGATTTGGTAGATGTTATTAATAATTATTCAGGAAAGCATAATCTGAAAGGTGAACTTCATCAAATTGCAGATGCTGTTTCTGAAAAGAAGGAAATAGAAGAATAAAAAGAAATTCAATAAACAAAGACATACCTGACGATATGAGGGCATGTCTTTGTTTTACTGGTGAATTAAGTATGATACAATAAAAAAGACTGTATTTTTTGAATATTAACTAAATAAAAGGGCTGTATAATAGCTTGATAAACCCAGTTATGAGGGGGATTTTATATGATTAAACTTTCCTTGGCGGAAGCAGTGAAATTAAAAAGTATTTTGAATAAACGAATTCATGAACTGGAATTTGAAATGGATCATGTCGGATTTGTTGAAGTGGAAAAAGGTCAAAAAATTCCTAAGCAATCGCGCACAATTATTGATGTGGAAAAAGAACTGGATGAAATTCGTACAGATTTCCGTTTGTTGGATAAACTGATGTATAAAGCAAATGTTGAACAAACTATCACATATAATGGTGAAGAACTTACAATTGTTGAATCGATTGAGCTAGCAACGCAATTACGTGCTAAAGCAAGAAAATATAAGGAACTGGGACGAGCATCGAAAGAAGAGTATCCTTATTCTTATGATGAAAATTTTACAATAGTTAAATTAGCAACTTTTGATCCCGAAGAATATCGCGTAAAGGGTCTTGAATTAGAGCGTCAGGCTAATCGATTGTCTAATTTAATTAATGCTAAGAATTATTCGGTAGAGCTGGCGTTTGATAGTGAGAAATATTTCTAATGATATTCAGTGAGGAAGTCAATTATGTCGAGGTATCATTTTTTGCCTTGAAGTGGTGAGACTCCCTTCAAGGGCTGGCAGGAGCTTTGTTTATTCAATGAGGATTTGTAATGGAAAAAAGAGCAAACCAATAAGCCAATGACCAATTACAATGTTATCCGTAACCAATGATCAACTAGTGCAAGAGCTGGTCGCTGACCAAATTAAAATAGTTTTTACTATCTTTAAAGTTTCCTGCTAAGCAAATAAGCTGCCTTCACATATTGTGAAGGCAGCTTATTTAATTTACGATTCTTTTGCTGTTTCGACAGCCGCCGGTTTCGGGCTGTACATTTTTCTCATAAGATACGTTTGTAATATTAGGAATGAACCGCCGACTACCCAATATAACGGTAAAGCAGCAGGAGCAGTAAAGGAAATCATACCCATCATGATTGGCGAAATATAAGCCATCATAGCCATTTGTTTCTTTTGTTCTTCGGGCATACCCATCATGGAAATTTTAGCTTGAACGAAATACACTGCAGCTGCTGTTAACGCAAGAATCATATCTGGTTGACCTAAATCAAACCATAAGAAGCTATGCGAAGCGATATCTGGTGAATTACGAATAGCATAATAAAAGCCCATTAAGATTGGCATTTGAATCAAAAGAGGCAAACAACCAGAGAGAGAAGCCATCGGATTGACACCGTGCTTTTGGTACACTTGCATAAGCTCTTGTTGATATTTCGCTTTTTGTTCATTTGTTGTAGCCATCTTCATTTTATCTTGAATAGCTTTCATTTCTGGTTGCATGACAGCCATTTTGTCTCGCATTTCATATTGACTCTTTGTTGATTTAAACATTAAAGGCATAATGCAAAGTCGGACGATGAGTGTCAGGAAGATTACAGAAAGACCGTAATTTCCATTAAAAAAAGAAGCTAATGTATCTAATAAAAAAGTAAAGGGTTGTACAAAGTATTGCTGGAAAAAGCCTGGTGAAGCATCGGCACCGGCACTGCTGGCTGCCAATGTATGATCTCCTCCAAATAATATACTAAATACAATAATGCCTGCTAATATGCTGAATCCTTTAAAAGCAAGGGATACAGCACGATTTGATTTCTTCTCCATTTCGTTCCTCCTTGAATTGTGAATAAGTCATTTTGTTCAAGAAGGAGGTGAGACGGACTATCATCCGGAGATTCTTTTCTTCGAATGCACAGAGCGAGCCAATGTCCGATACAATCTTGTTCGTTGTGTGAACGCTGCGCTTTCATCTTTAGTAAATCTCGTTCATCTCTTAAGTTTGGTCGAATAGCTGTCCGACTGTTCACTGACATTCGTGATAAATAAACGAAAGCGAATGTTGTAGCAAAGCTGACTAATAAGCTGGCGACAAGGATGTACGACGACCAATCATTTTCATTCAAAAAATCAAGAAACATGTCATATCCCCCCTTTCAAAAGATAAAATGTGAAAGATATTATAACGCATTATAACGCATAAGACAGTAATTTTGTTATGAAAATATTGTTAGACCTTACAAAAGTATTTATCTTGATATTCTATTGTATACGAATTCCTCTCGTTTTAGTTTCATATTTTGAGAAATTTTTGTTTCTTTTGAAGAAGAAAGAAATTCCATGTCATAAACGTTTGATGTCGGTATACTTGTATTAAAAGAGTGTTTATAGGAGGAAGATGTATGACAAAATATATTTTATCCTTAGATCAAGGAACGACTAGTTCACGAGCAATCATTTTTGATGAAAATGGTAAAATTGTACATATAGCACAAAGAGAATTCACACAGTATTTCCCGGAACCAGGGTGGGTAGAGCATAATGCAAATGAAATATGGGGAAGCATTTTGGCAGTCATTGCAAGTGTGCTGACTGAGTCAGGCGTGAAGCCATTCGAAATTGCCGCTATTGGTATCACTAATCAACGTGAAACGACAGTGGTATGGGATAAACAGACAGGGCAACCGATTTATAATGCGATTGTTTGGCAATCCCGCCAAACACAGGAGATTTGTTCAGAATTATTGGAGCAGGGCTATGAACAGCTTATCCGCGATAAAACCGGTCTATTGGTGGACCCATACTTTTCGGGGACAAAAATAAAATGGATTCTCGACAACGTGGATGGAGCAAGAGAGCGGGCGGAAAGAGGGGAATTGTTATTCGGTACAATTGATACTTGGTTGATTTGGAAACTTTCCGGAGGTCAAGCGCATGTGACGGATTATTCCAATGCTTCTCGAACGCTTCTTTATAATATTTACGATTTAACATGGGATGAGGAACTTTTGCGTATATTAACTATACCGGCTTCTATGCTCCCTGAAGTGAAATCATCGTCTGAAGTTTATGCCCAAACAGTCAGTCATCATTTCTTCGGACAGGAAATCCCGATTGCCGGAGTGGCTGGTGATCAGCAGGCAGCTTTGTTCGGTCAGGCTTGTTTTGAAGATGGCATGGCCAAAAATACGTATGGAACGGGTTGTTTTATGTTGATGAATACAGGTGAAAAAGCGGTTAAATCCAAGAATGGGTTATTAACGACAATCGCTTGGGGTATAGATGGAAAAGTGCAGTATGCATTAGAGGGCAGCATTTTCGTGGCCGGATCAGCTATACAGTGGCTGCGAGATGGGATGCGTATGTTGAAGGATGCTCGTGATAGCCAAATGTATGCAGAACGCGTCGATTCGACGGATGGTGTGTATGTAGTACCGGCTTTTGTTGGCTTGGGAACACCCTATTGGGATAGTGACGTACGTGGGGCGGTCTTTGGTTTAACACGTGGAACACAAAAAGAACATTTCATCAGAGCTACATTGGAAGCGTTAGCATATCAAACGAAGGATGTACTGGGGGCTATGGAATGCGATGCGGGAATTACGCTAAAGAAACTTCGCGTAGATGGCGGCGTGGTGAAAAATGATTTTCTTATGCAATTTCAAAGTGATTTGTTAGGTGTTGCTGTGGAGCGTCCTGTCATTAATGAAACGACTGCTTTAGGAGCGGCTTATTTAGCCGGATTAGCCGTCGGATTTTGGGAAAGTCAAGAAAGTATTGCAAAGAAGTGGCATATAGACAAAGAATACAAACCTATGATGGCAGAGGAACAGAAAAATCAATTATATGATGGCTGGAAGAAAGCAGTTGCTGCAGCAATGGCGTTTAAATAAAAAATTATAAGTAAACAAGCCATTATCAATACAGGAGGAGTAGCGATGTTTACGAATTGTAATCGTTCCCAATGTTGGGAACGATTATCATCGACGGAGTATGATTTGCTCATTGTAGGTGGAGGCATAACAGGAGCGGGTATTGCTTTGGACGCTGTGACGAGAGGCATGAAGGTAGCATTGGTGGAAATGCAGGATTTTGCGGCAGGCACATCAAGCCGATCAACGAAGCTCATTCATGGTGGATTGCGTTATTTGAAAAATTTAGAAGTGAAGCTAGTGGCGGAAGTAGGAAGAGAACGGGCGATTGTGTATGAAAATGGACCGCATATTACAACGCCACAATGGATGTTACTTCCTTTCTATAAAGATGGGACATTTGGAAAATACAGTACATCGGCAGGTCTGCATTTGTATGACTGGCTGGCGCAGGTTAAAAAAGCGGAACGCAAATCGATGCTCACAAAAGAAGACGTATTGAAGAAGGAACCTCTCATCAAGAAAAAAGGACTGATAGGTGGAGGATATTATGTCGAGTACCGGACTGATGATGCCCGGTTAACGATAGAAGCATTGAAAAAAGCAAATCAATTTGGCATGGATGCTTTAAATTATGCGCAAGTGACTAGCTTTATTTATGAACAGAAACAAATACGTGGAGCAAACGTGAAAGACCTATGCACCAATCATACATATACCATTTTCGCGAAGAAAGTAGTAAATGCAACAGGTGCATGGGTAGAAGAGGTTAGGAAGTTTGACGATCAATCCGAGATGGACAAAAAGCTACAGCTTACTAAGGGGGTACATATTGTCATCGATTCTTCACGCTTTCCGTTGCAACAAGCCGTATATTTTGACACAAAAGACGGTCGTATGATTTTTGCCATTCCGCGAGATGGCAAAACATATGTTGGAACAACGGATACTTTCTATGAAGGGAACAAGATGCATCCTTCTATTACGGAAGAAGATTGTGCTTATTTGCTGCAAAATATTCAATATATGTTTCCGAAAATACAACTGACGGAACAAGATATTGAAACAAGCTGGTCAGGTGTTCGTCCACTTATTCATAAAGAAGGAAAGTCCCCTTCAGATATTTCACGTAAAGATGAAATATGGTTATCTCCCTCAGGATTGATGACGATTGCCGGTGGAAAATTGACTGGCTATCGGAAAATGGCAGAAAAAGTGGTAGACAAAATTGCAGCACAATTTAGAGAGGAACAGTATAAGCTATGCGGTCCATGTTGTACGAAGCAATTGCCATTATCAGGCGGTGACATTTCACCCTCAAAATACTTGCAATTTATAGAACTTAACGTACAGAAAGGGGTAAACATCGGTTTAACAGTGGAAGAAGCTCAGCGATTATGCCGTTTGTATGGTACGAATATAGGAAGAGTGTATGAAATTATACAATCGAATGCGGAATACATATCGAAATATAGGTTAGATAAAGAAGTTTTTGGAAAGCTGGAATATAGTATTAAATATGAAATGATTGCAACCCCTGTAGATTTCTTCTTTCGTCGTACAGGTGCGCTTCTTTTTGATTTTGATTGGGTGTTACGTTGGAAAGAGTCTGTTGTCCAGTATATGTTTCATCTATTCAACTGGAACGAGGAGCAACTGCGGAAATATCAGACGGCGTTGGAAACGGAAATCGCTTACGTTACTTGTGCAAAATGAAAGAAATAGAGGATTCACTTTTTCCAGAAGGAGAGATGAATCCTCTATTTTGTTGTGACAATAGTAATTAAACATTCTTTCTTGGTGCTATTCATGAGTAGAATGATCAATGGTTTGAGCGATGATACTCATAACATGATCGTCATCATGAGAATAAAACAAGCTCGTGCCTTCACGACGGAATTTGACGAGTCGAAGATTTTTCAAGAAACGCAATTGATGAGAAACCGTTGTTTGAGCCAATGATAAATTTTCGGCAATTTCATTTACAGAATATTCGCCTTGGAAGAGAAGATACAGAATGCGTAAGCGAGTTGGATCGGAAAGGGCTTTAAAGGTTTGAGTCATCAGGAAAAGTGTTTCTTCATCCAGCTCTTTCGGAAATGTGTTTTGATTATTATCGTTCATCATGTTCAGCTCCCTCATAGTCATTATAATGTATGGGAGCACTCGTGTAGAGTGTTTAATTGAACAACATTCAGTTTAAAAATCTTTGATAAACCTGTCATCAATGTAATAAAGAAGTGTCTATTTTGTGAGGGGGATATGAATAATTTGTATAGGTAATTATTACTTAGTTTAATGTGTTGATTGAATAAAAATACAGTGCTACTATCTTTATTAACTATGAATGATAAACATTATCGATAAGTTCGTGAATAAGAAAGAAGGAAAGCAACATGAATTTACACGAAGTAGAACGGGGGAAAAAAGTACAAATTACACAAATCGCTAAGCTAGATGAAATGTTAAGAAGACGATTGTCTTCTTTTGGAATAAGAGTAGGAAGCGTTGTGACAGTACGGCAAAAATGTCTTTTTTCCGGTGCTTATATTTTGGAATGTGAAGGACAGCAAATCGGATTAAGGAAAAAAGATATTATGGCATTTGAGGTGAAGCCTTTATGAGTAATATTGCATTGATTGGCAATCCGAATACAGGTAAAACCTCACTTTTCAATGTGTTAACAGATTCCTATGAATATGTAGGAAACTGGAGCGGTGTTACAGTCGAAAAGAAAATAGGGACAGTGAAAACAATAAACAAAAAAATTATTGATTTACCGGGCATTTATGATTTGAACCCTATTACAGCAGATGAAGAAGTCGTTACGAAATTTCTCCTGGAAGGAGAAGTAGAGAACGTTTTAAATATTGTGGATGCCACGCATTTTGAGCGGAACATGATTTTAACCTTGCAAATTCTCGAATTTGGAAAACCGATGATGATTTGCTTGAACATGGTGGATGTAGCGAAAAGTCAAGGTATTACGATTAATTGCGAAAAGTTAAGCGATTTGTTAGGAATACCGGTAAGGCCGATTGTAGCAAGAACTGGTGTAGGTTGCGAAGAAGTAATCTTCGCTTTAAATCAGGCTGACATAAACGAACAGCCACCCTTTTCGATGGTTTATAGTAATAAACTTGAAGAGGGCATCGAGAAAATATCTATGTACCTTTCAAACATGCCGTCTGAACAAAAAAGATGGACAGCGATTCAATTTCTGGCGGGAAACGTGGCTGTACAGAAACGATACGAAAATCAAGCAGATTATTCAAAGATGATGGCAATCAGAAAGGTATTAGAGGAAGAATTGCATGCGTCTTTACATGATTTGTTTTATGAAGAACGAAAACAATATATCCGAAAACTAAAGGATGAAGTAGTTCATCAGGACATGAACATTAATCAAGCTACAGAAAAGATTGATGCATTGTTGACTCATCCAATCTTAGGGATTCCGATTTTCTTGGCATTGATGTTTTTAATGTTTGAAGCGACCTTTACATGGATTGGTGCACCTTTATCTGATTTACTGGATGGTTTTATTGGTGGGACATTTACAGAGGCAGTGAGCAATGGACTGAATAATATCGGAGCATCGACATTTATAAATCGTTTAATTTGTGATGGTATCATTGGTGGTGTCGGTGGTGTACTCGTATTTATCCCGCAAATTTTTGTCTTGTTCTTCTTTATATCTTTATTGGAGGACTCGGGCTATATGTCGCGCGTCGCAGTTGTGATGGATCGGTTAATGGAGTTTTGCGGATTGAATGGGAAAGCGTTCATTCCGATGATCATTAGTTTCGGATGCAATGTACCAGGAGTGATGGCTACGAGAACGATTGAACAGCCGAAAGAGAGAATGCTGACAATTTTAGTGGCACCTTTTATGAGCTGCGCGGCTAGATTGCCGATATATGCTGTTTTTGTCGGGGCGTTTTTTGCGGAAAAACAATCCTTAGTTGTATTTTCTCTTTATTTGCTAGGAATTGTTGTAGCATTGATTGTAACGAAAATTCTTTCAGTTACGTTGCTAAAAAATGAAAAATCGGTGTTCTTTGTAGAACTACCGGATTATCATGTGCCTCAGTTAAAATCATTATGGCGTTCAACTTGGGAAAAAGGAAAAGGATTTTTGAAAAAAGCTGGGACAGTCATTTTTGCTGGTTCAGTTATTGTTTGGGTGCTTTCCTATACAGGACCTCAAGGGGTAAATGTAGATATGAATGAAAGTTTCCTTGCGATTATTGGTGGTGCAATCGGCAGTATTTTCATACCGCTCGGCTTTGGGACATGGCAGGCCGGGGCATCCCTTATTTCCGGATTTATCGCAAAGGAAGTGGTTGTCTCGACGATGGCTATCCTATATGGTGTTAGCGAGTCAACGTTAGCAGCTTCGATGGGACATTATTTTACCCCTTTGACTGCTTATGTTTTTATGGCTTTTGTTTTGCTGTACATGCCATGTCTTGCCACAGTCGGTGCAATCAAACGAGAAACAAATTCGGTGAAGTGGACCGTTTTTGCAACGATTTATCCGTTTGTAGTCGCATATATTGTCGCGATGATCATTTATTCTATTGGCTCAATGTTTATGTGAGGTGAGAACGATGACAGTATTTCTGAATATCCTGATAGGCGTTCTTATTTTTGGCTATGCCGGCTATGCTTTCTGGAAGAGTATCCAAACGAAAAAAACAGGAAAATGTGGTTCATGTGAGCTACAAAAGCATTGTTCCTCCCGTTCATGCGATAAATAAAATATTGAAGACTGGCAAAGGGAATTTGTCAGTCTTCTTTTTTGTGATTTAAGAAATGTTAATTTCTTTGAAGGATGAAAGTATAGGTTGCTTTTGTAAACTTTATTGCGGATGCTTCAAGCTTTTATCTCAGTCGGAGGTCTCCGGTTCATACGTCGCTAGACGGGCGCTTTCGCTTTTCTTGCGTGCTTCTATAAATAAAATATGTTGACCATCAATCTCTTTGACGATGAACTCATAGCCATCTTCTGTAATCGTATCCCCTTGTTGAACATCATATTTTTGTGTCAAAATAAAGCCGCCGATTGTATCCACATCATCTTCCAATAAATCAGTTCCAAGTAAATCGTTCACATCGCCGATTAAGACTTTCGCATCAAATATATAGTGATCGTCACTTATTTTTCGGATGTCTGGTAGCTCATCTTCGTCAAATTCATCGCGAATGTCTCCGACGATTTCTTCGATGATATCTTCAACCGTTACCAATCCTGCTGTACCTCCATATTCATCAAATAAGATCGCCATTGGTGAATGTTTTTTTTGCAGAGTTACAAGTAAATCATGTAGAGGAATGGTTTCAATGAATGTCAGAATAGGATGAATATACGGTTCGATGGAATCGGTTATTTCTTTTTTGTTCGTTAAAACTTCTGTTAAAACCTCTTTAATGTTAATGACGCCGATGATGTTATCTTTGTCTCCATTTATGACAGGATATCGTGTATATCGCTGTTGAATAACAACGTCCATTACTTCCTTAATGGTATCATTACTATCGACGGACATAATTTCTGTGCGTGGCACCATAATTTCTTTAGCAATCCGCTCATCGAACTCAAAAATTTTATTTACGTATTTGTATTCCGATTGATTGATTTCACCACTTTTTAAGCTTTCGGAAAGAATGATACGCAGTTCTTCTTCTGAGTGTGCCAACTCATGTTCGGAAGCGGGCTGAAGACCGAATAGACCAACAATTAATGACGCCGAATGATTGAGAAGCCAAATAAAAGGATAAAGAATACGGTAGAACCAAATTAACGGTTTCGCTGTTAAAAGGGTGATGGACTCCGCTTTTTGAATGGCAAATGTTTTTGGCGCCAGCTCCCCGACAACCACGTGAATAAAGGTGATTGTTAAAAAGGCGAGTACAAATGAGATGAATGAGGTTACTAATTCATTTGTAGAGATTTTTTGCAATAAAGGTAATAATAAATGTTCTACTGTTGGCTCACCAAGCCAACCGAGGCCAAGTGAGGTTAAAGTGATACCGAGTTGGCAAGCAGATAAATATTCATCCAAAGAAGAAATGACTCTTTTGGCTGCGATTGCTTTCTCGTTTCCTTCTGCAATAAGCTGATCGATGCGAGTACTGCGAACTTTGACAATCGCGAATTCGGATGCCACGAAAAAAGCAGTGAAAGCAATTAATAAAGCTATAATAAGTACGTTAATCATCATAGAATTGTCAGGTCACCGCCTTTGTTCATTGATTAGTTATGTTTATTTTGTCCATTGGCTTTCTGTTCATGTATGAGAAATGAAGTCGCTTTTGGGGTGGAATAAAATGAGATAGTGTATAAGCAAAATAGGAAAAGAGGCTTTAGTATACAATTCCGAAGTTTGAAGGCTGTTTAGCTCTAATGCCCAGCTTCGTGTTAATAGTAAGGAACAACGACTAAGAGCGCCACATCCTTATGTTTTTGTCGTTGTGACTCTCATCCTGAAAGACTCAGTCCATCCGTCGCTAGACGGGCGTTTGCCCTTTTCTTGTCATTCATTTTCGTTTTTCACATACACTTGGTAGAAAGGGACAAGAATACTTTGGCTTCTTCAAGGGAGTTTAATATACGGAATATGCTCGGTTTATCCAGTATAATAAAGTCATCATGCTGTATAAAAGGGGGAATTAACTTTGCAAAAATCATATATGTTAATTAATGGTGAACAAGTATTTTGTGAGCAAGTTTTGACGGTAATCAACCCGGCAACAAAAGAGATTGTTGCTACGGTTCCGAATGGAGGGGAGAAGGAAGCAAAAGCAGCTGTAAATGCGGCTCATGAAGCATTTACAGCGTGGTCAAAGAAAACGGCGGGAGAACGTGCGAGCTTGTTGAAAAAATGGCATGAATTGATTGAAATACATAAAGAAGAGCTAGCGCGTACTATGACAATCGAACAAGGTAAACCATTGCAGGAAGCTCTTGGTGAGATGAATTATGCCAATAGCTTTGTGGAGTGGTTTGCAGAAGAGGGAAAAAGGATTTATGGTGAAACGATACCTGCCAGTGATTCAACGAAAAGAATCGTCGTCTTGAAACAACCAGTAGGTATAGTCGCCGCTATAACCCCGTGGAATTTTCCTGCAGCAATGATTACACGAAAGGTAGCTCCAGCGTTGGCGGCAGGATGCACAGCTGTCATCAAGCCTGCCGAACAAACACCTTTAACGGCTATCAGATTAGTAGAGTTGGCTTACGAGGCGGGCATTGATAAAGGGGCAATCAATTTAGTGACTGGTGATGCCGCTGCGATTGGTGATGCATGGATGAAGGATGAGAGAGTTCGGAAAATTTCGTTTACTGGTTCGACAGAGGTAGGGAAGCTGTTGATGAGAAACAGTGCGAATACAGTGAAAAAGGTGTCTTTTGAGTTAGGGGGGCATGCTCCATTTATTGTGATGGAAGATGCTGACATAGATGCTGCGGTAGAAGCAGTCATACAATCGAAATATCGCAATGCAGGACAAACTTGTATTTGCACAAATCGTATTTTTGTGCAGAATGGCATCTATGAAGCATTTTGCACAAAGTTTATGGAGGCCGTCAAACAATTGAAGGTAGGAAATGGACTGAACGAAGGCGTGAATGTCGGACCGTTAATTGATGAGCAAGCAGTACAGAAGGTAAAAGAGCATGTGGAGGATGCCGTTCAAAAAGGAGCGCGGCTCATGACGCAACCTGCCATAAATGATTTGTTCGTGGAACCGATTGTATTAGCGAATGCTACAGATGACATGCTTTGTATGAAGGAAGAAACTTTTGGCCCACTTGCTCCCATTGCGACGTTTGAAACGCAGGAGGAAGTTATTCAACGTGCGAACAATACGCCGTATGGATTAGCGGCTTATGTTTTCACCCAAAACCTCAAATCGGCTGTCGAAGTGGCTGAAGCCTTGGAATATGGGATTGTCGGTGTAAATGATGGACTGCCATCTGTTGCGCAAGCTCCGTTCGGTGGCATGAAGGAAAGTGGTATTGGTAGAGAAGGGGGCAAATACGGTCTGGAAGAATTTTTGGAAGTAAAATATATTTCGTTGAAAATTTAACTGGCTGTAATGGAAGTCGATAGAATAGATGCTAGGGAGTTTACAATGTTCACATTCTCAATAGAATTTGCAGTCTATAAACAAGCATGAGGCGGATGCAACCAATGTGGGAGTTTTCCGCAACCAATCAGCATTGATGATTCAGTAACGAAAGCCAATCCTTGTGAACAACTACAAAGGGAAAAGGGCGAAGAAGATGCTAAGTAAGATAGAATCGTTTGTTTTAGGAATCATACAAGGTTTGACGGAATTTTTGCCGATTAGTAGTACGGGCCATCTTTATGTGGGTCGTCATTTATTCGGTTTAAATGACGCCGGGCTTCTATTGGATACGATGCTTCATATTGGTACGCTTATAGCTGTTTTTGTATTTTATAGACAAGAATTTATGAAAATATTAAAAAATCCTTTTGGAAAATTATCTTGGTTATTAGTGATAGGAACGATGCCTGCTATCTTTGTCGGTTTGATATTTAAAGATTATTTTGATGCTATTTCCAAGACAGGTGTGACGATTGGTTGGGAATTCCTTCTGACAGGCTGTTTTTTGTGGTTTGCAGAAACAATCAAACATGGTCAACGAAAAATGGATGATATCAACTTTAAAGATGCTTTGTTTATCGGTTCGTTTCAAGCTGCAGCCATATTTCCCGCCATTTCTAGATCCGGTTTGACAATTGTGGCGGGATTGTTTCGAAAATTAGATAGAGAGACGGCTGCCTATTTCTCCTTTTTGATTTCTACACCAGCGATTGTAGGAGCTATTGTTCTTCAACTATCCGATTTGGTTGAAGGAAATGCGGAACAAATATCTTTATCGGCGTTATTGGTTGGGATTGTGTCTTCTGCTATTTTCGGTTATATCGCTGTGAAGTGGATGATTAGCTATTTAAAAAATCACTCATTGAAAATTTTTGCTGTGTATGTATGGTTATTGGGAGCATTTATTTTATTCATGCAATTCACAGGGAGGTTTTAAGAAAAAAGAATTTTTTTAAAGGAAAAGATGCCTTGAAAGATAATGTGACTACTAATCAGGTAAGGCACCTTTAGAAAAGGGGCTGACATATTATAAGTGTTTGGCTGGTAATGTAGTCACAGTTCGGCCTTTACCTTTACAGGTTGTACAACGTTTTGAAAAGAATTGAAGAAAAGGAATTTTTCCTTTGCCATGACAGTTAGGGCATCTTTCAATATATTTCATGATTATCACACTCCATTTGTCTAAATAGAAAGCCAGCTACTGTCTATTATGGGCGAGATGAGATTGTTTCATGCAACATAGTAAACAAAAAACTGCCATCAAGGCAGTTTTTTGTTCTGTATGGCGGATAAGCTTGAACGAGGTATACTCATCGTCCAGCTCCAGTGTCCATATGGGAATTGAAATTTTGGTTATTACGCTGTTTCAGTTTTGCCGATTTGTATGTTCTCTGTGGATTCTGCCGTTATTTCTTGTGTTTGCTCAGGCAGAATGGGTTCTACTTGTTTTGTTACTTCGATATATCGGATATGGTGATCTTCCATTTCGAGAATGGTAAAGTTGAAGCCTTCGAAGGTAAGAGTATCGCCTTGTTTGGCTTCGTAATCTTCCGTTAAAATCCAACCACCGATTGTATCGATATCTTCATCACTTATCTCAAGGCCGAACAAATCATTTACTTGGCTGATCAGCACTTTTGCATCGATGATGTAATGGTCTTCGGTCACTTTTCGAATCTCTGCAACTTCATCAAGGTCGAATTCATCACGAATTTCCCCAACAATTTCTTCTAAAATATCCTCAACTGTCACTAAACCTGCTGTGCCGCCGTATTCATCCATCAAGATAGCCATATGAATTTGTTCTTTTTGCATCTTAAGCAATAGCTCTTGAATAGGGACGGTATCAATAATACGTATAATCGGACGCACCAGCGGTTCAAGCGTATGCTCTTTATAGTGATCTGTCGTAAGCATATAAGTGAAGAGTTCTTTCACGTTGATCATACCGATGACATGGTCTTTGTCGCCATCAATAATTGGATAACGCGTAAATTTTTCTTCTTTTACAATCTGGAAAGCATCATCCAGGGTGTCATCTTGAGAAAGTGTGATAATCTCTGTACGAGGAACCATGATTTCCTTTGCGATTCGATCATCGAATTCAAATATTTTATTTACATATTTAAATTCGGATTGGTTAATTTCACCACTCTTATAACTGTCTGACAGTATGATTCGTAGTTCTTCTTCAGTGTGTGCAATTTCATGTTCAGAAGCTGGCTCTAAACCGAAAAGTTTTGTGACTAATCGAGCTGATCCGTTTAACAACCAAATGGCTGGATACATTACTTTATAGAAAAGAATCAATGGTTTTGCTACAAGTAATGAGATGGTTTCTGCCTTATGGATTGCAATCGTTTTTGGTGCTAATTCTCCCACTACAACGTGTAAAAATGTGACAACGGAGAATGCGATGATAAACGAGAGAATGTGTACAGCTGAAGATGGAATGTTAAAGTGCGCAAATAGTGGTTCCAGAAGTCGAGCTACCGTAGGTTCTCCAATCCAACCAAGTCCTAATGCGGTAACAGTGATACCGAGTTGACAGGCAGAAAGGTATTCATCCAAATGTGTAATGACTTTCTTGACGGAAAGAGCTCCTGATTTTCCTTCTTCAACAAGCTGATTAATCCTTGTGCTTCTAACCTTAATAATGGCAAACTCTGACGCTACGAAAAATGCTGTTAAAGCAATTAACAGGGCCAAGATAACCAAGTTTAATATGTCCAAATAAATTTCCTTATCCCGTCTGTCCGACGAGAAAGGAGTCACCTCCTAAGATCATAAAATCTTTGTGTTTTTGAAGTAAAGCTGTTGTTCATAACGTTTACTATTGCAACGAACATATAGTTTTTATATATGCTTGTTCAGTAGTTAGGATTTTTATGATTAAGGATGTCCCATTAACATCACCTCAATATAACGTATAAGATTAAGATAATTATAGAAAATCTTATACTTGTAGTCAATCGTACCAAGTTTAGAGAGCGAAGTTATACACAATATATGGGGTAAAGTGGAAAAATAGAAATATTTCTTTTGGATAATTTTAATGGAAGGTTCGGTTTGTTAACTAGAGGTTGTTTACTAATGAGTAGAAGGAAACTGTAATTGGAATAGATTACATTTTACGAATTTGAATTATTTTAATATAATAATAAAAACCTGGTAAACATAACTAAAACTACCTAATCTTAATCTGATTGGCTAATTGATGAAAATTATATTAATCCCCAGTTTGTCGTTCTCACTTCTTCAACGATTATAAGTTGTCTATTTTGAAAAAAACTACTATGCAAAATAGTTCGTCAAAAGCTGTATTATCTGCTGTTCCATACTTAATAATCTTTGTTTTTAGAATTTTTAATTTTATTCACTTTGAGTAAAAAAGGATGAAAGGTGAACAGCTATTCAAAAGAACTGAATTATATATGAGGATGTTATATGCAATGTCGAATCGCTCATAACCAGGTGGCTGTTATTCAGATGTAACTATATTGAAATATCTTTAATTTTATATTTATACCCTATTTAAAAATAATAGGTGTATTTTATTTATAATTTACGAAAGGAAGATGTCAATGAAATTAACAAAGAAAATTATTATCGCATTAGTATTGGGAGCACTTGTAGGTTTAGCTTTAAATATGTTTGCTCCTGCAGCATTTACTTATTTAGACAATTATTTATTTTATCCACTAGGGAAAATTTTTACAAGTTCCATTAAATTGCTTGTTGTACCAATGGTACTATTTTCAATTATTTTAGGGACGACAGGTTTAGGCGATCCGAAAAATTTGGGTAGAATCGGTTTTAAAACAATTACTTATTTTTTAGCTACCACTTCTATCGCCATCATTCTTGCAATGTCACTTACGATGATGTTATCGCCAGGTACAAAGGGAACGTTCGATATTGAAAGCGCCAGCTATGAAGCGACTGAAGCACCATCTGTCGTAGACACTTTCTTGAATATTATTCCTTCGAATCCATTTCAAGCTTTAGCTGATGGAAATATGCTACAAATTATTATGATGGCTATTTTAATTGGACTAGCTTTAACAGCTCTTGGCGAAAAAACGAAAGGTATCATCAGCTTAGTTGAGCAAGGTAATGACATCATGATGTATTTAGTGCATTTAGTGATGAGATTTGCTCCATATGGTACATTCGGTTTAATTGCAACAGCAGTCGGCACTCAAGGAATTAGCGCCATGAAAGCGATGGGTGCATATATGTTAGTTGTGGTTGCGGCATTAGTGCTTCATGGTATTGTGACTTATGGTGGGACGATTTGGTTATTGGCAAAGAAAAGTCCTATTTGGTTTGTGAAAGAATTTGCCCCAGCTTTGAGCGTAGCGTTCAGTACATCGAGCAGTAGTGCTACATTGCCGGTTTCAATGGAAATTGCTCAAGAAAAATTAGGCGTCCAAAAGTCTATCAGCAGCTTTGTTCAACCATTAGGTGCAACAATAAATATGGATGGAACAGCTATTATGCAAGGGGTAGCGACTATTTTTATCGCACAGGTATACGGCGTAGACTTAGGATTCTCTGCCTTATTAACAGTTATTTTAACAGCAGTATTGGCCAGTGTTGGAACAGCTGGTGTTCCGGGAGTAGGTTTAATCATGTTAGCAATGGTTTTATCATCTGTAGGTCTGCCTGTTGAGGGAATTGGATTGATTCTTGGAATCGATCGACTGTTGGATATGGCTCGTACTTCATTGAATATTATGGGAGATGCGGCTTGTGCTTTATTCATTTCTGAGCAGGAGAAAGAAAAAGAAATGGTTGTAGTCGAAGAAGAGGATATAGAAGTTGCAATTTAAATAGTGTGTTAGTGATTTTTTGGGGTGTCAAAAAGTTTGATTCATTTTGATTGTTTCGGGAAATTTGTATATTCCTAAAATGGAAAGATATGTAATGTAAGAAATATGATTACTTATAATCATCAGTTTAACCTGTTCATCAGTAGTTTTGTCTACTGATGAACAGGTTAAAAATCTGATAAAGACACAGATGAGAATGAAGTAATTATTTATTATGTTTGTATCGCAGTATGAATGTACAGAATGAACATTGGGAGGATGAACATTGGAACTCATGAATGAAAAAACAGTAACAACTGTACAACACAAAAGAATGACAAAAGGGAAGTTTTTGAAAAAAGCTATTTTTATTGCCTTAGGTGCATTGATTATGGCAGTTGGATTAGAATTGTTTCTAATTCCCAATAATGTTATTGATGGTGGTATTACCGGTATTTCAATTATGCTATCTTACATAACTGGTGCTAAGTTAGGGATTTTTATTTTAGTATTGAATTTACCATTCTTTTATTTGGGCTATAAACATATTGGGAAGACTTTTGCTTTTTCTACTATGTATGGCGTAATAATGCTTTCCCTGTTTACCACTTTATTTCATCATACACCTAAATTTACAGGAGATATTCTTCTGGCTACTGTCTTTGGCGGAATTATTATTGGGGTAGGAATTGGGATTGTGATGCGTAGTGGAGGCACGTTGGATGGTACAGAAACATTAGCTGTTCTGTTTAGTAAAAATTTACCGTTCTCAGTTGGAGAAATCATTCTGTTCATCAATATTTTCATTCTTGGATGTGCAGGATTTGTATATAGTTGGGACCGTGCAATGTATTCTCTTTTAGCTTATTTTGTTGCTTCCAAAACCATTGATGTAGTCATCCTTGGTTTAGATGAATCCAAATCAGCTTGGATCATCAGTGATAAACATAAAGATATCGGAGAAGCATTGTTGGCACGACTTGGTCGAGGTGTCACGTATTTGAATGGGGAAGGTGCTTATTCGGGTGAAGATAAGAAAGTCATCTTGTGTATCATTACACGATTAGAAGAAGCAAAGTTAAAGTCTATAGTGGATGAAATAGATCCGAATGCTTTTTTGGCAATGGGTAATGTGGCCGAGGTAAGAGGAGGTCGCTTTAAAAAGAAAGCGATTCACTAATCATACATGCATATGCCCTACTGCTCAATGTTCAAGCAGAAAAGTGGTAGATTATCAGGTGAAAAGGGCTGTCCAACATTTGGACAGCCCTTTCATGTATGATAATGGTTATTGTTGAATGGATTTTTCCATCTTCGGAAGAATGATGGTGAAATTCGTATGATTTTTTGTGGATGAGCAAGTGATTGTACCGTTATGCTTCTCGATAATTTCTTTGGAAACAAATAATCCCAGCCCTGTACCACTTTCCTTTGTAGTGATAAAAGGTTTGAAAATATCATCTATCATTTCTTTTTTTATTTCGGGTCCGTTGTTGATTATCTCTAATATATTGTCATTTGCTTCTTGGTGACCATAGATGGTGATTCTCGGGTCTTTACTGGATGTTAAGACGTCTACAGCGTTCAGGATGATGTTTAGTAGTACTTGCCTGATTTCATCCCGATGCCCGTAAATAGTAAAGTTCGTTTCAATATTGGCTTCAATAGAGGCATTATTGTCAACAATACTTGGATAAATAAAAGTAATGATTTCATTAATCAGTTCGTTTATCGGAAAGACTGTAGGAAGTGCTTGAATGCCTTCTTTTCGTGAAACAAGCAAGAATTGACTGATGCGTGAATTCAATTGTTCTAGTTCAGTTAAAATAATATCCAAATAAGGCAATTCTGGCTGTTCTGCTTTTAATAGTTGCACAAATCCTTTAATGGATGTGAGCGGATTGCGAAATTCGTGTACAAAGCTAGATGTCATCTGACCCAGTAGGGTTAGTCGGTCTTTGTGTAATTCAGTTAAATCATGATGTTGGATTGAGTTTGCTTGAAGTTCTGAGTAGTGAGTGATATAGAGATTGATAAAATTTGAAAATATAGCATCAATTGGTGTTTTCCAATGGTAATCGCCTTTATAGTGGGCATCTATGTAATCATATAAAGTTGTCTTTAATAACGAAAAATTGTACAAAATATTGCTGATGGTCACTTGTGGGGCAAAGTGTTTAGTAACTAAGTGGTCAGCAAGCGTTTTTAAATCTTCTGTGCAATTGATGTTATCATATTTAAATTTGTTAAGCATGAGCTCGAACAATTTGCAAGATTGATCTAAAATGATGTCCGGCTCGAATTGTTTGGGCAAGGTAAAGGATTGACCGCACCAAATTTTAAATATATCCGCTTTACTTTGGTGTAAAAATTCGGTGAAATGAGCCTGATTCATAAAATATTGTCACCCCCATTTATAATTTCAAGGTATGAACCATTAGAGATCATTCATCTCATGGAACGAATATATTTGTTTTACTACATTATGTATTATGTATTCTACAAGCTTTATCATAACCCTTCTTTCGTTTTATTCAATAAGCATATTAGCTCATAATTGAAGAAATCCCTCACTGTAAGGCTGGTTACGTGAGGGATTCCGATGGATGATTATCATACGGTTCAACATGAATAAGGGCATGGTGAATGCCGAAGTTTTCCAATAAATGTAATTCAACTTCGTCAGATATATGATGGCTTTCAACAATATTTAATGTTTTATCGACTTGAATAGTTGCTTCGAGTAAAATTTCATTGCCGTGCATACGTCCTTTCAGGTCACAAATATAGAGGACTCCGGATGTGGCGGCAATGGTTTGACGAATGTTTTTCAATAATTCTTCATCAAAGCCGTCTGTTAGGCTATGCGAAGCATCTACAAATATGCTCCAGGCTGTTCGGCAAATGATCAATCCGACAATGACAGCGGCAATCGTATCCAACCAGTTCAATCCAATCCATGTACCAAGAATCCCGACTAATGCACCTACACTGACAAGGGCATCCGACAGATTGTCTTTCGCGACAGCATATAATGAAGCATTGTTCGTCTTTACGCTTAATTGTTTATTATATTTATAAATGCCGAACATAAAGATAGCAGAAAGGATAGCTGTAATTGCCGATGCGATCGAAGGTGTTTCAGAATCATTGGCAATGAGAGATTGCAGCGCTTGAACGATTACAGAGATACCGACACTCATCATAATGAAAGCAGCGATGAGTGATGCGACTGTTTCGGCTCGTGTATGACCGTATAAATGATCTTCATCAGGTGGCTTAACGGCAATTTTCAATCCGATTAAGACAGCGACGGAAGCAATGATATCTGTCGTATTATTTAAACCATCAGCCCATAATCCTTCAGAATTGCCGAGATAACCAAACGACAATTTAACGATGGACATGAACAGGTATGCAAATATGCTAATCCAAGCACCTCTTTGTGCCAGATTTTCTAAGGAGCGATCTTTGGGCACACTTTTTCACCTCTTTCGAAAACTTTGCTAATTAAAGATAGCAAATGAAATTCGTGTGTGTCTACAGCAAAATTGTGATAGCCTTGCATAACAATTGGGGTGTAACAGCTTAGTTGAATAAAGTTAAAGGTGTTGTATAAAGGCAAAAATCGAAATCGCTTAAAAGTAAAATAGGAAGCTTGTTTTGGACGTTCAAAAGGATTGAAGGAAGTGTTGCAGATATTTCAAATATATCCTAAATCAGTTGTTTTTTTTATGTTATTGTAATTGTAAGAAAAATGAATTAGAGGAGGATAAATAATGGAATTATTTTCTGTAATGCTTGCAATTTCCAGCATTATGACAATTGGTTATTTTGTTGCCTCGTCTCTTTATGATCAAATGCAATAAATAGTTGATGAAAACCCCTGCTCTATCAATCTGAAGCAGGGGTTTTCATTTTTTTTTAATGGACTCTAGAGTATCCTTTGTTACTCGTCGAGTATGTCAGTTTTTAGTATTAATATGTTTGTCCACCTAATTGTTGTTCAGCCATTTGAACCAGGCGTTTTGTAATTTCTCCACCTACTGAACCATTCGCACGAGCAGTTGCATCTGGTCCTAGGGTTACACCGAATTCACTTGCAATTTCATACTTCATTTGATCGATGGCTTGTTGTGCCCCTTGAACAACAAGTTGGTTTGATGAACTACTTCTTGATGATTGATTCTGCATACTTAACCCTCGCTTCTTTATGTTTTTTTGTACTGTTGAAGCTTCTTAGTGTGATGTATGTAATCATCCAAAACCTCAACAATCAATGATGGCTGGGTTGTCTGGAATTGCACCAGTTTCAGTGCTTTACGGCTCTTGTTTGTAAAGTACGTCTGCCCTTATTTAGGCTGAACCCATTGATTTAAGAGGAGCTTAAAAATAGTATGCAATAGAACACAAAAAATATTCTGGTAATTAATGGGTTGAATGAATGCATTCTTTCTTTGGAAACTATATATGTCTATGTTCATATGAAAAGGATTGATACTTATGGGAATTTGTCCGTTATGTAACGGTTTGCAGCAAGCGTCATTTCCATGCAAACGATGTAGAAGTGTGTTGACCGATAAAGGAAAGATAACGGATTTTCTGGATGATTATAGTGCATATGAAGAAATTGATTGCTTAAAACAAGTGGATGGATTACCAGAAGGTTCTTCAGATTGTCTGCATTATTTCTATTGCGAAAATTGTGGTTGGGAAGAACAAATTGTGATTTCCCAAGTCTAGGGTAGATAGAAAGGTTTACTCACATATGTTGGGTAAATCTTTTTTTGCTTGCTAATGGCAGAGGGGCGTTATTGTTGGTTGCGATAATGAGTCACACTATTATAAGATGTAACGTATATAGATAAAGAAGTTTTAAAGGAGTAATTGAATGGACAATATAGTGACAATTTTACTCATGGTAATTATCGGGGCTGTAATTGGGGCAGTGACGAATTTCCTAGCGATTAAAATGTTGTTTCGACCATATCAACCTATTTATATTTTCGGTAAAAAAATGCCATTTACACCTGGTTTAATTCCAAAAAGAAGAAGCCAGCTAGCCGAACAAATGGGGAAGATGGTCGTTGAACACTTGTTGACGGCGGAGAGCATTCAACAAAAAATTATTACCCCGTCATTTCGACAGGAATTACTGCATTGGGCACAAGGAAAAGTCGGACAATTGAAACAAAGTGATCAAACAGTAGAAGATTTTCTTTTGAAATTCGGATTCACGAATAGCCAACAATATATGGAAAGTAAAGTGAGCTCAATCGTTCAGAAAAGAATCAATCAATGGATTACGGCTCATCAGCATGATAAGTTGGAAAATGTTTTGCCTTCCCAGTTTGAACAGATGATTGAAGAGAAAATGCCGGATGTTGCAGATGTGATTTTACAAAAAGGCAATGATTTCTTTAGTAGTGATGAAGGAAAAATCTATATTGAGCGATTAGTGGAGGATTTCTTTCGCGAAAAAGAAGGCATGATGTGGAATATGCTTCAAAAATTCATGATGAATGAAAAAGTTGCCGATATCATTCAACCGAAAATTCAACAGTTTTTCGCTTCAGAAGGGACAAAAGAGCTTGTAAATGAACTTCTTATGAAAGAGTGGCATACATTAAAAGGTCAACAGGTGGAAGCCATTTATGAAGACTGGGGAGCAAAAAGATTGCTTGAACCTGTTCAACGTGGGCTTATGAACATGTTACAATTAGAAAAGTACTATGAAATGCCGATTTCCGAACTTGTTAGACAAAATGAACCATTTCTTATTAACGTCATGATACCAAATATAATGGAAGTAATGTTCGAAAAATTATTTAAACATGTTGAAGGAATAATGGTAAAGTTAAATATTCAAGAAATTGTACGAGAACAAGTAGATACGTTTTCATTGGAACGTTTAGAAGCGATGATTATTTCCATCGCGAAAAAAGAGCTAAGCATGATTACGTATTTAGGTGCGGTACTTGGTGGTGCAATCGGGATAATTCAAGGTATTATCGCCGTGTTTATGTAAGAAGAAACATGTGAAAAAAGGAGTGCGGTCAATGAGTGTAAATGTGTATGATGTAGCGTATGATTTAGAAAAAAGTATTCGTAACAGTAATGAGTATCAAGAATTGCAAAAATGGTTACAGGCAGTAAATGAAGACGAAAGTGCCAAGAAAATGTTCGATAATTTTCGTGAAGTGCAATTAAAGTTACAGCAACAGCAAATGATGGGGCAACAAATTGCTCAAGACGAAGTAGAGCATGCACAAAAACTGTTCCAAGTTGTACAGCAACATGCAACAATCGCTAAGTTAATGGATGCAGAACAACGCATGAGCACATTAATTGCCGAATTGAATCAAATTATCATCAAACCACTTGAGGAAATTTACGGAGCAGGTCAACAGTAAGTATAGAAAGTATCTTGTCGAAATTGACAAGATACTTTTTTTTACTTATTCGTGAAGGATTTGATGGCTTTGAATTGAATGTCAGTGATGTCTAATTCGATTGTAACGCTTAGCATATATGAGAACACCTATTCATAGTAATAGTAAGAAGACATCATAAGTAAGGGGAGATGGGTATGATTTATAAGCTACTGGCAGTTAATATAGATGGAACATTGCTGCAAACGAATGGCCGCTTCAGTAAGGTGACGAAAGAAGCCATTCAGTATGTACACAGCAAAGGGGTGGCAGTAGTTTTAGTTTCTTCTCGTAACTATCAATCATGTAAACGAATTGCCAAGGCATTGAAAATAAATCCGATGATTGTAGCTGCTCAAGGCGCATATGTCAGTACAGCAATCGATCAACCTTTTTTCATTAAGAGAGTGTCGTCACAAACGACTGCAGATGTGGTGAATCTACTGGAAAATATCAGTTCTCAATTGAAGCTTCATTTTGAAGAGACGCAAGTGGCAAATCGTATGAATCTGCCTGAGAATTTTATCGGTAAGGCTGTTCTCTATGCTAGTGAATCCAAAATGTCTTCACAGCAGTATGTGAATAGTGTTAGTGAGTATTTACAAGAGAAGCCATCGCAGCCCAATATGATTGAGGCACACTTTCAAAGTGAAAAAGAACAGCAGGATGTATCGAAAGCGTTACTAAATACCTTCTCAGATGTAACAGTTGTCAGGAAAGAACAGAACCGATTGTTGATTGTTCCGAATGAAGCGAGCAAGTGGCAAGGGATATCTTCTTTAGCGGAACAAAAGGGAATCGGAACAAGGGAAATTGTTGCAATAGGGGATAGTTTGGATGATGTAGATTGTATTATTGAAGCCGGTATGGGAGTGGCGATGGGCAATGCGCCTGCCGAAATCAAGCAAAACGCTAATTGGATTACTCGCAGTAATGATGATGAAGGTGTTGCTTATATGGTAAAAGAGTTGTTCCGAAAGCAATATCAACTGCAATTTTTAGAAAAAATGAATTTATTGAAATAAGGTGTTTTATTGCACCTTCAATCTCACTATGTTGACCTTGTTAATTCCTTTTTGTACACTATTAGCATAAAATTTTTACGAATTAAAGGTGATAGTGTTGCAAATTGAAGTACAGGGACTACAAGATGATCGCTTCCATAGACCATTGAGATTAATTTCTAATTTATTTTTTGAAGACTCTAAAGTCAGCTTAAAATCCATTGAGCATGCTGATTTAAAAGCTGACTTTTCATTACATTATATACAAGATCGGATTACGGTGTCAGTTACACTTAAAAAGCTGGATACGAACGAGATATACACGGCAGATAGTGAAAAAGAGTACAAGGGCACAGATGAAAAAGAGGCGTTCAAACACATGAAGAACGCTGTTTCGTATGCGTATTTAACCGTTTTGCAGGACATGACAGGCATCGAACAGAAATGGGGTTTCCTGACAGGTATTCGACCGACGAAATTGTTGCATAAAACATTACGTCAAGGAATGTCTAAAGAACAAGCGCATGCCATGCTTCGTGAGCAATATAAAATTTCACAGGAAAAGATTCAATTGATGCAACAAATTGTGGATTGTCAACTTAAGGTTGTTCCTGATTTATACAATCTGCAAAATGAAGTCAGCATTTATATAGGGATTCCATACTGTCCGACGAAATGTGCTTATTGTACATTTCCGGCTTATGCAATTAAGCCAAATCAGTCTTCTGTACCTACCTTCCTAGCAGGACTTCACTATGAAATACAGGAAATAGGCAAGGCACTGAAAGAATTAAATATTCCGATTACCACTATCTATTATGGTGGAGGAACGCCAACTAGCATTACCGCAGAAGAAATGGACGCTTTATATGCACAAATGTATAAGTACTTTCCGAACGTTGAAAAGGTAAGAGAAATTACGGTGGAAGCGGGTCGCCCTGATACAATTACACCAGAAAAATTAGAAGTATTGAAGAAATGGAATGTTGATCGAATTAGCATCAATCCACAGTCTTATACGGAAGAAACGTTAAAGGCGATTGGTCGCCATCATTCGGTACAAGAAACGATTGATAAATTCCATTTGGCTCGTCAAATGGGCATGAACAATATCAATATGGATTTAATTATCGGGTTACCAGGCGAAGGAACCGCAGAGCTTCAGCATTCTTTGGATGAAACGGAGAAATTAATGCCTGAATCATTAACCGTGCATACGCTCTCATTCAAACGTGCTTCGGAAATGACGCAAAATAAGCAGAAATATAAAGTGGCTGAACGTTCAGAAGTAGAAGAAATGATGAATATGGCCGTAAAATGGACGGAAAAACATAATTATCATCCGTATTATTTATATCGTCAAAAAAATATACTGGGCAATCTTGAAAACGTCGGTTATTCAGTAGAAGGGCAAGAAAGCATCTATAACATTATGATTATGGAGGAACAACAAAGCATAATTGGAATCGGCTGTGGAGCGGCAAGTAAATTTATCGATCATCAATCAGGCGCGATTCAGCATTTTGCCAATCCAAAAGATCCAAAGTCATATAACGATAGTTTTGAAAAATATACAAAAGAGAAAATTGACATTTTGAAGAAGCTTTATGCTTAAGCGGATGGAAGCTATTCGAAAAGCCATTCTACGGCTTTTCGGACGGCCTGACCGCTTTTTTTGTTTACTTATATTTCTGATTTTTCAGTTTTTATTGGCATGGAACTTTCAAACAGTATAAAATGAAAAGAGGAGTTGCGTTATCTTGAATAAATAATCGTTATACCTAGTTGCAGTGGACAAGGTTTACTTATCATGTATCTACATAAAAGAATTAGTTGTTGGGATTTTCACTTCATTTTAAGGGGGAAACTATGTTGACTAATGTAGAGTATGTTTCACAAACAGATGTGGTAAAAGTAACGAAGGATGAACGAATATTAACGATTGAATTAAATAGGCCTGAAGCCATGAATGCAATGGATGCGCAGCTTTTGAAAGAACTGACGCATGTATTGAAGCAGGCAGCCGTAGATGATTCTATTGCTATTGTGGTTTTAAAGGGTGCGGGTAAAGCGTTTTCAGCTGGCGGTGACATTAAGATGATGCTGTCAAGCGAAACTGAGAAGGACTTTGATGAATTAATGGATTGTGTGCATGCTTTGGCTGTAACATTGTATACGTTACCGAAGCTGACGATTTCTGCCTTACACGGGGCGGCAGCAGGACTTGGATTGAGTGTGGCGCTTGCTACGGACTATATTATTGCTGATCAACAAACGAAGATAGCGATGAATTTCATCGGCATCGGATTAATTCCGGATGGAGGAGGGCATTTCTTCTTAAATCAACGAATAGGTGAAGTGAAGGCGAAACAATTGATTTGGGAAGGAAAAGTAATGGCAGCGGAGGAAGCTCAACAACGAGAAATTATTCAAGAGGTAGCGGAATACAGTGTAGAAGATGCTGTCCGTGTGAAAATATCTGAGTGGTTGCATAAACCACTTCTGGCAATGATTGAAACGAAGAAAATATTGGCGGAGGGAAATCTGCCATTGTTAATACAAATGCTGGAGCTTGAAAAAGAAGGGCAGCTAGCGATGAGAAGAACAGCCGATCATCAGGAAGGCATTACAGCCTTTGTGGAGAAAAGAAAACCGAATTTTATAGGAAGATGATGTAAATCTTCGATTAGTAATCAAAAAGACTGGATACTTAAACTAACGTACGTTTGGTATCCAGTCTTTTTTGCATTTTCAGAAAGTATATAAATTGTCAGTAATGAAATAGACGCGATGTTGTGGCCCATTTTAGGTGTAGAGTATACGTGCAACTGTGCTTTTGCTTAAAAGGTAACCAATCAACCCATTTTCTTCATCTATGAAAAAGCAATAGTTGTCCACTTGGTGAGGTGCATCTGTGGGTTGAATTTTGTAAATTTTTTTCAGCTAATAGTGTTTCACCGCGTTTTTTTGCTTGGTCATTGTTTTCTGCTTGAAACGACTCGTCCAATAATTTTTCCCCATTTGTATCAAAGGCAGTCAGTTTATATGTATTCATTTCTACCCCTCATTTCATGTTTTTTATATTTTTACATATATATCATTATTTGTAAATATCTGAAACTATTGTTATGCTAATTCGTAGAATTGAATAGGCTTTGTCAAATTTCAGTGTTGATCTTGAGTTGAATGGGGGTAAAGCACAGTTGTTTTTTTGAATATCAACAGGAAGGCATAGCAGAGCGAGTGAATAAAGGAGGAAGAGAGAATGTCATTGGTTATTGATTCAGTCACAAAACGTTTCGGACCGTTTACAGCGGTTGATTGTGTGAATTTCAACATACCGGAACGAGAAATTTTTGGTTTTTTGGGTGCGAATGGAGCTGGTAAGACGACGACTTTCCGCATGATTCTGGGGCTAATTAATGTATCCGAAGGCTCGATTACTTGGAATGGGAGCCCTATTGATTACTCAGTCACTTCTCAAATCGGGTATCTTCCGGAAGAGAGAGGGTTATACCCAAAATTGAAAGTAAGTGAGCAAATTGTATATTTGGCTAAGTTACGCAATATGAAGAAGTCGGATACGCTGAAGCAGCTGGACTATTGGTTGGAGCGCTTTAAAATTAAAGATTATAAGGATAAAAGAGTAGAAGAACTATCCAAAGGTAATCAACAAAAAATCCAATTTATTGCATCAATTATACATAAACCGAAATTGTTGATTATGGATGAACCTTTCAGTGGGCTTGATCCGGTGAATGCGGATTTGTTGAAAGAAGCTGTTATCGATTTGAAGAATAGTGGTACGACAATTATTTTTTCTAGTCATCGAATGGAACACGTAGAAGAGCTATGTGAAAATGTGTGCATTATGGATAAAGGGAAGCCTGTCGTACATGGGAAGTTGGCGGATATCAAACGTTCTTTTGGAAAGAAAAATTTACTTATTCATAGCGAATTGGACTTGGCTTATTTGTCTGAATGGCCGGGTGTTGTAAAGTTGAAAACTACAGCAGAAGGTGTCCGCCTCCAATTGGAAAACGAAGCTGTTGCCAAAGCGATTCAAGATGAAGTGTTTCCGAAAGGGTTTATTCGGAGGTTCGAGCTTGAAGAGCCGACTTTGCATGATATTTTCATTGAGAAAGTAGGTGGGACGATTGAATAAGTTTTGGGTAGTGTTTGTTCATACATATCTGACAAAAGTAAAGTCGAAAGCGTTTATCACGTCTACAGTCATTATGCTTGCAATTGTTTTACTAATAACGAATTTGCCGAACATTATCGCTTTTTTCGATAAGGATGAGGATATTCGGATAGGGATTCTTGATGACAGCAATCAATATTACGAGGCTTTAACGAAACAGCTAGAAGCGGCTCAATCCGAAATTATGTTAGAACCCCTCTCAAGTGATGCCGAAGGAGAACGGTTAGTTGCTGAGGAACAATTAAAAGGTTACTTACTTATTCAAAATGATACAGAAGGAATGCCGGGTGGTGTATATAAATCGGATTCAATTGCTGAAGAGACAGTAAGTACGGAGCTGATGCAGGCACTTTCTTCTATTAAGAGTCAGCTCATGGCAAATAGCTTAAATATAACTGATGAACAAATTGCATCGTTATATGCACCTGTTAGTTTTGAAAAAGTGGCTCTTGAGGAAACCGCAAAAACAGCTGAGGAATTGAATGCGGCACGTGGTCTTGTTTATATATTGTTGTTTGTCATTTATTTTTGCGTAATGAATTACGCCAGTATGATTGCAACAGAAGTTGCTGGTGAGAAAACATCTCGTGTAATGGAAATACTGGTATCGAGCATTTCCCCTGTACAACAAATGTTTGCGAAAATTATGGGTATCGCTTTATTGAGTTTAACACAGCTATTTTTCTTCTTTGTGGTTGGTTACACATCAATCAAAATGAATAGTGATCAATTGCAAGGAGATATTTTTAGCATACTTGGCTTCGAATCTACGCCAGTTTCAACGGTTTTGTATGCGTGTTTATTTACATTACTAGGATATTTTATTTACGCTACATTGGCGGCTTTTCTAGGCTCTCTCGTGAGTCGTGTGGAAGAAGTGCAAACGATGATTACACCGATGATTATGCTTGTTGTGGTGGCTCTATTTATTGCTGTATTTGGATTATCCAATCCAGAAGCCGGTTTTGTGAAAGTAGCTTCCTTTATTCCGTTTTTTTCGCCGATGGTGATGTTTCTTCGCATTGGTATGCTGGAAATTCCTTTTTGGGAAATTGCGCTTAGTCTAGGTATCTTGATAGCCACAATCGTAGTCTTAGGAGTATTTGGTGCAAGAATTTATCGTGGTGGAGTGCTGATGTATAGTAGTGGATCAGCTATGAAAAGCATGAAGCAAGCCATTAATTTAACGAAAAAAGGGTAAGAAGATAAAATAAAACAGTCTTGAGTGGAATGAGGACATTTTCACCCAAGGCTGTTTTGTTTTTTACTGAGTTTCAGGGAATAAAATCGGTTAATAAAAAGGTTGGTCGGAGTGAGCATCTTAAAGCAAAATTCAATCTATACACACTACTTGTTAAAAGGCAACAAAATTTACGAAAGCATGTTCTCATTTGTGATAGAATGAAAACAAATGAGGTGAGAAGAATGGAAGATATACGTTTTATTCATGCGGCGGATTTACATTTAGACAGTCCGTTTACGGGATTGAAGCATATACCTGAACATTTGTTGCAAGTCATGAAGGAAGCGACATTTACAGCGTTTCAGCAAATTGTGAATGAAGCCATTTATCGTCAAGTTGATTTTCTTCTATTGGCAGGAGATTTATATGATGGAGCTAATCGTAATTTGCGTACACAGGTCCGCTTTCGAAAAGAAATGGAACGATTAAATCAACATCATATTCCAGTTTACATTATTCATGGAAATCATGATCATCTCGGAGGTAAATGGGTTTCGTTACAGCAACCAGAGAATGTAACTGTATTTTCAGATGTCTGTGAAATGAAAGTTTTTCAGAAAAACGATACGGTAGTGCATATATACGGATATAGTTATCCGACACAGCATGTGACTCAACGGGTCATCGAGAATTATCAGAAACAGGATGGTGCTGATTACCATATCGGTATGTTGCATGGAAATTTGGAAGGACAAACGGAACATAGCGCCTATGCCCCGTTTAGCTTGGATGAATTAATCGAAAAGGATTTCGATTATTGGGCACTAGGCCATATACATAAACGACAAGAATTGGCTTCGTCTCCTCCCATCATTTATCCGGGAAATATTCAAGGGCGACACAAAAAGGAATCGGGCATTAAAGGTTGCTATGAAGTATCACTTTCGGGTAAACATGCCGATCTGCGATTTATTCCGACTTCGTCCATTATTTGGGAGACTGTTTTTATCACTTTTGATGAACAAGATGATTTTGATGCGTTACTGTCGAAATGCCGGAATGCCCTTCAGCAATTACGGGAATATCAGATGTGTTATTTTGTTTCCCTACAAATTACTAATCATCATCCGATTCTCCGGTCTGAGCAATTTGATGCTGATTTATTGGAAATATTGCAGCAGGAAGAAGAGTTGCAAGAAGTGTTTGTTTATCCGTATCAAATGAAAGTCAACACGGATGTTCACACATTCGATGAGCATCAACCGTTACTGGCATTCATTCAACAAGCAGGTTGGACAGAGTTGGATGTCAATGAGGCTATTCAACCGATGTTCAAGCATCCATTAGGAAGAAAATTTCTATCTGCCCTGACTGCTGAAGAAAAAGCAGAACTGCTACAGGAAGCGGAGCAATATGTATGTGAGCTACTTGCAAGAGGAGGTAGTGAATAAATGCAGATAAAAGACATAACCATTTTTGGTTACGGTAAAATGCAAAATGTGACATTCGAAAACCTTGGTATGCTTCGCGTCTTTTATGGTGAAAATGAAGCGGGTAAATCGACGATAATGAGCTTTATACATAGCCTGTTATTCGGCTTTCCGACGAAACAGCAAAATGAAAATCGCTATGAACCGAAAACACGTTCCGCATATGGAGGGAAAATGACAGTAGCCACAAAAGACTACGGTGATGTTATCATTCAGCGGATAAAAGGGAAGGCAACAGGAGATGTGACTGTTACGTATCAGGATGGGCGTGTGGGGGATGAAGCAGACTTACAGCTCTTATTGAAAGGAATGGATAAAGCAACGTATCAGGCAGTGTTTTCATTTGATTTAGAAGGATTGAATCATCTGCATAAACTGAATGAAAATGAAGTGAGTCGTTATTTGCTTTCGACAGGATTACTTGGAAGCGGAAATTTATTACAAGCAGAACAGTCGTTGCAAAAAGAAATGGATCGATTGTTCAAGCCATCCGGGAAAAATCCAACCATTAACGTACTGCTGGAAAAGATGAAAGAATATCATCACAGTTTGCAGCAAGCCGAACAAGAACAAAATCGATATGATGAATTGCAGGCCCTCCTGAAACGATCAGAAGAAGAAAAAATACGTATTGAACAACAGTTAAGCGAGCTAGAGCAAAACTTGACATCTAGCTATCATTATAAAAATGTGGAGCCGCTGATTTTAGAGGAAAAAAGGCTACAAATGAAAATAAATCAGCTGGGAGATGTATCTTTACCCGCTGATGCTAACGCTCGTTATGAAGCGTTACAAAATGAAGGTGTTCCGATACGTATACAATTAAGCTCACTCCTTCAACAGCAAAGTATGATTGAAGAAAAGTTGAATCATCTTCAACTTGACAAGGATATCTTCCAAGAGAAAGAACAAATTCAAAAAGTGATTGATCACACGGCTTCTTTACAGCCGTTACAGCATCAATTGCAACAATGGGAAATGTCTTTGGAGCAGAAGCAGACAAATATTCAACAGCTGAAAGATTATGTGCATATCTCTTTACGGGAAGAGGAACTATTGCAGTTGGATACAAGTGCGGCGATGAAGCAAAGAATTACTCATTTACATAAAAAGGTCGACAAACTCCAGCATGATCAGCAAAACTTAGATAAGAGACAAGCAACGGAAGAACAAATATTACGTACCATCGAACAGCGATTGGATTATTTAAATGAGCAGGTTTTAGAGGATGAAAAGAGAAGGCACATAGAACAGCAGGTACATAGGCAGAAAAATGAACAACAAAGTGCGATGGAATTTCACTACGTAGAACAATCGATTCAGGCGCTTGAAAAACGTATCTTGCTTACTACTAGAAATGAGCGAAACAACAAAAAGAATGTTGATTTCATGGTTTCTGTTGTTACTGCCTTGCTTGTTGTAGGAACCATTGTATTCATCGTCACCAATCAATTTTTGATTGGTGCACTTTTAGCAGTACTGGTGATTGTGTTATTTGGGTTAAAAGGAAAATTACGCTCGGCATCTGTCATACCGGAGCTTCAGCAAGAATTAAGCGATTTGGAGAAAAGAAGGGCTACTTTGAAGGGAGAGCATCTTTCAACAGGATATGATGAAATGGAGGTACTATTAAAGAAGGACGATGAAGTAAGACAGCAGGTGCAAAATGCTCAAGTGAAGAAAGCGGAGCATGAGGCTTCGTTTAATAAAATCGTTGATGCATATGAACTCTGGGAACGTGAGACAATCGCTGTTAAACAAGAGATTGCTGTAATCCTTTCTCAATGGTATTTACCTCAACAACCAATTTCAGTGGAGATGCTTGTTTCATTTTATGAAAGTATATCTGAATTAAAACAGCATATATATGAAAAGAAGCATCTTATGGAAAAAATAACAGACTGCAGGCAAGAGATTGCTGCCATTGAAAATGAGGTATGGCGTTATTGTTCCGAAAAGACGGAATCTGTTCAGGAAGCGGTCGTCATGCTTCGAAATCAATTAAAGACAACAGAAAGAATTTCGTTGGAACAGGAACAACTCATTGAGACAAAGAACGTGCTAAAAGGCCAAATTTCCGATTTGACGTTTCAACAGCAATATATAGAACAACAACTTGTTCAGCTTTATCGTCTAGCGGATTGTGATTGTGAAGAAACATTCCTGAATAAACTAGCGTTAACAAAAGAAAAAATGGAGCAGGAAGAAAAGCTTGCACGATTGCAGATTCAATTGAAACCGTATGAAGCAGAACGGGCAATCTGGGATCGATCCACTATAATTATTGATGATTATTTCATCAAGAAATTGGAGGAACAAAGTCAGAATGCCAAGCAGCAGAGAGAAGAATTGTTGCAGCGAATCGTAGAGATTAAGCATCATCTGCACCAATTGGAGGATGGGGGTACGTATGATGAACGATCTTTCACGTACGCTGTTAAAAAAGAGGAACTTGCTGTGGAGGCAAAAGAATGGATGAAATATGCCTTAGCGAAAAATATGCTGCAAAATGCCATTAACATGTATAAGGATAATAAGTTTCCGCAAATTTTACAGACGGCTGAACAGCATTTGGGTTGGATAACGGACGGTGAATATATTCGTTTAAATTGGCATGATGAATCCTCGGGGCTCATGCTGAAAAGGCGAGATGGCATCGTTTTTGAAGCGAAGGAAGTAAGTAGAGGTACACAGGAAGCTGTTTATGTTTCTTTACGCCTAGCACTTGCGCAGCAGTCTTATGAAAATGACAGTATGCCAATCATCATTGATGATAGCTTTGTTAATTTCGATTGGACAAGGGTGCAACGAATCATTTCGTTGTTACATAAAATCAAGTACACACATCAACTCATTTTCTTCACGTGTCACCAATATTTATTGCCATTATTTGAAGAAAATGAGATAACAAGGCTACAGGAAGAAGTGCATTTGTGAAAAATGAGATGTGCTTGCAGTTGGAACAAATGAAAGCTGACTTTGGAAAAGAAGTCAGTTTTTGTTTACTGGCGATGATAAGAGAGGATAAAATGAGTACAATAGTGAAAAGAATGATGAGAGAAAGTAGTGATTGCTAATGATGACGAATAAGTCTTATTTTTACAATAATATTCCGGTTGAGTATGATTGTACAGAGGAAGAACGTCAGCGAATTTTAACGGAGTTTCCGGCACCGATTCTTCCGACAACAGAAGAATCGTTTACCCTGGAAAATGAAACGCAAGGAAATACTATTAAAGTCACGCTACTTTTAAATGAATTTTCTGTGGAGACAACAAAAACGAATAAACAGTTTTTAAAAATCAGATTCAGTAATAATAATGGGGTATACAATGCGAAAATGTGGGATAACCAAGGCGAGGTAGAAGCGAACGTGCCTTTGCTGGAGGAATATTCCGTCTTTACAGTAGAAGGTAGAGTTGAGGATTATAAAGGGTTTAAATCGATTACGATTTACCGTCTGTCACCTTGTAAAGAGGATATTAACCCTTTCTCATTATTAGCTTATACAAAGCAGGACTTAGAGGAAATAACAGTGGAATTATTTTCGTATTTACATGAACTGCAAGAGCCATTTCGGGACATCACTTTAGCAGCGATGAAACGGTTTTGGAAGCAGTTTTCTATTCGTCCGGCGGCAAAAGGCTTTCATCACAATTATTTAGGTGGTTTATTGAAGCATACAGTGGGACTGATGCGCTTTGCCCGTTACATATTAAAAAATGAAGAAAATCACTATCAAGCAGTGTTGAAGCTTATCAATATTGTGGAGAAGGCTCATAAATCAGAGCTATGGACACAATTGCAAAGTGGAAATGTGAATCCTCAACAACTCGTTTGGAAGGAAACGATTGATCATTTATATAAAATGATGTATGGAATGATGCAATATCATGAGGAACAGCCGAATTACGATATCGTGATGACAAGTATTTTGTACCATGATATTGGAAAAATACTCGAGTATGATCATGCCGGTAAAGAGTATGAGGAGTTTTCATTCTTATTTCCGACGGCTACAGCCGATTTTAGCGACAGAAAAGCGGGTGGAATCATTATGGATCCGCTTGGTGTAACAATCGGGCATATTCCATATGGTGTACTATTCTTCACAAAAGTAGTGGAGATAGACCAAATTTCAATCTCCATGGAGGATATGCACGCGGTTTGTCATTGCATTTTAAGTCATCATGGTTTACCAGAATGGGGCGCTTGTATTCGAAATCCTCAAAGTGTTGAAGGATACATTGTTCATATTGTCGATTATTTGGATAGCCGCTACGAAAATACAGAACAAGTAAAATAAAAATGATAATGATCGTCATATTTTCACCCTTCAAGCATAGGCTGTTAATAGAAACGGACAAACTATTGGAGGTAGAATAATCATGGCGATTATTATGACAGTATTAATTGCGGGCATCATTGTGAGTGGCATCATGGCGGTCAAAACAGGTAAAGAAGAAAGAAAAATGGAGCAGGAATGGATTGAACAAGAAGGTGAGAAATACATTACTGCCATAAATGAAGAAAAGGAAAAACGTTTAGAAAAAACAACGGAAGATGTCGGATAAGAAAATTAGCCTTTTAGCCAGATATGTATTCACATATATACTTTACGCTTAAAATTAGCCAATCTACTTTTAAAATGTAAAACAAAAAAGCCTTGTCCAATGACAAGGTTTTTTTGTTTATTCTTCTGAGCTCTTAGTGCTGAAGATATTCTCTAAATCTTTATCGTTTATTTTCACGTCTGCATCTTCTACTTCTTTATTTAATAATTCTTGAGCAGTGGCAGAGTCGATTTTGGACACTTTCACTTCAAAAGTGATTTCATCCTTCATATCTTCAAAAGGCTCAAGTTCTTTTTTGTCAGTTACTTGAATGATGTGATAACCGAATTCAGACTTAACAGGATCGCTGATTTCACCTTTGTCAAGAGAGAAGGCAACTTCTTCGAATTCAGCAACCATTGAGCCTTTTCCGAACCAGTCCAAATCCCCGCCATTAGCTGCTGAAGCTTCATCAGTTGAATATTCAGTTGCAAGTTCAGCAAAATCTGCACCTTCATCTAATTTCTTCTTCACTTCTTTAGCAGTAGCTTCATCTTCTACTAAGATGTGGCTTGCTTTGATGGTAGGAAGACTGTCATAGTATTCTTTCAATTCTTCATCTGTTACTTCAATATCTTTCGTTAAAGCTTTCTTTTGAAGTAAATTTAACTTAAGAGCGTCTTTTAAGCCCTCTTCATCGCCATACTGTGCTACATACAATTCATATTGGTCGCCCACTTGTTCTTTGAAATCTTCAAGCTCTTTATCCAATTCTTTGTCTGTTGTTTCGTATTTATCGGATAACACTTTTTCATAAACAAGGTTTTGCAGAACTTGGCTACCTGCCATATCCTTCATCGCTTCGTAAAACTCTTCCTTCGTGATGTCCCCAGCTTTTGTTTCTGCTATTGCTGATTCGTCACCTGAATTTGAGCAAGCAGTCAACCCAATTAAACTTGCTGTTAAGGCAACAGGCAAAATCCATTTCTTCATGGTCACAACTCCTAAAATGAAATATACACTTCTTTCCACAAATTTAAATATATCATAAAAAAGTGATAGGGCAAAAAAATATTATTTAAAAAGTTAAAAAATTGGGTTTTTACCTAACCAATTTCGATATCTGAACATAAAATGTAACGAATATCAAAAAGGAGGTATGAAAAATGAGTGGTTGTGGTCCTTGTGGAGCTGGAAGTGGTTTTGCTTTATTGGTTGTGTTGTTTATCTTGCTTATTATTGTAGGTGCAGCATTTTTCTGCTAATGAATAATGACCATCCGCTAATATTGATGAAATGATGATGGTGAATACTGTTGTAAGGATGGAACGAGTCGAACTTGATTTTAGAGAATCCAGAAGCTCCGAAAGAGATTGAAGTAAATGATGCGCCTTAAACAATCAAACCACACAAAGGAGGAAATGAAATGTCAGATGGATTCGGCGGCAATGGCTTTGCTCTATTGGTTGTTTTGTTCATCCTATTAATTATTATCGGTGCTGCTTGGTTGTAAGGTAAACAAACAAAAAAGGTGAAGCCAACTGAGCTTCACCTTTCCTCATATCAAAGTGATTCATTATGTAAAAGTTATCTTAACATAAGACGAGATTAGAAGAATCGTAATACACACGTTAATCATGCGAAAAACGCCTGGTTGTTTTTCCTCTGGAATTTCTTTTCGGATACATAATTGATTAGTCATGTTATTAAAATTGTATAATATGAATAATGCGAATAATACAAATGCAGCAGTGTACAATGAAGGCACTAAAATTCCCCCTTACCCCAAGCAAATACTGTAACATTACCATAACAAATTAAAACAAAAAAAGATAGTATATATATTTAGTACAAATGATTAGTCACATGCTTACTTAATAGGAGTAAGCACAAAAAAGAGCAGAGTATAGTGTGTCAATCTTCTGCTCTTTTTAAAGGATCTGTCCATACTCTGCTGTTGATTCTTGCAGATGAGAGCCGTTAACAGGGCTGAATCCAATATTTAAAAGTAGAACGGTGAATATGCCTTTTATATTATAATATTGAGGTAGACCAAGGAACATGTTACCGTTCTGTAATTAATATTTCGAATCCATCCTCATTCTCTTCCACTAAACTTTTTCGTGGAGAGGCAATGACAGTCTTCAATATTATAAAGTCAGACACACAAATACCGGAATGGATAGCCAATAAAATAGTAAAATAATGTGCATAGTGAAAAAAAGAAATTATGCATACAATCAATACTGACGATATAACAAAAAACGGTGTTAATAAGGCAAAGATATAATAGCGTTTAGAGATTGGTTCTTTGATGATTAAAGGAAATAAAAACATGTACTTAACTGATTTGGGCCTGACCTGCAATTTTTTATAAACGAACAAGAGTGGTAAGTAGTGTAAAGCTTTATGCGCAGGATAAAGTGACAGTAAAGTACAAATAAAGAGCAGTACATGATCATCGCGAAAAATATAGATGTTCAGTTTGAAACTAAATATAGTGTACAATAGGATGAACGATAAAAGCATCGTCAGAATGGATAAAAATAGTATCCTATTCATGTCCTCTTGTCTGTTGATCGTAACTGATTTCCAACAATACATGAAGAAATTCCGCCTTTTCAATATTGTTTTTATAATAGTATTTAAGAGTTCGATAAAATTACCTAGAATAATGTACGCTTTTTTATAGTAAAAATCAATACAAAAATTATGAAGGAAAATTTTAAAATATGATGAAGGATTTATGTTTATTTTCTTGAGAAGTGGGTAACAAAAAACAAAAGGAGTCGACACTATGGAAAATTGGCAAAAAAAAATTGAAACATTAGAATTTCATCAACAATTATTGTTGCGGATGCTGAAAAATTCCAAAGAACAATTATATTATTTAATCATTCAAAAGAAATTGACAAAAAGCGAAACTGAACAATTATTAAAATTATGTGATGATTTGAGCATTGAACTTGAAAGACAAAAAGCGGAAGGATTTGTTACTTTTTATCCGCTTCTTACTGAATTAAAAGCAAATCTGCATCCAGCCATTTCTAGTGAAGAGCTAGTGGATGCATGCATACAGCAAGGAATATATACAGAGCTAATGCGTACGATTCAGCCTTTATTAAAGGAATAGAGATTAGACAGGCTCTACTTCTTTATTGGGTGGGGTGATATGGGTCAATTTGCCTTCAGATTCAGTTAATTGATTGTCTATGTTAGCAAAGGATGTTTCAAAAATCTTCATGAAATCATCACCGTAAATATTTCGGATGATTGCCATTATTTCAATCATTTCCGGGAATTTACCGTATAGTTTCTGAAGAGGCAAAGATGCTTCGTAAACAGCATTTTTAGTAGGATCATAATGTTCCATTAAATCAATTAAAATCTTTTCGCCTTCTTCTGTAATTTGAATATACGTATTTCGTTTGTCATTTTCTTTTTTTGAGAATTTCAACAGACCTCGTTCTTCTAGTTTTTTAGAGAAGTTGAACGCAGTTGAGACATGCATCACTCCAAATTTCGCCACATCTGAAATAGAGGCTCCATTTAAATGATAGGCAATCCAAAGAATGTGATGTTCATTGATGTTTAAATCATAAGGTTTAATCCAATTTTGCCAATCTTTCTCGATTGATTTCCATAATGCTTTGCTTAATTGAGCAACACGATGGCTAAATAACATTGCTTCTTTTACAGAATAACTTTTTTCTTGCATGACAGGTTCACCTACTTTATAAATTGATTTGTATATATTATGACAATAAAATAATAATTAATAAAGGAAAAATTAACAAAATTTTTTGAAATTTGCAATTTATTTAAATTTTTAGTGTTTTTCTTGTCCAGAAATGTAGTATTGTCTATAAAACCATGAAATTTTTGTGTTGCATCATTTGAAGGATAAGAAATAGATTCTGCTCATCATGTGACAGATTTGTTTTATCTGTTTAGTCTTAATTTTCTGCATTTAAATATTACACATCCTCTTGAACCGTATTCAGACCAGCCTTATAGGTGGTAAGATGAATGACATTAAGACCTTCAGTGGATGTGTCTAGTTGGGCGAGGGAACATATCCCCGCTAAAACATCGAAATCATCAAGACGAGCCAATCGGCAAATTTCCTTTAGTTAAGATTGTGTAATTGTTTCTGTCCTCGGTTTTACGACATCCTCCAATTCAGCAACCGCTTGTTCGATTTGAGCCATGTGATTGTGTATTTCATCTGTATGTGGCTTAATATCCGTTTGCCAAGCTTGGATGGATTCTTTTACATCTGCGATAAAGAGAGTAATGGTCTCTTTACTAATACGAGAGGCCGAAGAAACTTCGATTCCAAGTTCCGTCAGTTTCGCTTTAATTTCGAGTATCATATCTTGAATCTCATCTTTATTGTTTACGATATTCTTTCTTAATTCTTTTCCTGATGAAGGAGCGTAGAGCAGGGTAGTCAGTCCGACTATGCTTGCTCCAGTTAAAAATCCTAGCAACAGATGTTTTGGTTTCAAACGGATCACCTCGAATTATTCTGTATATTAGCTTTACTTATTTCTGCTGAAATAGGAATGTTCTTCACGAAGAAATAAATGAAAGTCTTGGAGAAAAAGTACTCCGACGATAACTTTCTACAAATAAGAAGAAAATCCTCTTTCTATACAGAAGCTTTTTAAAAATAATATATAAAAGTAATTTCTTACTTATATATATAACACATCTATATAGTAATAAACCAATATTATGCTGTGGAAAATTATCTGAAGATAGTTTTGATGAAAAATTGTCACGATTATAGGTTGACAATGTCCGTTTATGAATAATAATCAATGTAGATGTAAGGGGATTGCTGGAATGGAAGCTTTTGTTCTATTCTTGTCCGATGATACATATATGTAAAAGAGGGGGGAAGTGAACAGAAGATGATTGTGGTCTTTATTCTTGCGTTTATTTGTCTTTTAGGTGCTGTGTATCATATATTGATTTCTTTCAATGCGGGAGTGTTCCCAACCAAATATATTCTCCAAAAACGAGCGGTAGGGTTGGGGATAGGCAGTGCACTCCTGTTCTTGATTGGACTTTTATTTAGAATATAAAAAGAGGATGATCACAAACTGTGAAAATCCTCTTTTATAATTTAGGCGAGTAACTGGATGTTGGATTTCTTCATAATACCATTCACAATCGGATAAACGATGATCATGGCACCAGCATTTAGGGCAGTAGCCGGAAGGACAACTGCTGCAAATAGCGCAAGGAATGGTCCTGGCAACCCTGCAATGAAAAGGGCAGATCCTAGGAACACTGCTCCAGAGATTAATGTGCCGATTGCTGTTAAAACGACGATGCTTACGACGGATGTGCTAAATTTGCGTACAGCAAGGAACAAACCGAAGAAAGCAAATGCTGTTACGAATTTATCAATGATATTCGGTAATTGACCACCAGGAAAACCTGTCGTTAAAGCGGAAATGATACCGGCCAGTACACCTACCAATAAGACATATTTGTTTTTAGGGAATAAAATGATTCCAAGAAACATCATTGTCAACATCATATCCGGTTTGACACCCATGAAGATTGGCGGAATGACGGCATGTAATACAGCACCAATTCCTATTAATAGTGATAATAATACAAGTACTTTAGTGTTATTCATTTATTATCTCTCCTCTACTCAGCTCTTCTAAACTCGTCTTTCATTTTCCAATAGTGCTCTTTAGCCTATTGCGAAAATAATATCTAACTATTTGTGGCTCCGGGATCCCTCTGTTTTGTGAATAGAGATGCCGGAGCTATTTTCATTATACTATATTTTATTGATTTTGCAGTAATTGATTGGCTTCTTGGAATTTCTTCATGAAATTTGCAAGCTCTGCACAATGCTCGTAAGGAACGGCGTTATAAATGGAAGCACGGCAGCCACCAACTGAACGGTGACCATTTAAACCGACAAAGCCAGCTTCTTTCGCTTGTTGCGTAAATTTTTTCGTTAATTCTTCGTTTGGTAGCGTAAATGTCACATTCATATGTGAGCGGCTGTCAGGCAATGCATGCCCTTTATAGAACCCTTCACTTTCATCAATTGTTTGGTAAAGCAGGTTGGCTTTTTCTGTATTGATTTTTTCGATTGCCGCAACTCCGCCTTGCTCTTTTGCCCATTCCAATACAAGTGATAATAAATAAATTGCGAGTGTTGGAGGAGTATTATATAAAGAATTGCTATCTGAATGAGTCACATATTGAAGCATTGTCGGTAAATGTGTTAAATCATCTCTAATCAATGCTTTTTTAATAATGACTACCGTTACCCCTGAAGGTCCCAGGTTTTTTTGTGCACCTGCATAAATTACGTCAAATTGGTTGACATCCAATTCTCTGCTCAAGATGTCACTGCTCATATCAGCGATTAATGGTACATTTCCTGTTTGCGGGAATTGTTTCCATTGTGTACCGTAGATTGTATTGTTGCTTGTAATGTGTAGATAAGCTGCATCTTGGTCATAAGACAAGCTGTCTAGTGCAGGAATGCTAGTGTACTTTTGTTCTTTTGTTGAAGCCGCAACGACTGTATTGCCGACTTTTTTTGCTTCTTTTAAAGCTTTATCTGACCATGCTCCCGTTAAAACATAAGCTGCTGTTTTGTTTTCAGACAGAAGGTTCATCGGAATCATGGAGAACTGTAAACTTGCGCCTCCTTGAAGGAATAACACTTCGTATTCATCTGAAATGTTCATTAATTCTTTCAACAGTGCTTTTGCTTTCTCATGAATAGCATCATACTCTTTGCTGCGGTGACTTAGCTCCATTACGCTCATTCCAGAGTTATTAATATTGAGCCATTCTTTGTTTGCTTTCTCCAAAACCGCCTTAGGTAATGCTGCTGGTCCTGCGTTAAAATTGTATGCTCGTTTCATGTTCTTTCTTTCCCCTTTCGCATTGCTACTATAAAGTAGTTTTATCGTATCAGATTATGGACAGAAAGAACATTATTTTGATGAAAATTTAAAATATATTGAAAATTATAATTTATTAAGGTGTATCTTATTATGGATGTTACAATCGGAAGAGGGATGAACAAAAGCGCCAAGGAAATTCCCTTGGCGCTTTTTGTTCTATAAATGTTGATTGATACTTGAAGCGATTTGTTTTAAATCTTCAGATGTATATTCTTTCTCGTGTGTTTTCCAAACAGCACCAAATCCATCGCCTTTACCGTAACGAGGAATTAAATGCATATGAAAATGGAAGACGGATTGTCCAGCGTGTTCACCGTTGTTGTTTAATGTATTTAAGCCAATAGGGTCGTATTCCGCTTTAATGGCATTGGCAATCTTCGGCACCGCTTCGAATACATGCTTGGCAATTTCAGGCGTTAACTCATAAACATTTTCTTTATGTACTTTTGGGATGACCAGTGTATGTCCTTTCGTTACTTGACTTAAGTCTAAAAAGGCAAGTACATGTTCATTTTCATATACTTTTGCACATGGAATATCTCCTTTAATGATTGAACAAAAAATGCAATCACTCATTTATACTTTCACCCTTTCTGCGATTATAAACCTTATACACATTTTAGCATATGGGGAAGGGAAGGTGAAAGTCGCTCCTATTCGTCTCGGTAATATAGTAGTGTTAAGTCTTTATTTGGAGTTGTAAGTCAAATGAGTAATTGGAAGTTTTAACGTATTGACCGTCAATGATTAAAGGAGGGAAATAATGAAAACAGGATGCACAATAATTGTGCACCCTGCCGCGTGAGGAAGGAAAAAATCAAACAGTCAACTTTGCTATAAATACTCTGCGGTAAACACCTCATTTGACATGGAAAGTGTTAGTGTAGAGAAGCCTGTTCGTTCAATAGAATCATCTCCTGAATCTTTATCGTTATATGAACGTATAAAGCAGTTAGATGCCTGCGACAAACACCTCATTTTCAAAGAAAAATCAGTAATCTGCTGTTGCTTGAACGGTTAGCATATTTACGCAAGACAACTATGTCATTGCTGTAGGAAAGCTGAATATAACCGATATCTGTCTTTTCGAGACACCTCATTTCAATGATTGAAATGCTGAAACATCAATTACTTGAACCTTTCCTTCCTCACTAATTATGATAACCACTTTTTCAAAATATATAACACGTTGAGTTGGAAATTTTTCGGATGGCTAAGCAGTGTAATAGAAGAGATAATTTGATAAAATGAAAATAATACGCTTTTTATGCAGAAAGGAACGAATCAATGGCTTTATTACAAATAAAAGAATTAACTGGTGGATACACGCAAAATATGGTATTAAACAACATTAGCTTTAATGTGAATTCGGGAGAACTTGTTGGTTTGATCGGATTGAATGGAGCTGGGAAAAGTACGACCATCAAACATATTATTGGAACGATGGAACCGAAAAAAGGGGCTATTACTATCAACGGCCTTTCTTTGAATAAGCAGTTGGAGGAATATCGTAAGCAATTTTCCTACGTTCCTGAAACACCTGTTTTGTATGATGAATTAACGTTAGATGAGCATTTGCAATTAACAGCTATGGCTTATGATTTGCCTCAAGAAGAATTTCAGGCAAGAAAAGCACAGCTATTGAAGGAATTTAAGATGGAGAAGCGTTTAAAATGGTTTCCTGCTCATTTTTCAAAAGGAATGAAGCAAAAGGTCATGATTATGTGCGCCTTTCTTGTCAATCCATCTTTGTACATTGTTGATGAACCGTTTGTCGGATTGGACCCGTTAGGTATTCAATCATTGTTGAACTTAATGAACAAAATGAAAGAAAGTGGCGCGGGCATTTTGATGTCCACTCATATTTTGGCGACTGCGGAAAAATATTGTGATTCATTTGTCATTCTCCATAACGGTGAAATCAGGGCAAAAGGAACATTGGATGAAATCAGAAAAGAGTTCGGAATGCCAGACGCATCGTTGGATGACTTATACATTGAATTGACGAAGGAAGAAGAACGCAATGAATAGTCATGAGCTCTGGAGGGAGCGTTTTACACTTTTCATCCAAGAATTGCAAAGGTATTTACAGTATATTTTTAATGGTCATCTCGTCTTTGTGCTTGTCATCGGTCTTGGGGGCTTAGCGTATTATTATAGTGAATGGGTTAAGACATTGGATGCTTCTTTCCCTGCTGCCATCATATTGGCCATCATTATTGCGATCCCTTTGACCTCCAGTCCAATTTATACACTTTTGAAAGAACCGGATATGTTTTTTCTATTGCCGCTTGAGCATAAGTTGAAAACGTATTTTCGCAAAGCCATCAATTTTAGCATGGTATTCCAAAGCTATATTTTACTTATGTTTTTGGCTGCTTCGATGCCGTTGTATACGGTCGTCGAAAATGGGGAATTCTCGGATTTTTTCTGGCTTTTTGCCGTCTTATTAGTAGCTAAATACATCAATTTGAAAATTCGTTGGAGTATTTTGCTGTATCAAGAAAAATCCATTCCGATGATTGACAGCATCATTCGCTATTGTGTAAATGCTGCTTTACTCTACGTGACGTTTGTTAAGGCAGCGATTATCTACCCTGTTTTATTAATTGTCGTTTTAATAGCCATGATGTTGTATTTTCAAAAAGCGACAAAGCATAAATTGTTGAAGTGGGAAAGATTGATTGCTTTAGAAAGCAAAAGAATGACCGCTTTTTATCGTTTTGCCAATATGTTTACGGATGTTCCGAAATTAAAAGAAAAAACGAATCGACGCAAATGGATGGATCCGTTATTATCCTTGATTTCGTATCAGCAAAAAAATACATATCAATATTTATATGTGCGCACATTTTTGCGAAGCGGTGATTATTTAGGGTTGTTTGTCCGATTAACGCTAATTGGAATCTTTGTGTTAATTTCTTTGAATTCTTTGTTACCACAATTGATTGGAGCAGGGTTATTTCTATATATAACGGGATTTCAGTTAATCGGCATTCGGAAGCATCATGAACAGATGATCTGGCATGATTTATACCCATTAAGCCCATCTTCAAAAAATGAAGCGGTGCAACGCTTACTTCGTCATATTTTAGTGCTGCAAACGTGTGTTTTTGCGCTTGTCGGTTTAATTACCAATGGTGTCGTTTCTTTTGGCGGTATTATTGTTGTGGCAATCTGTATCATTCTATTATTACATTCATCGTATATGAAAATGATACGTAAAATGGACAATTATTGGGAGTAAGCTAGAAAGGAAGTTACAGAAAGAGAGTCCTTTTCCTAAACATGGTGGTAGGGAGGACCTTTCTGGAAACTTCCTTTTTGTTTATAACCTCTGATGAAATTTTTAGGACAAAGTAGAATAGTACCTCATTTGGCTCATATAAGTGTATTAAGTACACTGAAATATGAGGAGGGATATATACTGCATGAAGAATGAGGAAACAAAACAATATGCCGGTCTTCTGACATATATTACTGCGGCTTCAGTAATTGTGACCTTTATTTTATTTTTAATTTTTATGTATAGCATTAATAGTAATGTTGAATTTTCGTGGGAAAAACCAACGCAACATTTTTTTCAACAGTGGAATACAGGAATCAGCCATGTGTTTTTTACATTTTGGACAGAGTTGGGTTCTTATAGTGGAGTGGGGGTTATTACCGTTTGCTTAATGGCTTGGTTATGGTGGAAATACAGAGACTATGCAGGGCTTTTGATTGCACCGCTTCTGGTTATTTGTACGGACCGTCTGAATTTGTTCATTAAAGATTTGGTTGGTAGGGAAAGACCGATGGTGAATCCATCCATTGATGCGATTGGCTTTAGCTTTCCGAGCGGACATGCCATGCTGAGTATTGTTACGTATGGATTCGCTGCTTATTTTTTAGCCAAGTATGCGCAAACGAAGAAGAAGGCTTTTATAGTATGGGTTATAGTATTTGTCTTGATTGTTTCAATTGGCATTAGCCGAGTCGTTCTTAGCGCACATTATCCATCAGATGTTTTGGCAGGCTATTGCTTAGGCTTTGTGCTATTGGTGATCGCCATTAAACTGTATCACTTGTTGCTCACCTTATGGCAACGATTAAAAAAGAAACAGTGAGCTTGTGTACGCAGTACGGTCATGGTTATGAAAAATCCACAGAGATATAACATTTCTTCTGTGGATTGATTTATGAAACGAAATTTCCTATATTTCAAATAAGGAACATCGCTACGATGGTTGTAATGACTAGACCGATGCAAACGGGTAAAAGATTTCTGCGTGCGAGTTCAAATGGATCGACATTACAAATAGCAGCTACCGGGATAAGCGCCCAAGGGATGAGTGTTCCGCCGCCGACCCAGATGGCCGCAATTTGTCCGAGAGCCGTTAAGGTGGCGGCGCCTGCAGACAGTGATTCAGCGAATAGATTGGCTATCGAACCTGCTAAGGAGATGCCGGAAAAACCTGAACCGTCAAGACCGGTGATTGCACCAACAGTGGTTAAGGTGATGGCGGCAATTTCTTTGGTTAACGGTACCACCTCGGCCAAGGAAGCGCCTAAATCATTGACAATTCCATTAGAGCTTTGAGGTAAATAGTCACCGATGATTTTAAAGAAACCGGCGTCACCAAGATAGAAGAATGCGGCAATCGGGATGACTGGGCCAAAAACCTTGAAGCCGAATTGAAAGCCTTCAATTAAATAGGTCGTTGTTTGTTCAAGCCCTTTGTTTCGGTGGGCAAACAGTGTAAGAAGAATGAGAATGAAAATCGCTGTTCCACCGATGAGAGCTGTGGCATCGCCGCCTTGTAAATCCAAGTGAAACATGACAGCAATATCAGCAGCGAATAACAGGGGGATTAATAGGGAAAAACCTTTCTTTTGGCGGGCAGTTAAGGGGGATTTTAGTGGGATGGTTTTATCAAGATGGACATATGTTTTCGTGAGGGAAAGGGTCTTATTTTTTAAGTCTCGGCGTAAAAACCAATAGGCCAGAATGGTGGTGACAAGTCCCATTGTAATGACTAGCGGAATACTGGCTGATAGTACCTCTCCTGTAGATAAACCGGCAGCGTCTCCTGTCAGCTTTGGAGCGGCTTGGATGACAAAATCGCCTGATAAAGCGATCCCATGACCGAATAAATTCATTGCCATTGCAACGCCAAGCGCAGGTAAACCAACACGGATGGCAGCGGGCAGTAAGACAGCTCCTAATAAGGCCACAGCAGGAGATGGCCAAAAAAACCATGAGGCAATCATCATGACAATTCCGATTGTCCAAAAGGCAAGTGTGGGTGTTTTCATCAATTTAGTGAACGGGGAAACCATGACATCGTTAATGCCGGTATCGGTAAGCGCCTTACTCATTGAAACGATGATGGAAATGATTAAAATGGTCGGCAACAATTCCGAGATGGCATAAATAAAACTATTGAATACGCCACTGATGGAGCCAGCCAAACTGTTGGTGGAACAGAAAGCGAGTAGAAAAATACCCACTATACATATTAAGGATGTATCTCTTCTCATAATCATAAGTGCAATAATGCCTAGGATAAAGATTACGTATATGCCATGTATGAGTGTTAATTCCACTCCCATAAAGAAGCCTCCTTCACAAGTATTAGGCATTTATCCATATGCCTAATACAGAATATGAAAGAGGCGTTTTTTGGTGCAAACCCGTGTGCTCTTTATTTAAGCATCTTTTTGAGCGTCCACTACTTGATATTTCGTAGTGTACGAGTCGCCGGTGAAGATTTTCTGTGCGTTGCCGAAGCCTTTTTTCGGTTGTATTTTACTTTGTTCTTCTGCAAATGCTTCTGTATTTTTCCAGGTGCTGAATGCTTTTTCGCTATTCCACTGCGTTAAAATAATATACGTGTTGGAGCCGCTAGGCTTTAACACACGAAGTGCTTGAAAGCCAGGTTGTCTTTCGGCGGCGCTGGAGTGGCTTGTAAAAAGATGCTCGAAGGAAGGACGACCTTCCTCTGTAACCGGGACGTTATTCATCACAATATAGCCTTCATGGGATAATTCCCCTTGACTGTTAATGACCTCATATATTCTTGCTTCTCGAAGAAATGTCTCATTTTCTGTTTCATGTAAAAGGACACTTGTATTGAGATTTTGTAAAAGAAGGACTGTTTCATTCGAATGCTGCAAAACAAGGTTTCGTAAATATGTGTATGTACCGGATGTAATAAAAATTTTCATCAATCAATCACTCCTATTTATTTTTTAAATATACCTTAAAGGTTGTTTTCGTAAACTCTGCTGCCTATGAACAAGTAGTGCGTATAGGTGAAATTTTGCTTCAGGGTGCTCACCTGTCTAGTTGTTCCCGTAGGATCCTTACAATTTTACGCTCCAACTAACCGGTTTTATTCTTTTAAAACAACATTCTTTTAGAAAACAGCACCTTAAAAATGTCGGAATTTCGACACTTAAAGAGGTTAGCTATACAAACATAGTGGAAAAGGATATATTGAAAGTGTATGACTATATTTAATTTTTAGATTAATTAAATGATTATTGCAACTTTATAAACATAAATAAGTACTGTAAAAACAAGCTTTATGTGAATGGGAAAGAAAGATTTCGGATGGCTTTCTTATTGTTTGAGATAACACCATAACATGTTTATAGTAATAAATGAAGCGCTTACTATTATGATGCACCATTTAGTAATTGATTATAATGATGAGTATCAACTTCATGGCTTGAAAGGTGGATGTGAGATGACAAAACAATTCAATGATACATTTTTAAAGGCAGCTAGGGGAGAAGCAACAGATTATGTACCGGTATGGTACATGAGACAGGCAGGAAGATCGCAGCCTGAATATCGTAAAATTAAAGAAAAGTATTCTTTATTCGAAATTACACATCAGCCTGAATTATGTGCTTATGTAACACGCCTTCCAGTGGAGCAATATGATGTGGATGCGGCTATTTTATATAAAGACATTATGTCACCTCTTCCGGCAATAGGGGTGGATGTGGACATTAAAGCAGGAATCGGTCCTGTTATTGACAATCCGATTAGATCATTAGCTGATGTCGAGAAGCTTGGCATGATTACGCCTGAAGAAGATGTTCCTTATGTGCTTGACACAATCAAGTTATTGACGCAAGAACAGTTGACTGTACCTTTGATCGGTTTTGCAGGGGCGCCATTTACGTTGGCTTCTTATATGATTGAAGGGGGTCCTTCGAAAAATTATAACAAAACGAAAGCATTCATGTATTCTGAACCGAAAGCATGGTTTGCGCTTATGGATAAGCTTGCAGAGATGACAATTATCTATGTAAAAGCTCAAATTCAAGCAGGAGCGAAGGCTGTACAAATTTTCGATTCATGGGTTGGCGCTTTGAATGTAGTCGATTATCGTTTTTATATAAAACCGACGATGGAAAGAATTTTTGCTAGTTTACGAGAAGAAAATGTACCATTAATTATGTTTGGCGTGGGAGCAAGTCATTTGGCAATGGAATGGCACGATCTTCCGCTTGATGTAGTGGGATTGGATTGGAGACTTCCGATTTCAGAAGCGCGTCAAATGGGCATGACGAAAACGGTACAAGGAAACTTGGATCCAGCTATTTTATTATCCTCTTGGCATGTAATCGAGGAAAGAGCGAAAGCGATTTTGGATCAAGGTATGGCACAGCCAGGGTATATATTCAATCTGGGTCACGGTGTTTTCCCAGAAGTAAATCCAGATACGCTAAAACGCTTGACGGAATTTATTCATCGTTATTCAGCCTCTAAATTGAAAGAGTTAACAAGATAATTAACAGACTATTGTTTATATACAAAAAAGGTGGAATCATACAATGAAAAAGAAAATGGGATTGTTAGTTATGGCCTATGGTACGCCATATAAAGAGGAAGATATCGAACCGTATTATACACACATTAGACACGGAAGAACGCCTTCACCTGAAATGCTACAAGACTTAAAGAACAGATATCAGGCAATCGGTGGAATTTCTCCGCTTGCGAAAATCACAGAACAGCAAGCAAAAAGCTTAGAAAAACGATTGAATGAATTACAGGATGAGGTTGAATTTAAAGCATATCTTGGTTTGAAGCATATTGCTCCATTTGTAGAAGATACAGTGAAGCAAATGAAGGAAGATGGCATTGAAGAAGCAATCAGTATTGTATTGGCGCCTCACTTTTCCACATTCAGCATTAAATCCTACAATGGCCGTGCGAAGGCAACGGCGGAAGAAATCGGCGGTTTATCCATTTCGAGTGTGGAAAGCTGGTATGATGAGCCGAAGTTCATTCAGTATTGGGTGGATCGTGTAAAGGAAACAGTGGAACAAATGTCAGATGAAGAGAAGAGCAATTTTGTATTAATTGTTTCTGCGCATAGCTTACCGGAGAAAATTTTGAAAATGGGTGATCCGTATGCAGAGCAATTACGGAAAACAGGTCAATTAATTGCAGAAGGAGCTCAAATCACCAATTGGGAGTTAGGTTGGCAAAGTGCAGGGAATACCCCTGAACCATGGCTTGGACCGGATGTTCAAGATTTAACGAGAGACTTATATGAAGAGCATGGTTATAAAGCATTTATCTACACTCCTGTTGGTTTCGTTTCTGATCACCTTGAGGTGTTATATGATAATGATTATGAATGCAAAGTGGTAACAGATGAATTGGGCGTATCTTATTATCGTCCAGAGATGCCGAATACGCATGAAGATTTTATTGATGCGATGGCAACAGTAGTACTTCAGAAGTTACCTAACTAAATCAATGGCAAGAAGGCGATAGAATGATGAAGGAAAGTAAACAAAAGGTGGTCGTTATTGGGGGTGGAATTACGGGATTGGTATCCGCCTATTCTTTACAGCAAGAGGCAAGGAAACAAATGTTGCCGATAGATGTTGTATTATTGGAAGCAGGGCCTCGCCTAGGAGGAAAAATACAAACGATTAAGCGAGACGGATTTATTATTGAAAAAGGACCTGAGTCTTTTTTGGAAAGTCGGGCAAGTTTAGTGGACTTGGCTAAGGACTTGAAGATAGAACAGGAGTTAGTTAAAGATACATCCGGTACATCGTTCGTGCTTGTGAGAGGAAAGTTATATCCTATTCCAGGTGGTGCCATTAAAGGAATTCCTACTGATTTAAGTCCTTTTATAACGACAGGTTTGTTTTCTTTATTTGGTAAGCTACGTGCCGCTGCCGATTTTTTCCTTCCGAAATCGAAAGAGAGTGAAGATCAGTCACTTGGCCATTTTTTTAGAAGACGATTAGGGGATGAAGTGGTTGAAAACTTGATTGAGCCACTTCTCTCTGAAATATACGCAGGAGATATTGATCAATTGAGTCTGCAAGCGACGTTCCCTCAAGTGTATGAAATGGAGCAAACCTATGGAAGCTTAGTTCGAGGGATGAAAAAGAAAGAGTCGAAACGAATGAAAGTTGATGAAAAAGCGTCATTTTTGACTTTCAAAAATGGACTGCAGTCATTTGTTGAACGATTAGAAGCGTCTTTAAATGAAGGCTCCGTGCTAAAAGGTTCAAAAGCAACCCGTGTGGAAAAAGAAAACCAACGTTATGCCATCACGATTAACGAATCATTTCAACTATATGCCGATGCTGTTGTTGTGGCGCTTCCTCATAAGGCAGCTTGCACTCTTTTTTCGAACTATGCTTTTTTAAATCCGCTAAAAGAAATGACATCAACCAGTGTGGCTACCGTTACCGTGGCGTTTGATGAAGATGCATTCGATCATGGGATGGAAGGCAGCAGCTTTGTCATTTCTCGGAATAGCGATTATACGATTACAGCTTGTACCGTAAGCAATAGAAAGTGGTCGCATTCGGCTCCTGCCGGAAAGATTTTGCTTCGTTGCTATGTAGGGCGTATCCATCATGAAACCATTGTGGATTTATCTGATGAGGAGATTACAAAGATTGTTCTGGAAGATTTGCATCGATTAATGAAGATCAAGAAAAAACCTCTTTTCTCTGTTATATCTAGATGGAAAAATGCAATGCCCCAATATGTAGTTGGTCACACTGAACGAGTTAAATCCGTCAAGCAACAATTTCGAGAGCATTTACCAGGCATTGTATTATGCGGGAGTTCTTTTGAAGGAATCAGTATGCCGGATTGCATCGATCAAGGAGAAAACGCTGCGCAAGAAATTCTTCAGTATTTACAGTTGAAAAACAATAAAGATGAAGTGCTGGTCAAACAATAATCATATCCTTCAGATGACGATTGGGGAGAAACTGTTCCTATCGGCTATTTGAGGGATATGATTTTGTTTTGATATGATTTGAAATAATAGGCTAAACTAAAAAGAGTCTTGAAAAAATATTGCTCAAAGAAAAAGGATATGCTATAGTAACTTTTGTACTCGATGACCGAATTAGTCATATGGTCATTTTAACAACCTAATTATTGAGGTGATGAAATGCAGATTGATCGTAAACAGCTAATCGTTGAGGCTGCAACGAAGTCTTTCACGCTATTTGGTTATAAAGCGACGACGATGGAACAAGTTGCAAAGCTGGCAAACGTAGGTAAAGGGACGATCTATAATTTTTATAAAAATAAAGAACAATTGTTTCAAGAAATTGTATCAACTCATATTGATGAGATGAAAAGGGTGGCGGAAGAGAGTTTGGTAGAATCCCTTCCTGTTGAAGAAAGAGTGTATGCCGCTTTGAATGCCATTTTAGAGTATCGAACAAAACATCAGTTTATGATGAAACTTCTTGAAGAAGAAAAAGAAATGGGCACACCAGCTGTTGCGGAAATGGTGAATGAAATTGAAAAAGAAATCATAACTTATATACAGATGAAATTGGAAAAGGCAATGGATGGAACGCATAATGGGGTATGTGATTCCGAGCTGTTCGCATTTTTGTTATATAAAATGTACAGTGCTTTAATTTTCGATTGGGAAAAGAATCATAAATCGTTAGATAGAGAAGAAATTGCAAAAGTCTTTCAATTTTTTGTGATGAAAGGATTATTAATTGATTAATAATCCTCATTTCTTGCTTTGAAATGACCAAATGAATAAAATGGTCATATGTTCAATAGGTTGTATTTTGATAATTAGGAGGAAGAAGGATGAAAGGAAAATCCTTTTTAGGAGAATGGAAGTATATTTTTACTAATAAAAAACTTCTTATCTCAATTATGGCTGTCATGTTAATTCCTGTCCTTTATGCAGGAATGTTCTTATGGGCGTTTTGGGACCCCTATTCCAGACTGGATCAAGTACCAGTAGCTATCGTGAATCTGGATGAAGGTGCGGAGTTAGAAGGAAAGACGCTGCAAATAGGTAAAGAGCTTGTAGAGAATCTACAGGAGAATAACACCTTTAATTTTGTAGTCGCTGATAAAGAGGAAGCATATGAACAACTGGAAAACTTGGAGTATTATATGCTGATTGAAATCCCAAGCAATTTTTCAGAAAATGCTACAACTCTTTTGAATGATGAACCACAAAAATTAGAATTGGAATATGTTCCGAATGAGGGCTATAACTTCTTGGCTGGACAAATCGGTGAAACGGCCATGGAAAAAATTAAAGCGGCTGTCTCAGAGCAAGTCATTTACACATACTCAGAGACAATTTTTGATACAGTACAAACGATGGCCGATGGTTTTCAAGATGCAAGCGACAGTGCTGATACATTGTATGATGGTCTTTTAAAAATCAATGATGGTACGACGACGCTGAAGGAAAGTTTACAAACATTGGCTGCTAAGCAAATTGAGTTCAAGAACGGCGTGGATACCGTCTATGATGGTGTCGGTCAATTAAGCTCAGGCTCACAAGAATTGGCAACAGGTCTTGGATTATTAAGTGATGCTCAAGGTCAGTTGCAGGACGGTGCATCAGAAGTGAAGTCCGGATTGGATTCAGCGGCTTCAGGTAGTGCGCAATTAAGTGAAGGTATTAATAGTGCATACACGAATATGTCGAAAATTACGACTGCATCTGGACAATTGCAAGAAGGTGCCAACTCGTTACAGGCAGGATTGAAAGAAGTGAACGATGGGGCTTCTGATTTATCAGCCGGGACATCTAGCCTTGCGACGGGAGCATCAGCGGTTGCGGAAGGTGCCGCTAATTTAAATCAAGGACTGGTGAGCTTACAACAAAGCTTAACGCCATACATGGCAGCACTGCCTGAAGAAGCACAGCAGCAATTGAATGCAGTGCTGACTCAATTAGTGAATGGTAGTAAAGACCTTGTAGCTGGAAGCAGTAGTGTAGCAAGCGGTAGCCAAACAGTGAACGCGGGGGTAACAAGTTTATCAGAAGGTGCAAGTAAATTGTATGCTGGTGCTGGAACGCTATCCTCAGGCTTGGGTGAATTAAACCAAGGAGCTTCTGCTTTAGAATCAGGTCTAGGACAATTAAACAGTGCAAGTGGTACGCTGAATAGCGGATTAGGACAATTGCAGGCAGGCCAAAGCCAAGTAGTAGCCGGTATGCAAGAGTTTGGAAGCAAGTTAGGGGATGCGTCAACAGGGGCACAAACATTAAATGAAGGATTGCTGACACTTTCTGGAGGGGTAACACAATTAGCGGATGGATCAAGTCAGCTATCAGAGGGTGCTAATAAGCTATCAGAAGGGGCGAATGAATTATCTGATGGTACATCTTCAGCAGAAGAAGGTTCATTAGAATTTAAAGAAGCATTAAATGATGCAGCGGAAGAAAGTTCTTCTGTAAATGCGGATGATAATACATTTGACATGATGTCCGCACCGGTGGAAGTAGAGAAAGGTTCACTGAATGAAGTGCCGAATTATGGTACTGGATTTGCTCCTTACTTCTTGTCACTCGGATTATTTGTAGGTGCACTTATGTTGTCCATTATCTATCCATTGGTAGAACCAGCGATTCAACCGAAAGGTGCATTTAGCTGGTATGCAAGTAAAGTGGGTGTGATGGCGATTGTCGGTGTCATTCAAGCATTAATAGCGGATTCGATTTTATTGTTTGTATTGAAAATCGACGTGCAAAGCGTTCCGTTATTTATCGTATTCAGCATTGTGACTAGTTTGGTGTTCGTTGCATTGATTCAATTCTTTGTTACATGCTTTGCAAATCCAGGACGTTTTATTGCGATTATCATCTTAATATTGCAATTAACGACAAGTGCCGGAACATTCCCGTTAGAAACCATACCTGAACCATTACAAGCCTTCAATGCCTTCTTGCCGATGACTTATACAGTCCAAGGCTTCAAAGCAGTCATTTCGAGTGGCAACTTTGATTTCATGTGGCAAAATGTCGGGATATTAGCCGGATTTATTCTTTTATTTGAACTTGGCACATTCACGTATTTCAAGTTGAAATTTAAGAAATCATTCAGTGGATGGTCCGGAAAAGAAGCAACTGAATAACGATTGATAAAAAGGCACTCCATTTAGTTTCGTGATTGATTGGAGTGCTTTTTATGCATAGGAAATAGTGGCGATTGTATGCTTATCGCACAAAAAAAGAACCAGGCGCATTCAGCGGCTGGTTTTCAACAAGAGATAGTAACTATCTCAATTTGCATGTACGAGTTAGGGGTGCACATGCAAAAGCAAAGAGGGAGTATGAGTCAGATAACTGACTTCATTAATATGGAAGCAAAATACATGACTGTATTTTGACAAACCTGAATTCGTTTAAAACATTAATGGTTACAGTGGTCACATTTATTGTTGTAGCATTCGTGTTGTTCTTCAATAATGTTTCCGCATTTTACGCATTCTTTCGGTGGTAAATTTTTAAAAAACTCAACGCTGCTTTGAATCATTCTTCTTACCTCCAATAATTTGATAATTCAGATAATAACTTCGATAAATAAAGTCGGTTAATTAGGTTATGAATGTATTGTATTATAACAGAGGGTAATTAGTCAATAAATGTTTTATAACAATTTTGGTTTTTAGCAAAAAAATATTGAATGGGCAGAGTTGTTGAGCTTTTTCAGACTATGTGACTATAATGTTTTTGTAGGCAATCATTATGTTTATTTAGATGAGTAAAGACATAGCTTTGGGGGAAAAGAATATGTTATTTATTGATAATAAAGGAATTACAAATCCGCAAATTAATTTAGCTATTGAAGAATATGTATTGAGAAATTTAAGCGATCAAGAATCGTATTTATTGTTTTACATAAATGAACCATCCATTATTATTGGAAAAAATCAAAATACAATTGAAGAAATCAATACGGATTATGTAGAGAAGAATAATTTGAAAGTGGTTCGCCGTTTATCGGGTGGCGGTGCGGTTTATCACGATTTAGGCAATTTAAACTTCAGTTTTATTACGAAAGATGATGGGGATAGTTTTCATAATTTTAAGAAGTTTACAGAGCCGGTCGTACAAGCTTTGAGAGAAATGGGTGTGAATGCTGAATTAAGTGGCCGAAATGACCTTTTGGCAGAGGGTCGGAAAATTTCAGGCAATGCCCAATTTGCGACAAAGGGAAAAATGTATAGCCATGGTACATTGCTTTTTGACACTGATATGGATCAAGTCGTTTCTGCGTTAAAGGTAAGAAAAGATAAAATCGAGTCAAAAGGAATTAAGTCTGTCCGAAGCCGTGTCGCAAATATTAGCGAATTTTTAACAGAGCCGATGACAATTGAACAGTTCCGTACGGAATTATTGAAAAACATTTTTGATGGAGCTACAGAAATTCCAGAGTACGTTTTAACAGATAAGGATTGGGAAAAAATTCATCAATTGTCGGAAGAACGTTACCAAACGTGGGATTGGAATTATGGAAAATCACCTAAATTTAACGTTCAACGTTCGAAAAGATTTCCGGTAGGATTAATCGAATTCCGTCTGGAAGTTGAAAAGGGCATCATTGAAGAATGTAAAATTTTTGGAGATTTCTTTGGCGTAGGGGATGTCGAGGAAATTGAACAATTGCTAGTAGGGGTAAAATATGAAAAAATGGCAATTTCTGAAGCATTGTCCAATGTAAATGTAAAATATTATTTCGGTAATGTCGAAAATGAAGATATTATTCATTTAATTTATTAAATCAAAAGAGTGTGTCCGTTCAGCTTTATTCGGACACACTCTTTTTGTTTATTTCATGAATGCTTTAATGCCATAAGCCAATTCACCCGAAACTGTGAATGTAGCAGATGAAATAATTGTTTCGTTTCCTGCAAACGCATCACGGACCTGTGAATTCGCAATCGTGTTATCATTTTCATCAAATAAGCCGATTGTTACTTTTATTTTTAATGGTTATATTGGAGCTTCCGCCTGTTCCCCAAATGGTATCTTTTGTAGCATTATACGTTAATACTGTATTTTCGCGTTCTTCACCGATGATGTTTACATAACAGTCATTTTTTTATGATCGTGGTTGCTAGCTGTGACTATGAATTGTACTTGTTTTCCGACTATGTAAGTGGCTACGGAAAATGGTTGCTTATATGAATGAGGTATTTCCATCAATTAGGATTGTGAAATGAAACGCCATAAACACTATTTGTAACTTTGTTATATATCTCGCGTTGTTTAACTTGGTGGTAATGCCATATTTTTAAAAATAGGAACCTGTATATTTGAACGTTATTTTAGGTTGATAACATACGAGCGTAATAATGTGAAAATAAAGTATTTTCATGTTGCAAAATGTAAAAAAATGGTTGATGATAGAAGGGTAATTGTCTATAATTGTAAATACAGGTACAACTGAATGCTTATTCATTTGTATACTTTGGTCGTTCAAAGGGGAGAAGTTAAAATGAATTTGTCATCACGTTTGCATGAAAGCGCTTTAGCCTATGGGGATAAGGTGGCGTATCGCTTCTTAGACCAACAAAAGACGTATGCAGAGTTAGACGAGGCTATCACAAAGGTTGCGAGTGCCTTATCGAAGCTTGGGATACAAAAAGGGGATCATGTTGCTCTCATTATTGGCAATTCTTCACACTTTTTAATTGGCTTTTATGGTGCCTTGAGAGTAGGAGCAACAATTATTCCGATTAATCCGATTTATACGAGCGACGAAATGAAATATATTTTATTGGATGGTGATGTGAAAGCAGTTATAACACTTGATGCGCTTGTTCCTGTAATGGCAGCTATGTCCGATTCATTACCTAATGTAGAGCATTATATTATTTGTGAAAGTGGGCTTGTTCAAGAGAGAAATAATGTTACTGATTTGAGCATTATGCCAAAGCTGTTGTCGTTCGATCAACTTGTTAGCCTAGGTGATGATACATTTGAAGGACCTGTTTTGTCGGAAGATGATGTCGCGGTCATTTTATATACTTCCGGAACAACTGGTAAGCCGAAAGGTGCTATGTTGACTCATCGTAATATATTCAGTAACGCAAGAGATATAGGTACATATTTGGATTTTAAAGAAGATGATATTGTCATTGTCACGTTACCGATGTTTCATGTTTTTGGCTTAACCGTGGCGATGAATGCCCCGTTAATAAAAGGTGGGACAATAGTCATTGTGCCTAAATTCAGTCCGGCTGAAATTTTTCGTTTGACGAAGAAATATAAAGCGAATGTGTTTGTCGGTGTACCGACCATGTATAATTTCTTATTACATCATGATGGTGAGCAAGGCAATTTACAAACGTTGCGATTATGTATTTCTGGTGGATCTTCCTTGCCGGTCGCATTATTGCACAGTTTTGAACAAAAGTTTCAGGTTACTATTTTAGAAGGGTATGGATTGTCGGAAGCTGCACCGGTTACTTGTTTTAACGGGGTAGATAAACCGAGGAAACCAGGCTCTATCGGCAGCTCTATCGTCAATGTGGAAAATAAGGTTGTGAATGAACGAGGAGAAGAGTTGGCAGTAGGTGAAGTCGGTGAGTTGATTGTTAAAGGTCCTAATGTCATGAAAGGTTATTATAAAATGCCTAAAGAAACGGCCGATGTAATCAAGGGAGAATGGCTTTACACTGGAGACTTGGCCAAGATGGACGAGGACGGTTATTTTTATATCGTTGATCGAAAAAAAGACACCATTATTGTAGGCGGATACAATGTATATCCACGTGAGGTGGAAGAAGTGCTATATGCACATCCTGCTGTTGTGGAGGCTGCAGTTGTCGGAGTACCGGATATTAATTTTGGGGAAGCTGTTCAGGCTTTTCTTGTTTTGAAAAATCAGTCTGTTTCGGTGGACGAAATGCGTCAATATTGCTCAGAGCATTTGGCAAAATATAAAATACCGACATCTATCGAGTTTTTGGAAGAATTACCAAAAAACACTACAGGGAAAATTTTAAGGCGAGCATTGAGGGAAGAAATAAAATTGTAAATCGAAAAAACGAACATCACTTTTAGGAGAAGGTTGAAGTGATTTTTGCTACGATTCAGAAGCAGTTGGAGAGTCATTCTCTGACTGCTTAAAGCTGTGCACTTTATACAAAAAAATATTTTTAAAATTATTTAAATAAAATAAATTTTTAGACTTTTTATTTGAAATACGCTGAGAAATAGTTATAATTTAATACATAAAAGCGGTGAAGGATGAAATATTCATTTTACTAGAGAAAGTTGGAGGATATTAGTTATGAAGAAATGGACACTAGGACTTACTTCGGGAATTTTAGCTTCATTAGTACTTGCCGGCTGCGGATCAGATTCATCAAGTGGTGATAGTAATGAAGGAGAAAAAACGTATACGGTTGGTATGACGCAAATCGTTGAACACCCATCATTGGATGCAGCGAGTGAAGGCTTTAAGAAAGCATTGGAAGATGCAGGACTAAAGGTTGAATTTGACGAGCAAAATGCACAAAATGATCAAAATAACAGCAATACAATTGCTAGTAATTTTGTTTCACAAAATGTGGATTTGATTTTTGCTAACTCTACGCCAAGTGCTCAAGCGGCACTGAATGCAACAAAAGATATTCCGATTGTTTTCACATCTGTTACAGATCCGGTAGATGCAAAGTTGATCTCTTCTTTTGAAGAGCCGGGCGGTAATGTTACAGGAACATCAGACGGTAACCCAGAAGCTATTCCAAGTACAATTGCTTTCATGGCTGAAGAAATGGGCGTAAAGACAGTTGGGACGGTTTACAATACGGGGGAAGCTAATTCGATTGCCCAAGTTACAACGATGAAGGAAGAAGCGGAGAAAGCTGACTTGAAACTAGTAGAAGCAGCTGTTACAACATCTTCTGAAGTAAAACAAGCGACGGAATCTCTTGTTGGTAAAGTCGATGCACTTTACATTATTACAGATAATACGGTTGTTTCTGCGTTAGAATCGGTTGTTATGGTGGCAAATGAAAAAGACGTTCCTTTATTTGTGGGTGAATTCGATTCAGTTGAACGCGGCGGTTTTGCTGCGTATGGATTTGATTACTATGATATCGGTTATGAAGCTGGTGAAATGGCCGCTGAAATATTAGAAGATGGTAAAAGCCCAGCGGATATTCCAGCTCAATATCCACAAAATCTTAAGCTGCTAATCAATGAAAATGCTGCAAAAGAAATGGGTATTGAAATCAAGGATGAATGGAAAGAAACAGCTGAATTTGTAAAGTAATAGAATAGAAGAAGATGGGCTGGCTGTATAATTAAGGATATTTTGGTTAAGTAAAAATAATCCAATCGCAGTCAGTCTTGTTACTATTTGTATGAACAAAATATTTTGAGCCGATGAGAGGAAGAAGGACATGACTGGAGCAATTTTTAATTCAATAGAAGCCGGTATGATCTATGCTATTATGGCGCTTGGTGTGTATCTGTCATTTCGTATTTTGGACTTCCCGGATTTAACAGTGGATGGCAGTTTTGTAACTGGAGCTGCAACGGCATCCATTCTCATTGTCAATGGTTATAATCCGTTAGTAGCAACTGTCATTGCGTTATTTGCTGGCTTTCTAGCAGGCGTTGTGACGGGCTTGCTACATACAAAAGGAAAAATTAATCCGTTATTATCGGGTATTTTAATGATGATTGCCTTGTATTCTATTAATTTGAGAATAATGGGGAAAGCGAACCTTCCGTTATTATCAGAAAGCACGATTATGACAAATATTCGTGAAGCTTGGTCAAATGCAGGCTTAGATCAAATGATGGAAAAAATGCTAGGGGCAGTAGGTCTGGCAGAGATCCTTCCAAGTGGCTGGGGTATTTTGCTTACAATGATTATTGTGACCTTCCTGATTAAATTGGCGATCGATGCTTTTCTTAAAACAGAAATTGGTTTAGCGTTACGTGCGACCGGTGATAATGAAGGCATGGTTCAAAGCTTCTCAGCCAATACGAGTAATATGAAGGTATTAGGATTGGGGATTTCTAATGGACTTGTTGCCTTGTCGGGTGCTCTGATTGCGCAATATAATGGATTCAGTGACGTTGGTATGGGGATTGGAATGATCGTGATCGGGTTGGCTTCCGTCATTATCGGTGAAGCGGTATTTGGAGCAAAGACTATTATCCGAGCGACTTTTGCAGTAATCGGTGGAGCAATTATTTATCGAATTATTATTACATTGGCGATGCAAGCCCAATTTTTAGAGACCGGTGATATGAAGCTGATTACGGCATTAATTGTAGTGATTGCCCTAATCTTACCGAAGATGATCGATAAGCAAAAAGAGAAGCGAAGAAAGCAAAAGCGATTGCAGGAATTGAAACAAATCAACAATGGGGGTGAGGCAGTTGTTACAGCTAAAGCAGATTAATAAAGTGTTTAATGAAGGAACGCCTGATGAGAAAATAGCTCTTTCTAACATTAACCTTCACCTTGCAAAAGGGGACTTTGTCACAATTATCGGCAGTAATGGTGCCGGAAAATCAACATTGATGAATATGGTTTCTGGCAAGCTTACGCCTGATATCGGCAGTATCTTCATTGATGGAGCGAACGTCACACCTTTGCAGGAGCATAAGCGTGCGGTGCATATCGGTCGTGTGTTTCAGGACCCTATGGCTGGTACAGCTCCAACTATGACCATTGAGGAGAATTTAGCCATCGCGTACAATCGGACAAAGAAACGTACATTGCGCTTTGGTGTCACAAAGAAACGCCGGGATTTTCTGAAGGAGAAACTGGAAACGTTGCATTTAGGTTTGGAGAATCGTCTGCAGGCGAAGGTTGGGCTATTGTCAGGCGGTGAACGTCAAGCTCTTTCTTTATTGATGGCGACATTCACAGAACCGAAAATTTTATTGTTAGATGAACATACCGCAGCTCTTGATCCTTCGCGTGCAGAATTAATTACGAATCTGACAAAAGAGATTGTGGCAGAGCATGGTTTAACGACGCTAATGGTCACGCATAATATGCAACAAGCGTTGGATTTAGGGAATCGTTTGATTATGATGGATAAAGGTCAGATTATCTTTGAAAGTAATGAACAAGAGAAACAACAGCTAAGTATTGAAAAGCTTTTGAATGAATTCCAAAGAATTCGTGGAGAACAGATGAATAATGACCGGGCGATGCTTGTATAAGCAACAGCATTTAGTGACCGGTTTGTAAAAGCAGAAGACACCTTTAGCATTAAAAGGTGTCTTCTGCTTTATATATAAGTGACTTTAGATTTCCGCCATGATTTTTTTGAAGACAGCGGCTTTATCAAAATCGTTTTGTCCCATACCGAATACTTTGACGACTCTGTTCTCTTGATCCAATAAATATGTTGCACTGCGATGGACGAAGTCCCCGGTGCCTGCTTCTCGAAATTGAAATTGAAAGTTGTTTGTTAGTTCTCTTATGTTAGGCTTGGTTCCACTTAATAGATACCAACCGTCTGTTTTATCGATTGTATGCAGAGTAGCATATTGTTGTAAAACTTCTTGTGTGTCTTTTTCAGGGTCGATAGATATGGTCAGAAACTCCACTTTTTCCCCGAACACGCCTTCTTCTTCCAATTCATCTCGTAATTGTGCCATCAAATAAGTAGTTGCCGGACAAATATCTGGGCATTCCGTATACATAAACTCGATGAGACGCACTTTTGGCGTCAAATGATCGAATGAGAAATCTTCACCTTTATGGGTGTATAGAATAAGGTCGTTTGGATAACTCATTTTGGATTCCCGGTAGTCCGTAAAATAATAAATACCTGCTCCGATGCTGATAATGAGTAGAATGATGAACGTAATATATAGTTTTTTCATGTGTCACCTCGCTTATTTTTGGCTGTTTGTCGGCTTTTTTTTATAGATGTCTGTTTTAGCAAACAGTCTTATGTAGTAAGAAAGTATAGAATTCTGAAGTTTGATGAGTGCTTAAATTCAGCGCTTTTCTAATATGATACATTACTTTATACTGGTAAAGAGTGTAAAAAAAGTTAAAACATTGAAATTTATATGAACGACTACTTTGATAACGTAACATGATTGAATAAGATGCTGTCCTCTCTTATCAAATCAGCCGCGGGGATTTCTTGTGGCATTCGGTTAGGTGTCTATATATTTTCTGTATATTGGTAAAAATACTGAAAAAGATAACGAAAAAGTTCTAATTCTCCGCTTAGCAACTACATTTATAAAGAGGCTTGTTTAATCTTTAAGCAACAGAGTATTTCCACTTGATAAAGAATCGTTTAAATAGAGCTTCCTTCGTATACCGTGATATGGAGAGGCAATGATTGCATAAGTAAGATCCTTATCGAGTGGCGATGATGCTCAGTTTGTATAGACAAAGGGAGGAGCGGGGAGATGAGGAAATACATACGATTAGCGTTAGGAATGTATGTAGGAATTGCCTGTTTGGTATATTTATATATTTTTAGATTGACAGATACTTCTGTACCGGCGGCTTATAAAGGGACAAGTGCCGATCCATCCACATTCATGAATGCAAGGCAACAAGTTTTAAGTGAAGAGTTTTCGCAAATCCGTAATTTTTTGTTTTTTATAGAAACGCCATTTGAATGGTTATTTTATTTTTTGATAATGGTACTAGGCATATCATACACAATGAATCGTTCAGCTAAGACCCTTTCTTCCATTTCTTTTGTTCAAACGACCATTTACCTGTTTTATTTTTCTGTTTTATCATTTATAGCTTTCTTTCCATTTAGTTATCTAGGATACTATGTATCCAAGAAGTTTGATATTTCCACTCAGTCGTTTCAGTTGTGGATGAAGGACCAAACCATTGAGTTTTGGATTGGATACGGTACAACTTTAATTATTGTCGGTGCTTTGTATTATTTTATTAAAAAGAGTGAGAAGCGTTGGTGGTTGTCTTTATGGGTTGCTTCCATTCCTTTCATGTTATTCTTTTCGTTTGTGAAGCCGATTATGATTGATCCGCTGTATAATGATTTTTATCCCTTGAAGGATAAAGAATTGGAAGCGAAAATTTTGGCATTGGCAGATGAGGCAAATATACCGACGGAGCATGTATTTGAAGTGAATATGGCAGAGAAAACAAATGCAATGAATGCGTATGTCACGGGGATTGGGTCGAATTCGCGCATCGTTTTGTGGGATACGACCTTGAACAAATTAAGTGATAATGAAATTCTCTTTATTATGGCTCATGAAATTGGACATTATGTGGAAAAACATATTTACATCGGTATTGCCTTATATATTATCTCTTCTTTTTTCGGATTTTGGCTGACGGCAAAAATTATGCAATTCGTTATTAAGCGTTGGGGACCGAGATTGCGTATTTCATCTTTATCTAGCCTCACCTCTTTACCGTTGTTCCTTTGTACATTATCGGTTCTGATGTTTATCTTTAGCCCTATAGAGAACAGCATATCGAGGTATCAAGAAAGCAGAGCAGACGCTTATGCAATCGAAATGATGCCAGATAAAGAAGCAGCGGTGCACACTTTTCAGGAATTATCTAAATCCTCACTAAGCCAACTGAATCCACCATGGCTGGTTAAAGTATTCAGATATAGTCACCCTACTATGTTAGAACGAATTATGACATTAGAGGAATATGAAAGAGAAGAGCAATAAAGTAAATATTTATCAAGGGATGTAATTTTGAAAACCGTATATTTGACGGTTTTTTTTATTCCGTTTAAAATAATATTTATGAATTTTCTTAATATTTTCATAAATTATTATTTTGTGATATTATACTAAAGTCAAAGCTTTGTTATGTTTTAAAAACTTATATGCAGCTTAGTTTTACTTTAAGAGTTTACAGGGGGATTTTAGATGGAGAATCGAAAAGGTTCATTTACAATTGCAATTGGTTTTATGTTATTTGCTTTATTTTTTGGAGCAGGGAATTTAATTTTTCCTGTTATGATGGGACAATTGTCTGGAACAAGCAGTTGGGCTGCTAATTTTGGATTTGTTGTAACAGGAGTAGGTTTGCCTCTATTAGGCGTGTTAGCATTCGGTTTTTCTGGAAAGAGCGACCTTCATTCTTTAGCTAGTCGAGTGCACCCTATTTTTGGTGTTGTATTTACAACGGTGTTGTATTTGGCGATAGGCCCATTATTTGCTATTCCCCGCACAGGAAGTGTTTCTTATGAGGTGGGAATTAAACCGCTGTTAGGAAATACGGAGAGTGCTTTACCGCTATTATTATTTACAGTAATCTTTTTTGGGATAACATGCTTCTTTTCTTTAAATTCTTCGAAGATTGTTGATATTGTCGGGAAGGTTTTGACACCATTATTATTGATTTTTATTGCTATTTTAATTGTGACGGCCATCATTAAGCCGATGGGGGATTTTTCAGCACCTGCGGAAGCTTATATGAATCATGCATTCTTTAAAGGGTTTCAAGAAGGATATTTAACGATGGATACACTTGCTTCTTTCGTTTTCGGAATTATTGTCATTAATGCGATTAGAGAGAGAGGGGCAACAACGAAAAAGGACATAATGAAAGGTTGTTTTAAAGCTGGATTAATTGCTGCGGCATTGCTTGCCATCATTTATACAGCCTTAACATATATCGGTGCTTCAAGTGTTGAGCAATTAGGTTATTTAGAGAATGGTGGAGCGGTTTTAGCGGGTATTTCTACGCACTATTTCGGCTCATATGGAGGAATTTTACTTGGTTTAATCGTTATTGCAGCCTGTTTAACAACAAGTATTGGATTAGTTTCTGCTTGTGCATCTTATTTTCATAAAATGGTGCCGAAAATTTCGTATAAAGCATTTGCTATCATTATGTCAGTCTTTAGTGCGGTATTTGCCAATGTTGGTTTGATGGAGTTAATATCCATTTCGGTTCCTGTTTTATATGCAATTTATCCATTAGCGATTGCTTTAATTTGTTTAACATTCATGCATTCTTTGTTTAAAGGGAGATCAGAAGTGTATATTGGCAGTATGATATTCACATTTGCTGTTAGTTTATTTGATGGATTGAATGCAGCAAATTTATCAATTGAAGCTGTTAATAATGTATTTTCTATTCTTCCTCTGCACTCTGTAGGATTAGGTTGGCTTGTGCCGGCGATTCTAGGAGGAATCATAGGCTATGTATTCTCTTTAGTTAGAGGGACAGAGCCCGTCACAGAGACTACAAATTATTGATGAATTTGATTAGTTTTGGGTTGTTCACCAATTTAGAGGTAATAGCTCAACCTTTGAAAAAGGACAAGTTTAAGCTTGTCTTTTTTCTTTTTGTTTGATTTTGTTCGTCACCTTTGTTGCTGAACTGTAATATTTAATTGAATGCTGAAGTTTGAAAAGCAACAAAAAACACCCTTGTCACAATTGCGACAAGGGTGTTAAATTTGTATTAAGTTCCAAACTGTTTTGTGATTTCCTGTAATTTAGCGCAATAGCGGTGAAACATTTCTTCATTTCTCTGATCAAGAGCTTCATCAATTTTCTTTAAAATCTTGTCTTTTTCAGTTTTCAGAAGAGCTTCTTGAAGCATCATATCAACGTAGAGTTTTAACATAAATGTTTCTGTTCCTAGACGTTTTTGCATAGCTGTAGATTTTTCCATTTCTGTATACGAATGTTCATGATTCACGAAGCATCACCCCTAATACCTTTTTATAATTGTATAAAATAATTATGAATAAATCAACAAAAAATTCTGAAAATTTTTAAAAAATAAACTTTTTATAATCAAATTTAAAAATAGTGTGAACTTTCACAATTTCAAGGTAATAAATGGTAATATAGTTGTGTGTGAGAAATTACCTAAATGAAAAGGAGGATTTTAATGAATAAGGAAGATGCACAAAACTTAGATATGTTACTAGTGGATGAGTACGAATGGCATCCGGACACTATGATGATTAAGCATATTTATTATGGAGGTCGTGCATGCTCGTACGTTATTGAAAAAGAAAGAAAATTGATTGTCAGAAAAAAAACAAAGGAAGTCATTAATGATTCCTGTATGTATTATGGTACAAGCTTAGACGGAAACCAAAGAGGGACATCTATCGTTACGAATTACCAAAAAAAAGTGCCGATTTTTATTTGTGAATCACTTGGCTTACTTGTCTTTCCGACAGCATCACCATCAAAAGAGTCTTGTTGCTGGATTTCACAACCACATATAAAAGCTTGTAGAAGCAAAAGTCCGAATGAGACTATTGTTCTATTTAATAATAACGTGAGCGAAACCATTCGGATTTCTTATGCTTCTTTTACCTCACAAATCGAACGAGCGGCATTTTTGCAAACAAGCTTGAAAAGTAGAATAGCAGAAAAAAAACTATACTATCCAACATTCGGTAAAGACGATGAATAATTTACTTTCGGTTTGTGGAGCTTGTCACTCTCTCGCATAAATAATACTTCATTAGCTCTTCCACTTTATTTCTAATTCTTGGGTTAAAGTAATTATGATATTCTTCATGTCCTTTATGGCGGAATAAAAACAGAGTAAAGGCCTCATCCCGTTTGACTTGACTGACTGTGATATTTTCCTTCCTTAAAATATGTCTAATATCCGAAAGTTCTTGTTGAATGATGTTCATCGATGTTTGGATCCATTCGATGTATGGTTTTTTTAACTTAAAATGACCATTTTCTATAATGGAAAGATCGTGATTCAAGACAGTTAGGACCATTGGTAAATAAATAACTAATTCGATCATATCATAATCTTTTTCGGGTATTTGGGTCATTATGAATCCTCCATTTTCATGCATTCAAAATAAACAAGAACAAATGTTCTTGTTTAGGATGTTACCAAATGTTTGTTTTATGTGCAAGTACCTTTGCATTTTCCATAAGTGTTAAGCTCTTTTAAACAACGCATAGCTTAAAAAACAACGATTTTGGATACTCCCTCATGATGTCCTTACAATGCGGCAAAGATTATCTGGAATAGAGCTTTCTTTCTAAATCCAGGAGAATGAGGATGTTTTACTAAGAGCACTTTTGGTAAAATTAAAAGAAAGAGCACTGGGAACGGTAGTACATATCAAGACAAGCGTTTTGTTCCGATGCTGAAGAGAGAGGAATACACATATGGACTTCGATGGCTGGAAAGATTTAATCACAACCGATAATATATTGAAACTGATTGAAAGTTACAAGGCATTTGGACCGATACCGGGAATTTTGCTGCCATTATTAGAAGCCTTTCTCCCATTTTTACCTTTGTTTGTGTTTGTCATTGCCAATACAAATGCATTTGGTTTATGGTTTGGCTTTTTATTGACATGGCTTGGTTCGACTATCGGGGCCGTTCTTGTCTTTTTAATCATCAGGAAATATGGTCACACGAAATTCCTGTTATTTATAAAAAATACGAAACAAGTAAAGAAATTGACACGTTGGTTGGATTATCATGGGTTTGGGCCAATCTTCCTGTTATTATGCTTTCCGTTTACTCCATCTGCTGTTGTGAACATCGTAGCGGGATTATCCCATATTACGAAAAAGCGATACATGTTTGCGGTAATGGCAGGGAAATTAGTGATGATTTTTACGATTAGTTTCATAGGCTATGATATTGCATCCTTGATTACAAAGCCGTTTCGAACGATTCTTGTCGCAATCATCATCTTTGTTCTTTGGTATGTGGGCCGACGGATTGAAGTAAGTTTGAATAGGGATATCGAATCTAAAGTGAAAAAAAGAGAGCGGGAGAGGGAACAAGAAAGAGCGAGAAAGAAAGGTAATTCGTAAGAACTCCGTGGAAACCAGTATATGTATGAGTTTGGAAAAACCTCACGTTTTGATATAATGGAAGCTCATGTGAAAATAGAGAATAAGGCTGACGAACAAGAGTGTTCTGTCAGCCTTATTCTCTATCCTAATGTAGTGACAGTTACAGGGAGGGAGAAGGACAATGTCTTTACAATTTATTTTAGGTCGTTCCGGAAGCGGTAAGACGACTTGGATGTTAAATGATATAAGAATGAAATTGAAAAATGATCCCAGTCATGCACCATTGGTTTATTTAGTACCAGATCAAATGACATTTCTATCTGAATACAAATTGGCTAGTACACCTGATTTACATGGAATGATGGCCGCTCAGGTTTTTAGCTTTACACGACTCGCTTGGCGTGTTTTGCAAGAGACGGGCGGTATGAGCAGAACCCATCTGGACAGTGTAGGCATGAATATGATGATTACTAAAATAATTGAGGAAAAGAAGGAAGAGTTGAAAATTTTTCAACGATCGGCCAGCAAAACAGGTTTTGTCAGCAATATGGAAGATATGCTGGTGGAGTTGAAGCGTTATTGTATTTCGCCAGATGATATGAGGACGAGAATAAGAGAACAGCTTCAACACGAAGAGGATCAGAGCTTGAAAGATAAAATGCATGATTTGGAAATCATTTATGCAGAATTCGAAAGAGCCTTATTCGGCAAGTATATTGATTCAGAAGATTATTTAACTTTGTTGGCAGAAAAAATTCCTCAGTCACGTTATTTGCAACAAGCGGAAATTTATATTGATGGATTTTATAGTTTGACACCTCAAGAGTTGCTTGTTGTAAATCAATTGATGAACACATGCAAAAAGGTGACGGTTGCTTTAACTTTGGATCAGCCGTTCCGTCAAGGACCCCCGACTGATTTTTATTTATTCAATATGAGTGCGCGATTATATCATCAATTGTATCAATTGGGACAGCAATCCGGTATAACCGTGGAAAATGATTTAGAGTTATCAAGCATTCAAAGGTATCAGCATAATGGCAGCCTGGCGCATTTGGAAAAGAATTTTAATGTGAGACCGGTGAATGCCTATGAAGGGGACAGCAACGTTACAGTCATGATGGCAGCAAATCGCAGGGCGGAAGTGGAAGGCATTGCGCGTGAGATTTTGCAGCTAGTAAGAGATAGAAAGTATCGATGGCGTGATATTGCGGTGCTTATTCGAAATGGTAGCTCGTACCACGATTTGATGACAACAATTTTTCAAGATTATCGTATTCCGATGTTCATTGATGCGAAAGAAACGATGCTGCATCATCCTTTAATTGAACTCATTCGTTCGACGATGGAAATTTTGAATAGCCATTGGCGTTATGAACCCGTTTTTCGAGCCATTAAGACGGAGCTTCTTTTTCCAATTCAAGCGGATAAGCGTAAGATGCGTTTTCAGGTAGATCAATTGGAGAATTACGTCTTATCTAGAGGAATGAAGGGTGATAAATGGACGAGTCAAGAGCGGTGGACGTATCGTCGTTTTCGAGGATTGGAGCTAGAAGAAAAAGGGCAGACCGATCAAGAGAAAAAGTTCGAAGAAGAAATCAATGAATTGAAGAACTTGTTTTCATTGCCTGTTGTTACGCTAAGTAAAAGATGTAAGAAAGCAAAAACTGGTGTGGAATATTGTAAAGCATTGTATTTATTTTTAGAAGATATCCAAGTGATGGACAAGCTGGAACAGTTGCAAATAGAGGCTGAAGGTAGAGGGGATGTTCGAACATCAAGACACCATGACCAAGCTTGGAAAGCAGTCATCAACTTATTGGATCAATTTGTGGAAACGATGGGCGATTCGACCATTACATTGAAACAGTTCAGCAATATACTCGATGCGGGGCTGCAGGCGATGAATTTTGCCCAGGTACCCCCAGCAATCGATCAAGTGTTAGTGGCAAATCTTGATTTATCTCGATTATCGGATATTAAAGTGGCATTTGTGCTTGGATTAAATGATGGAGTATTACCGATGAAAGCGACGGAGGAGGGAATTTTCTCGGATAGCGATCGTCAAACATTGAATAAAGCAGGTATTGAAGTGGCGCCGGATTCGGCAGCACGCTTATTTGATGAGGAATTTACAGCTTATAAAGCATTTACAACGCCTTCTGATTATTTATATATCAGTTATCCACTCGGTGATGAAGAAGGTGGCTCACTTATGCCTTCGCCGTATATTAAGAGGGTACAAGAAGTGCTTCCGACAGCGACTAAAGTGTATGTGCAAAATGAACCGAATGATGATTCAGAAGAAAAACAGCTTCTGTATATGGTGAATAACGATGTATCGCTTTCTTATTTAGCAAGTGTACTTCAGCTAAAGAGAAGAGGGTATCACGTTGATGATGTATGGTATGGATTGTACAATCAACTAGTACAAATGGAAGATACTAAACCAGATGTGAAAAGGGTACTGAGCAGTTTATTTTATGAAAATAAAGCGCGTCAACTTTCTAAAGCAACGGCCAAACATCTCTATGGAAATCAGTTGAAAGCCAGCGTTTCACGCATGGAGAAATATAATGCCTGTGCCTTTTCTCATTTTGCTTCACACGGGTTAAAGTTGAAAGAACGACAAATCTATCGTTTGGCAGCGCCGGATATTGGTGAAATGTTTCATGGAGCACTAAAAATCATTTCCGATACATTATTGAAACGTAATATCCCCTGGTCAGCCTTGACGAGAGATGAAAGTCAACAATTGGCCAATATTGCTGTTGAACAGTTGGCACCGAAATTACAAAATCAAATTTTATTAAGTACGAAACGCCATTTTTATATAAAAAGAAAGCTAGAGCAGGTCATCAGTAGAGCTTCCATGGTGTTAAGCGAACAAGCAAAACATAGTGGATTTGCCCCTGTTAAGTTAGAGCTGGATTTTGGTTTCAACAGTATCGACAGCTTACCGCCATTATCTTTCACACTAGGTGACGGGACGCAAATGGAACTGATTGGCCGTATCGATAGGGTAGACCAAGCCATCTTAAATAACGAAGTGTATGTACGGATTATTGATTATAAATCCAGCACAAAAGATATTAATTTGGATGAAGTGTATTATGGGTTAGCGCTGCAAATGTTAACTTACTTGGATGTGCTGGTGACACATGCGGGCAGTTTGCTTGGCACAACGGTGACACCGGCGGGAATGTTGTATTTCCATGTGCATAATCCAATTATTAAAGCGAATGAAATGATGGATATAAATAAAATTGAAGAGGAAATCTTTAAACAGTTTAAGATGAAAGGATTGCTGCTTGGAGATCAAGATGTCCTACATTCAATGGATGACCATTTAATTATCGGAGAAAGCAGCAAATCGAATATCATCTCTGCTAGCTTCTTGAAAGATGGCTCGATTTCCAAAACGTCGAAAGTTGCCAGTGAACAGGATTTCATAACGCTGCGGAAACATGTGCATAAAGTGTATGAACAAGCAGGAAACGAGATTATGGGCGGACAAACAATGATTAATCCCTATAAATTAAAGGACCGTATTCCATGTACGTATTGTTCGTATAAAAGTGTGTGTATGTTTGATAGTGCATTGGAAGAAAATCAATATCGTCTACTATTGCCGAAGAAACCGGCTGATGTATTATGCAGCATGAAAGAAAGCGAGGGGGTAGTTCATGAGTAAGAGTATCATTCCTGTTAAACCGCCGGAAGTGACGTGGACAGATGACCAATGGCAGGCGATATGGGCCAGTGATCAAGATGTCTTGGTGGCAGCTGCTGCCGGATCAGGAAAAACAGCGGTATTAGTTAACCGGATTATTTATAAATTATTATCGGAAAAAACAAATGTAGATGAACTGCTTGTCGTAACTTTTACGAATGCGTCAGCTGCCGAAATGCGCCATCGTATTGCCGATGCCTTAGAGGGAGCAATCAAGAAAAATCCTGCTTCCCAACATTTAAGAAGGCAATTAAGTTTGATAAATCGGGCTTCTATTAGTACACTGCACTCGTTTTGTTTGGAGGTCATTCGTAAATATTATTATGAAATCGACATTGATCCAGGTTTTCGAATTGCCGATACAACAGAAGCGGAGTTAGTGAAAGATGAAATGTTGGATGAATTGTTTGAGGAACAATACGGTATTGAAAATAATGAGCCGTTCTTTCGTTTAGTCGATGCATTCAGCAGTGACCGAAATGATTTGGAACTGCAAAGCATTGTGCGCGCTTTGCATGAATTCTCTAGCTCACATCCATACCCGGAGCGATGGTTAGATGAGATGATTGCTTTGTATGATGTGACAGATGAGACGACAATTGAGAGCCTTCCGTTTGCTTCCGTATTGCGCTTTCATATTTCGTTGCAGCTAGAAGCTGCGAAAGATTGCATAGAAGAAGCCCTATCATTGACAAAGGTACCTGGAGGTCCGGCAGGAAGAGCGGAAACCTTTTTAAAGGATGGACAATTAATCGAACAGCTTGAAAGTGCGCTTGAAGGTGGCTGGGAAGATATGTACGCGGCTATGAATGGCATCAAGTTTGCTACATTGAAAAAAGCAAGTGGAGATGTGGATAAAGAGATTGATGAACAATGTAAAGCGCAACGAAATCGAGCAAAGAAAATCATTGAAGATTTAAAGAAAGAACTATTTTCCAGACGTCCGGACAGCTATTTGAAAGATATGAAGGAATTAAAGGCATACGTTGAAATGCTTGTCATGCTCGTAAAGCAGTTTAAGCAAAAATATGCACAAGAAAAACGTGAAAAAGGAATAGTCGATTTTTCAGATTTAGAGCATTTATGTTTAGCCATTTTAGCAACGGTGGGCGAAAATGGTGAAATTATGCCATCACAGGCAGCGGAGAAATACCGTAAGCAATTCCAAGAAGTGTTGGTCGATGAGTATCAAGATGTGAACCTTGTTCAAGAAACGATTTTGAAGTTAGTAAGTAAAGAAAACGAAGAGCATGGGAATATGTTCATGGTGGGCGATGTAAAGCAATCGATTTATCGCTTCCGTTTGGCAGAGCCCAATTTGTTCCTAGGGAAATATATTCGTTTCCGACATGACGGGCAAGACGGGGGATTGCGAATTGATTTAAACCGTAATTTCCGAAGCCGTAAAGAAGTATTGGATGGCACGAATTATTTATTTAATCAACTGATGGGAGTCAATGTTGGGGAAATTCATTATGATGATGATGCTTCATTGAAAAAAGGGGCACCATATCCGGAAGAAGAATCGTTTCCAATTGAAGTGCTATATATCGATCAGCACAATAAGAGTCAAGATATGGAGACTGAAAACGATGAACAGTTTGAAAAGGAAGAATTGGAGAATGTACAACTTGAAGCGCGATTATTAGCGAAGAAAATCAAAACAATGATTGCCGAAAAAAAGCAAATCACAGATTTGAAGACCGGTACGACACGATCAATTACGTATCGTGATATTGTGATTCTCATGCGTTCAATGACGTGGACACCGGGCATCATGGAAGAATTCAAAAAACAAGGCATACCGGTGTATGGAAACTTATCGTCTGGTTACTTTGAAGCTACAGAAGTGGCGATTATGATGTCATTGTTAAAAGTGATTGATAATCCATTACAGGATATCCCGTTAGCTTCGGTGTTACGTTCTGCCATCGTAGGCTTGGATGAAGAACAGCTTGCTCAAATCAAAATCGCGAATCGGGCTGAAACCTATTTTGAAGCGCTACAAGCTTTTTGTGAGCATGGTCCTAATGAAGAAAACCGTATGTTCTACCACGATGTCTTCCAATTTGTTCAACAGTTGGATGCTTGGCGTGAGCTGGCAAAACAAGTGTCTTTATCGGATTTGATTTGGCAATTATATCGCGAGACGAAATTTTATGATTACGTTGGTGGTTTACCAGGTGGAAAGCAGCGTCAAGCTAATTTACGCGCTTTATATGATCGTGCTCGTCAATATGAGCAAAGTTCGTTCCGTGGTTTGTTCCGATTCTTACGTTTCATTGAAAGGATGCAGGACCGAGGGGACGACTTAGGAGCAGCTAAAGCGTTAAGTGAGCAAGAAGATGTTGTACGCATCATGACGATTCATTCGAGTAAAGGATTGGAGTTTCCGGTTGTATTCGTAGCAGGATTATCCCGTCAATTCAATATGATGGATTTGAAGAAAAGCTATTTACTAGATAAAGAATACGGTTTCGCTTGTCGTTATACGAATCCGGATTTGCGGATTACGTATCCTTCTCTTCCGCAAATTGCTTTTAAAAAGAAAAAGCAGTTGGAAATGATTGCGGAAGAAATGCGTGTTTTATATGTTGCACTGACAAGGGCAAAAGAAAAATTGATTTTGATTGGCACTTTGAAAGATAGTGAGAAATCATTGCAAAGCTGGCGTAAAGCAGCTAATCATACCGAATGGTTACTGCAGGATTATATTCGTGCGTCTGCGAAAAGCTATAGTGATTGGATTGGCCCTGCTTTAGCGCGTCATCAACAAAATGAAGAAATATATCAAGTAGTAGCAAAAACAACACTTGAAGATATTATTGACCATCCGTCTAATTGGAAGATGCAGCTCATTGACGCATCGACTTTACAGCAAGAGGGAGAGCAAAATGAGCAAGATGATCATGAAATGATGGAAATGATCAAATCACTTAAACCTGTGGATGTGACTACCCCATTTGCAGAAAAAATTAGTCAACAATTAAATTGGGGCTATGAATATAATGCAGCAACGACACATTTATCGAAACAAAGTGTAACTGAAATGAAGCGTCAGGTGGAGGTCATGGAACGAGATGATGCATTCCCGCTTATCCGTCCACAAACTAGCATTCATAATCGACCTTCCTTTATGCAAGCAACATCTTTAACGTCAGCTGAAAAAGGAACAATCATGCACTTAGTCATGCAACAAATCGATATGAGCCAAGATGTAACAGAAGACTACTTGGAGCAGTTGAAGGTTGAATTGGTTCAAAAGGAATTCTTGCGCTTGGATCAGCTTGAGGCAATCAATAATGAAGGAATCCTACGTTTCTTTGAAAGTGATGTAGCGAAAAGATTGCGGAATGCCGAGTTGGTACAGCGGGAGGTACCGTTCAGTATGGTCATTTCTGCACATGAAGCATATCACGATTATGATGGTCCGGAAGAAAAAGTATTAGTGCAAGGGGTTATCGATTGTTTATTTAAAGATCAGCAAGGGCTCGTACTGTTGGATTATAAAACAGATAGGATTACCGGTCGTTTTCCAGGTGGATTTGAAGGAGCGAAATCGGAACTGGAAAAACGCTATCAAGTACAGATGGATTTGTATAGTCGAGCTATTCAAAACATCTTGAAGACCACATTAGATGAGAAATATTTGTATTTCTTTGATGATGGCGGACATCTGCTGAAAATGTAAGAATAAAATCAGTAATTGGCTATTCAGTAGGACACCCTCTTTTTCGTATTGAGTAAATCGAAAAAGAGGGTGTTTTTCATTTCAAAATAAGAAAGTATACAATTCTGAAATTTGATGACTGTCTGCTCTAACACCTGTCATGCTCGGATTCCTGCGGGATGCAGGTCGCAACGGCGAAAGCATAAGGCCATGACGTTTTTTCTTATTTAAGCTGAATGAATGGGTTTAAGAAAATGAGAAGGTGGAAGGAGTAAACTAGTATCATTCATGTTGAAAATCTTGAGGAAACTTAAAAAGACGAGGGGGCTTGTCATGGAGAAAAGTGAATTCAAACGAGTGATTACTACAAGAAAGGTAGTACTGGCTTTTTGTTTAGGAATAATCATTTTAGTATTTTCACAGGTTATCAGCGCTTTGCCTGGTCAGTTGCCTTTACCGAAATCAGTAGCAACCATTGTATATGGAGGGCTTTATGTTTTTATTTCCTATCGTTTGCTGAAAGTAGTTTGTACCAAAATAGTGCCTATTTCTTTGGAAGAATGTCGGATTGGCAAACCTTATATAAGTAAAATATGGTTCCTGGTGGCTATATTTTTACCTGCTATCGTTTCAGCTGTTTTGTTGTGCATGCCGGGAGAGTTTGTAAGAAATGATTTGAGCCATCTCGATATATTCAATATAGTAATGAGCGCGTTATTTGTGGTTGGTTTTGGCGCGGGTGTTGTCGAGGAGATGATTTTTAGAGGATTTATTATGGCTGTGTTAGAAAGACGATGGGGAAAACGGATTGCCATTGTCATTCCATCTGTTCTTTTTGGACTATTACATGCCAGTGGTGGCATGCATCTATTAGATGTTCTTATTTTATTGGTGGCTGGAACGAGCGTTGGCATTATGTTTTCATTAATTGTGTATGAAAGTGGTTCTATTTGGTGTAGCGCGCTTGTTCATGGAATTTGGAATATGATTATGATAGGCGGCATTTTAAATATAGGTATGTCACATAACGAAAATGCGATTTATTCTTATGATCTATTCTCTGAATCTATTTTATTAACTGGAGGAGAATTTGGTGTGGAAGCTTCTATTGTCGCCATAATAGGCTATGCTATGGTAATTATTTTAGCTTTATATGTCATGAAGAGAAAATCATGCTAATCAGAAAGGAAGTAAGATTATGCCTAAAATTTCAAGAATAGAAATGTTGAAGAAAAATGAACAACCTACTATGTATATTCGCACTAGAACATCAGTGGAAAAATTACCTCAACTAATCGGGGAATGCTATGAGAAATTGGCAGCGTATTTAAAGGAAATGGACGAACAACTATCAGAGGTCCCTTATGTGGCTTATTATAATATGGATATGCAAGATTTAGATGTAGAGATAGGTTTTCCTATGGCGAAACCAATGCCGAATAAAGGAGAAATTAAAGCTGGTTCAATACCAGCAGGAAAACGGATTTTTTGTATGTATCAAGGACCTTACAATGAAATTGAATCGATATACAATGAGATGGCTACATGGATTGTAGAGAAGGGCTTTAAGTCAGAAGGAATTGCTTATGAATTTTATTATAATGATATGGAATACCCGGAAAGTCAATGGTTGACCAAGGTTGAAATGCCCATAAAATAAAGTGCAACATGTGGAAGTCCGGTAGATGTTATTTAACATGAAGAACATAATGAAAAGGTGAGTAATGGTAAAGGAGGTTTTGTATGTGTGCAGCAAGGAAAAAAGATACAGGCACATGTGAATTATGTGAACGTGCAAATGTGATTCTAACAGAGCATCATTTAACCCCACGCGAAATGGGTGGGACATTTTTGCCGACAGCGCAGCTTTGTATTTCTTGCCATAATCAAATACATGCATTGTATAGTAACGAAGAGTTAGCTAATAGGCTTTCTACTATTTCATCGTTACAGATGGATGAACAGCTCAGTAAATTTTTGAAGTGGATTAAAAAACAGCCTTCAGAAAAATTACCAAGAATAAAGAAAGCAAATAAACGAAAATAAAGGGAGACATCCGAAAAGTCATTGAATAACTTTTCGGATGTCTCGATTGTTTTTTTGTAAGCAATTTGTTTGTTCCTATTTTAGAGGTCTAGTTATTTCCGGCAATTGGTTGGTCGACTACATTGGCATCCACGATATTCGTTGCGCTTAAGCCGTTGTTGGTGATGATAAATACACCTGTCACATTACTGCCGGAGCCGTTAGCAATCTTAGTAGCGCTTTTTGGAGAATAAACGAAAGCATCGCCAAACTGTACAGTACCACCATGTATCGCACCGACTTGAATGGGTCCTACGATAGCAGGCATGCTTTATCCTCCTTTCGCTGAAGCTGGTTCTTCCATCATGTTTATGATGTTTAAGACACGGGTCGATGAACGTACATGGTCGGTGTTTCCTATGGCTACAATGGCAGAAGTAGAAACACCAATTATATTAATCTCATCTACATTGATGCGAGGATGATGGTTAAAGGTGACCATCGGAAAATCTTCAAACAGAACAGGAAGTGGGGATCGAAAATTGAACACAGGATAATCTTCATAACGAAGCGAGTCACCAATGAATTCTTTCTCAGGTACTTGCATCGCCAAAACAGCTGATGCTGCATCAATGTACTTTGTATCACCAATTTGTAAATTGGAGCTGAAAACAACGCTTTTAATAGTGATTTGTTTGACGTGTGATGTCCGACTTAACATATTATGCTTTTGGAGAAAATGGTACTAATGGTCCTACAATGACAGATTCGGGCGGTGTATCGAAGGCAGAGGATAATTGAATTGTTTTAACGTCGCCGACTAATAAAAGTGACGAGCTTGTTACACCGACCACTTTGATTTTTCCGACACAAAGATTTTCATTTGTTACACGATAATCCATTTTCTACATTCCTTTCATATTATTTTGGATGTTTTGATAAAAGGCACGTACCGCCTGATGTATATCCGTCTTAATCTGCTCAATGATTCTTTCTTTATATTCCGAGTTTCGTTCATTCTTTTCATTAAAGGGAAATTGATTCAAGTAATGTTGTATACGATCGTGCATTTGCTTAAATAAATCATCCTTGATGAAATTTTCATATTCCCCTTGGGAGTGAATATTCATTTCTCCCTCCACATCTGCAATAAGGGAAGAGAGCTCCGTTTCCACATGGGCTGTAATGGCTTCGGAAATTTCTTCTGTCAACTGTTCGCGAAATTGCTTTGGAAAAGGAATAGGGTAGCCATTGGCTCCGTTCGCTGTAATTTCTTCCAATTCATGCAGATTAGCAGGATTTAAACCGATATTCAATGTTCCATCCAATCTTTCAATTTTCAATTGATCAAACTTATACTCGATTTTTTCGATTGTAACAGAAGGCTCGGCAGGTACTTGTTTCATCGCTTCTTTTAGCTGAGTTAACTCAGTTTCAAGCAACGTAATTCTTTTGGATTGTGCGTCTAAATAAGATTTCATTTGAGTAGCATACGTATACAATTCTTGATTCATCCTAATTACCTCCTATCAATTAACTAACGTATAAATATGTTAATTAGTATATGAGAAGGTGAAAATTGGGTGAATGCCCATTACATCCGTACAGCTATTCACTATTTAAAGTTTATTTTCTGTAAATTAAAAGCTCTATTATACTTTCCTGTTGATACTTGCGACAATGGCTGCGCTTCCCACGGACAGTGAGTATCCTGAGGCAAAATTCCATCTGCTTGTTCATAAGCAACAAAGTTTGTGAAAACAGCCAAAAATAAACATACATGTGCCTGTTCATGAAGTAAACGGTATAGTCGAAGCTTCCTTAGTGATAACTGTCTGGCTCGGGATAGGAGCTACCTCCTCAATATATTTACCGGTGTTTGATAAGGTGCTCAGAGATTTAATAATACCAGCACTTCCGATTTGAAAAATTGAGGAGTTGCTGATGGTGGTGATTCTGATGCTGTGGATATGGATGCTTTGATTAATATAAAATTTCATGATAATCCTCCTCACATTTATAGGTTAAAAGCAATCGGCTGATCGAAATTTTCATTATCGGTTGTGGTTAAGCGATTATCACTAGTTTGTACGGATAGGCTTTCTCCTGTATTAAAAGAACCTGCACCTGCATATGTTTTAGCGGTTGATACGGGAGAGATTTTGTATACGTCTCCTACATGAAAAACGCCGCTACTTCCGATACTGACAACTTGTATGGCTCCAACAATTGCCGGCATGGTGACCACCTAACTTATACGAATTTCTATTATGCTATGAGAAAATGGGAATTATGTGATATATTCGCCTATACAATGTTTGAAAATGATTATAGGTAAAATGTAAGAAAATGCAATTTAAAATACAAAAAAACCCATTTATATGTTAATATCTGTATATGGTAAATATATACATATATTAGGGGTGGAAAATAATGAATATACCATTAGTCGTAACTGATTTTTTAGACAGAGCTGTTCAGCACTTTGGGGAAAAGGAAGCAATTATAGCGGAAGGTAGGACTTTTACATATTCTCAAATAAATGAACGTGTTAATCAACTTTCTCGTGGCTTGGAGGAACTAGGTATACAGCATGGTGACCGTGTTGCCTATTTGGCGCCTAATAGTGTTGAAATGTTTGAAGGGTTTTATGGTGTGTATCAATTAGGTGCAATCATGGTACCGTTGAACGTACGCCTTAAACCAGAAGACTATTTGTTCATATTAAATCATAGTGAAGCGAAGGTGTTATTCGTCGATCAAGATTTATATAAATTGGTTGCACCAATCAAGGATAAGTTAGAGACGGTGAGCACGATTATTGTTCATTATAAGGAAGAAGAGATTGATGAAATTGATTATGATGAATGGTTAGCCCAATATTCTTCTGCAGCGTTTAGACGTGCATATGTCGATGAGGAAGATGTAGCTTCTTTATTGTATACAAGTGGTACAACGGGGAATCCGAAGGGTGTCATGCTTACGCATCGTAATAACTATTTACATGCATTAACGGCGATGCATCATATTCGTGTACAAGATAGTGATGTTTATTTACACGTTTTACCAATGTTTCATGTGAACGGATGGGGAGCACCATTTTATTATACAGCGAATGGAGCAACGCAAATCTTTCTACGAAAAGCAACACCGGAAGCGATGTTCGATTTGATTGTAAAGCATGAAGTAACGGTCATGCATATGGCACCAACAGTCTTGAATAGCTTACTTCAGTACTATGAAGTTGCTGTTCCGCCGATTAAGCCGATTACGCGTGTCCTTGTGGCCGGTTCAGCTCCACCTCCGGCTTTTGTTATAAGAGTCGAAAAAGAATTAGGATGGGAATTTATTCAAGTTTATGGTATGACGGAATCAGCGCCATTTAGCCTGTTTTCCACAATACGTTCTCATTTGGAACATCTGCCGACTGAGCAAAAGTACCGCATGAAAGCAAAAGCAGGCCATTCCATTATAGGTGCTCAAGTTCGTTTGGTGAACGAATTCAATGAAGATGTGCCGAATGATGGTAAAGCCATCGGTGAGGTGATTGTGCGCAGCCATGGGGTAATGAAAGCTTATTGGAAAAATGAAGAAGCGACAATGCAAACCATTCAAAATGGCTGGTTGTATACAGGGGACATGGGGACAATCGATGAATACGGTAACATTGATATTGTCGATCGAAAGAAAGATGTCATCATTTCGGGTGGAGAAAATATTTCTTCGATAGAAGTAGAAGGAAAATTATATGATCATCCGGCTGTATTGGAAGCGGCTGTCATTGCTGTTCCACATGAAAAATGGGGTGAAACGCCACATGCATTTGTTGTGTTACGTCCAGGAAAAACAGCTACAGAAGAGGAATTGATTGCTTTTTCTCGTAATTCATTGGCTCATTTTAAAGCCATTACAGGTGCGACGTTTGTGGATGAATTACCGAAAACAGCATCCGGTAAAATTCAGAAAGTCACGCTCCGTCATGAGTATTGGGAAGAAAAAGGACTAACAGGGCGTTTTGTAAACTAATTAGAGCGTGTAGCGATGTGATAGAAAAGAGAGTGTTATATTGACTTGTGTCTGAAGGTGTCTTAATATTACAAATTTAAGGCGCCTTTTTCTTATGGGTGATAGGATAAGTGAAAAGGGAGGGAGAAAATGAATGTTATAAAGGAAAATGAACGGGTAAATTCGTTGGATATGTTGAGAGGAGTGGCGCTTTTAGGTATTTTTTTTGTGAATGTGTCCTCGTTTTTTCATCCTATACTATATCTGAATCCGGATGAATATTATGACGCATCGTTCGATCATTTTTTATATACTCTCATCGACATCTTCGCGCAGGGGAGTTTTTACCCACTATTTGCCTTTTTATTTGGTTATAGTGCGATTTTATTTGCTGATCGTACGCGACGGAATGGCATGAATTTTCCGTTGCTTTTTAGTAGAAGATTAATCGTTTTATTATTGTTTGGGTGTATACATGCTTTTGTCATCTGGCATGGTGATATACTAATAACATATGCGATTGCAGGTTTTATTTTTATTTGTTTTTATGCATGCAAGGGAAAAACGTTACTAATCACTAGTTTAATTGTATATGTCCTTCCGTTTAGCTTTCTGATATTTGGTTCATTATTTGTGAATCAAGATGAATACGAAGAAGTCAGATATAGTGAGACGATGGTTCAACAGTCGCTGGAAACGTATCGTGATGGCGGCTTTCAGGAAATCATGGTACAACGTTTTGATGATTGGTATCTGACAAATGGTCCGGTCACAATAGGCATCTTATTGATTGCAATTTTGCCTTTAATGTTGATGGGTGCGGGTTTTGCTAAACAGAAGTGGCTGGAGGAAGTAGGACAGCACAAGGAACTTTTGAAAGTGCTTATGCTGTTAGGGCTGATAGGAGGGCTGTTCTTCAAAACACTTCCTTATATACAAGGAGCCTCTTATGCAAATACACTCCTGCAAGCGCAATTTGGAGGTCCGCTTTTAACCATATTTTATATTACAGGTATAGTATTATTGGTGGAAAATAAGAAAATGCATCGGATTTTTTATCTGTTCACGCACGTAGGCAGACTGTCCTTTAGCAATTATTTGGTTCAATCTTTCATTTGTACAACCTTAGCTTATTCGTATGGGTTCGGCTTATATGGAAAGGTATCCTATACAGGCGGTGTCATCCTAGGCGTTGTGATCTATCTGCTTCAATTGTTCATGAGCAAATGGTGGTTGACAACATTTCAAATAGGCCCACTTGAATATATGTGGAGATGGGGTACGTATGGGAAAAAGCCGGCTTTGAAAAAAGAAATAGGTTTGTAACAAGATAGACAAAAGTGATTAATAATATCTGAATAGTGTAAAGCAGATTAATTTTATAAGTGAACCCACTATGATATGATGTGGTCAAGTATGAATAGGGGGGATTTTCAATGACTCATATGCATATAACAACTTGGGCATTGGCGATTATTTTAGTGATTGTTGCAACTGTACTGTTGAAAAAAGGCAATCAAAAAGGGTATAAAATTACACATATGATTTTACGTATTGACTATTTACTGATTATTGCAACAGGTTTTGATTTGTTCGGAAGAGCCTTTTCATCGAATATTGCGGCTGAATATATTACGAAAGCCGTACTAGGCCTTGTCGTAATTGGTTTAGCTGAAATGCTATTAGGAAAAATGAGTAAACAGCAAAGTGCTAAAGGGATCGGAACGGCATTTGTCATTGTTTTACTTGTCATCATTGCATTCGGTTTCAATTTACCGTTAGGTTTAAACTTTTTGCAATTCTAAAATTTTTTGGAAAACCACTACTTTTAGTGGTTTTTCCTTTTTTACAAAAGGAATTTTGTGCTATTTTATATAGGCTGTGAGAGTTTTAACCTACTTTATTGGTAGTTTTCATTATTTATATGTAGGTGTAAAGTCTCGTAGAAATGCGGTGAAAAAATAGTGGAAATAAAAATGCACAGGGACATTGGTTTTCCTGTGCATTTTTATTTCCACTTAATCAAGGATTTACCCGTATCTATCAAACAGTGTCAGCATTATGAATGGGGAGTCAGCTTTTCGATAACGATACGTTTTCCTGTATTTTGTGTGAATTCGAAACGATCATGTTCCTTGGAGCTGTAGACGAAATGATGCTGTACTGAACAAATGGCTTGCCCGTTATCGAATGTGAAGAAATTTACACCACTGCAATTTTTTCTGTCGCGTATGAACGTTAGTTGATTATATCCGTATATGCAATCATAAATGGAAAAAGATAACGAGTTCAATGTCATAATGAATTGGAAAAACGAATCATCGTTTAAATCCTCCAAAAGTCGTTTGAAGGAATATTGTAAGTCTTTTTTTATCCGGACTTTTTCTTGATGTAACAAAAAAATCGGCTCTTTTTTTAATTGAACGATTCCATTTTCAGAAAGTAATCCTCTTCGCCAACGCTTGCTGCGGTATACCTCTATTTCGTTATCCAAGTAGTCTTCCAATGGATAAGCTTCATCATTTTCTTCATTGAAGAAAATCCATTGGTCATTAATGTATTCGACAATACCGGTTGTAAAGGCTCTTGATTGGTGGTTCAGTAATTCAGTTCGTTGTTGCTTATTCATTTGGTTCCCTCCGACTGATGAAAAATATCTCACCTACTTTGTTGTCATATTTCCGAAAGAATATAACAAGTCTTGCTAAACACTTTGTAAGAATGAATCATACTTTTTTTGCTGGGACATTAACACATCTTTTCCTTTTGCATAGGCTATTAGACATATAAGAAAGTTGCCTTGTATATGAAAGTTTCACACTGGTGAGCCAATAAATGGGTCAGTGATGCGGAATTTGATGACGAGTGGAAAGGGTGGTTGGAATGTGCGGAATCACTGGTTGGGTTGATTTTTCACGCAATATGATCAATGAAACGGAAGTTGTTGTAGCCATGGCGGAAACGTTGAAGAGAAGAGGGCCGGATGAAAGCAATGTGTGGAGTAATCATCATGCTTGCTTTGCTCATAAAAGGTTGACAGTAGTAGATCCAGAAGGCGGCAAACAGCCGATGACAATCGAACATAAGAAAGTGCGCTACACAATTTGTTATAATGGTGAACTTTACAATACAGAAGATTTACGAAAAGACCTGCTATTAAAAGGATATTCGTTTAAGGGTCATTCTGACACTGAAGTTCTCTTAACTTCTTATATTGAATGGAAAGAAAATGTAGTAGAGCACCTAAACGGCATTTTTGCCTTTGGCGTTTGGGATGAGGAAGCTCAAACGTTATTTTTGGCACGTGACCGATTAGGGGTAAAGCCTTTATTTTATTGTGAAGAAAAAAAGGGTTTATTATATGCCTCGGAAATAAAAGCCTTATTGGCTCATCCGGATGTGAAAGCCGAGATTGACCGACAAGGTATGGCCGAAATTTTTGGTCTTGGTCCTTCTCATTCTCCTGGAAATGGTGTATTCCGCGGAATTAAAGAATTGCGGCCTGCTCACGCGATGAAATTTTCTCGTGATGGTGTGAAGGTATGGCGCTATTGGAATGTGAAGAGTGACTATCATTCTGATTCTCTGGAAGAAACGACCGAGAAAGTAAGATACTTAGTCAAGGATAGCGTGATTCGTCAGCTTGTTTCGGATGTACCGTTATGTACGTTTTTATCAGGCGGTATTGATTCAAGTGTCATTACGGCAATTGCCTCGCAATCTTATCGAGAAAATCAGCTTGGTCGTTTGCATACGTATTCGATTGATTATGAGGGAAATGAAACGTACTATAAAGGCAACCATTTTCAGCCGAGTGCGGATGAACCATGGATACGGATGGTTTCTGAGGAAAATGATACAGTTCATCACCGCTGTGTGATTACGCAAGACGAGTTGGCGAACCGATTGAAAAGTGCAGTATTGGCGAAAGATTTACCGGGCATGGCGGATATTGATTCGTCGCTTATGTGGTTTTGTGAGCAAGTGAAACAAAATTTTGTCGTGAGTTTATCCGGGGAATGTGCGGATGAAATTTTCGGGGGCTATCCGTGGTTTCATACACCGGCTGAAAGTAAACATGGATTTCCATGGATTCGTTCGACAGCTGAGCGTGCTTCTTTATTGAAAAACTATTGGAGAGATTCATTGAAAATCGAAGAATATGTCCAAAGTAAATATCAAGATACCTTAAATGAAACACCACTTTTGGATGGCGAAAGTTTGGAGGAAAGTAGTAGACGGCAATTATTTTATAGCAATATGCTGTGGTTCATGACGACGCTTCTGGAAAGAAAAGACCGGATGAGCATGAGTGCCAGTCTGGAAGTCCGTGTACCGTTTGCCGATCATCGACTTGTCGAATATGTTTGGAATATCCCGTGGGAAATGAAAATGGTCGGAAATCGGGAGAAAGGGATCCTTCGGAAAGCGATGGAAGGGTTATTACCTGAGGAAGTATTGTATAGAAAGAAGAGTCCTTATCCGAAAACACATCATCCGATTTATACGGATAAAGTGACAGCATTGCTCAAAGAACGGTTACTGAACAAAAATAGCTTGCTACATGAATTTTTTCAAAGAGAGCAATTGCAAAATTTAGTAGATACAAAAGGCTCTTCGTTCCAAATTCCATGGTTCGGTCAGTTGATGTCAGGACCACAATTGTTAGCGCATCTATCTCAAATGGATATGTGGTTTGAGGAGTATGGCGTTTCAATTGTGGAAGCTTAATGAAGTAAGAAAGGATGGCCCCTACATGGATGGTATTGCATCCATGTAGGGGCATCCGAGCTTTTTCTTTCTACTATAAGTGGAGACGAGCAACAGATGAAACCTCTGGCGGATGTGCTGCAAGTCTATTTGGCTGCTCATTTTGAGTCATCAATAACTAAAAAGAAATATATATATTTTGCAAAAGTAAAGGAATTTAGTCATGATACATCGAAAGTAGTTCGTTATAGAGAAAATATAGTACAATATGCAAATACATACAAAAATAAACAGACGGAAGGAGAGAGAAGATGGAGAGGAAAACCGCTCTTGTGGCAGGAGGGTCAGGGTTAATAGGAGATGAGCTACTTCAGATTTTATTAGAAAGTCCCGAATACGAACAAGTAATTGCGATTGTGAGGAAAGCTTTACCGATTAAACATAAAAAATTAAAAGAAATCATTGTCGATTTTGACCGTTTGCAGGATTTCTCGGATGAATTTATGGCGGATGATGTGTTCTGTTGCTTAGGAACGACCATAAAAAAAGCGAAAACGAAGAAGGAAATGTTTAAAGTGGATGTCGAATATCCAATCGCAGTGGCGGAGCTAGCAAAGGAACAAGGGGCGAAGGGTTTCTACATCGTAAGTGCAATCGGAGCTGATAAAGATTCATCCGTTTTTTATTTGAAAATGAAAGGGCAGCTTGAAACCCATATTCAGAAAATTTCTTATGAACAAGTGGGGATTTTTCGTCCATCCTTGCTTTTAGGAGAGCGGGAGGAATTTCGGTTAGGTGAAAAAATGGGGGGGATGATTGCTACACTGTTCTCACCGTTAATGACAGGCTCTTTAAAGAAATATCGAGCAATTAAAGGTGAAACCGTTGCGAAAGCAATGTATATGCTGGCGCAAAAGGATAAGAAAGGTATTCATATCATTTCATCAGAGGAAATAGAAACAATGGTGCATCCTGTTGCGACGATTACAGAAAAGGATAAGGAATCAGAGGTTGAAGTGTGATGTAAAGGGAGTGGAGCTATCTGAAAAGTCCTTTTATGACTTTTCAGATAGCTCCAACCGCTTTTTTGCCTCCGAAACAAACGAAAGGTGCGATTTTGTTTCTGTGATATTTCTTAGATTCTGTAACAATTGCCGCTAAAGGGTTGCGGTCATTTGAAGTGAGCTTCTTGTAAGGTAATAAACAAGAAAAAAATTCAAAATCCTTTTTAACAAAAAATTAAGGGGATGACCTTTTGGACATCCCCATTAATTTTGATGGAAATTTCGGTTTGTGCATTCTTTTTTCTTGAACATTAGCTTGCCAACTGTTGTTCTTCTTGTTTGACGAAGCTTTTGTTCATCCACTTTCTTGATTTCCAACGTTTCAGCATCAGTAGACCACGAATCCATTCGTCGAGTGTGAAGGCAATCCAAACACCGACTAGACCAAGACCGAAATGAATGCCCAGTATATAAGAAAGCGAAACGGCTACGCCCCACATGACAATGATTCCTACAATAACGGGGAATTTAACATCTCCCGCTGCACGGAGGGAATTAATGATTACGATATTAAAGGCACGTCCAGGCTCTAAAAGGATGGTAATCAAAATTAATAAGCTCCCTAGTGCGATAATATTTTCGTTTGTAGTGAAAATAGAAAGTAATTGTTTTGAGAAGATTGTAAACATTAAAGCACATAAAAAGGAAATCAGTATAGATAGACGTAAGCTTTTCAATCCTCGGTTGTAGGCAGCTTCTAATCTGCCTGCACCCATTTTGTGACCAATTAGGATTTGTGTACCTTGAGCAATAGCAAGAGCAAATAAGTAGATGAACATCATTAGATTTTGTGCATACACTTTTGTGGTTAAAGCCTCTGTTCCTAGCATAGTCACAAAGTACGTGATGGCCATTTGAGAAGCATTATAGGAAAGTTGTTCTCCTGCAGCTGGAATACCGATGGCCAGTAGATTCTTTAAATGCATAATCGGTAGAGAGAATATTTCAGTGAACGGCAATTTGTGTGGAATACGTTTGATCAACAGATAGAAAATGACGAGTAAACCAATCACGCGGCTGACGGTAGTTGAAATAGCCACACCTTGCACACCAAGAGCCGGTAATCCAAATGCTCCGAAAATCAATACATAGTTACCACAAATATTAAGGACATTCATGCCGATTGTGACGTACATAGCCTCTCTTGTAAAACCATAGCTGCGCATGATTGCACCGGCTGTCATGATAATGGCTTGTGCAAAAGAAAAACCGCCGACAATACTTAAATAAGAATCCGCTTCACTCATTAATTCCTGAGGTAAGTCCATTAAATTCAAAAGTGGTTTACTGAAAATGAAAACACCCATGCTTAAAATAAGACCAAATAATAAATTGGCACCTATGGAAATAACGGAGACTTGCGATGCTGCCAAGGAATTTTTGGCACCGAGATTTTGGGCGACCAGAATGGCCGTACCAGTTGCTATAAAGCCGAACATGACAATAATAAGCTGAAGAATTTGATTGGCTACGCCAACGGCAGCAACAGAATTATCCGAATATAAGCTCAGCATTAATGTATCGGCATTCCCCATTAACATATGAAGGAAATACTCGATGAAGACAGGCCATGTTAAGGCGAAAAGAGTAAGTTTTTGTTGATTATGTTGAGTCATACATGCACTCCTTACGTTATTTATCTCGTTTTAACAGGCACTAAGACTCCCGCTTCAACGCAATAGCAAAAGTGAAGATGTGTAAGTGGGAGTATAATAAACCGATTAGTTCATCTAATGGTTGGAGTGTTGGAGCTAGACAGTTTTCAAATTTTAAATTGATATACTTTCTTGTGCTGAACTCCCGCATCAACCAAAGATTCACTTTATATAAGAAAGCTAGCTTATTAAAACGGAATATTTTGTGATGATGTTCACAAATGCATCATTTCATCATAATATGAAATGTTCATCGTTTCAACGTCAATTTTTTCTAGTAGAACAAGTAGAATTTCTATCAAGAAATTGTTCAATTATTTCCAAAATGTAACTTTCTTGTTTGACGATTGGCAGAAAAAAGAGATAATGTAAGAAATATAGGTGAATATGAATAGGGGGAGAATGGGGTGAACAAGAAGTGTACAAGTTTGTTTCTCATTTTATGTCTTCTTTTTAGTCTAACCACACCAGTTGGTGCGCTACAAAAGGAAGAACGATTATGGCAAGATGAAACCATCTATTACATCATGATAGACCGCTTTTTTAACGGTGATTCAAATAATAATTATAAAGTGGATGTTCGTGATTTACAGGCCTATAATGGAGGTGACTTTCAAGGTATTATCGATAAGCTTGATTACATAAAGGAGATGGGATTCACCACTATTGCTCTTTCAAGCATATTCGATAATAATCAAGAAAGCTTTCAAGGAGACAGAGTCGTAGACTTTTATGAAACAGAAAAGCATTTCGGGACGATAGAAGAATTTCAACAGCTTGTAAAAGAAGCTCATAAGAAAGATATGCATATCATTATTGAATTCGTGGCAAATGAAGTCAGTGCAAACCATCCATGGGCTACAGAAGAGGATAAGCAAGATTGGTATGTCAATAAAGGGAGTGTATTGGCAATCAATCATAACAATGCAGCGGTTGAGCAATATTTGATAGAGGCGGCAACATGGTGGATAGAAGAAACAGGAATTGATGGCTATTATGTGAATCATATTCAAGGGGCATCATCACAATTTTGGCGTTCTTTCACCTCGGAAGTTAAGAAGGTGAAGGAGGACTTTTTCACAATCGGTATGGTTTCGGAGGGAAGTCTTACTCTATATAAAGAAGCGGGATTTGATAGTTTGATGAATACTTCCTCGATGCCGGCAATTCGAGAAGCTTTTTTTCGAAATGATGGAAACGTAAAAGAAGCAGTGAGGGTGACAGAAGAACAATTAAGTTCATATAAAGAGCCAGCATTATTGGGTTCTCTAGTAGATCACCCACAAAGTACCCGATTTACCTATGAGATTGATGCGAATAAAAATAATCCAGGTACTCGTTGGAAATTAGCCCTTTCTTATTTATATACTGTTCCGGGCATTCCTGTTGTTTTGTACGGTTCCGAAATTGCTCAAAATGGTGGCGAATTTCCTGAGAATTTACCGCTTCTTGGCTTTAAAGCCGATCAAGAGCTGATTGATTTTATGAAAGTGCTTGGCGGGCTACGACAAGAGCTACCCGCGTTGACACGCGGGGATTTTGATATCTTATATGAGGATACGAGCGTTGTTGTATTTAAACGTTCGTATGAAAGTGAAACAATCGTTGTCGCGATAAATAATAGCTCAGAAACACAGTATGTGACTTTGAATGAAGATGTGCTAGCTTCAAATAGTGAATTAAGAGGTTTATTGGCAGGTGACCTAGTGCGTGAAAAAGACGGTCAATATCAAATGGTAATTGATCGTGAACATGCAGAAATATATGCTTTGACAGATAAGACGAGCATAAACTTCGGCTATATTGCCATCATTACCTCTGTCTGGCTCCTGTTTGCTGTATTTATCATCCTGGTGATGAAACGTTCAAAAAGAAAACAGTCATAATAGTATGACAGAGGCACCTAGGTAATGTTTATATGGTGTCAGGATGAATGAAAACTGTCTTACTAAATTTTCAGGGTATCCATAGAAAAAGAGCAGATTAATAAAAATCTGCCCTTTTTCAATGAATAAAACAAATATATAATTTCTAATTATGGATTTGGGTTCATTTTTGAATATTTGACAATGTGTCCATTCTCATAAATGATCGGTTTCTTTAGAAAATTGTTTTTTTCCGGCTTGACGATTTTTTTCGGCAAGCTGGTTTTTTTGTTGGTTGACTGCGTTATGGTCAACCGCTTTTTTATCATTATCTTTCGTAGATGACATAGAACATACTCCTTTCAAAATCAATACACTGTTAGAATGTGTGATTGGAAAGGAAAATATGTATGTGTGGATTATTCTTGTGTTTTGTTCTGGAAGAAAATGGCGATGGTTCCAGGACCTGAGTGGGCACCGACTACTGAACCGACTACTTCAATCTCGAACGAAGTAGTGCCAAATTCTTTTGAGATGGCTTCTTTCCACTCCAGAGCAGCTTTCAGGTCATCTCCATGACTAATGCCAATTGTTTGTTTATCTAACTGGACGCCACGTTCTTTCATTAATTCCAACGTACGTTTCATCAGCTTTTTCTTGCCGTGAAGCTTTTCCAATGGAATAAGTTTTCCACTGTCTACGTGAAGCAGCGGACGAATATTTAATAATCCACCAAAAAATGCAGAAGTTTTGGAGATTCTGCCGCCTCTTGCCAAATAATCTAAATTATCGACTGTGAATAAATGCTCCATATGTTGACAGTTAAACTTGATGTTGTTTATAATTGTTTCTTTTGAAGCACCCGTTTGTGCCAGTGTAACAGCTTTTTTTACCACTAAGCCCAAGCCTAGTGAAGCACATTTTGAATCAATAATGTCCAAATCAAAGTTTGGATATTCTTCTTTCACTTGTTCTTTAATCATAACGGCTGTTTGGTAGGTGCCGGAAAGTTCGGAAGAAAAGGCAATATAAATGGCTGGTTGGTTTTTAGCTGCCAGTTCTTTGAAAGTTTCAAGAAAGAATTCGGGTGAAACTTGTGAAGTCTTAGGTGCTTCTCCGTTTCTCATTGCTTCATAAACAGTAGTGCTTTGGATTGTTAGACCGTCTTTATAATCTTGACCTTTTAGACGTACATTTAAAGGAATAAACGTGCATCCGTTTTCTTCAAAATATGAAGCAGGTAAATCACAAGCACTATCGGCTAGTATATGTACTGCCACAATCTCACCTTCTTTAAAAAAATTTTGATAATATCAGTTTATCATTGGTAAAAATATATGAAAAGAGAAGAGTATTTTTATTAAGACAATTTATCTTCTCCCTGGTAGAATATCATTACTTATTTTGCCTGTTTCCATAAGAAGGGTGTTAGAGAACAATCAGTGAATTTGAAACACATCAAATTGCAACTTAGATAAAATAGGAGGAAAATGAATTGTATCTAGAAGAAACAAAAAAAATTGCAGTTATTATATTAGGGGCATTATTGAATGCTATTGCCATGAATTTATTTTTAATACCGGCAAATGTTTACGCCAGCGGTTTTGCAGGTGTCGCACAGTTGCTTTCAAGTATTATCGGAAATTTTACTCCATTTTCCCTTTCTACAGGAATCATAGTATTTCTATTGAATATTCCTGTCACTATTTTGGCTTGGAAAAAAGTGGGGAAGTCTTTTACAATCTATAGTTCTTTAAGTGTCCTTTTATTAACGGTTTTTATGGAGCTCATCCCTGTCACACAAGTATCGCCTGATATTATCTTAAATGCTGTATTTGGTGGCGTGATTGGTGCAGCAGGTGTAGGATTGACGCTGAAATTCGGTGCTTCCACAGGAGGTATGGATATCATTGCAATGGTGTTGTCCCGTATGAAAGATAAATCAATCGGCACGTACTTATTTATGATAAACGGATTGATTATTGTTACGGCAGGAGCCTTGTATGGGGCGGAAAAAGCATTATATACATTGATTGCTTTATATGTATCCATTCGTGTTATTGATGCAATCCACACAAGCCATGAGAAACTGACCGTTTATATCATTACAAAAAAAGCGGAAGCATTGACGGAGGCCATCCATGCAAAATTGGTGCGTGGCATAACGCTATTGCCGGCTAAAGGTGCTTTCACGAAGGAAGATAAAGAAATGATGATGATGGTTATTACTCGATATGAATTATATGATATTGAGCACATTATTAAGGAAGTTGATCCGGAAGCTTTCACAAATATTGTGGAAACGACGAATGTTTTCGGTTATTTTCGTAAAGATTAAATGGCTCGGAATGTCAGAGGTTCAGTACCTCTGATGGCTATGAAAAGAGCTGCCGTATGAGTGTTTTTGAGAACACTTTGTACGGCAGCTCTTTTCTTGTTCCAGAACAAAGCAGATCGGGGGTGACCAGTGCATGTATTCTGGATAGTTTGCAGATGAGATTGCTTCGGTTCCGTATCTACTTTAATGAATCCAATTTCGTTTGCATATCCCTTAGTTGTCGCTGTTCGGCTTCTGTGCTGTTGGCATACGCTGAGGATAATGCGTTGCGAGCAATAGCCATTGCTTGAGCACGATTAGTCGGGTCGGTGTGCTCAGCTGCCTCAACGAAACGACGCACTTCTTGAAAAAGTTTATTCGTCATTTAACTATACCCCAAAGAATTTGTTGTTTGCCCTTGGGATTCAGCTTCAGCTAAGGTCATACGATACGGAAATTTTTCAGCATGTTTCGATACAGAATCTTTACTTTGTTGGAAAAAACGTTTGGATTTGTTACGTTTGCCCATTTGTAAATCCCTCGCAATCATTGCAATTGACACAATTAATTGTGTCAATAATAGAGTGTGCTTATTGCGGTTTTTTATGAATGGAAATTTAATCCTATAATGCTTTTCTTCTATTTAAATTGAATTTTTCTTCTAAATAGATGGCTATGCCGTCTTCTTCATTACTAAGCGTTGTTTCATTAGCAATATTTTTGGCAGCCGAAATACCATTCCCCATTGCTACACCTGAGCCGGCATATTCAAGCATTTCTAAATCATTATCTTCATCTCCGAAAGCAATGATGTGCTTTTGAGGTACTTGTAGGTAATTGGCCACTTGTTGAATGCCAATCGCTTTGTTCATGCCTGACTTAATGATTTCGATAATTGGGTATGGATCTCCCCAACGGCGATGATCAATAACCTCAGCATGTGCGTGAGATAGATGTTGACGAATTTGAGAGACGTTACTTTCTTCAGCATGAATCAGCATGCTGGTCGGTGAGTTTTGTAAATGATTGCGTAAATCCCCAACGGTTACTTTAGGGCTGCCCATTTTAAAAACATCTATTAAATGTGGATCATTTTGGTGGAAATAAACGTCATCCATCACTTCGGCAATAATATTGTGATAATTATATTGATCGCATGCTTCAACGATATCTTTGGCGATTTTTATATCGAGTGGAGTATGGTATGTACCCCAGTCCCCATGTTTCGGATGATGTATAAATGCACCATTAAAGTTAACAATAGGTGTTTGGAGTGATAATTCTTGATAATATTGAACGCTGGAACGGTATGGTCGGCCTGTGGCAATCATCACGTGATGTCCTTGGCGCATAAGGGTTTGTAATGTGTTTTTAGTTCTGGATGAGATGGTTTTATCATTTCGGAGTAAAGTACCATCCAAATCCAAGGCAATTAAATGTTTATTAGTCATAGTGGTTCTCCTTTATTTATTTTATTGATTGTACTGTAAAGCGGATGGAAAAGAAACTAAATCTTTTTCTATTCATTATAAAAAGGGTTATAGTAGAAGTTATTAACAAACATAAATAATATCAATCAGATTGTGGGAGGAAAAGCTGTGGTTATTATAAAAAAAGAGCGGATTCAGGGCATTCCTTTATTGCACGTTGTGAAGCAGCAAGATGAAAATGCTCCTTTGCCATTGGTCATATTTATTCATGGATTTGAAAGTATAAAAGAACGGAATGTACAGTGTGCCTATATGCTAGCAGAAAAGGGGTATCGGGTTATTTTGCCGGAGGCATTGTATCATGGAGAACGAGCTGCAGAGAAAAATATACAGACTGAATTTTGGAAAATCATTCTTACGACTATTCATGAGCTACAATTGTTAAAAGATGAATTAGAAGCGAAGAGTCTGATTTTAGATGGTCGAGTAGGGTTGGCAGGTACTTCTATGGGTGGGTTTGTGACGTTAGGCGCCATGCTGAAATACGATTGGGTTAAGGTGGGCGTATCCTTAATGGGAAATCCTGCATATGTTGAATTTGCGAATCGACAAATCAATTATATGAAAGAACATGACTTCCCTTTGCCATTAACGGAACAACAAATTGAACAGACATTTTGTATGCTAAAGGAATATGATGCTACATATCATTTGGATAAATGGATTTGTCGTCCATTGTTGTTTTGGCATGGTATGCGTGATGAAGTAGTTCCTTATAAACCAGCTTATCAGTTTTATGAAGATCTGCGCAGTAAATATGCAAAAGAGAACACTCCATTATCGTTCATCTTAAATGAGAAGGCTGGGCATGCGGTACCGAATAAAGGCGTGATTGACATGGTAGAATGGTTTGCAGTTCATCTGTAACAAACGCTTTATTAGGCTCTATTCAACAAGTTGTGGAATGGGCTGAATATGCTGAAATATTAACGATTGAGCAGAAGGGTTATCACTTTTGATACGTTATTTATTTTGGTAAACTAAAAGAAAAGGAGTGGTTTTTGCATGGATCAAGATTTAAAAGATCTATTAATGGGATCATTGGAGCAAGTAATAGACCCTGAATTGGGTGTTGATATTGTAAATCTTGGATTAGTTTATGATATAGATATGGATGAAGAGGGGACAACGACTGTAACGATGACTTTAACATCAATGGGCTGTCCATTGGCAGGCACAATCGTTGATCAAGTGAAAATGGCTTTATCGGATATTCCTGAGGTGAAAGAGACTGAAGTGAATATCGTTTGGAATCCACCATGGTCAAAAAATATGATGTCGAGATATGCAAAAATTGCCTTGGGTATCTCTTAAGAAAATGGGCCGGTTACTACATGTAACCGGTCTATTTTTTGTTTCGCATTTTATTCATCGATCGTAAAGAACCTGTTGGCTGATATGGAATGAATTATATTCAAAATAAGGAATATAGTTATAAAATACATTTTATTTAGAAAAATTAATTATTTATAAAAATTCAATTGCATTTATTTTTATTCATGATTATAATAATGTAAATACAAAGTGAACTTTATTTGATGCTAGGTAATCACCTTTTATTTTTATGGAATATTGGCGGTGATTATGAAGATTATTTCATCTTATGAAGGACGTTACGGTCTTTTGAAGTATGAATAATAAAATGAACAAAACTGTTAGTTTGAGGGGATGTAAGTAGAATGAAAGTGTCAATAGTAGGAGCATCGGGTTATAGCGGATTAGAACTGATTCGACTTTTGCACAACCATCCTAATTTTGAAATTGCATCAGTGCATTCATCATCGAGGGAGGGGCAATATATTCATGAAGAAAATCCACATCTTTCACATATAACTCAACGTTTTCAGTCAATAGATCCGAAGACAATGGCGAAAGAAAGTTCCATCGTCTTTCTTGCCACCCCATCTGGTGTATCCACAACTTTAGCACCGCAACTGTTAGAGGCAGGATTAAAGGTCATTGATTTGTCAGGGGATTTACGATTGAAGAAGCCAGAATTATTCAGGCAATGGTATAAAAAAGAACCGGCTGCTGAGAATATATTATCGCAAGCTGTATATGGCCTAAGTGAATGGAATGCAGAAAATATTCAAAAGGCAGATTTAATTGCCAATCCAGGTTGTTTTCCGACGGCTGTATTATTGGGTCTCGCACCTCTTAGTCAACAAAAATGGTGTCAACCTAACGGCGTTATCATCGATGCTAAATCAGGAGTTTCCGGAGCTGGACGTACAGCAAGCTTGGCAACAATGTACAGTGAAGTGAATGAAAATTTCAAAATTTATAAAGTTCATCAGCATCAGCACATTCCAGAAATCGAGCAACAATTGCAAGGTTGGCAAGCTGATATAGAAAACATTGAATTTAGTACACATCTTGTGCCGATGTCCAGAGGGATCATGGCAACGATGTATGTTCAATTGAATGAACAAGTAACAACGCAACAATTAATAGATTTATATAAAACTAGCTATGAGAAACATCCTTTTGTACGTATTCAGCCTGAAGGGCATTTCCCAACTACCAAACAAGTAACGGGATCTAATTTCTGCGACATAGGTGTGAGTGTGAACGAAAGAACGGGAAGAGTAACAATTGTTTCCGTAATTGATAATCTTGTGAAAGGAGCAGCAGGGCAAGCGGTACAAAATGCAAATATTCTATGTGGCTATGACGAAGTAACAGGGCTACAGTTTGTACCTCAATATCCATAAGCCTTGCTGAAAATAATGATGAATACATTAACTGTTAAAGATAAAATCCAAGAAGTAGAAGACGGTAGTGTAACGAGTGCCAAGGGATATAAGGCAGGTGGTTTCCATGCCGGTCTTCGATACAACAAGAAAGATTTAGGTATAATCGTTTCTGATACAGTGGCAAATGCAGCGGCTGTTTATACACAATCGCTCGTTCAAGCAGCACCGATTTTGGTTACGAAGGATAGCGTTTCCCATAGCGGGAAAATTCAAGCGATGATTGTGAACAGTGCGTGTGCCAATGCTTGCACAGGTGAGCAAGGTATGTTGGATGCATATGAAATGAGAAGTGAAACGGCAAAGAAGTTAGGAATTGAACCTCATTTAGTAGCTGTGGCATCGACGGGTGTAATCGGTGAATACATGAAGATGGATAAAATAAAAGCGGGAATCCAGCAAATTGCCTTTTCTGATACGAAAGAAAGCGTAAATGATTTCCAAACAGCCATCATGACAACGGATACCTTTACAAAAAGCTGTGCTTTTTCTGCTGAAATAGCAGGAAAAACAGTAACAGTTGGTGGTGCAGCCAAAGGTTCGGGAATGATTCATCCTAATATGGCAACAATGCTTGGATTTTTGACGACAGATGCTAATGTATCTGCTGAACATTTACATCAGGCATTAACTCAATCAGTAGACGTAACATTTAACCAAATTACTGTTGATGGAGACACCTCAACGAATGATATGGTCATTATTACGGCAAACGGAGCAAGCGGTTGTGAACAAATTACACCTGATCATGCGGATTGGTCGACATTCGTCGCATTGGTTGCTGTTACTAGCGAAAAGCTGGCGAAGAAGATTGCCCGTGATGGTGAAGGTGCAACAAAGTTAATTGAAGTAACAGTAGAAGGTGCGCAGTCCGTTCAAGATGCAAGAATCATTGCCAAAACGGTTGTCGGTTCAAGTTTGGTGAAGACAGCGGTATATGGTGCGGATGCAAACTGGGGAAGAATTATTGCGGCAATGGGACGCAGCGGTGTGACTTTCAACCCTAATAATGTCGACATTTATCTAGGGGATATATTATTGCTTCAACAAAGTACACCGGTTGCTTTTTCGGAGGAAGAGGCAACAGCATATTTACAGAACAATACAATTTGTATTAAAGCAGTATTGAAAGAGGGAAAAGAAAAAGGAATAGCATGGGGTTGTGACTTAACGTACGATTACGTGAAAATCAATGCCAGCTATCGAACATAGGGGTGTATTATGAAAGTTCTGCTTATCAAGCTTGGAGGAAGTATTCTTCATGAGCTACATGAATCTTTTTTTACAAGTTTAAAAGACTTGCAAGCTGAAGGCTATCAGCTCATCTTTGTGCATGGTGGAGGACCGGATATTAATGATATGTTGGAAACACTTAATATCGTCCCAGAATTTCATAATGGCTTAAGAAAGACAACGAAAGACGTACTTGGAGTTGTCGATCTCGTCTTATCCGGTAGAACGAATCGCTCACTTGTTTCGCTATTGCGCAATTACGGTTTTGAAGCAATGGGTGTGCATGGGAATGACGGCATTTTACATGGCATGCATATTAATCAAAGTACCTTAGGAGAAGTGGGCGAGATTACTGAAGTGAATGGGGAATGGCTTAAACAGATGCTTTCCTTGAATCTTGTGCCGGTGTTGACGCCTTTGGCGACATCCAAGGATGGCCAGACATTAAACATCAATGCAGATATGGCGGCTGGGGCAGTTGCAAAGGCATTGGATGCAGAAAGCTGTGTATTTGTGACAGATGTTAAAGGTGTTTTGCATAACGGGTTGTTATTGGAACAATTATCGACGGAGAAGGTTGAACAGTTAATTGAGGAAAAGGTGATTTACGGGGGCATGATCCCTAAAGTGAATACGGCACTTAAAGTGTTGGAAACTGGCATTCAACATGTTCGAATTGTGAGCGGTAAAGAACATTTCTTTACGAGTGGACGTTGGATTGGTACATCGTTTTTAGAAAAGGTGGGTGTGTAAACAATGAGTCATGTATTTCCTACTTATGCTAGATGGGATATAACACCGGAGCAAGGTGAAGGGACTTGGTTAGTAGCGACAGATGGTACTAAATATTTGGATTTCACGTCAGGAATCGGCGTGCTGAATGTAGGTCACCGAAATGAGAAAGTAGAAAAAGCGATTGTAAATCAATTAGGGAAATATTATCATACATCGAATTTATTCCAACAGCCATTACAGGAGGAATTAGCCACAAAGTTAGCGGATATTACTGGACTTGAAGCGGCCTTTTTCTGTAATAGTGGGGCAGAGGCGAATGAAGCGGCTATTAAACTAGCGAAAAAAGCGACAGGCAGAAAAAAAATCGTGACGTGCTATCAGTCTTTTCATGGTCGCACATATGCCACGATGGGAGCTACTGGGCAAGAAAAGGTACGCATAGGATATGGTCCGATGCTAGAGAGCTTTGAATATGTGACCTTCAATAATGAAGCGGACGTTCGGAATGTAGTCGATCAAGAGACTGCGGCTATCATGATTGAAATTGTGCAAGGTGAAGGCGGTATTCATCCTGCAACAGCAAGCTTTTTGCAAACGGTGCAAGAAGTGGCAGGAAGTACAGGTTCACTAATTATCGTTGATGAAGTGCAAACAGGGGTAGGGCGTACTGGGAAACCATTTGCTTTCCAAAACTTCGATTTCTCTCCGGACATTGTGACGATGGCAAAAGGATTAGGGAATGGACTACCGATTGGGGCAATGTTAGGGAAAAAGCAATTGGTTGAGCATTTCGGTCCGGGCAGTCATGGATCGACATTCGGCGGAAATCCAATTAGTATATCAGCAGCATTGGCAGTTGTGGAAGAGGTTTTTCAAGCAGACTTTTTAGCAAAGGTAAATGAGAAAGCAGCTTACTTGAAAGCGCAGCTGCAACAAAAATTAAAAGAGAATACAATGATTCAAGATATAAGAGGAATGGGATTGATGATGGCTGTTGAGTTACAAGAACCGGCATTACCTGTTCTAAAAAAACTGCAAACTGAAGGTCTGCTTGTTTTATTGGCTGGACCGAATGATTTACGTTTATTGCCGCCACTTACAGTAAGTCAGGAAGAAATGGATGTAGCAGTAGAGAAAATAAGTAAAGTATTAAAAGCGGAAGTGGTATCAGCCTAATCAGGCTGAATATTTTTTGAATAGGATGAATAAAAATACTTATTTACAAATAATTATTCATCATTAGAGGTGAAATAATGAAAAGTTATATACATTTAGAAAATGGAGATGTCTTTACAGGCAAGTGGCTAACAAATGTGCCCACATCGCCCGTTTCAGGAGAAATTGTTTTTTTTACAGGAATGACGGGATATCAAGAGGTTTTGACCGATCCATCATATAAAAATCAGATTATTGTCTTCACTTACCCGTTAATAGGTAACTATGGCATTAACAAAGCGGATTTCGAGAGTAAACAACCACATGTGGCCGGTGTGATCGTTCATCGCGGTGATATGGAGCATTCACATTATGATGCGGAAATGTCGCTTGTTCAATATTTGAATGAATGGAATATCCCTTTAATTGGAAATGCGGATACGAGAGCGATTGTCAAAAGAATCCGTACGAATGGTTCGATGCTAGCGCATTTAGGGAATTGTGCTGAATTGGATATTGCCACTGTTGATTATGTGCCGCAATCTCCTGTTCCGTTAGTTTCGAATAAAGAAAGTGTCGTTTATGGAGAGGGAAATACGCATATCGTCTTGATGGATTTTGGTTATAAAAAAGGCATTTTACAAAATTTGATACAGTCAGATTGTAAGGTGACGGTGGTTCCTTATAATACGACATATCAAGAAGTAGTGGCTTTGAATCCAGATGGTATTTTACTGTCGAATGGTCCTGGGGATCCAATTGACATGCAGCCTTATCTTGCTGAAATTAAACAAATTGTATCAACCTATCCGACAATGGGCATTTGCTTAGGACATCAAATCATTGCCTTGGCTTTCGGAGGAAGAACAGAGAAACTATTGTTTGGTCATCGAGGAGCGAATCAGCCTGTAGCTGATTTACTGAAGCAAACGGTATTCATGACATCACAAAACCATAGTTATGTAGTGGCAAAGGATAGCTTAGAGGAGACGGAACTACAAGTGCGTTTTACGCAAGTAAATGATGGTTCGGTTGAAGGATTGCAGCACAAGACATTACCGATTATAACGGCGCAATTCCACCCGGAAGCAAATCCAGGTCCGTTAGAAAGCAATAGTATTTTTGCTGAATTTCTACAAAATGTGAAAAGCACGAGCGGGAGAGAGAAAATTTATGCCTAAAGACACATCTATCAAAACTATATTGGTTATTGGCTCAGGGCCGATTGTCATCGGTCAGGCTGCAGAATTTGATTATGGCGGTACACAAGCGTGCTTGGCACTAAAGGAAGAAGGATACAAAGTCATCCTGATCAACAATAATCCAGCAACCATTATGACGGATGAGAGTAATGCAGATATTGTTTATTTTGAACCTTTAACGAAAGAAAGCATCACGAAAATAATCGCCAAAGAACGACCAGACGGGTTACTTGCTACACTAGGGGGGCAAACGGGTTTAAACCTGGCCTATGAGCTAGATGAGGCAGGCGTACTGGAGAAATATAATGTCAAATTGTTGGGTACACCGATTGACTCCATTAAAAAAGGGGAAGATCGTGAGCTATTCAGACAACTGATGTTTGAAATTAATGAGCCAGTACCTGACAGTGCAATTGTTCATACGTTGGAAGAGGCGATTGCTTTCTCAGAGCAAATCGGATTTCCAATCATCGTTCGTCCGGCATATACATTAGGAGGAACAGGTGGCGGCATTGCTTCAGATGCCGAAACGTTTCAGGAACTTGTACGTGGAGGCTTGCAAGAAAGCCCGATTACTCAATGTTTAATCGAAAAAAGCATTGCCGGTTTTAAAGAAGTAGAGTATGAGGTAATGCGTGATAGTGCTGGTACGTGTATTACGGTGTGTAATATGGAAAATATCGATCCAGTCGGCATTCATACCGGGGACAGTATTGTCGTAGCTCCTTCACAAACATTGACTGATGAAGAATTTCAAATGTTGCGTGGAGCAAGTATTAAAATCATTTCGGCTCTGGGGATTATTGGGGGATGTAACATTCAATTTGCTTTAGATCCGAACAGTAAGCAGTATTACTTAATTGAAGTGAACCCACGGGTGAGCCGTTCATCGGCGTTGGCTTCAAAAGCAACGGGATATCCGATTGCACGTCTTGCGGCTAAATTGGCTGTTGGTTATCATTTGGCAGAAATGAAAAACCCAGTTACGAAAAGTACGTATGCAAGCTTTGAACCAGCGTTAGACTACGTTGTCGTTAAATTTCCTCGCTGGCCATTCGATAAGTTTCAACAAGCAAACCGTAAGCTTGGCACACAAATGAAAGCAACGGGAGAAGTCATGGCTATTGATCGTAATTTAGAAAGTGCGATTCAAAAAGCGGTGGGTTCATTAGAAATTAAGCTTGATGGTTTGAAGTTGCCGAAATTGGAAAATGAAACAACAGAAAGCCTTATGCAAGCAATGGCCTTCGGAAATGATGAACGTTTCTTCATTATCATGGAATTGTTAAGAAGAGGTGTGCCGAAAGAAGAAATTCATGAAGTGACAAAGATTGATTATTTCTTTTTATACACCTTTACGAAATTAATTGCGGCTGAACAAAGCATTTCATCAATGCAATGGGAAACAGTGACAGAAGAAAATCTTACTGAACTTAAGGAGATGGGTTTTTCCGATCGCTATTTAGCTAAGCAATGGAAGACGACAGAAAGTGAAGTACGCGCCAAGCGAAAAGCGTTCGGTATTGTTGCATCCTATAAAATGGTCGATACGTGTGCGGCGGAATTTGCTTCACCAACAAGCTATTTCTATAGCTCGTACAGTGGAGAAAATGAGCAATCTCCTTCAGACCGTAAGAAAGTACTTATTTTAGGAAGCGGACCGATTCGAATTGGTCAAGGAATCGAATTCGATTATTGTTCGGTGCATAGTGTGTTCGCTTTACAGAATGAAAATATCGAAAGCATTATGATCAATAACAATCCAGAAACAGTCAGTACGGATTTTGCGACAGCGGATAAATTATATTTTGAACCATTGACGCTTGAGTACGTTTTGAATGTAATCGAAGCGGAACAAATCGATGAAGTCATTGTGCAATTTGGCGGTCAAACAGCTATCAACTTAACGAAAGAACTAGAGAAGTCAGGCGTTAAATTGTTGGGTACATCATTTGATACAATCGACCAATTAGAAGATCGTGAGCGTTTTTATGAGTTATTAGAAACGTTAGATATTCCACATGTACCGGGTGCTATCGCCAATAATCAGGCTCAATTATTACAATATGCCGATCAAATAGAATTTCCGGTGCTTGTTCGCCCTTCTTATGTCATCGGCGGAAGTGGAATGAACATTTATGAAACGAAAGAGGCGTTGGAAAACGGCACAAAAGACAGTGTGTTTCCACTTTTAATAGACAAATATTTACCGGGTAAAGAAGCGGAAGTAGATTTGGTGGCTGATGGGAAGGACATTTGTATTCCGATTATTGCTGAACACATTGAAAAAGCAGGTATTCATTCCGGTGACAGTATGGCTTATTTACCGTCTCAAAATTTGTCACAAGATGTCATTGATAAAATTGTCAACTATGCGGAGAAGATGGTGAAGTATTTGCAGTATAAGGGTTTGATGAATATTCAATATGTCATCTCAGGAGAAGATGTATATGTATTGGAAGTCAATCCAAGAGCAAGTAGAACCATTCCAATTATAAGTAAAGTAGCAGATGTTCCACTTGTACAAATTGCGACAAAAATATTGCTTGGGAAATATTCGTTGTCACAATTAGTCGAGACAGTTGGTTTAATGGAGAATCTACCTTACTATGTAGTGAAATATCCAGTATTCTCGACGTTTGCGCTAAGCGGTTTAGATAGTAAGTTGGGTCCGGAAATGAAATCGACGGGAGAAGGGATTGCCATCGGTCATTCTAAAAAAGAAGCATTAGCCAAAGCCTTTGCTTTTTTAGAGAAAAGCATTCGACTCCATGGCAATGAAGTGTATGTTACGGAATCGGTCACTTTGGACGAAGAGATTAAAGAGACGATGGGTCAAGTGGGCTTAAAGGCAGTACATGATGTTCCTTTAGAAGAGTGGCTTAAAGAAAGACGAGGAAAAGTACTGCTTTCTTTAGCGGACGATGAGAAGGAGATACGAAATAAAGCGGCTAAGTACCGTTTGTTGATCTTTACGAACCTGGACACGTTTAAGGCGTATGTGAAAGGTAGCGGAGTCGATTATTTGCCGGTTTCATCGCTAGAGGAATGGCATGTAAAACAAAAGAAAGGTGCGGTGACTTCATGACGGTTGTGACAGAGGAAAGCAAAACAAATATTTTGAATCAAAAAGATTTTTTAACGTTAAGTGATGTTTCAGCAGCGAAACTTCAACAATTACTGGATTTGGCTGTAGAAATCAAGGCGAAATTCAAAAACGGGGAGCCGTATGCACCTCTTACAGGTAAATCTTTGGCCATGATTTTTGAAAAATCATCTACTCGTACTCGTGTTTCATTTGAAGTGGGTATGCTTCAATTGGGTGGTCATGCTTTATTTATGACGAATCGGGATTTGCAGATCGGCAGAGGAGAAACGATTTCAGATACAGCGCAAGTATTATCGGAATACGTGAATGGTATTATGATTCGTACATTTGAACACGAAAAGGTAGAGGAACTTGCGAAATATGCGTCAATCCCTGTCATAAATGGATTGACGGACGATTTCCATCCATGTCAGGCAGTGGCGGATTTATTGACGATTTTAGAAATCAAAGGGACATTAAAAGACTTGAAGATGGCTTATATCGGTGACGGGAATAACGTAGCCCATTCTTTGATGCATGCTTGTGCTATCATGGGTATGGATATTACAGTGGCTACACCGGTCGGATATGAACCGAACGCTGCGATTGTAGAGGAATGTAAAGCTTTTGCTACTGAATCAGGTAGTAAGGTGGAAGTGACGAACAATCCGGTAATAGCTGCAAAAGATGCGGATATTTTCTATGGAGATGTTTGGACGAGTATGGGTCAAGAAGAGGAAAATGCGAAGCGTTTGCAAGATTTCTCAGGCTTCCAAGTGAATGCTGATCTTGTTAAATATGCTAAAGAAGATTACATTTATATGCATTGCTTGCCTGCTCATCGTGAAGAAGAAGTTTCAACGGAAATTATCGATGGACCGCATTCAGTCGTCTTTCACCAAGCAGGAAACCGACTTCATGGGCAAAAAGCCATTCTTGTTGATTTGATGTCATAAGAAGCTGTCTGAAAAGCCATTTTTTATTCTCGTCTTGTTATTCCTGCAAGCATCATGCTAACGGATTGCGAACGCTTTGAGAAAACACAAAACAGGGAAGAATTCAAAACGCGAAATTCTTCTTATCAAAAATTTAAAAGGGTAGGTCCATTTTTCGGACCTACCCTTTTAACGTTTTGCTTATCCGAAAATCAATACAGAAATGCCGACAATGAAACAGTAGATGCTGAAATAGCCAAGATTACCTTTGGCCATAATGTTCATAAACCATTTTAGTGAGAAATAAGAAGCCACTAAAGAGGCAAAGAAGGCAACCGTATATGGAATAGCCAATGTACTGATTTGCGGGTCGCTAAAAATATCTGAGAAACTTAAAATCATTCCGCCTAAACTAACCGGAATAAACAGAAGGAACGAAAAACGTAATGCCGTTTCTTGTTTTGTTCCTAATAGCATCGCTGCAACAATGGTAGAACCAGAACGGCTTATGCCGGGAATAAGGGCTACTACTTGTGCGAAGCCAATGATGATGGCATCTTTTAAAGATAAATCCCCGTCACCTTTGCGGCCACGTAAATTACGGATAATCCATAAAGCGAAGCCCGTTACGAGTAAAGAAATGGCGATGGTTTTAACGCCCTTTAAGTTCTCGGCGATAAAATCTTCAAATAAAAGGCCGATTACGGCTGCTGGAATGGTCGCGACAATTAAATAAATAATAAAACGGAAATCGCTTTTAGCGCTTGGGTCTTTCTTCGTTATGTATAACAATCCGTTGTTTATTAAGCGCCAAATATCTTCTCGGTAAATTAATAAAACGGCAATCAAGGAAGCGGAATTGACAAGTAATTCAAAGCTCATTCCTTCAATTTCAATTCCGAAGAAATGTTGCAGCAACACAAGATGCCCGCTTGATGAGACCGGAATAGGTTCTGTGATACCTTGGATTAAGCCTAGAAATAAATATTTGATGGTTAGTAATAATTCTTCCACAATTTCCCTCCGAATAGGTATTCTAGTAAAGTCATTTATGTTTGTAATATATCCTTTTTCATTTAACACTAAAATTCAATATGAAGCAAAGGCAGTTTTTGCAAAACAATATGTAGTTTGTTTAAATAATACCCAATCTCATGATTTTCATGAAACAGGGAACAATAATATGGAATTTATTTAAGGAGGTCGAAGTTAGTGGGTCAATCAAGACAATTTCGAGCTGGCGATAAGGCTCCCAATAATGGTTTTTATATTGAAATTGGTGAAACAGGTTCAAATGTTTTACATCCTCAAAAAATTCATCTGAAAGCAGGAGAACGATTTCCGGAAAACTCGAATCATAATCGAATTTGGACGTATGTCAGAAAACCGTAAAAAACATTTTCTATAGTTTTTCAGTGACACGTTCTGTCTGTTTTGATCTCCATAGAAAAAAGAGCCACCCTATCCTGATGGGTGGCTTTACATGTAAATCAAAAATAGTATAATTGGAATAAAGGTCAAAAAAGGTCAAATGAAATCTGTGTAATGTAGTTTAATAAGGCTTGTAAGAAGGAAATAATATAGTATTTAAAATTGTGATAGGAGGGGTAAAGATGGATTTGAATAAAATGACCGAGCGTGTTCAAGGCGTTTTTGTTGGGGCTCAGCAACTGGCACAAAGTAAAAATCAGCAGCAACTACGAATTGCTCATTTTTTAGAGGCGATGGTAGAAGATGAAGATTATATGTTGCTTCGTATACTCGAGAGTCAGGAAATCGATGTTCAATCCTTTTCGCAATGTATTAATCAATTTATAAATAAACAGCCACAGGTGGCAACTTCATCGGGGAATGTTCAACTATATTTAGCTCCAAGTCTACAAACGGCTCTTGATCAAGCATGGAAACAAGTGCAAAAGTTTGAGGATGAGTATTTATCGATAGAGCATCTACTTATTGCTTTTTTCGAAAGTTCCGCCGAGGAAATAAAAGAATTAAAGCAAACTTTTTCAATAAAGTCTGCTGATATAGCAGAAACCATTAAAGAGATTAGGGGGAATCAAAAAGTGACCAGCCAAAATCCTGAAAATACATATGATGCGTTAAAAAAATATGGTCGAGATCTTGTGGAAGAAGTAAGAAATGGCAAAGTTGACCCTGTAATCGGACGTGATTCGGAAATACGCCATGTCATTCGTATTCTATCGCGCAAAACGAAAAATAATCCTGTCTTGATTGGTGAACCAGGGGTTGGGAAAACAGCCATCGTGGAAGGGTTAGCGCAACGAATTGTACGAAAAGATGTTCCAGAAGGCCTAAAAGATAAAACTGTCTTTGCGCTCGATATGAGTTCCTTAGTTGCCGGTGCAAAATTTCGAGGCGAATTTGAGGAACGATTGAAAGCTGTTCTGAATGAAGTGAAAAAAAGTGAAGGTCGAATTTTATTATTCATCGATGAGCTGCATACGATTGTTGGAGCGGGTAGAACGGATGGGGCACTAGATGCCGGGAATATGTTAAAACCGATGCTGGCAAGAGGTGAATTGCATTGCATCGGTGCCACTACACTTGATGAATATCGACAATATATCGAAAAAGATCCTGCACTGGAAAGACGATTCCAACAAGTCCTTGTTAAAGAGCCGGATGTGGAGGATACCATTTCTATCTTACGTGGTCTGAAAGAACGATTTGAAGTGCATCATGGTGTCTTAATTCATGATAGGGCGTTAGTCGCAGCAGCGGTTTTATCCAATCGCTATATTACAGATCGTTTCTTACCAGATAAGGCTATTGATTTAGTGGATGAAGCCTGTGCAATGATTCGGACAGAAATTGATTCAATGCCGACCGAATTGGATGAGCTAACGAGAAAAGTCATGCAATTGGAAATTGAAGAGGCAGCACTAAAAAAAGAAGAAGATGAGCAAAGCAAGAAACGATTAGCGACGTTACAGGAAGAGTTGGCGAACTTACGAGAAGAAGCTAATAAAATGCGCTCACAATGGCAATTGGAAAAATCAGGCTTAGAAAAAATCCAAGAAAAGAGAGAGCTGCTAGAAAAGTTAAAACATCAATTGGAAGAAGCGGAAAATGAGTATGACTTAAATAAAGCGGCTGAATTGAGACATGGGAAAATACCTCAATTAGAAAAGGAATTAAAGCAGCTTGAAGAAGACGTTAATGAAAATAAAAAAGAAGGTAAATTATTGCGTGAAGAAGTAACAGAGGAGGAAATTTCATCCATTGTTTCACGATGGACAGGTGTACCTGTTACACGTTTAATGGAAGGAGAACGTGAAAAGCTGCTTCGCTTGGAAAGTATATTGCATGAACGTGTGATCGGGCAAGATGAAGCTGTTGAGTTAGTGGCGGATGCGGTGATTCGTGCAAGAGCAGGTATTAAAGATCCGAATAAACCGATTGGCTCTTTCTTATTTATGGGTCCAACAGGGGTTGGTAAAACGGAGCTTGTTAAAGCATTGGCCGAAGCTTTATTTGATAGTGAGGAGCATATGATTCGGATTGATATGTCTGAGTATATGGAAAAGCATTCAATTTCCCGACTAATTGGGGCACCTCCTGGTTATGTAGGCTTTGAGGAGGGTGGACAGTTAACGGAAGCGGTTCGTCGTCAACCATACTCAGTTATTTTATTGGATGAAGTAGAAAAAGCGCATCGAGATGTCTTTAATTTGTTGCTACAAATTTTGGATGACGGTCGCATTACGGATTCGCATGGTCGTGTGGTGGACTTTAAAAACACGGTCATTATCATGACTTCCAATATTGGTTCACAACATTTATTAAGTGGCACAGAAGAAGGTAAAATCAGCGAAGATGCACGTGAAGCTGTATTTACGGAGTTACGAATGCATTTCCGACCTGAGTTCTTGAACCGGATTGATGATATTATTTTATTTAAACCGCTCACACTATCCGAAGTGACTGAAATCGTTGAATTATTAATGAGCGATTTGCGTAGACGTTTGGCACAAAGGGAGATTACAGTTTCTTTAAGTGAAGAAGCAAAGCTATTTATCGCAAATGCTGCGTATGATCCAGTCTATGGAGCGCGTCCTTTGAAACGGTATATTCAAAAATATGTAGAGACAGCACTGGCACGTCAACTCATTGCAAGTGGCGACATCGAAAAGAAAACGGCTTATATTACAGTGGAAAATGATGAGCTGGTCGTAAAAATTGTCTAATATCTTTACTATGAAAAAGAGGATGTTTCAAAAGTCAGACTTTTGAAACATCCTCTTTTCCCTTGGATTAATGATGTCCGTGTTCAACTGGCTCATTAGGTAGAACAGCTGGAAGGATAGAGATTAAAATAGTAACTGGAATTGCAAGAACTAAACCAGTATTCAAATTATAATCTACACCCATCATAGAGCTTGCTACATATACAGCCATTTGAAGTAGAAGGGCCACCCAAAATAAGGTTGCTAAATAACGCATTTTTTTCACCTCTTCTGCTGTTCAATCCATTACATATTATCACATTTACCCCATATTAGGAAATGACATAACTGTTTTTTAACGTAAATATGCGTGCACTAACATATTTATGTATTAATATGATAAAAAGTAAGTGATATTATTCGGAATTCATTATTCGCAATATTATAATAGAGAAGGAATAAAACCCAAAGTACGAAATGTCGCTTTAGTTTTGTTTAATCAAACGAATGAAGGGTGTTTATTCGGCAATATATTAATTTCAGAATGGTATAAGCACATGCCATATTTTAAATAGAGAAAGAATAATTACCGAAATGGCGGAGACGGGTTTGTCGATTAGTAACATACAATATAGCAACTATATCTTTGTATTTCATATAAAGGTGTAGATTTCAAAGCTATTAGTAGAGGTTAGAAGAAAGGACGGGCCTAACATGCTGCGTAGTTTTATATATGATGGACAATGGAATATCATTTATTATCCGAAGCAGCCAAGCGGCTTTTCGGTAATGATTATCGGAGACCATAATCATTATGTTAATAATATGGATAGTTTCTGGTTGCAACACCCTGGTCGCAGGCAAATTGTTGAAATGCTATTGAAACAAGGGTACACAGGATTTTCCTCCAACTTATACGGTAGACATTTAGGAAATGATAAATCGGTGCAATTAATGAAGGTGCTTTATCAAATTATAATGAAAAAGGAAGTCTTGAATAGGAAAATTCATGTGTTGGCTGAAGGTGAAGGAGCATTAGTAGTATTAAAGTTGATGGAACAAATACCAGAATATCTTCGCTCAGTTGTATTTTTAAATCCATGCTTATCTATCAAGCAAAAATGGCGAAATGAGCGGGATAAAATGGTCTATTTGTCTCCATTTATGAAGACTCTATCGCAAGCATATGATGAGAAGAAAGAACAAATGGAAGAAGTATATGACTGCTTAGAAGATCAAGCTATTCATTTATCCGTTCCAACTAAGATTATTCATGTATTAGGTAATGACTCAAAGGAACAATTTGATTTGTATAAGCAATTAGAAGAAACGTATAAGCAGGACCTTGAAATCATTTACCTTTTACCGGAGAAGCGATATAAAACGGCAACGGAAGCGATTAAATTTATGAAAAAGCATGAAAATGTCCTTTAAACAATCCGACTGCATATATTAATTAAAAAGTGTGTGGTTGGAGGTTATGCAATGTCACCAACGATTGTGTTAGGCAATAATGAATTTTTGGGTTTTCACATTTGTCATTATCTTTTAAATCAAGGTGAAGATGTTATTGGTTTAAAGTGGATGGAGGCTAGGCATGAGACGGAGGAAGAAAGAGAATATTTATTTGGGCGAAATGCCAATTATGTAGAGGTGAAGACAATAGAAGATATTCCTTTAGAAGAGCAAAGCCTTGTTTGTATAAATTTATATGATACAGTCAATCGATTAATTGAGGAAAAGGAAGAATTGAAACAGTTTTTTGATTATGTAAAAAATCAGCGTGTTCTGTTTTTCTTGCCATTGACGTGTTCAGATGATATACAAAAGGAGCTGGATCAATGGAAGGAGCATGTAGGTGAATGGGAATCAGTGCAATGGATTTATGTATCTTATTTATATGGTCCGTGGCTTGATAAAAACGCCGAATTACAAAGGCTGTTAGCTCAAGAGAAAGGAATCGCTTTGGATTTGTCCAGAGCTATCTTTATAGAGGATTTTTTAGGAAAATGGAATGATTTGCTGCAACTTACAGATAAATGCTTGATTATTCAGGGAGAAATGCAGAGGGATTGGCAGGAACAATGTGCATCATTTTTTTGCAAAATAGAGAATAGAACCATTGAAATGGAAGAGACTGAAGAAGCGCAAGTGATGATTATTGAAGCTACAATCAATTTAAAAGAAGGTATTCAAGTACTTCAAGCTCATAACGAAAAACTAGTTTTTCTTGATCAATGGAAGGAAAAATGAGTTGAAACGGTTCATCGAAGAGAGAGGTTAGTTTGTTCATGAAAGTTAGCATTAAACAGGTAACAATTCTTATATTAATTGGTTTGATTTTATTGGCTGTTTTTCGTACTAATCAAACTGGAAATTTAAAAAATGTAGGATTGCTAGTTTCAGAGAGTGTCAGTGACCAAGTATGGGGAACAAGGGGGTACAAGGGCTTACTGGAAATAGGATCAAAATACGATATCAATATTTATTATAGAGAGTACATCAATTCAGATGAGTTAGTTGAGAATGCTATAGAGGAATTAGAAAGCTTAGGGGTAAATGTCATTATTGGTAACGGAAATGAATACTCGGCTATTTTTAATGAATTATCACCAAAATACCCGGATATACAATTTATTAGTTTGAATGGAGAGGCTTTAAATAAGAATACAACGAGTCTTAGCTTCAACGGATACGCAATGGGGTATTTTGGAGGAATGGTCGCAGCAGAAATGAGTAAAAGCGAAATTCTCGGAATTATTGCTGCCTATGAGTGGCAACCGGAAATAGAAGGATTTATTGATGGTGCCAAGTATCAAAATCCAAACGTAGTTGTGCAAGTGAAATATGTAGAGGATTGGAATGATGAAGAAATAGCTTTGCAGTATACGGAACAATTGGTTGAACAAGGGGTGGATGTCTTTTATCCGGCTGGCAATGGGTTTAATGTACCTGTTATTCAAGCGGTTAAAGCCTCTGGATTATATGTTATCGGGTATGTTTCTGATCAGTTGGTCCAAGGTGAGAACACGGTATTGACAAGTACCGTGCAGCATGTTGATCAATTATATGTTGCGGCAGCCGAACAATTTGATCGAGGGGAATTGCAAAGTGGCAAGATTTCTTTTGACTTTCAGGAAGGGGCAATCACTTTAGGGGAATTCAGCCCACTTGTCCCGAAAGAATTTCAAAATCAAATCAGACGTGCCGTAGACAAATATAAGAAGACAGGAAAGCTGCCGTCATAAAGAGGGAGGAAAAAGAATGCCGCGTAATCTGGAAAAAGAATTCATGAAAATTGCCTTAAAACATTTTCCTGAAGGACAGGAAAAATTGAAGTCACTTGGTATTGATGTTTCATGGAGTATGGTTCCAGTTCTGTCGGATTTATTTCTGAAGATGATGCAAGAAGCTTATGAATTAGGTAAGAGAGAGGCTAAGTAGAGAAAAGGAAAATTATAAGAAACATAAAAAAGAGGTGTCTTAAACTAAAAGTACCTCTTTTTTATGTTTCTTTCTTTTTCTCCGGTAGTTGAAGTGAAATCCATTATTCAGACAAGTGGTCTTTGGGCTGAATCGGTTGTAGATTAAACTGAATTATATAATTTTTTAGCTTGCAATTCCGGGTAGGGTTCTATAAAATTAGTACCAAGTCATAATATATACTAATAATATTAAGTTATATAGTCAATTCATGTAAAAATAAAAGGGGTTGTTCATGATGAATGCTGGCATTCTTGGTGTGGGAAGATATTTACCGGAGAAAATTCAGACAAATAAAGATTTTGAGCAAGTACTAGATACCTCAGATGAGTGGATTAAAACACGGACAGGAATTGAAGAAAGAAGATTTGCTTCTGATGAAGTGGATACCTCTCATATGGCATTTTTGGCTGCCAAAGAGGCACTAAAAAATGGTAATATGAAGGCAGAGGATATTGATTTGATTTTAGTGGCTACGGTTACACCAGACCGTCCGTTTCCATCAGTTGCTTGCATGATTCAAGAGCAACTGGGTGCCAAGAAAGCCGCTGCTATGGACATTAGTGCGGCTTGTGCTGGTTTTATGTATGGTATGGTGACAGCACAGCAATTTATTGTGAATAGGGCTTATAAGTATGTTTTGGTAGTGGGGGTAGAAAAGCTAACAAAAATCACCGATTGGAATGATCGAAATACAGCGGTGTTATTCGGTGATGGAGCTGGAGCGGTCGTGCTTGGACCGGTGGCTGATGGCAAAGGTATCTTGTCCTTTGACTTAGGAGCGGATGGTACAGGAGGTAAACATTTATACCAAGATGACAAGATTGTCATGAATGGCAGGGAAGTATTCAAATTTGCTGTTCGACAAATGGGCGAATCATGTATCAGTGTTTTAGACAAGGCTGGATTACAAAAAGAGGATGTCGATTTTCTCATTCCGCATCAAGCGAACATACGTATCATGGAAGCAGCAAGGTTGAGATTAGAATTGCCGGAAGAAAAAATGTCCAAAACCATTCATAAATATGGAAATACATCTTCGTCTTCTATACCTCTTGCGCTAATCGAAGAATTAGAAGCGGGAAAAATTAAAGATAATGATCTGATTGTAATGGTCGGTTTTGGTGGAGGATTGACGTGGGGGGCAATTGCACTGCGTTGGGGAAAGTAAAGAGCGTATCGTGATAGCATTTATAATAAAAAGTTAATGATTGAGGAGATGAAAAAATGAAACGCCGTGTAGTAGTAACAGGAATTGGTGCAGTTACGCCGCTTGGGAACGATGCAAATGCAACTTGGGAAAAAGTCATTCAAGGCCAATCAGGTATAGGCCCATTAACGCGCTTAAATAGCGATGAATATCCAGCCAAGGTAGCAGCGGAAGTGAAAGATTTTTCCATTGGGGAATACGTCGATCGAAAAGAAGCCAGAAAAATGGACCGCTTTACGCATTATGCTATTGCGGCTGCAAAGATGGCTGTTGCAGATGCAAACTTACAGATTGATGAGGAGAATGCCGAACGAATCGGGGTGTGGATTGGTTCAGGCATAGGAGGTATGGAAACTTTTGAGGCACAGTTTGAAACGTTTTTAGAGAGAGGTTATCGTCGGGTCAGCCCATTCTTTGTACCGATGATGATACCGGATATGGCAACAGGTCAAGTTTCCATTTATTTAGGGGCAAAGGGAGTCAACTCGTGTACAGTAACAGCCTGTGCAACAGGTACTAATTCTATCGGCGACGCGTTTAAGGTCATTCAGCGGGGGGATGCGGATGCGATGATTACCGGCGGAGCAGAAGCGCCGATTACCAAAATGTCTGTAGCTGGATTTTGTGCCAATACAGCCTTGACGACAAATTCGGATCCTGAAACAGCAAGTAGACCGTTTGATGCTAATCGAGATGGATTTGTCATTGGAGAAGGAGCGGGTGTAGTCGTTCTGGAAGAGTTAGAGCATGCCTTGAGCAGAGGGGCAACTATTTATGCGGAAATCGTTGGTTATGGTTCGACTGGGGATGCGTATCATATCACGGCACCAGCTCCAGATGGAGAAGGGGGTGCACGTGCGATGCAAATGGCAATCAATGATAGTGGGTTGCAGCCGGAAGAAATTGATTACATTAACGCTCACGGAACAAGTACACCTTATAATGATAAATATGAAACGAGTGCCATTAAAACAGTATTCGGCAAACATGCATATGAATTGGCTGTCAGCTCGACAAAATCAATGACAGGTCATTTGTTGGGGGCAGCTGGTGGTGTAGAGGCCATTTTCACCGTTTTAGCAATTAAGGAAGGAATTTTGCCGCCAACCATCAATCTTCAAACACCGGACCCAGAATGTGATTTGGATTATGTGCCAAATGAAGCAAGAAAGCGTGAAATTAAGGCAGCTTTAAGTAATTCTTTAGGCTTCGGAGGGCATAACGCTACAATTGTGTTCAAAAAATATCAGCAGGAATAGAAAAAACAATCTTTCAGTCATGTTCAAAATGAATATACATTACACAGCAGCGCAGGAAGCAATATGTTATCCTGCGCTTTTATTTTTGGCTATTTTCATAAACTAGCAGTGTATACAGATTGATTTTTACTCCAGTGGATCTCACTTGTCCCGCTGCTTCCGCGAGAATCTTGCCCCTGCCCGCTCTAACTGATATTGTTTCCCTGTTTAGTCCTATTTCAATGAAACAGTAAAAGTACAGTCATTTTTGCGACAAGGTATAATAGAGCCTTTCATTAAAGGATCAGTTCGAATGAAGTGTAAGAGATATCTAGCGCAAGTGCCTATTTTGTAGCAGGGTAATCAAGTAATTATGTTACCTGCATATGATGGAACATCGCTACTAAAGTAGGTGTGAATATGGCTGTTGAAAATACCAAAGAATGGTTAAGGAAATATGTAAATGATCCGCTCCAACTATGTAATAAGCTTACGCGTTATTTTCCGGCTATTTCGAAGCAACAGTTATTGAGCTATTTACAGCAATTCGGTATGTATCGAAATAGTAAGAAAGCGGAAGTGGATTTTGAGCAACTGCAGGAAGAACAGGTGTGGAATCAAGTAGAACGGTTATTTTCTAAGTACCAAAAGCAATGGGAAGGCCCCGATATTCCTGTCTTCATTCTTCCTCACAAAGGCCAAACATTGTTTCGGAACGGACATAATAAATCGGGTTTAGCATTTAACGACAAATTATTTCTCTTTGTATCTCCTAAACTCTCTACAAATCATTTAGAAGCGCTATTTATTCATGAGTACCACCATGTTTGCCGTTTCAATAAGCAAAATAAAAATCTAGAGGAGTATACGCTTGCTGAATCAATTATTTTAGAAGGATTAGCGGAATATACGGTCGAACAATTATTAGATAGGCGTTATGTGGCTCCTTGGATTAAGCGATATTCCCACTCTTTTTTAAAGCAATTTTGGAAAGAGACATTCAAAGAGAATCTTGGGTTGACTAGAAAAGAAAAAAGGCATGAGGTATTGCTGTATGGAAAAGGGGGTTATCCTTCTATGATTGGTTATAGTATGGGTTTTTTCTTAGTCGAACAATATATGCAGAAGCATGCGTTTGATATTAGTTCTTCCTTTGAATTATCTGCTGAGGCGGTCTGTGACTATGAGCATGATGGAGAAAAATGAAAGCTAGTCATGTAATGATCTTGAGGAAGAATGAATCTAAGAGATATCAATCGAAGGATGGAAAGACTGTTCAAGGATTTTTCTGAGTGTTAGACGAATATTTTCATTGATTCCTGCCTATACTTATGGACAAATAGTTTTAGTAAGTGAGGGGTAAAACATGCTATTCATCCACGATGTTTGGGTTAATTGGTTTGAAGGTGAAGAAAATGGTTACAACGTCTGCCATTTTCATGAATGGAGAAAAGAAGATGGTATTGAGTTACTCGATCAAGTACCTTTACTCAAGATTTCTTCAGAACTTTTTCATTACATTGAGAACAATTTAAGTGATTTGCCTCAAGATTTATTACATGATGTCTTTCAAAAAGGTTATTGCCGGAAAAATCATGAACGTATTCAATTGGAATATTGCTTTGTGATGACAGATGGGAAGGGAATTATGGCTATAGATACGATGGGCTATCAAATCCCGATTCGAAAAAGCAGACTGATTCCAAGACAAGAAACATTGGTGTATGACATGATCAAGGATGAAGCCATTAAACAGTATTGTCCTCTCTATGAACAAGAGGGGAAAAAGGGATACCATATTTTGTCGCCAGAACCGGAAACGATGCAAGGATTAACGCGTAAGGAGCGTCAACTAAAGCAATTATTATTTATGGCATTAGATCAGTTACATAATTCACAAAATACAGCTGAAATTCGGTATTGGTATACAGAGTGGTCTCCAGATAAGTATAGTTACATTCAACAATTAGATTTCGAACATGCATGGAGTGAATTGTATGATGAAACGAGGAATGGTTGGACAAACAAGCATGAGTTGTTATGCGAACGCATTATTAGGGGACAACCTTTCTTTGAAAAACTATGGGAAATTGAAGTGGGAGAAAGACCGTCATTTTTATAAGTAAAAAAAAAGCAGCTGCTCAATAAGGCAGCTGCTTTTTTTGATTTATCGTTTTTTACGCCCTAATCCCATAGCGTTTTCCATTTTCTTTAACATTTTATTCGCTGTGAAGTTTGCTTTTTCGGCCCCTTGATCTAAAATATCATCTAATTCTTGTGAATCGATTAATTCGTAGTAGCGGTCTTGAAGTGGTTTTAAGGCATTCACGACAACGTCAGCTAAATCTGATTTGAAATCACCATAGCCTTTGCCTTCATACTTCTGTTCGATTTCTTCAATCGGTAATCCTCCAAGAATAGAGTAAATAGAAAGAAGGTTGGAGATGCCAGGTTTATTTTCAACATCATATTTGACAATGCCTTCCGAATCCGTCACCGCACTTTTAATTTTCTTGGCGATTACTTTCGGGTCATCCAGTAAAGAGATAAAGGCTTTCGAATTCGCATCCGATTTACTCATTTTCTTAGTTGGGTCTTGTAGACTCATGATGCGAGCGCCAACTTTTGGAATGCGCACTTCAGGAATTTTGAAAATATCATTGTATTTCTTGTTAAAACGCTCTGCCAGGTCGCGTGTTAATTCCAAATGTTGCTTTTGGTCATCCCCTACAGGAACGATGTCTGTGTTATATAGAAGGATATCAGCAACCATTAATGGTGGGTATGTTAGTAAACCGGCTGAAACGGCTTCTTTCCCAGCTGATTTATCTTTGAATTGTGTCATTCTCTCTAGTTCGCCGATATAAGAAATACATTGCATCATCCATCCTGCCTGCGCGTGTGCAGGAACTTCTGATTGAATGAAAATAGTAGCCTTTTCCGGATCGATTCCGGCTGCGATATATAAAGCAGCTAAGCTTTTAATGTTTTTTCTTAATTCTAAGCGATCTTGTGGAACAGTAATTGCATGTTGGTCAACAATGCAAAAATAGCAGTTGTATTCGTTTTGTACTTCGACGAATTGTTTTAAAGCACCAATGTAGTTTCCGAGCGTTAAAGTGCCGGAAGGTTGGATGCCTGAGAAAATCGTTTTCATAATGTCACTCCTTGTAATGATTGCCAAACTATTACTACATTATTTCATATCCATTCATCCTAATTCAAGGATATTAATAATAAAACCATAAACAAATCAGCATAATAGAAAGGACAAGTATACCGCAAGTTAAAAACTTTGAATGGGAAAGGGAAATCAGCTCTGATAATGGGACGATATCATTTTTATCTTCTTCCGGATGGTTACTCTTGAACATTTTTCGGAAACTATAGGAAATGCCGTCAAAAAAACCTTTATTTGTGACGAACAGCAATAAGCCAAGAAAAATGTAACTACTTGAAAAGTAAAAGCTAATATTAATGAAATGTAATAAGGACACTTGTTTATAAATTGTAAATGAAAGAACAAATGTCAGCAGAATGGTAGTCCCGACAAGGAATGAAACCGGGTATTTTTTGATGGTGTTAAGCATGGTGTGTCGAACCTCTTTTTCTTCAGTTTTAGAGTAAGACAGTATGCAAATGGATACTTGGATGACTGTCTGGCTCCAACACCCCGGCGTCTAGTGTGTTCATGGCCTTCTGACAATTAATCAACTTTGGGATGCCGTCATCAGACCTACGTTATCTCGGTCGAATCGTAAGGAGCAACAACTAGGACCTGCCGTGTCCTTTTATCTTTGATAAGGCTCTTATCTTGGAAGCCTCAGTCCATACGGCGTTTAATGGGGCGTATGCGCTTTTCTGATAATAGTATAGCAAAAGACGTTGCGAAAGAAAAAAATTTCTGGCATGAGGTAAACATAAAAATATAAAAGTTATTTTTTGGATATAAATAAAACACTAATGAATTTCGGCGAATTAGTATACTAAAGTAATATTTTGTTGGTTTGTAATTTTGGAAAAAAGTTACTCATAAAGAAAGAGGATAAAGACTGAATTATCAGTATTTTTTACTTAGATAGCGCTTTCAAGCAGTAAAGTAATGAAGAGTTAAAGTGCTAGATGAATAAAAAATACAAAAAAATTGCTATTACCAAAAACTTTCTTAAAAAAGTTAATTTACAAATAGTTAAATAATTGTATAATAATTTTTATAGTGTGAAACATTAAAAACAAGAAGGAGTGTACGAATTTGAAAAAGTCTAAATTTTCTTTGACTTTGACACTATTATTAGTGTTGAGCATGATTGTTACTGCTTGCGGCAGCAATGATAATTCAGATGGCGGTTCAGATTCTTCAGATGTAGCACAAGAGTTACGTGTATTAGAATCTGCTGAAATTCCATCAATGGATAGCATCATGGCGGAAGACGCTGTTTCATTTACAATGTTAAACAACGTAAATGAAGGGTTATATCGTCAAGATCAAGACAACAATCTAGTTCCTGGTGTTGCTGAGGGCGAGCCAGAAGTGAACGAAGAAGGAACTGAATTTACAGTTAAATTAAAAGAAGGTCTTACATGGTCAGATGGTACAGCATTAACGGCTGCTGACTTTGTTTATGCATGGCAACGTGCAATTGACCCAGCGAATGCGTCTACATATGGTTCATATATGATGGATGGTAAAATTGCAGGTGCTCAAGAAATTACAGAAGCTGCTGCAGCTGGTCAAGATTATGATGTAACTACTCTAGGTGCTGAAGCTGTTGATGAAACAACATTAGTTGTTAAAACAGTAAAACCAATGACAGTGGACTTCTTTAAAGGTCTAATGGCATTCGGCACATTCTACCCGCAAAACCAAGAATTCGTTGAAGCACAAGGAGACAAATATGCTACTTCTGCTGATACAATTCTTTACAATGGTCCTTTCGTGTTAACTGATTGGACAGGTTCTACTGACTCTGAATGGGTTATGGAAAAGAACGAAAAATATCATGACGCTGATAATGTAAGCTTAACTAAAGTTACATTCAACGTAACAAAAGATGCACAAGCTGCTATTAATGCATTTGAAGCAGGAGAAGTAGATATTACAAGTAAATTATCATCTGATGTTGTTGGTCAATATGAAGGTGATGAGCGATTAGTTAACTATTTGGAACCAAGTATTTTCTGGTTGAAATTCAACGAAGAAAATGAAGTATTAGCAAACGAAAATATTCGTCGTGCTCTTGCTACTTCATTCAATAAAGATGATTTAGTTGAAGACGTTTTAGCAGATGGTTCAGTTGCTGCTAACTATGCAGTCCCTGCTGATTTCGTTAAAGATGAAGACGGAAATGATTTCCGTGATGCTAATGGTGACTTATTAACATACGATGTTGAAGCTGCTAAAGAATATTGGGCTAAAGGTTTAGAAGAATTAGGTTTAACTGAAGTGACATTGTCAATTTTAGGTGGAGATACAGATACTGCTAAGAAAGTTGATCAGTATGTTCAAAACCAATGGGAAACAAATCTTGAAGGTTTAACTGTAAAAGTGGAAAGTGTTCCTTTCGCAATCCGTTTAGACCGTCAAACTGCACAAAACTATGACATCATGGATGCTGGTTGGAGCCCTGACTACTTAGATCCTATCTCATTCTCTGACCTTTGGGTAACGGATGGCACAAACAACAACATGAGCTATTCTAACGCTCAGTATGACGAGTTAGTTACGAAAGCGGAAAATACAACAGATACAGCTGAGAAATGGTCATTACTTCAACAAGCTGAGAAAATTGTATTAGAAGATGATGCAGCGCTTGCTCCAATGTATCAACGTTCAGTTAATATCTTAGTGGATACAAAAGTTGAAGGTTTCACTCATCACGCTGTTGGAGCTGACTACAGTTATCAATACATTAAAATTACAGAATAATCTTTTACAGGTACGTAACATGCATATGTAACGAATCTAAAAGAGAGTATATAACCTTATATACTCTCTTTTTACCTATTGAAGTTTTGTCGAATTTTGTAGTTTGAAAATTAAAATTAGGAGGTGCAGGTTTTGGGTAAGTATATAGCTAAACGTATTTTTTACATGTTAATCACATTATGGCTAATCGCTTCTTTTACATTCTTCCTCATGAAAATCATTCCCGGTACGCCATTTAAAAATGCAGAAAAGTTATCGGAAACACAATTGCAAATTATGTATGAAAAGTATGGGTTGGACGAACCAGTACCTGTTCAATATGTGAAATATTTAGGGAATATTCTGCAAGGTGATTTAGGTACGTCCTTCCAATACGACAATACACCGGTTACTGATATTATTGGTGATCTGATTGGACCATCTGCACAGCTAGGTTTTCAAGCGATGGTTTTGGGTACAATTGTCGGAATTGCGTTAGGATTGATTTCTGCATTAAAGCAAAATACATGGATCGATCATGGGGCTACTTTTATAGCGATATTAGGTAAATCCATCCCAAGTTTCGTTTTTGCCGGTCTACTGCAATATTGGGTCGGAGTTAAATTAGGTTGGCTCCCGGTTGCTTTCTGGCGAGGGTGGGAATATTCCATTATGCCAACGTTGGCGTTATCGATTTTCCCGATTTCGATTGCTGCTCGTTTTATGAGAACAGAAATGATAGAAGTGTTAAGCTCTGATTATATTACATTAGCAAAAGCGAAAGGCGCGAGCGGATTTGAAGTAGCTGTTAAGCATGCGCTGCGAAATGCCTTGATTCCTGTAGTAACTGTATTGGGGCCGTTAATGGTATCGCTAATGACAGGTTCACTTGTAATCGAGAAAATCTTCTCAGTTCCTGGTATCGGTATGCAGTTTGTTACGTCTATCCAAACGAATGATTACCCGGTTATTATGGGAACAACGATTTTATTCGCTGCATTATTTGTGGTAGTCATTTTAATAGTAGATATTTTATACGGATTAATTGATCCGAGAATACGTTTGGCAGGAGGGAAGAAATAATGGCGAATCATGAACAAAGTATAGCTCAAGAGAAGTTTCAACCTGCCATTATCGATGCTGCTAAAAGTGAAGAAATCAGTAAACCAAGTTTGAATTTTTGGCAAGACTCTTGGATGCGTGTCAAAAAAAATAAAGCAGCCATCATTTCATTGGTCATTTTGGCTTTGATTATTATCATGGCTTTTGCAGGACCGCTAATCAGTGGGCGTGAAGCGAACGTCCAAAATGTAAAGCATGCTAATTTACCAGCGAAAATTCCGGTGTTGGAAAATGTAAGTTGGTTGCCCTTTGACGGTACGATGACCAATAAAGCAGGTGTGGAAATCGATATGTATGAGAAGAAAGGTGTCGATGAATATTATTGGTTCGGTACGGATTCGCTAGGTCGCGACATTTTCACTCGCTTATGGAAAGGAACACAAATTTCCTTGTATATTGCTTTAATAGCAGCGGTGGTTGATATGGTCATCGGGGTCGCGTATGGAGCGATTTCCGGTTATTTTGGCGGTCGACTAGATAATGTGATGCAAAGGATTACGGAAATCTTGATGGGTATACCGAACTTGGTTGTCGTAGTATTGATGATTCTTGTACTGGAACCAGGTATTCTGTCCATTGTAATAGCACTATCGATTACCGGATGGGTAAGTATGGCGCGTGTTGTTCGTGCACAGGTTATGAAACTGAAAGAACAAGAGTATGTGTTGGCCGCTCGTACATTGGGTAGCTCACACGCAAAAATCATTTTTAAACATCTTGTGCCAAATTTAGCGGGTGTTATCATCATTAATACGATGTTTACAATTCCGAGTGCTATTTTCTTCGAAGCGTTCTTAAGCTTTATCGGTCTTGGATTACAGGCGCCGGCTGCTTCATTAGGTACATTAATTGATGAAGGATTTAAATCATTATTAACATATCCGCATATGTTGATTTTCCCGGCAATTACAATCAGTGCGATTATGATTTGCTTTAACATGGTTGCAGATGGTTTACGTGATGCGCTAGATCCGAAAATGCGTGATTAAGGTAGGTGAATGGCAATGGAAAAAATATTAGAAGTGAAAGATCTGAATATTTCGTTTCACACATTTAGTGGAGAAGTACAAGCTATTCGTGGCGTCAATTTCGACTTGTTTAAAGGAGAAACGTTGGCAATCGTAGGAGAGTCGGGTTCCGGGAAATCGGTAACGACCAAATCCATTATGCGCTTGCTTCCTCCAGGTAATTCAGAAATCAAAAGCGGTGAAATTCTTTTTGATGGAAAAGATCTTACAAAGTTAAAAGAAAAAGATATGCAAAAGGTTCGTGGGAAAGATATTTCGATGATTTTCCAAGATCCGATGACATCATTGAACCCAACGATGAAAGTCGGCAAACAAATTATGGAGCCGATTATCAAGCACCATAAAATTAGTAAAAAAGAGGCGAAAGCGAAAGCGATTGAACTGTTGAATCTGGTCGGAATTCCGAATCCGGCAGCCCGATTTGAGCAGTATCCTCACCAATTCTCAGGTGGTATGAGACAACGTGTTGTTATTGCGATTGCCTTGGCATGTAATCCGAAAGTGTTGATTGCAGATGAACCTACAACGGCTCTTGATGTAACAATTCAAGCGCAAATTCTTGAATTGATGAAATCGCTGCAGAAGAAAATTGATACAAGTATTATCTTCATCACGCATGATCTGGGTGTCGTAGCGAACGTTGCGGATCGTGTTGCGGTCATGTATGGTGGGAAAATCGTAGAAATCGGAACGGTTGATGAAATTTTCTACAACCCTAAACATCCTTATACGTGGGGATTGATCAGCTCGATGCCTGATTTGGACTCAAGAGGAAAAGAGCTATATGTTATTCCAGGTACTCCGCCGAATTTGTTGAATCCTCCAGTAGGAGATGCATTCGCGGCTCGTAATAAATATGCGATGCAAATTGATTTGGAACAGCAGCCTCCGATGTTCAAAATATCTGACACACATTATGCGGCAACATGGTTGCTTCATCCGGATGCACCGAAGGTAACACCTCCAGAAGCAGTATTGAAAAGACAAGAACAATATCTTGCGATGAAAGGAGGAAAATAAGATGGCTCAAAAAGAGAAAAAGGTTTTACTGGAAGTCAATCATTTGAAGCAATACTTCAATCAAGGAAAATCGAATGAAGTAAAAGCGATTGATGATGTGTCATTCTTCATCTATGAAGGAGAAACATTAGGTTTGGTAGGAGAATCAGGTTGTGGTAAATCAACGACAGGAAGAACAATTATTCGTTTATATGAAGCGACTGATGGAGAAGTTTTATTCCGTGGCAAAAATGTTCATGGAAAAAAATCAAAAGCGGAAATGAAAGAATTTAATCGTAAAATTCAAATGATTTTCCAAGATCCTTATGCGTCGTTGAACCCTCGTATGAAGGTAAGTGATATTATTGCAGAAGGTATCGATATTCACGGATTGGCGAAAAGTAAAGAAGATCGCATGCAACAAGTGTATCATCTGTTGGAAACGGTAGGCTTAAATAAAGAACATGCGAATCGTTATCCGCATGAATTCTCAGGCGGTCAGCGTCAACGTATCGGCATTGCGCGTGCATTGGCCGTTCAACCGGATTTCATTATTGCCGATGAACCGATTTCGGCATTGGACGTTTCCATTCAAGCACAGGTCGTGAACTTGATGAAACAACTGCAAGAAGAAAAAGGCTTAACTTATTTATTTATTGCCCATGATTTATCAATGGTTAAATATATTAGTGACCGTATCGGTGTTATGTATTTCGGTAAATTAGTAGAAATTGCACCAAGTGAAGAATTGTATGAAAATCCACTTCATCCATATACCAAATCACTTCTGTCTGCAATCCCGCAACCAGATCCAATCAGTGAACGTACTCGTCAACGAGTGGCGTACAACCCATCTGTTCATCAATATGCAGAAGGTGAAGAATTGAAAATGCGCGAAGTGAGACCTGGTCATTTCGTTTATTGCTCAGAAAAAGAATTCAAGCAATATCAAGCAGATTTAAAGAAAAACTGAATGATATAAAAAAGAAGAACCTCATACTCTTTAGTTTCTCGTTAAACTATTGTGTGTGAGGTTCTTTTGTTATAACGACTTTGTTATACCTTACTATGGATATTTGCGGATTGCGCTTTCTGTAGTCAGTCCGCAAGTCTCTTTGTTACACGCTCCTACGGGGGGTTACTTGTTCTGTTGTCTCGCAGGAGTATTTACCCTCATTTAGCTTAAAGTTAATAAGCAAAGCCTTTATAAAAGGGAGGGGGTATAAAAAGATTGTGTGATCTTAATTGATTCGTTGATATTCAGCTTTGTTATACGACATTTCTTTATAAGTTCGTTATTATGAGCAGTTTCTTTTATTGATTGTTTCCTCCAACGGATTTCCATCCTTGCTGGGTTTTCTCTGTAGCGTCTTTAAATATATTTCGTTGTTTACCACCGAATAGTTTTTCGCCGATGGTATTTGATAGTACTCCATTCAAGGCAGTGATACTAATGATGAGTGCGGCAACAATGACTAAATCGATAAAATACGGAATCATCGTCATCCTCCCTTCCCCTTCTTTTATTACCATTTTAATGCAAATCCCCTTTTTTATGCATCCTGTATATAGAATTAAATATAACTATGACGACTGTATATTTTGTCGAAAAAAATCGAAATTACTTTTTTAGAATAACGAATAGGTAAATAGTCTCATTAATGGAGAGTTAGAGTATAAAACGTAATATGTAAAATAAGGTGTTTATTGGTTTATTTATTGTGGTTTTATGAACTTTACAGTTATTTTTTCTGCTTAATATAGAGAATATTCTGTTTTATCTCATTCATAAGCGGGTATATGATAATGAAGTAAAAAAGAATTATATGAAAAAAGTTATATTAATATATGAATAAAATGTGATAAATGAGAATAAAGATGATGGATTTCTTTTCTTTGAAGGGGGATGCTTAGATGATTCGAGGGGGGAATGGGAATTGAAATTTAGCTAAAGTGTTGATTTTACAAGCTTTTTCGATATTTTTATATTTTTAAAAAAAGATGTTCACTTTGTGAAATTATGATGTATAATTAACTAAAGAGATTACTTATTTAAAGTTATTTCAATCTAGGGAATAAATGGTAAAAATTTCTGAATTATAGATTCAATATTCTATAAAGAAGGAGTGTCAGTAATTATGGTAACTTTATATACATCACCAAGCTGCACATCTTGTCGAAAAGCAAAAGCGTGGCTTGAAGAACATAACATACCGTACGTCGAAAGAAACATTTTTTCGGAATCGCTTTCAATAGAAGAAATTAAGGAAATTTTGCGAATGACGGAGGATGGTACAGATGAGATTATCTCTACTCGTTCGAAAACTTTCCAAAAACTAAATGTTAATCTCGAAAGTTTACCTTTACAAAGATTGTATCGTTTAATCAAAGAAAATCCTGGCTTGTTAAGAAGACCGATTATTCTTGATGAGAAACGATTACAAGTGGGATATAACGAAGATGAAATTCGTCGTTTCTTACCTCGTAAAGTGCGTACGTATCACCTGCGTGAAGCGCAGCGGATGGTTAACTAATAGATTGAATACACCCTTGCTAGGTGTATTTTTTTTTAGGGTTAGACCTGTATATGAAAGTTGAAATTTGAAAAGCGCTTCACATACTTCACACGTTTTTTTACAAGTGAATGTACATATGAAGCAGAATGTGTATATGATGTATAGAAAGGACGAAATAAGGGACCGTTGATTCCGTCATCAAGTCTTGATTATTCCTTGTATATTTTGTAAAATTAGGTCATTCCTTAGGCAGACGTTTGTTTTTATAAATAGACGGCATTTTGTTTTCCTTCTTTTCTTTTTTGTCATAAAATAAAGTAAAAATATATTATGATTATGACAGAATAGTATAGGGTAAAATGAAAGTAAGGCTACACTCATTTTTTGGGGGTAATTCCCTTCATAATATTACTCAAGAGAAGGGAGAGGAGATTAATGGAAATCGAACGAATTAATGAAAATACAGTCAAGTTCTATATTTCATATTTAGATATTGAAGAAAGAGGCTTTGACCGAGATGAGATTTGGTATAATCGTGATCGAAGTGAGGAACTTTTCTGGGAAATGATGGACGAAATTCATTATGAAGAGGAATTTTCTATTGATGGCCCTCTATGGATTCAAGTTCAAGCTCTTGATAAAGGTTTGGAAATCATGGTAACGAAAGCCCAATTATCCAAAGATGGTCAAAAACTAGAATTGGCAATCGGTGAACAAGGTTTAAAAGAGCTCCCAGTTGATGAGAAAATTGAATCTCTCCTCGATAAGCATTTCCATCTTAAAGCGGAAGCAGATGAACAAGAAGGTGGACAATACGATACAGATGTATTTGAGTTTACGATGAAGTTCAACGACTTTGAGGATATTATAGCATTAAGTAAGGTTTATACATTGGAAGGTTTTCAATCCTCCTTGTATTCGTTTGAAAATAATTATTATTTACATGTGGTGTTCGATCAAGAAATCGAAGAAGATTTAATTGACCAAATTCTCTCTATTTTCTTGGAGTACGGGGTTGAAACAGGTGTTACAATCCATCGTATTCAAGAATATGGTACAGAAATCATGAGTGAAAACGTCTTGGAAAATGTGAGAAAATATTTTCAATAATTAAGGATGTCGGTTTCTGTTAAGAAGCCGGCTCTTTGTGCTTTATAAGTGCTGTGCAATCGAGTGATTAGATGGATGGAACGGATTTGAGTTATAATGGCAGTAGATGATTCTTCGTATTGGGATGGGGGGATCGCTATTGAAGAATATAGTCAAAGTCCTATTGTTTTTGGGGCTCGTACTTTGTGGATGGTACTTTTTAAAGGATAACAATCAAATTAATATTGTTCGTTTTTTCAGTGTGTTCATTTCTTTTTCTGCAGTTGTATTAGCTATTATTATATTTTTTGAGAATCGCCACCCTACGCAAACGCTTACATGGTTAGTGGTGTTTAGTGCTTTCCCGTTATTCGGTTTTATTTTCTATTTTTTGTTTGGACAAAATTACCGTAAGGAAAGAATGTACCGTGAGAAATATTTCTTGGATAAACAAGCGTTTTTGAAAATCGAGGGAGAGAGAACTGTAAGTAACGAACGGCTGAACATGATGAAGGAGCACCAACGTAAGTTGTTTACATTGGCTCAACGCTTAGGGAACAGCCCTATTTCTTTGGCGACTGAAACGAAGGTGCTAACCAATGGTGAAGAGACATTTTCTCATATTATTCGCGCTTTGAAGAAGGCTAAACATCATATTCATCTGGAATATTATATTGTTCGGGATGATCGAATTAGTAATGAAATTAAAGATATACTGATTGAACGTGCGCAACATGGGGTCAAGGTTCGTTTTTTATATGATGCCGTTGGATCCTGGAAATTATCGAAGAAGTATGTGCGAGATTTGCGCCAAGGCGGGGTAGAGATGGTCCCATTCGGTCCGGTTCAGTTCCCTATCTTGAATAGTAAGGCTAATTTTCGAAATCATCGGAAGATTATTGTTGTTGATGGATATATCGGATTTGTCGGTGGACTCAATATAGGTGATGAATATTTAGGGAGAAATAAAAACTTTGGCTTTTGGAGAGATACGCATTTAATGGCCAAGGGAGAGGCAGTACGCTCGCTGCAATTAATCTTTTTGCAGGATTGGTATTATAGTACGAATAATAGTTTTTTGACAGATGAATATTTATCTCCAAGCCTTTCATCTGTCCCGAAGCATGGTGGTGTTCAAATGATTGCCGGAGGACCGGATAATGAATATAGTGTTATTAAAAATATTTTTTTTAGTATGATTACATCAGCAAAAGAATCGGTTTGGATTGCATCACCCTACTTTATTCCGGATGATGAGATTTTTCAGGCAATCAAAGTTGCGGCGCTCAGTGGAATCGATGTTCGACTTATTATTCCGCAAAATCCGGATAAGTGGATTGTTTGGCATGCGTCACGCTCGTATTTCCCTGACTTGCTAGAAGCAGGGGTTAAGATTTATCAATATAAAAGCGGATTTATGCACAGTAAAGTAATTATCGTTGATCGGGAATTAGCGTCAATCGGTACGGCGAATATGGATATGAGAAGTTTTCATTTAAATTTTGAAGTGAATGCTTTTTTATATCGGACAGGCAGTACGGAAAAGCTCGTGAATGATTACTTGGGCGATGTTGAACAATCACAGCGCCTCTATGCTGAAACGTTCAATAAAAGGCCTATCACCAACCGCATATTGGAGTCGACATGTCGATTATTGTCTCCGATGCTGTAAGCAACTTCTTTGGGAAGTTGCTTTTTTGTGCGCTGAAAAAGTATATGTATTGTCAGCAATGAAGTAAACATGGCTTTGTGGTTAAAGGCTGCGTTTTCTTAGCAGGAAAAAAACATTTTTTGTCGAAATGAAAGTAGAAAAAGAGCGAGGAGGTTATTATTCTGTTAGTTGCTAAAAAGAGCGACGGAAGGCTTATTTCTATTCATACCAGCTCAAAGGAGGAAATTCTTCAACTAAAACAAGAGGTGTTTTATTGTCCGTGCTGCAACCATCGTGTATTGTTAAAGGTTGGACAGGTAAAGATTCCCCACTTTGCTCATTTGGCTTCAAGTGTTTGCGGTTATGCATCAGAAGGTGAATCATATGAGCATCTGTTAGGGAAAGAACAATTATATCATTGGTTGGATCGACAAGGCTATGAGGTGCAATTGGAAACCTATTTTCCGCGTTTCAAACAGAGAGCTGATTTGTCTGTCCTTGTCAGTGGTCAATACTATGCAATTGAGTTTCAGTGCTCGGTCATTGCACTGGAGGAAATTAAACAACGCACCTTACAATATAGGCGGCATCATGTTACACCCATCTGGATATTGAATAGTCATCATCTTAAGAAGAAAGGGTATGATGAATATAGCCTTTCCGCTTTTCAATTTTATACGTCTTCAAGTAGCGAAATGCTGCCGAAAATTCTCACGTATTCACCAGCACAACAGCAATTTACTATTTTGCATCAGCTTATTCCCTTTTCTTCACGCTCCGCTTTTGCTCATACAACTACTCATCCCCTATATCAGATTTCTTTTGAACAATTGATTTCCGAATCGAAAATAGTTCCTTTCTGTCATCGACAATGGATAAAGAAAAAACAGAAATGGCGCATTGGTGTTTTGAAGTTCAGTAGCTTTGATGATCCTTTTGTTAAAGCTCTATATGAAAACGGTTTGTCTGTTGCCGCCTTTCCACTTGAAATTGGTCTTCCGGTTCCGTTTATGCATTTGTATGAAACAAGTGCGATACTGTGGCAGTTTTGGTTGTATGTGTATGTCATTCATCCTAAAAAGGCAGGAGATACCATCACCATGCAAGAATGGAGAGCGGCTCTTATTCGATGTCTTAAGGAAAAGAAAATTGTGCTACGGTTACTTCCCTCTGTGTCGAGTGTTAATCCGTTTTTGGCGATGGAGCAGTATGTATGCATGCTTGAAAAGTTAGACATCTTGTATTGTGTGGTAGATAATATGTATGTACTACAACGTAAGTTTGAATTATTTAACCCGGCCGATCCGCAATGTGAACGCGTCTTTTTTGCGAAGGTCAGTTCCGTTTATAGCACGTTGTTGAACAAGGCCACGCAAAGAGAAAAGAGAGAGTTTTATTAAATGGAACTAGAATGGTTAAAGGGATAAAATAATTCATACAATAAGATAGTACAGATAGGCAGGATTATGTTCCATTTATTTAGAAGTAAGAGATGGTTAAGAGGAATCTTAATAATAATGACAGAGATGGAGGAAGAGAGATGTCACAAAATTCTACAACGAAAGCATTACCAGCCCGTAGTGAAATCAAAGTAGAGGATACATGGAGATTGGAAGACATTTTCCCGACTGACGCTGAATGGGAAACGGAATTTGCCGGTATTAAAGAAGCCTTGACGAAAGCAGGTGATTTTCAAGGGAAGCTAGGTGAAAGTGCAGACCAATTATATAGTGGTTTACAATATCAAGATGCGGTTTTTGAACGACTAGGCAGATTGTATACGTATTCGCATATGAGGGCCGATCAGGATACAACCAATTCTTTTTATCAAAGTATGGATGATCGAGCTCGTTCATTATATGCGCAGGCTGCAAGTGCTTTTTCATATGTTGTTCCAGAAATCTTAAGTATGGATGAAAGCAAAGTGCAATCATTTTTACAGGAAAATGAACAGCTTCAATTATACAAACATTCTTTGGATGAAATTAATTTGCAGCGCCCACATGTTCTTTCCGCACATGAGGAGGAATTGATTGCGAAGGCTTCTGAAGTTTTCAATGCTTCAAGTAATACGTTCGGTATGCTGAATAATGCTGACTTGGAATTCCCGTATATTAAGGATGAGAACGGGGAAGAAGTACAGGTGACACATGGTCGTTTTTCACGTTTTTTGGAAAGTGAAGATCGCCGTGTTCGAAAAGATGCGTTTGAAGCGGTTTATGAAACATACGGAAAGTTTTTGAATACTTTTTCAAGTACGTTATCAGGTGTGGTGAAGAAGCAAAATTTTATTGCGGACATACGTCATTATGACTCTGCAAGACAAGCGGCTTTAAGCAATAATAACATACCGGAAAGTGTCTATGATAATTTAGTTAGTACAGTGAATGAACATCTTCCTTTATTGCACCGATATATCGATTTAAGAAAGAAAGTATTAGGTGTGGAAGAGCTTCATATGTATGATTTATATACGCCGTTAGTGAAAGATGTCAAAATGAAAGTTACATATGAAGAAGCGAAGCAGTATTTATTGGATGGTTTGGCTCCGCTAGGTAAAGAGTATTTGTCTGTTTTGAAAGAAGGCTTTGAGAATCGATGGGTGGATGTCCATGAGAATAAAGGGAAACGTAGCGGTGCGTATTCTTCAGGATCATACGGAACAAATCCATATATTTTAATGAACTGGCAAGATGATGTGAACAATTTATACACGTTGGCTCATGAATTTGGTCATTCGATGCATACGTACTATACAACGAATACGCAACCGTATCCTTATGGAGATTATTCTATTTTCGTGGCAGAAGTAGCATCGACGTGTAACGAAAACTTACTGACCGATTACTTGCTGAAAACTGTAACCGATCCAAAACAACGCTTGTACATCATTAATCATTATTTGGAAGGATTCCGTGGAACGGTATTCCGTCAAACAATGTTTGCTGAATTTGAACAGCTTATTCATGTGAAAGCGAAAAATGGTGAAGCGTTAACAGCAGAATCATTAACGGAAGAATATTACAAGCTGAATGAGAAGTATTTCGGGAAAGAAATGTATATTGATAAAGAGATTGGACGTGAATGGTCTCGAATTCCACATTTTTATTACAATTTCTACGTCTATCAATATGCAACAGGATTCTCCGCTGCAACGGCTTTAAGTAAAGGCATTCTTGAAGAAGGGCAACCGGCTGTTGAGAGATATTTGGCATTCTTGAAATCAGGAAGCTCTGACTATCCGATTGAAGTGCTGAAAAAAGCAGGTGTTGATATGACGCAAGCAGAACCAATTAAAGAAGCATTAAAGGTATTTGAAGAACGATTAACGGAAATGGAAAATTTATTAGTATAATCTTGCTGTGCGAAAGAAGGTTTGGCACTCGCTTTATGAGAGAGCGAACCGATTAATAAGTGAACAAAAAGAAAAACTCTATCTTGTTTTTGATGGAGTTTTTCTTTTGTTCAGGAAATTGTGAAATTGTCGACTTGTGGATCACTTTGAATGAAGTATAATCATCGTCTAGCTCCAACACATCTGTATACTAGGCACTAAACGGGCACTTGCGTTTTTCCTAATTGGGTGTGTAATCGAAAGTTGTCATTTTTGCAAGATGAAAATTACGAGGGAAATAAGCGAATGAAAAAAAGTTATTTCAAAAAAACATTATAAGCCAGTAAAACGTTTTTTATAATTCAATACGGATATAAATAGAAAAAGTGACAAGAATAAGAGTGGAACAGATAAATAGAGAGAGACTAGCTTCAATAGCGCAAGTATATGAAGAAACAATGCCCCTAGAATGAGTAGGGAAATGAATGCAATCGTTCTTTTTTTCATAGTGATCTCCTTATAACATGGTATCAATATATTCTATGATGATATGTAAAATATTATACTGGAAATTTGACGGAAATGTGAACTTTTTAACAAACACTTGTAATGTATAAAGAGAATCTGTTATATTATGAGTGTGAAGTTGATCACAAGCAAACATATACCCCTTTGTTTGACCGTGAAAAATTTCTCCCATCCCCTTTGTTCGTATGAATAGAAAAAACCCTGCTTATCCCGGCAGGGTTTTTTCATGTCTATTTTTGCAATAAGTAAAGATGATCTGGAGGGATAAAAATAAAATTGGCTACTTTTGATAACTCATCCTGATTTCTCTAGAGTTGCAATCGGTTTTCAGGGGACCTATTTTGAGCGAGTCGATGTATGTATGATGGAATATTCAGTGAATTTATTGTGGAATAAAACCGTTGATGGAGACATCGCCTCTGGCAACGGTTTTTAATCGGCTATATACTTCCAAAACGTTCCTTCTTCTGTGATGAAACGATGAACAATTCTGCGTAGCATGAGCTTCTTCATTATCAATTCAACAGCATCTTCTTTCATTTCGTAAGTAAAAGCAATTTCTTTTGTGGATACTACATTGAAAAAACGAACAAAATGTTCAATCTCAGGTAGTTCTGCTGGTTCAGGCAAGGATGGCATCATTTCAGATAAAATGGACAAATATACATCATATGAATACATTCCTGATACTCTAATGCCTTCATCTTCAATATTATCGTTGAAAAAAACGATAGACGGTGTTTCTTGAACCCCCATTTCGGCTGTTACTTTTAAATCGCATTGAAAGGCTTTAGCGGCTAAATGGGAGTTGATATCGTTAAGGAATTCTTGACAATCAATATTAGCTGCTTGTGCACATTCCAATAATACTGACCTTTCGGAAATATTTTTATTCTTTAGGAAATGGAATTCTTGTAATTTTCGTAAAAATCGGTTGCCGTATTTCTTTCCTTGTAGTTCCGCTGCCTTAATGGCAATTGAAATGTTATAGCGTAACGTTAATGCTTCATCTATTGGGGCATTGCCATCACAAGTAACCTCCGAGCGACTGGCTGTTTTCTTTCTGATATGAGCCAGGTTCCTGGTAGAAGGAAATTGTGGTTGTTTTGTGACAGGTTCTAACTTACCGCTTAGAATATGTTTGATGCTTACAACTGCACCATATTCCATTTGCAATCTTTTTAAAATCGGTTCCATTTTCCAGCATTGATAGCATAATGGATCAGTGAATACGTATATTTCGATTGGCTTTTTTCCTAAGACTGAACAATGGTATGAATGAAGCCAATCATAAAAGTTAAAAACGGAATTTTGAGAACTCAACTTCATTCTCCTTTCTTGACTGTCTGTAGTATATAAGATACATTTTGTGCGTGTAAACAGGCAGTCTTTTACATAGTTAAATTTGGAATGTTCAGTCAAGGGTGTTTACTCGTGATCAGGTGTATTTACCATATGTTCGGCTGTTAATGCAAGCCTTTGATAAAGGAACTCACGAATGTCTCCCTCTAGTTGAATATCGTCCATCGCTGCGGCCATGCATTGTAGCCATGCCTGAGCTCTCTCGGGTGTGATTTCAAAAGGGAGATGTCGAGCACGAAGTCTAGGGTGTCCGTGTTCATCGGTGTAAAGCGGCGGACCACCGAGGTACTGGGTTAGAAATTGAGTTTGTTTATGAATGGTTTCAGTTAAATCATCTGGAAAAATTGGTTGTAATAGAGGATGTTGATGAACATATGAATAAAAAATCTTAATTAGCTTGTGCAGACGTTCTTCTCCGATGGCGTCAAATGGTGTATGATGTATCATTTTCTTTCTCCTTTTACAACTTATGTAAGAATATTGTAGCAACGGAATAGAAATTTCACAAACAACTAGCTTGCTCAATACTTGGCAAAATTTTGTGAAACGATTCATCATGAAAACAGAAAAAGAAGGAAGATAGCATGAGTGTTTGGCTATCTTCCTTCTTTTTCTTTGCATATTTTCGTTATTCCCATTGCTCATTTGTTCAAGATAAAAAGGTGTTGTGAACCTTTTGTACATAATTTTGCGTTTCTTTAAATGGCGGAACACCGTTATATTTATCCACATTGCCAGGCCCCGCATTATAGGCAGCTAAAGCAAGTGTTATATTATTAGCGTACTTATCCAACATTTGTCGTAAATATTTTGTGCCTGCCATTATATTCTCTGTCGGATTAAAAGTATTTTGTACACCAAGCCATTTAGCTGTCGATGGCATAAGCTGCATGAGTCCAGAAGCGCCTGCCTGACTAATGGCATTTGCATCATAATTCGATTCGTGTTGAATAACGGACGAAATTAATTTTGCAGGAACATTATAACGCTGTGCGGCTTCATTGATAAGCTCTTCATAATTGTTATTGGATAAACTGTCGCTACTTTGGTTGTACGAGATAAGTGGTGTTGAACGTAATGATAAATCAGGCATATTTGTTGAGACGTTTTCAGTTAATTCCTCGACTGCGCTGCTGACACTTCCCAATAGCGTAGATTCGTTTAAAATGCTCGTGAGCATCTCCTGAAAAAGCGAAGATGACGTTGTTTGTGATGAAGTGGGAGCATTGGTTAATCCTTGCATAGCCTGTAGTTCCATCAACGTTTTGAAATCTTGTATTTTCACTGATACACCTCTGATTTCTACTTCTTGAATTTTTCGTTATAAAACCTTTTGATTTTATTATCGGTTTGACGTAGTGAGATGTTCAGTTGTTTTAATAAATTTTCAAATGTCATTTTTCCTTCTTGGAAGTCAGTCACTTCATATTCAATTTCAAAATCCTCCTTATTTAAATATGTACTATGGTCTAAGACAAGTAGTCCACCCATATACTTTATTTCGGCCCGACTTGTGGCTAAAGAACCAAAACATGTCAGTTCTGAGGGAGAAATGGAAAAATCTTTTTGCAACAAGTCAGTCATACTGCCAGGCGTGATTTCATCATTGGCAATCATGGATTGTGCGGCCGCTTCTGTTAATGATTCATGTGATTCAAGCAATCCTTCTGCCGCCGGCTGTTTTAAGGTTAGTACAAATTGCTTGTTTTTCTCTCTTATACGTAGAGCGGCACCGTGTTTTTTTAACGAATATTCTTTTGTGTCGAAATAATAATTAACTTGATGCTTAAAATCCTCATTTTTTATTGAAAAATGCTTTTTTAATTGTTCAAATTCATCCTTTGTCAGTAAATTTTTAAATTCAATTTCAATTTCCTGTTTCATCTTAAAACATCCTTTCCGAGACTATATAATGAATCTTACTTCAACCTTAGGAATACGTTAAGGGATATGTTAAAATAAAGTGGAACTTTCCTGTTTTGTTTTTGTAAAGTGAATATAAGACTCAGGTATAATAAGGGACCAATTTGAAGATGCGATTCAGTTGTAACTGGGGGTAAGCAAATCTTCATAACTATTATCCGTCATTGTAAGTGCAATTTATGAACAAGGGGATTTGTGGGGGAGGTTTTTTCGTGCGACATATAATAACAATAAATGATGTAATTGTAGAAGAAAATCAAATGGCTTTGATTGCTGATGTAGATGACCTAACAGGGGTGATTCCGAAAGGTCAAATGTTAGTGGATTCAGATGCGTTTTCCTTCTTATACATAGTAGAAAAAAATAATGAATATACGTATGTACAATTACATGAAACTTTGTGGCCTCAATTAGCTATAGGGGTTGCAAACAATCAAATGGTTTATCTTGATAATGAGGGTTCGTCCATTCAATTGATAAATTTTGTCGAAGAATTCACGTACTTAATTCATAACATTGAAGGTAATGCCAATTATGGTGATGAGATGGTTTCGAAAGTAGAACAAGTTTTTTGTAAATAATACTAGGTATTACACTAAGTTTGAATATGTAAGAAGTTCGAGGTAGGTGCTGTTTAAATGAATTGGGATGATTTTTTAGCTCCGTATAAACAAGCTGTTGAAGAGCTAAAGGTGAAATTAAAAGGGATGAGAACGCAATTTGAACGCGAAAATGTCCATTCTCCGATCGAGTTTGTAACAGGGCGTGTTAAACCGATTGCAAGTATTTTGGATAAAGCTGAGCAAAATGGCATTCCAATTGATCAAATCGGCGAACAATTGCACGATATTGCAGGATTGCGTATGATGTGTCAGTTTGTTGATGACATCAAGGTGGTTGTGCAACTATTGAGGAATCGTAATGATTTTGAAATTGTTGAAGAAAGAGATTACATTTCAAATGAAAAAAAGAGCGGCTATCGTTCTTATCATGTTGTACTTAAATATCCTGTTCAAACCATTCGTGGAGAGAAAAAAATTCTTGTAGAAATCCAAATTCGAACGTTAGCAATGAACTTCTGGGCAACGATAGAACATTCATTAAATTATAAATATAAAGGGCAGTTTCCAGAGGATATCCGTGAACGCTTGCAAAGAGCTGCTGAAGCGGCATATTCTTTAGATAAGGAAATGTCTGAAATTGCTTTAGAAATTCAAGAAGCACAAAGAGTTTTCTCCAGAAAGAAAGATGAAGCAAACAACAAACTAATATAACATGACGAATATACATTAGTTCATGGGGGAGGATATTATGAAATTTGCTATTACTTCAAGGGGAGACCAGAAATCCAACATGTTGATGCAGAGAATGAAGTCATATTTGCAGGACTTTGGGCTGACATTAGATGAAGAAATGCCTGACATTGTTATATCGGTAGGGGGAGACGGAACACTGTTATATGCGTTTCACCGATATAAATATCGTTTGGATAAAACCGCCTTTGTCGGAGTACATACGGGACATCTTGGTTTTTATGCAGATTGGACGCCGGATGAAATTGAAAAGCTGGTTATCGCCATTGCCAAAACTCCCTTTCAAGTAGTGGAATATCCTCTCCTGGAGGTTATTGTTCGCTATAATCATGATGCTAAGCCTTCACGTTATTTGGCGCTCAATGAAGCGACAGTGAAAGGGATAGAGGGGACGCTCGTAATGGATGTGGAAATTAAAGGGCAGTTAATTGAAACATTCCGGGGAGATGGATTATGTGTATCTACTCCATCAGGCAGTACCGCTTATAATAAAGCGCTTGGCGGTGCCATCATTCATCCATCTTTGAAGGCCATCCAAATATCCGAAATGGCATCGATCAATAACCGTGTTTATCGAACGGTAGGTTCACCTTTGATTTTGCCGGACCATCATACTTGCATGTTGCGTCCGCATAATCAAAATGACTTTTTAATTACAATCGATCATTTACAGCTTTTACATAAAGGTGTGAAATCGATTCAATATCGGGTAGCAGCGGATGAAGTTGTCCGTTTTGCCCGTTTCCGACCTTTCCCATTTTGGAAACGAGTTCGCGATTCCTTTATTACTGATTTATAGGTTCCGGCTCGGGAAAATATTAGGTTTAAAGTAGGTTAATTAGAATGAAAGCATTTCAATTAGAATGGCTAGTGACGGCAGAGAATGAAGGCGTACTCTTGCGGGATTTTTTAAAGAAGCAGCAGATTTCACGTTCAGCATTGACGGATATAAAATACCAGGGCGGCACCATTTTGGTCAATGATACAGAAATGACAGTCAGGTATGTTTTGCAAAATCATGATCGAGTAACCGTCATTTTTCCGAAAGAACAGCCAAGTGAAGGCTTGATTGCCGAAGAATTACCGTTGGATATTGTGTATGAGGATGAAGCTGTGCTAGTCATCAATAAGCCTGCGTATGTTAGTACCATCCCATCACGTGAGCATCCTACAGGAAGCATCGCCAACCGTCTAGCTGGCTATTACCGAAAAAAAAACATTCCGTCCACCGTTCATGTCGTGACACGTTTGGATCGAGATACATCTGGCTTAATGCTTGTTGCCAAACATCGCCATGTTCATCATTTATTAAGTGAACAGCAGAAAAAAGGCGGTGTCAGTCGAACGTATGAAGCTTTTGTTCATGGAAAAGTCAGTCAGGATGGGAAAGTGGAAGCGCCTATTGGGCGAAGTGAGACGAGTATCATCGAACGTGAAGTCCGGGATGATGGTCAATATGCTTGTACATTATACAAAACGTTGAAACATTACACTGATTTTTCGCATATGCAGTTGCAGTTGCTGACAGGGCGAACGCATCAAATTCGTGTTCACATGTCCTATATAGGTCATTCATTATTAGGGGATGATTTATATGGTGGTTCGTTGGACCAAATCAGCAGACAGGCTCTTCATTGTAGGCAACTCACTTTTCATCATCCGTTGAATAATGAGAAGATGTGCTTTGTGAGTGATTTAGCTGAAGATATGAAGGAAGTCATCAATGATAAGTAAATCCGTTCGATTTTTGAACGGATTTTTATTTTTTTAAAATCACCTGAAGGATAGTTGGTGATTGAAAAAGTAAGAGCGGACTTTTAAAGGGGGATCCGCTCAATTAGTTAGTCCTGGATGATTCTGAACTTTTCTGGTACTTCCGGCATAGTAGAAGGGACACTGACAAACTCGAACTCAGGATAACGCAAGGCAGTCAAACGTCCACCGAATACACAGCCTGTATCGATATTATAGGTGTGGTTCAGCACATAAGGCTCACGTACAGGGGTGTGTCCATAGACGATAACGGTTTGACTGCGGTGATGCTTTGCCCAGTTGCGTCGAACGGGAAATCCATCGACGTGTGTTTCGCCTGTAATATCACCGTACAAGACGAATGTTTTTACCCGTTTGTCATATCTGCCGATAAAATCTTCACGAATTCCGGCATGTGCAATAATCAGTTTGCCGTTGTCAAGAATATGATATAACGGACTTTCTTCGTATAGCTGAATGAATGTTTGCCGGATTTGCTTTTGCTGTCGAGTAGGTAAGGCTGCATATTCTGCAACTGTCGTTTCTAGGCCATGTGTTTGGCTAACGTTACGGCCGAGGAAATAGCGATATAGCTTATTACAATGATTACCCGGAGAATAGTAACCCTTTTGTGATTTGACGAGTGCAGCGACGACTTCAATTGTTTTCAAGGATTGTGGACCGCGGTCTGTTAAGTCACCTACAAATCCAAATATTCGTCCATCAGGATGTATGGGAAGGTCGTTTTCCCATATATAACCCATTTCTTTCGTCAATTGGACGAATTCCTCGTAGCAACCATGTATATCACCAATGATATCAATTTTCATAATCATCAACTCCTAGTGTGTAATTATTATAAAACGATTTTATTTCAGAAGATAGCAAATAATAAAATAAGAGCTGAGTTTACATTTTTTTAACGACAGCATCTTATGTTTTTTGTTAGTATTATGTAGGAGAATACGGTTCATGCAAAGTATACGTCAATTCATCTCCGCTCATTGACGTTACTAAGCGAGCTAGTCTTGTTAGCCATACGGCAATTAGATGGACTTATGTGTATGCTCGCTGGAGGTATCAACAGGTGGAACTCCAACTGAAGCGTTGAATCTTATACCCACTTGGAGAAGGTGGAAGATCCGTTTGAAGTGTTGAAAGGAGGTCATGGTATGGCAGAACAATTAGAAAAAGAAACAACAAATATAGATGTTGATTTGTTGACATCATCATTAAAAAATGATGATATTGAGAAATTTCGGGAAGAATTTAAGGAATTGCATCCGTATGACCAAGCCCAATTTTTCGAGAAACTAGACAAGGGTCTTAGGGCAAGAATCTATCATTATTTGTCTCCGGAAGATATGGCGGAGCTGTTCGAGAACTTAGAATTAGACGAAGATGAGTATGAACGACTTCTTGCTGAAATGAATCCGTCTTATGTCGCCGACATGTTCTCTCAGATGTCTGCGGATGATGCGGTTGACGTTCTGAATGAATTGGACAAAGAGCAAGTTGTCTCGTATTTGACCATTATGAATGATGAGGCCGCTCAAGAGATTAAAGAGCTGCTGCATTATGAAGAATATACAGCCGGTAGTATCATGACGACGGAGTATATTGCTATTTCTGAAAACCAAACAGTACGATCGGCGATGAATATTTTGAAAAAAGAAGCGCCTCGTGCTGAAACGATATATTATGTGTATGTGATTAATGATGAAAAGCAGTTGTCTGGTGTTCTTTCTTTACGAGATTTAATTATTTCCGATGATGATATGATGATTGCTGATATTAAAAATGAACGTGTTGTATCCGTTTCTGTTGGAGAGGATCAAGAAGAAGTAGCGAGAATGATGAAGGACTATAATTTCTTGGCATTACCGGTAGTGGATTTTCAAAATCATTTGCTGGGTATCATTACGGTCGATGATATTATCGATGTCATTGATGAAGAGGCATCGGATGATTATAGTAAGTTGGCCGGGGTATCGGATATGGATCGAGTGGATCGGAATCCGTTTGGTGCAGCGAAGAAGCGTTTACCATGGCTTACGATCTTATTATTTCTTGGACTATTTTCAGCTAGTTTGATTGGGAAATTTGAAGATGCATTAAGTCAAAAAGCTATTTTGGCCATTTTTATTCCTTTGATTGGCGGGATGGCCGGTAACTCGGGCACACAAGCCCTTGCGGTAGCCGTCCGTGGTATTGCAACGGGAGACTTAGAAGAAGAAAGCAAGTGGAAATTGATTGTTCGTGAAGCAGGTACAGGACTTATTACAGGAGCAACATGTGGGATACTGATTTCAGCCGTTCTTTATTTCTGGAAAGGGGACTTATATTTAGGTTTATTAGTAGGTATTTCTATATTATCCACAATTATTGTTGCGACATTAGCAGGGACGCTTGTACCCTTGTTAATGCATAAAATGAAAATAGATCCAGCCGTTGCCTCAGGTCCTTTTATTACAACAATTTGTGATTTGGTCAGTATTTTAATTTATTTTGGCTTGGCAACTATGTTTATGAGTTATTTGCTTTGAAGTATGTAGAAGCATCAGGAAAACAACTGTTTTTCTGGTGCTTTTTTTCTTTTTATTGCATCGCTAGATGGTCATTTTCGCTTTTCTTACTTTCTTTATTCGGAAAATTTAGTTATAATACTTTTAGTATCAGGTATTAATATCTAGTTATATAATTTTAGGAGGGTAAGAGACATGACTCTTTCTTTAAAAGGGAAAACATTTGTCATCATGGGAGTAGCAAATAAACGCAGTATTGCTTGGGGAATTGCTCGATCTTTGCACGAATCAGGGGCAGAGCTAATTTTTACGTATGCCGGGGAAAGAATGGAGAAGAGTGTGCGAGAATTAGCCTCCTCATTAGCCTCCTCTTATCCTGTATTGCCTTGTGATGTGACAAATGATGCTGATATCCAGCAGTGCTTTTCGCACATAAAAGAATATTCACCTGTCATTCATGGGGTGGCGCATTGTATTGCTTTTGCGAATAAAGAAGAATTAGAAGGCGAGTATATGAATACAACACGTGATGGCTTCTTGTTGGCTCATAATATTAGTGCGTATTCGTTAACAGCGGTGGCCAAAGAAGCACAGCATTTAATGACAGAAGGTGGGAGCATCATTACACTGACCTATCTTGGAGGAGAGCGCGTAGTAAGCAATTATAATGTCATGGGTGTTGCCAAAGCTTCATTAGAGGCAAGCGTCAAATATTTGGCAAACGATCTTGGGCAAAAAGGCATTCGCGTGAACGCAATTTCGGCAGGCCCGATTCGTACTCTATCGGCCAAAGGAATTGGTGGATTCAATACCATTCTAAAGGAAATCGAAGAACGGGCACCGTTGCGTCGAACTACTACTCCAGAAGAAGTAGGAGACACAGCTGTTTTCTTATTCAGTCACATGGCACGTGGTATAACGGGTGAAACTCTTCATGTTGATTCCGGTTATCATATTTTGGCTCGCTAATGGTCACTTGGAAAGGTTGTTTTCCAAAAGAGTCTTGGAGAATTCAACCGATACGCACTATTTGTTAAGAGGTCACAAAGTTTGCGGAAAGAACTTTTTAAAAACTATCGTCTAATTAATTAATTAATTAATGGGTTCTCTTTTGAGGTGCAAACAAGTAAACGTAGGATAAATCACAGGCGGAATCACATCGTTGATTTCGCTTTTTTATTAAAATGACAGTCTTTTTTGATAGTAAAGCTGTTTTTACCTTTAAACATCACAAGGAAGAAATTCATTATTTCAGCCGTGTGAATTAGGTTACGATGTTAGATGTGATTTAATGACATTTTATAATTTAAAGTCCTTATGGAAATTTATGTTAACATTTAAGTGGGGTATTATCATAATTATGGATAAGAGGAGGGAATATGAATGAAAGCCAGGCTATCTTTCACCGTATTGTTTTTATGCTTGTTTTTGTTGGCGGGGTGCGTTTCCGAAAAAGACACAGAAAAAAACGTGGGCAAAGATGGCACTCAAGCTGTTGCACAAAAGGAATCAGAGGATATGCCTAGTTTTGTGAAAGAGGCTGATTTCGATCAAATTGATTGGAACAAAGTAGTCACAAAAATAGGCACTGATGGCGTTAGCGATATAGTTGGAAATTCAAATAAAGTAGGCTATATCGGATCTGAATTACAAGCAAAGAAAGTAGACAAGTGGTTGTGGCATTTCTTTGGGAAATCGCAAGGTTCCTTAACTGTTGTCGCTTACCATCAAGAAACATCTACGAAAGTACCTATATTAACTCGTGGATACACGACGGAAGTCGCAGCAGGTGCAATGAACGGAGCAGATGCTACGATGCCTTCCAATGTTTCTTTACCGAAATCAGGAAAATGGGCGTTACTTGTGTATATTGATGAAGAATTATTTGATACGCTAGTGATTAATGTGAAAGAAAAGTAAATGATTATCTTAAATAAGATAAATAAAACGAGCTGGAAGATATTCTCCAAGCTCGTTTTTAGTGTGATTCAGTTGTGGAATAAATTGAGTTTGAATAAAAGAATTTACTTGTTTTTTTCAGTTTTGCCCATCTGAAGTGAACCCATTACTAATTGATGCATAGTTTTTTTGTTTGGTGAATGTTGCTCTGTTCGTTTGTGTGCTTCTGTTTTTCCTGATGAACCTTGCATATTTAAGGGCAAGTGGAATATGAATGCTAGTAGATTGTTATTGTTGTAAACATATTTAGGAGGCGACTATCTTGAGAAAAAAGGATGATAAGGCTCAAAAACAGCCATATATGTATATTGTGCAGCCGAATATTTCTCCTGCACATCCTAATATGCAATCACAATATCAGTCCATTATTGAGCAAGAATCCCAAGTGTTGATGGCGGAAAAAGTTTTACAGGAGGAAATCCGTGTTATCAGCTCTGAAAAAGTGAGTGAATTAGAACAAGTTAATGGGGCGGAGGAAGTGGATGAAATAAAGCAGGCAATTAAAGAGAAGGTTTCGAGAAAAGCACAGGTTGGACGAGGAGAAGTGGTAGAGATATCTACCAGTGTTCAAATGGAAGAAATAGATGAGGAAGAACAGAGATCAATCAATCAGAGAATGAAGAAACAGCAACTACGCCCAAAACAATTGAAAGATTTTTCGAAGATGTCGAAAGAGGAGTTATTGCTTTTTTTAGTGAGGATACCGGCGTCTACACCAAAACCAGTCTGTCGTATAAGAATTCATGGAGAGGAAGTAATCGGACAAGTGCATAAGAAAAAAGGTAGTTTGTATACGATTAAAGTAATAGTGAATGACCATAAAGAACAAATATTAGTGACAATCGATCAAATTGAAGCGATAGGTGTGGAATCCGTTTAGGACTCTACGACAATTTGGCCAAATTCACTTAATTTCTGAAGGTGAAAAACACGGGTAGTTGTAGGTACTTAACTAAAGAAACGTAATTCAATGAAAAGACGGTGATTCAGATGGTCGGTAATATATTTGATTTATTTTTATTGTCTTTAGCAAGTTTTCGATTAACACGTTTAATTGTGTTCGATAAAATTACGGCTTTTTTACGAAAGCCTTTTTTTGAAGAGGTAGAAGAAACGAATGCACAAGGGGAAGCGGAAATTTATATAGTTCCCAAGAAATCTGGTTTTAAGGGATGGATGGGTCAACTTTTGAGTTGTTATTGGTGCACGGGTGTTTGGATGGCGATCTTTCTCGTAGTAATTGATTATTTTTTTTCGTATTGGTCTAATCCTATTATTGTAGTGCTGGCGGTCGCTGGTTTAGCTGCACTTTTCGAAACGGTTGTTCAAAAGCTGATTAATGAATAAGAAAGCTTGGGCAATTGTATGAAACAAGCTATATCCAAATTGCATAGAGTAGGATATATGGCAAAAAAACGAAATTGGGGAGAGATTTATATGCAGAAAAAAATAAGTAAGCAGCAAGCGTGGTTGAATGCGCAAAAGAAGAGAGAAGATTATTGGAAGCAGAAGAAGGATTGTGGCTGTGGGAAGAAAAAACAAAGTTATTAATGATAAGACAGTAGGAAGAAATGCCAATGTGCATTTCTTTTTTATATTTTAGGGCATTGTAGCAAATTATAAAACTAAACAATGAGTTGATTGTGTAGGTAGATGTTTGTTCGGTAGCTACCTTTACGATTCTTTTGTTCAATGTTGTTTGTATAAGGGCGCGGCATAGTGTCCGGAAATAATGCTCCTAATTAAAGAGGACTTGGGAAAGGTCTTTCTTTTAGTAGGGCGGATTGTCAGGAGTGAGGATATGAAACGGAAAGTTTCAAAAATAGTTTTCTGTATGTTGGCATTATCGTTATTTTTCCTAACAGGCTGTATGGATACAGAGAAGAAGGGAGAGGCTAAATGGGCTTTATTAAAAACGATAAACCCTCATCCTGCTGTGTTATATGAAACAGAGGATGAATTTGCTTTCTCAGAGGAGTTGCATGACTATGTGCTTTCTTTTGATGATATTTATGATGCAGCTATCGTTGTCGGGAAAAAGCGGGTATTGGTCGCTTACAAAGTGAAGCATTTAAAGCGTTTCAAGATGAAAAAGATCGAAAAAGATTTACAGAAAAAACTGGAGAAAAAGTATCCTGATCGTAAGTTCACTGTTTCTAGTGATTTTAAAATTTTCTTGGAAGCAGTGGAATTGAACGAAAGCTTAAAGGATGAAAATTATTCACGTAAAAAAGCGAGAAAGCGCTTCAAAGATATCATTGAGATGGAGAAAGAAAAAACATAAGGAGAAGATGAACGTTGAGTAAGCCGAAATTAAGCAAGGAGCAACAGAAATATCAAGACCTTGAAAAGACAAAAGAAACAAAAAGGCCTGTCTTCAAAAATTGCTTGAAAGCATTTTTTGTCGGCGGTTTAATTTGTTGCTTCGGACAGGTACTGACGTATTTGTATATTTACTTTTTTGATTTTACAGAGCAAACAGCGGGAAGTCCGACTGTGTCCACATTGGTGTTCATTTCTATGCTGTTGACCGGCTTTGGCATCTATAAAAATATCGGTCAATTTGGCGGGGCGGGAAGCGCCGTTCCTGTTACGGGATTTGGAAATGCCGTCATATCGGCAGCGATTGAACATCGACCGGAAGGTCTCGTTATTGGGGTAGGTGGGAATATTTTTAAATTGGCAGGTTCTGTAATCGTATTTGGTGTTTTTTCTGCCTTTGTTGTGGCTTTGATTAAAACTATCATTAACGGGATTGGAGGCTAATCGATGTTGATTGGTAAACAATCCTGGCAATTTGCGCAATCGCCTCGAATAATAGCAACTGGCGTAACAGGAGGAAAGTTAGAAAAACAGGGATTATTAGCAAGTGAATTTGATTTGCTATATGATGACAACTACGTAAATGAAGATAGTCATGAGAAGGCCCAACGCAAGTTGATAGAAAATGCGGTGGAGATTGCGCTTAAAAAAGGAAATCTTCCAAAGCAATCGGTGCAGTTTTTTCTGGCCGGCGATTTAATTAATGAATTGACGCCAACCAATTTTGCGGCGAGAACGAATGAAATCCCGTATATCGGTTTGTTTAATGCATGTGCAACATCAATGGAAGGCCTTGCTTTAGCTTCTTTTATCTTAAATTATGGTGGTGCTGATTATATTTTAACAGGAGCATCCAGTCATAAAGGCGCGACTGATAAGCAATTTCGCTATCCAACCGATTATGGTGCTCAAAAACCCCCGACAGCTCAAAATACAGTGACGGGAGCAGGAATAGCCTTGGTGGCAAAAGCGGGCTTAACAAAGGAACGTGTGCCAAAGGTAACGGGGGCAACCATCGGTAAAGTCGTAGATATGGGTTCTACCGATCCGATGAATATGGGTGGGGCAATGGCTCCGGCTGCAGTCGATACAATCATGCAGCATCATAAAGATTTTGGGCATGGTCCGAATTATTACGATGTGATTTTTACTGGTGATTTAGGTGAAATTGGTCATTGTGTTGCAAATGAACTTTTTAAACAAAAAGGGTTTGCCATCAATCAAGAACGTTTTGTGGATTGCGGCATGATCATTTATAACAAAGAGCAAAAATTAATGGCAGGTGGTAGTGGTGCGGGGTGCTCAGCCACTGTTTTGTACGGACATATAGTGAATGAAATGAAGAAAGGGACGTATAAACGTGTTTTATTTGTCAGTACGGGAGCTTTACTATCGCCGCTTACGTTTCAACAACATGAAACAATTCCCTGTATTGCGCATGCTGTTGCGCTGGAAATATAGACTTAAATACTGCTGAGAGAAAGGATATGATAGTATGCTTCCGATGTTTTTTTGGTCATTTGTTATAGGTGGATTTATTTGTGTCATTGGGCAATTAATGTTCGATGTCGCTAAGTTGACACCTGCGCATACATTAAGCACTTTAGTCGTGATAGGTGCCATATTAGAAGGGTTCGGTTTATATGAGCCATTAACAGATTTTGCGGGTGCAGGTGCGACAGTGCCGATAACGAATTTTGGAAATACGTTGGTGTCGGGTGCCATGCAGGAAGCAGAGGCGCATGGCGTGATAGGTGTTTTGACCGGGATATTTGAAATTGCCAGTGCGGGCATTTCATCGGCCATTATCTTTGGCTTTATTGCAGCGCTTGTTTTTAAGCCGAAAGGATGATGGTCATTCAAAGTTGATGGTGAAGAGATATTTTGCTAATTCATCATAGTACAGCATCTTCAGAGGGAGAGTAGGGGAAGAGCCCATACCAAGTATAATTCTTTTACATATGTTAAATATGAGCTTAGCGAAAGCGAGGTGAAGGGAATGTACGGTGGTTATGGTTGTGGTTGCAGTGGCGTTGGATATAGTGGCTATGGTGGATACGGGTATGGTGGATGTGGTACTGGTGGCAGCAGTTCAACATTTGTGTTGATTGTTGTATTGTTTATTCTATTGATTATTGTGGGAGCATCTTTCTGCTTCTAAGAATGACGAAAAACGGAACTGGATTGTTCCGTTTTTTTCTGTGACAGAAGGAACCGTAAAAAATCCCTGCAAGTAACACAAGGATTTTTCATTTTTATTGGTAGCGAAAAACACTTACTTCTACACAATTTTCATTGTATCGCTTCACCAATTCCCATTTCTTTTTATGTTTTTTACAGCGGCACTTTTTATGTTTAGAGCTCGAACTAGAACTAGAACTGGACTCGCAATCATGGCTTGAGCTCGAACTAGAACTGGACTCGCAATCATGGCTTGAGCTCGAACTAGAACTGGACTCGC
>JBJEFL010000036.1:154755-170284 GCA_051873995.1 Bacillus sp. (in: firmicutes)
AATCATGACTTGAGCTCGAACTAGATTCTATTAGCTCAAGACTTTCATGAGGGCATTCTGATTGATGATGCTTGGAACTGGATTCTGATTTGTGAGAGGGGGGATGTTTGTGTTTATGATGTGGACTCATTTTGTGGCCTCCTAAATGTAATTTCGTTATAGCTTATGAATTGACATATGTATTGGTATGGACAAGAGTCTCTTATATCCCAACTTTTTTCTTGTGAATGAAATGGCACAGGCACAATTATCCTTTCCCTACATACAATGGCAATACAGAGGAGGAGGGCTCAACTTATGGATTCTCATTTTTTTAAGAACATGGAAAAGAAAACGGGCGTCAATATGAAAGATGTGATGGATTTAGCCAACTCTTTACAAGGCGCAAATTTGCAGGATGAACAAACCATCCGAGGAGTTATTCAGCGTGTTTCACTGATGGCAGGAAAACCGGTTACGAAAGAATTGGAAGATAAGATTGTTCAATCAATTATCAACGATGGAAAACAATTGGATTTTAGCACAATCTCCAGCATGTTGAGTAAAAAATAGTGAAATTATACTTAAAACACCGCCACTGTCTGAACAGGGCGGTGTTTCATGTATAGAGGAATACATTTAAATATATAAAAAACGTGATGGATAAGCACTTTTTCCGCCTCTGTTTTGAAGAACAGAGAAGTAAAGTGCATGGCGTGCCCGTGTTGCAGCAACATACATGAGGCGTCTTTCTTCCTCCAGTGCATGCTTATTGCCTTTCCGGAAATCGTCTAATGCATAATCATGCGGAAGTCCGCCGTCGACAGCACCTAAAATATACACATTGTTGTATTCCAAGCCTTTTGCGCGATGAATAGTCGTCAAGGAAATGGCTTGTGGGAAATGCTTGGACATTTTCTTCACTTCCTTATTCATTGCACTCATATGGTCCGCATGCTGAAGAAATGACTGACAATCAGTGAAGGTTTTTGCTGCCACCTTTAAATTCCGGACATCGTCAGAGCCTTTCTCCATTTTACTGCCTTCGTTACCACGCTTTTTAACATAATCGCTAAACCCCAAATCTTTTTCGATTCTTTCCAGTGCTGCTAATGGTGAAAGATTCTGCAGGCCTTTGATTTGTGCTGGAAGCTTTGCCAGTTTCCGTTCTTGGAAAGCATGTCCTGTTTTGATTGTGGAGAGAGCGGTCAAGGCCGAACAGTCTTGTAAAATCATCTGTGCTTTCACTTCCTGAAGTAAGCTGTGTTTCAAGAATAATGCCGGTAAAATGTCAGCGCATGCGTTGATGTTGTCTTCGTCAATACTAAGACGTAAAAAGGCTAACATGTTTTTTACTGTACGTCGTTGGTAAAAGCTTTCTGCATCAAAATCAATGACAAATGGCAAATTAGAAAGAGCCAATCTCTCAAAAATGGCTCGTGACATTGTATGTGTCCGATATAAAATCGCAAAATCAGCGGGATTGGCGCCTTGCTCGATTTTTTCCGCAATATCGGTGACAATCATGGTTGCTTCCTGTTCTTCATCATATGGATAAAAGAGAATCGGAGCTTGTCCATTGTCATGTTGAGCAATCATCGTTTTCGCTTTTCGTTGTTCATTTTTCGCAATCATTCGATTGGCAGTTGCAACAATTTGATGAGAAGAACGATAATTTTGTGAGAGCTTGATTGTTTTTGTTTTTGGAAAATCTATTTCAAAGTCACGTATAAAGGAAGGATCGCTGCCACGGAATGCGTAGATGGACTGATCATCGTCTCCCACGACACAGATATTTTGGCTTCCTTTGCTTAACATTTTCATTAATTTGTATTGAACTTTGTTAATATCTTGGAACTCATCAATAAGAATGTATTGAAAACGATTTTGATAGCGTTCTAGAATAGCAGGTTCATTGATGAATAATTGATAACAGCCAATTAACATATCATCAAAATCAAACTTATTCGCTGCATTTTTTGCTGTTTCGTATTTCTTATATAAAAATAGGCAATCTTCATCCCATTTTGTTTTGGTAATGATATCATTTGGGAACAAAAGTGAATTTTTCCATAATCCAATTTGCTGTAGAGCGGCATCATAAGCAAACTCTTTTTCGTCTAAACCACGTTCTCTGCCCGCAGCCTTCAGCATATTTTCTTTTTCCCAGTCAAATTTAATTAGTGAGGTATTTTGCCAACGTTCACGTTCATGAAAGAGTAAGATTTTATAAAAAATACTATGAAACGTTCCAGCAACAAGTGCGTTGACATCAGCCGAAGACATTGCCGGGTAGCTAAGCATACGTTCTTTCATTTCTTTCGCCGCTTTTGCCGTGAATGTAACAAGTAAAATCTGGTTGGCCGGTATATTCAGCCCACGCATCAAATAGGCTGTTCGAGCCGTTAATACACGTGTTTTTCCGCTTCCTGCCCCGGATAAAACAAGCAAAGGTCCATCCGTCGTGATGACAGCAGACAACTGTTCATCATCTAAGGTAACGCCTTGTTGCTGCAATTGTTGCAAATATGGGTGAAGCTCTGCATCCTGTTTTGGTTTTACGGGAGTAAAAGCAGGGTTTCCGTTGATTTTTTTCGCCGGTTTAAAAGTGAAGGTATCCGCCTCTTTTGTAATGCTTCTTGAGACCGGTAACCGAAATCCGTTCGTTTCTACAAATGCATCCTGTTGTTGAATAGAGTTGTTGCCAGGTATATGTTTACAAGCCGGTTTTTCTTTGCCGATGTGATAAAAATGCGGAGTGTCCATAATGCCTAAATAGAGTCGAACTTTTTCTCCACAAGCCGGACAAGTCAATAAATCTTTTTTCCCTCTTTCAAATGTTAATTGAAGAAGTTCAGGAGATATATTAGATAACTCAATTATGTCTTGATGAAATTTGGCCGTTTTCATAAATCTTCCCTCAAATCATTAGTACTTTATGAAAAAAAGTAATCACTAACCATCTTACCAAATCGTTCATTAAAGTGAAACTTTAATCCGTGGTACTTTTTCCAATCATTTTTTAATGAAAGATGAAAAATCCTATGTTGATAGTGAAATCTCTTTTGTAAATTACCGTTTTATGTAAAAATAAAAGTATGACGATAGAAAGAGGTGACGCTGATGGGGTATGTATTACCGATAACTCCATATCAATATATGCAATACAGTAATCGAGTCAACTTTCGTTCGCAGTCAGTCAATAACCACCAACCAGTTCAACAAACCGCTTCTGTAAATCCTGCATCTCTTCTGAAGAAAAATGAAAATCAACTTTTTTTATTTAAGCACCTGTTATGCGCCTATGCTACAAACATTACGCCTGTCACACAGCCGAATCATCCACATGAACGAAAAATGATGAAATTCCCTCATATTATTGGAAAAGGGACAATCATCGATGAATTTGTATAATGTCAAAAAAAAGCTATTTCCACACTAGGAATAGCTCTTTTTAAATAAAAGATTGAACATAAAATGAATTCATGCTTTTAAATGGAAGACGACTATATAAAAATGTTATCATTTTTGTATAAGTTCCTTGAGAAAAGGGTAGATTTTCTTTCTTTAAACATTGTATGATTGCACATGTGGGTAAAAAATGTGACGTAATAAAAGGTGAAGGTAATGCGAAGTTTTTTCAAAGTGTTGTTCATAGGGTTGTCTGGTCTTTTATTGTATACAGGATTAAGCGTATATACGTTTAGTTTAGAAAATAAAGAAGTAAAGAGTGATGCAGCCATTGTATTGGGTGCAGCAGCATGGAATGGAAAGCCATCCCCTGTTTTGCAAGAAAGATTGAATCATGCGATTGATTTATATAAGAATGGGACAGTCGAATATTTAATTTTTACAGGTGGGACCGCTACTGGCGAAGTGAAGTCTGAAGCAAGAGCTTCTATGGAGTATGCAATCGAACAGGGCGTTGATCCTGATTATATTATTATTGAAGAAAAATCAGTGATTACGAAAGAAAACTTGGAATATGCCATTGAAGCTGTGGAAGAGCAACATTATGATTTTGATGCGTATATTTTAGTAAGTGATCCACTTCATATGAAAAGGGCTGTGTTATTGGCTCAAGAATTGGACTTAAATGTGTATTCTTCACCGACACAAACGTCAGCTTATCAAACATTTGAAACAAAATGGCCGTTCTTCTTAAAAGAATGGATGTATTATACAGGCTATATTGCAACCTCTCCTTTTCGCTAAAGGGAAGGTAGAATCCCTACATTGTAGGGATTTTTTTCTGTGAAAAATAAAGAAAACTTGCCTTTTAGCCGGAGGCGCGGTTGCACACATACTTTTTTAAAGTGTAACAAGAGCCTTATTGTTAAGTAAGGCTCTTTTGGTTACTGTATTGGTTTTGTCATTGTACGATGTGGAATACCGGCATCCATAAATTCCTCGGAAACAACTGTATACCCAAGCTTTTCATAGAAAGGGATTGCTTGCGTCTGTGCGTTAAGTTTCAAGAGTTGATAGCCTTCTTTTAGAGCATATTCTTCGATGGCTGACATTAATTGTTTGCCTGCCCCGGATTTTCGCATTTTGGCTAATACGCAAATGCGTTCAATCTTTCCGTAGCCTTCATGTTCGCGAAAACGTCCTGCTCCTACAGGATTTCGTCCATCATCATATAAAACGAAATGTGTAGAGCTGTCTTCATATTGATCGATTTCTTCTGCAACATCGACCTTCTGTTCTTCGACGAAGACAACTTTGCGAACGAAAAATGCGTCTTCTAGTTGTTCGTTTGTAATAATTTCAACTTTCACGTATGTTTAATCCTTTCCGAGTCGGAATGTTTCGTATACTGTCCATGAGCCGTTTTCTAATTGATACACCAAATGGATGCGATCAATCGTTTCCTCATGCGTGACATCGAGCATGCTGAGTTGTCCCAGCACATCGGAATGTTCATCATTAGACAGCTTTTGCCCTAATGTAATATGAGGAACAAACGTAAACTCAGGATCTACATCTTGATCTATTAAAAGATTATGCAATTTTTTTTGAAGATTATCAAGTGCTTTATTTAGTTCTACTTTCAAGTAAATGACATTATTCACAGGCTTAAATGAGCTTACTTTTAATACTTTAAGTTGAAATGGTTCACATTGATTTGACACGTCTTTGATTGTTTCTGCTAGCTCGTTTACTTGCTCTTCTGTTGAGTCAAATGGATATTTCAACGTTAAATGCGGAGGAATTAATGTATAATGCGGATCATAACGCTTACGATAAGAGTTTGCTTGATCCTGAAGTTTCTTGGATGGAAAAATAACAATACCGAATTTCATAATCTTACCTCCTAATGTTCCGTACATTTTAGTTTTCGCGGAAGACTTATATTCAGAAAATTACTTATTTTAAGTTTACTATTTTCTTGTGTAACTATACAACAAATAATCTATTTCTACAGATTTTGTTATGGCTATTATTTGGCGAATAAATGTTGAATGGCCCGTGGTAAGTCTTTTTGCCAATGCTTCCAAGTGTGGTTTCCGTCGAATTCGTTATAGTACATAGGAAATTGTTTGTCGGTCAACAGTTTGTGCAGCTGACGATTCGGTGCAATGAAATTGCTGTGATTCCCATCCGTTGTCGGAACATTGTCTTCAAGAAGCCCGATCGTATGGTCAAGCTGAAGCAGATGAGGCTCAGTAAAATCTTGTACAGCCTGTAACACACTTTCATCGACATATGGCGATTGCATCAGCACTTTTCCAAAGGTATTCGGATAGCGTAAAGCTGTTAAGAATGAAATGGTACCAGCCAACGAATCGCCAATTAAGGCGCGACCGTGACCAACACCATAAGTGGAATACGTTTCATCAAGAAAAGGAACAAGCTCGTGCGCTAAAAAACGAATATAGGCTTCGTGCTGTTCTCCTGCCGGGTGGTATTTTCTTCGGCGGTCTTGAACATCGTTATACGGAATACCGACGATGATGATAGGTTCGATTTTATTTTCGTGTATTAATGCATCGGCTACTCGTCCGATCCTTCCCATTTGAAAATAGTCTTTTCCATCGCTGGCAATACAAACTGTGTAATTAACCAGAGGCGAATAATTGGCCGGCAAATAAACTAATAGCTTAATCTCTTCTTGTAGCGATTGACTATATAAAATGTGATCTGTAATTTTCCCCATTGACATACTCATTGTGTTCACTCCTAAATTAAAAACGTTTGGCATCTTTGTGCTGGATTTCCGTTTATTATTCATGCTTTTGACTCACTTAAGCAAGAATTATAAAAATTGTAGCATAGCAAAATATTTTTTTCTGTTTTCACGCATTTAATAGTCTAAAATGGTAGAATATTAGATATAGTTTTTCGTTAGATACATGTACATAGGGAGATGAAACCAGACGATGAATGAACAAAGAGTACATAGTCACGATGTAACGAAAGCGGCTAAGGAAGCGTTGGCCGATAGAGGTGTTACGGTGGATGATATTGCAAAGATTGTTTATGAAATGCAATATGCCTATAGTGATCAGTTATTATTGGAAGATTGTCGTCAAAGTGTCGAGAGAGTCTTGTTAAAGCGGGAGATTCAACATGCCATTCTTGTTGGTGTGGAACTGGATCGTTTAGCTGAGCAAAAGAAACTGTCCGAACCGTTGCAAAGTATTGTGGAAAGTGATGAAGGATTATTCGGTGTGGATGAAACGATCGCGTTTGGTGCAGTACTGGCGTACGGAAGCATTGCAGTTACGACATTTGGACATTTGGATAAGAATAAGATTGGTATTATAAGAGAGTTGGATAATACGAAATCTAATCGTGTCAATACCTTTTTAGATGATATGGTGGCGAGCATCGCAGCCAGCGCCGCTTCTCGACTTGCTCATCGTTTACGTGATAATGAAGATGGCTTAACGAAACAAGAAATGCATATACGAAATGAAGAAGAATTAATTGGATAGTCTTGATAAAGGGGCGTCTGAACAGTCATGCAATGGTTGTTCAGGCGCCCCAACCTCTTTATCGATTCCTTATCATAAAACCGACAAGTGGTGCAAGAACCTTTAATAGGGGACTCACTAGCTATAAGTTTTCATCTCCAAAATGTAATTTTATGTAAAAATATCCATTTATTATGTTAATATTGAGTTGTGAAATAAATTTTTTTACTAGGAGGAGTTGTATGAAGCGACAAAAGACGTATTTTATGCTCATGTTTATGCTGGCCGTCTCTCTTATTTTGGCTGCATGTGGCAGTGATTCGGAGGAAACATCGTCCGAAGCGGATAATAAGGAGCCCAAAAAAGAGAAAGTATTCTTGAATTTAGTAACAGGTGGGACGGGAGGTACATACTATCCGCTAGGAGGCTCATTTGCTGACATCATTACGAAGAATACAGATGCGGAGGCGACCGCACAATCTTCAGGTGCTTCAGCGGAAAATATGGAAGCCATCCGTTCTAGTGAAGCGGATCTTGCCTTTACACAAACAGATATCGCTTCTTATGCCAAAGAAGGAAAGCTGATGTTTGAAGGAAATGCCATCACCAATGCGAAAGCAATCGCCTCTCTTTATCCTGAAACTATTCAAATTGTCACAACCTCTAAGTCAGGCATTACATCCATTGAAGATTTAAAAGGGAAATCCGTTTCGGTAGGTGCTCCAGGATCTGGGACCTATGCAAATGCGGAACAAATTCTAGAAATCTATGGAATGACGATGGATGACATTAAACCACAAAATCTATCATTCGACGAATCTACAGGCGGCATACAGGACGGAACCATTGATGCGGCGTTCATTACAGCCGGTACACCGACTGGTGCTGTTGAAAGCTTAGCGGCTACAGCAGATGTAGTCATTCTACCTCTATCAGACGAAAAAATCACAGCATTAATTGAAAAGTATCCTTACTATGCAAAGGATGAAGTGCCAGCAAATACGTATAAAATCCCAGAAACAGTACCGACGGTTGCGGTTCAAGCCATGTTGGTTGTAAGGGACGACTTAGATGAAGAACTGGTATATGGCATTACAAAATCCATTTTTGAAAACTTAAATCAAGTGACGCATGCGAAAGGCAAACTAATCAAAATAGAAAATGCTCTAAATGGTGTAGGCATCGATGTTCATCCAGGAGCACAGAAATACTTTGATGAGCAAGGTGTTGAATAAGCTATAGGGACAGGGTTTGGCTTGATTGCATATGATGTGCGGTTAAGTCGACCCTTTCTATTAAAAAAGGAAATTAATATGAAAAAAAACACACTGTTTATTCTTCTATTGGTTCTATTTATTCTCTTAGGGTGTTTTATACCTTACCGAAATGGCCTTGTGTTTCTTGATGAACAGACGAAGCAATTATTGGCCTTTGCTCCTCTGAAGCAAAATCAATCATTTCAGATTCAATTTACGCATTCCATTCACCTTTCTCCTGTAGTGGAAACATATGAAGTGACAGCAGCCAATGAATTGAAGTTAATTGAGTTTTCATACGAAGACTTCGCTGTTGGAATGCCCTCGCAAGCGGAAGCGGGGGAAAAGTTTGTTCAAGCAAACGGTAAATATTATATCAAAAATATGAATCGAATCTTTCCATACATAATATTGCGGGTGGGAGAAGTGAAAGCAAATCATATGGTCATTATGAATGACCGAATTATCCCAATGACAAGATTTACAGAACCGGGAAGTATTGTTGAGATGAAAATGGTCAAATTAAGTGTTTGGGATCAATGGAAAGGAGTGAACATCGATGACTGATTTTAAGGAAAGTGCTCTTTCTCAAGAGGAACAACAAGAGCTGATTGAAAAGTATGATCCAGAAGCCGCAACAAGAAAACTGAAGGGAATCATGGGATGGATTGTCTTTGGGGGACTGCTGGCATTCTCGTTATTCCAATTGTATACGGCTATAGATAAACCGCTAATGGCGCAACTGCAGCGTTCGGTCCATTTAGGTTTCGCTTTGGCGTTAGTGTTTCTTTTATATCCGGCGCGGAAGAAGTATTTAACACGAGGGAAAGTAGCTTGGTATGATATCATTTTGTCACTTCTCGGCATTGTGGTCGGCTCTTATTGGCCGCTATTGATGGAAGAGCTGGTCATGCGTCCCGGTACGGTGACAACGATGGATTATTATGTCGGCTTGTTGGCGATTCTTTTAGTTTTGGAAGCGACGAGAAGGACAGTCGGATTGCCGATTATGATTATCGCACTCTTGTTCATGGTTTACGCATTGTATGGACCGTATATGCCGGACTTCATCGCTCATCGTGGGTTAACGCTGGAACGATTAGTTCAAACGATGTTTTTTACAACAGAAGGCATTTTAGGAACACCGCTTGGCGTATCTTCTACTTTTATCTTCGTCTTTTTATTGTTTGGTTCATTTTTGATTAAAACAGGTGTCGGAGAATATTTTAATGATTTGGCAGCAGTTTTGGCAGGGAAAAGAGTGGGTGGACCTGCGAAAATCGCAATCTTTTCAAGTGCTTTACAAGGAACAATCAGCGGAAGCTCAGTTGCCAATGTCGTTACGTCAGGTGCATTCACGATTCCGATGATGAAGCGTCTCGGCTATAATAAAAACTTTGCGGGAGCGGTAGAAGCTGCTTCTTCTACAGGTGGACAGTTAATGCCGCCAATCATGGGTGCTGCCGCCTTTTTGATGGTTGAATTCATCGGTGGGGGGATTACATATTGGGATATTGCGAAAGCAGCAGCCATTCCCGCTATTTTATACTTCACCGGCATTTGGATCATGACGCATTTTGAAGCAAAACGTCTTGGGCTTCGCGGGCTCAGTGATGATGAAATACCGACAAAGAAAGAAGTATTCTCCAAAATTTATTTACTGTTTCCGATTTTGGCGATCATCATCTTGTTGATGACTAATATGTCGGTCATGAGAGCCGCGCTCATTTCCATCCTGATTACGGTAGTGGTGAGTGCTGTACGGAAAGAAACAAGAATGAGTCTGAAGGATATGATGAATGCGTTAGTCGATGGAGCAAGGACGGCTTTAGCGGTTGCTGTCGCGACTGCCTGCGCGGGTATTATCGTCGGTGTGGTAACGAAAACAGGATTAGGTTTGAAAATGGCGAATAGCTTAGTATCCATTGCTGATGCTATGACATCACATCCTGATTTCAAATTGTTTTTAACCTTGTTTTTCACGATGGTTGCCAGCTTGATTTTAGGAATGGGTTCGCCGACAACGGCTAACTATGTTATTACATCCACTATTGCGGCTCCCGCCATTATTTTAATGGGTGTGCCTGATTTATCTGCTCATCTATTTGTTTTTTACTTCGGAATTATTGCGGACATTACGCCGCCTGTTGCACTTGCTGCCTTTGCTGCCGCAGGGGTATCGGGGGGAGAGCCGATTCGGACCGGAGTTCACTCGGCCAAATTGGCCATTGCCGCCTTCATCATTCCATATGCCTTTGTTTTTTCTCCAGAGTTGTTGATGATTGATGCGGGTTTTGGGGAAATAATGTGGGTAATCTTTACAGCGGTACTTGGTATGATCGCGATTGGAGCAGGGATAATTGGCTATTGGTATCGAAAAGTGTATTGGTATGAAAGATTGATTGCGATTGTTGCCGGAGTATTGCTGATTTATCCAGAGGGCATATCAGACATAACGGGATTAATTGTTTTTGCCATTTTGCTCGCTTTGCAAATCTTGAAAAAAGAACACAATCCTGCACAAAACACATTGGATGCCTAAGAAAAAAGCTCTCATTATTTGAGGGTTTTTTCCATGTGGGTATTTTTTTCCGCGATTAAGGCATTTGCTTTTCGACTCATATAGCTGTGCAAAATCATTCCAAACATAACGAACAGCATTCCGATGCATGAAATAAGCGAAGGCACACCACTTGAGAGGAACAGCAGTTCGCCAACAACAACAAATGGAATTTGGAGAGATTGCGTCGCTTCCACTGAACCGAGCTGTTCCATATTATCTTTCACTAAATCGGTAGCCGCGAAGAATAACACAGTGGCGCACACACCCGATAACAAAGCGACTAGTCCCGATTGAATGATTTGACTTGAACTAGGGGCTCCCACTGTGAATAGACCATATGCGGATAAAATCAGCCAAAATGGCAGGCTGGCAATCGTCATGCCCAATACACGTTGGAACGAATCAAGTCGATTATCGCATATCCCCATCATTTTGCGATTACCGAGTGGATAACAAAATGCCGCAATGAGCAAGGATAAGATGCATAATAAGAAGGATTGAAGCGGCATGGAGGTTGCATTTTCAATTTGCATGACAATAATTCCAAGAAGAATCAAGCTGGAAAACAACAATCCTTTCCAAGGAATTTGTCCTCTCCTTGACAGCCATATTCCATCACTTTGTAGCACTTTTTCAGTGAAGAGTGGTGCCAGTAAAGGGCCGCATATAATGGTGATTTGCCAAGTGCTCGCAATTAGCCATCCAGGCGCAAATGAAGAGGCATAGGTTAATGGTGCGTAAAATAAGCCAAATCCAACTGTACTCCAAAGCAACCATTCAACAGGTGATTGCTTCAATTCAGCAAAAACCGCTTTTAAATTCTTTCTTGCCCCAACAATAAGAAGCAAAAAAACAACCATAAAATAATAGCGTAGCGAGGAACTCCAAATCCAACTGCCACCGTTCAGTTCCATGGACGAGTTCAAAATAAAGGTGAAAGCAAAAAAGAATGAGGAACAAGCTCCTAAAAGAATGGGTTTCATAATAAATACTCCTACTATTCATTTGAATTTTAATCTTTGTAACTTGAAAATAAATTGATAGAATAATATGTATATATAATAAAGTTGAGGTTTTGAGATGAAAGAATATGCTGTACAGGCCAGTCATGTGTCGAAGAGGTTTGACCAGGAAGATGTGTTGCATGATCTGCACTTTACTATTAATCATAATACGAAATTAGCCATTGTGGGCCATAACGGTTCAGGAAAAAGTACTTTATTGAAGTTGATTGCCAACATTTATAGACCGTCCTCAGGAAAAATCGATACGTTCGGCAAAGTGATCAGGTATGTCCCTGAACATTTTTCTGAAAAAATTCGTTTTAAATTAGGTGAATATTTACTGCATATCGGCATGATGTCCGGAGAAAAAAAGGACGTTGTTCAGCGCAAAGTAAATGACTATTGTGAAATGTTTGATTTGCATAATCACATGAATACCTTCTTAAAGAACTGCTCAAAAGGTACGCAACAGAAAGCGGGTCTTATTCAAGCACTGATAACAGATTGTGATATTTTGTTAATAGATGAACCTTTAACTGGGCTAGATGATGATTCGAAAAAAAACTTTATTCAGTTAATTCAAGACAAAGAACGGGACTTTACATTCATTTTTACTTCACATGAACAAGAAACCGTAAATGCACTTGCAGATGAAATCTTGGTCTTAGAGAATGGACGGATTGTGAAACAAGAAATCGTTATGGATGCTACGATGAAGAGCATTACCGCAAAAGTGACGAAAAGTTTACACAAAGAAGAATTGAAAGTTTATGGCTCCATTATACATGAAAAAGGCAACAAAGTTGAACTTGTCGTCCCGGAGAGAGAAAGTGATCAGTGCCTACTCTATTTATTAGAAAATGATTGTTCCATTATAGAAGTGAAAGAGATGAAATAAAATGCAGTCATATGTTACGTATCAAATGAAAAATTATATTCGTTCACTATTATTTATCCCTCCGATGACGTTGTATGTCATATGGATTATTGTTCAATACACGTATGGAAATGTGGATATTTTAAGCAGTTATAGTAATTCATCTATCATCTTATACATAATTGCCACATGGATTACGATGAATATTTTTCAAATGGAAGAAAAAGCGGAGAAGCACATTCTTCTGATGCACTTACAGCAAACAGAGCATTTTTTATATGGTAAATGGATTGCCGGTGTAGCAATGACTCTTCCTTTAATAATGGTAGCGCATTTTTATCCGCTTATAATGAAAAGCTTTAACGCCGAAGTGAATGTTTATCAGCATTTTTTAGCTTTATATAGCCATATAGGGCTGGTGTTGTTGGGGATATTGACAGGTAGTTTCTTTACAGCCGCCAACTCAATCAAAGCGAAGTATGTTTGGCTATTAATTGCGGTTACAATAGCACTGTCGCTCGCTTATTCGCAGCTAGCGGACCTTTTGCCGAAAGCTCTTTCATGGATTTTATGGATTCTGCCACCTTTACGCTATTTTTACGAACCATTAAAAGAAGACGTCATAAATGGCTTACCATCAGGCTTCCTTGCCTCCTTCAGTTTTGCCATCTTCTATATGATTATCGCTGCTATAATCATCTTAAAAATGTTCATGAAGCATGATAAATAATAGAACAAGACAAGTACGAAAAGTAAGATACACATTGACGATTCTTATTTTTCGTACTATACTTAATATATTCTATAATACGATCCGATAGTTCAGTGGGAGAATACATCCTTGACAGGGATGGGGTCGGGGGTTCGAATCCCTCTCGGATCATCTTTCAAATGAAGCTCAAATCCAGTCATATCAAAGGTTTGGGCTTTTTTGTTTGTTTATGGGAATTACACGGAACTCTACCTTTATTTCATTTGGTGCCGAATCATTATTTAGCAAATAACGAATCCATTTTATTAGCGGCTTCTTCCTGCTGTAGTTTGTAATCGGCTAAGGCATCTCGCAAGCTAAGACATCACGTTCTAAATAGGGCGTTTTCACAACAGGCTTTCTGATTTTGTTCGAGCCAGTAACATGCTTTTTCTACACGAATCACACTCTTATTCCAGTTAACATTTTTCCATTGTAGCTATATTTAAATAGAAAAACTTGTTGAGAACCAGGCACGAGAAAAAATTTCAATCATACTATAGGTGATATCCCGTTTGAATTTGTTGAGGAGGATATCATGAAATCTATGTTACCTATTGAAAAATGTTTCGGTAAGTTAGAACTAGTTTATGCATTTTATGGGGCTATGCCAACAGGTGTTAGTGTTTCAGAAACCGGTCGTATTTTTGTTTGCTTTCCGAAATGGGGAGATGATGTTACATTTACGGTGGCGGAAATTGTTGGGGATCAATTGCAACCTTATCCTAATTTAGAAACCAATTTGGTTAATCCAGGGAATGTCACAATGTCTTTCATCAGTGTTCAAAGTGTAGTTGTTGATGGAAGGGGAACACTTTGGGTATTAGATACAGCGGCCCCTAATTTTTCTGAACCTATTAAAGGGGGAGCAAAATTAGTCGCTGTTGATTTAAAAAATAATACTATAAGAAAAATATATACTTTTGCCGAAGATGTGCTCCTGCCGACAACTTATTTGAATGATGTCCGATTTGATTTTCGTGTTGGAAAAGCGGGTTTTGCATATATAACAGATTCTTCTTCTGAAGGGCCAGGAGCTATTATCGTTGTAGATTTAGAAAACGGAAATGCATGTAGACGTTTAAATGGAGCAAAATCAACCTCACCCGATCCTTATTTTGTACCGAAAGTAGAAGGGGAAGTTTTGATGAACCGAAACAAGGATGGTTCAACTTCTCCCTTGAGAATGTCGTCTGACGGTATAGCGATTTCTCCTGATGGAAAGACTTTATTTTTTTGTCCATTAACGAGTCGTCATCTGTTCTCGATTTCAACAGAAGCCCTAAGAGACAGCACTATACCGGATATGGACTTAATTTATCAGGTAGAGCATTGGGGAGAAAAAGGTGCATCTGATGGAATGATTACCGATGCAAAAGGAACTGTTTATGTTGGAGATTATGAAAATAACAGTATCCGAAAGATATTGCCTGATGGCACGATGGAAACCATCGCACATGATCCGAGGATTTTATGGGCGGATACGTTTTCGATTGGTCCGGATCAATACTTATACGTCATTGTGAACCAATTGCATCGGCAGGCAAGATTTCATTATGGAAAAGACCTACGACAAAAACCTTATAGTTTACTTCGCATGAAAATTGATGAATTACCTGCTCCTACCTTTTCATGATATGTAGAGTAAATAATTAAAGAGCCAAAAGGAATATTTGTGTCTAGCCAAGTCACTATTATTTAAAATGACAACCTTTTATTAGTTGCCAAAGTATTTAAGAAACAGCGAGATTCCTTGCAGAGCTACTATATCCAAGTGTTACGATCTGATTGAACGTGGATATATATAGAACATTCTTTTCTATGTTTAGGAGGACGAATGCCGCTTCATTGCGTCTGAAGAAGTTAATGTTGATTGTCTAAAAATGTTCGGTGGTCCCGGCAAATTCAGATGGTTATGATTTATCGAAAGCCTTTGGTCGTTAAGGTACATTAGAGTGAAAGCGTTCTTTTAATTCGGAACGATAAGGTAGAAATAATAGAGGGTTTAGTGAAAACTAATGATATTAAGTACAATAAAGAGCATTAGATAGATGAGGGAAATTTGTTATAGTCAACGTATATGAGCAATAATCCTATGGCTTAAAAGCATTACATGGTCAATAAAAAACAGAGGTTATCCATTGAATGAGGATAACCTCTGTTTTATTTACAGCTATCA
>JBJEFL010000037.1:0-3698 GCA_051873995.1 Bacillus sp. (in: firmicutes)
AACAGGAGGAGAAAAACTTCGCATTTTTCTCCTCCTGTTTTTTAATCCCTTTTCTACTATCGCTCTTCTATAAGATAAGGTTCGATATTCATTATATTTTCTTCCCTGCATCGAAAGAGCGTTAATGGCCTGCCAACATTTCCATAGCTGCAATAAGATGTAATCGAGCCTATTTTTTCTAAAAAAGATAGATACTTTCGAATTGAGATTCTAGAAATGCCAATCGTATTTACCAATTCCTCTGTTGAAAAATCATGACCGTTCTTTTGTTCTATGTAACTCCAGATTTCTCTTAAAGTATTTTTGGATAAACCCTTCGGCAGCATTTCTAAAACAGATTTTTCCTGTTTCTTCAGCAATAAATGATCCAGTTCTGCTTGACTAAGCTTACTGTCTTTGAGAAGCAAATTAGTTTGTTTTCTATATTTAGCGAGCGCCTGTTCAAAGCGGCTAAAACGAAAAGGTTTGATGATATAATCTACTGCCCCATATTGAAAGGCTTTGTGAATCGTTCTCATATCAGAAGCTGCCGTTATAAAAATAACATCTATATCTTTTTGCATCTCACGGATTTTTGTGAGCAAGTTTATTCCTTCTATTTCAGGCATAAAAATATCCAATAATATAAGCTTCACATCATTTTTCTCAAGAAAGCTTATTGCCTCTTTGACAGAGGACGCCGTTCCCTTTAAATGATATCCATCCACTTGCTGTAAGTAGCTTTTATTTATTTCCGAAACCATTGGATCATCGTCAACTATGAGAACATCAATCACAATGTATTCACCTCAAGTTCAAATTTTCCTCCTAATAAGAATATACTATTCTCCCTTCAATTCTTCTGGTAATTTTTTCTTTTTGGATAAAGGAATCTGAACTGTAAATATCGTACCCATTCCAAGATTCGTTTGAATGTCAATTTTCCCGTGCAAATTAGCAATAGACTGCATCGTTAAATATAAACCATATCCTCGGTCTTCACCCTTCGTAGAGAAGCCTTTTGTAAATATATTCTCCAGACGTTCAGATTCGATACCTGCACCACTATCTTTTACTTGTAGCACAAGTATGTCATCAGACGGATAAATTGAAAAAGAGACTTGTTTTGTTTCCATGCCATTAAGCGCATCAAAGGCATTTTCAATTAAGTTTCCTGATATACAGATTAAATCATGAATTTCCTTTTCCTCCAGTTCATCGGTGAACTGACTGTTTTCGCTAATCCCAAATTGGATACCATGTTCGCGTGCCTTGCTCATTTTTCCTAATAAAAATCCTGCCAGAACCGGGTTTTGAATTCTTTGCAAGACAAAGTTTTTTTCCGACTCATGGTCTTCTACTAAGTCTTGAACATAGTGGTTAAGCGCATCATATTTTTTCAGATGAATCAATCCTAGAATCACATGAAGCTTGTTCATGAATTCATGTGAATGTGCCCGAAGCGACTCTGAATACAGCTTTACACCTGTTAGCTGCTCTGCCATTAGCCTCATCTCTGTCTTATCACGGAACGTGCCAATTCCTCCGACTATTTCTCCATTGACGATAATCGGAAAACAATTAAGTAGTACAGTGCGTCCATACAGCGTCTCCTCATAGCCCACTTCTGCTTGCCCCGTTTCCATAACCTTTTCAAAAATCGGCATATATTCTTTGATTGGCTGATCGACAATCCTTTCTTCCGATATGTTCATCAGTTTCAGCGCTTCCTGGTTAACTAGCGTTATATCACCATTCACATTAGCTGCTAATATCCCTTCCTTTACCGCCTCAATCATCGTATTACGTTCTTCAAGAAGCTGGGCAATTTCCTCCGGCTCCATATTTAGCAGCTTTCTTTTGATGAACTTGCTTAATATGAAGGCTCCTACCCCTCCTAAAACCAACGGTAGTATGGCACATAGATAAACGACATGCCGGCTTTCTTTCATCAACCCTTTCACTGTGTCGAACGAAATGCCCACAACAACAATACCAATTTGTTTCCCATCCTCATTTTTTACTGGAGTAAAAAATCGCAAACCAATACCTAATGGCCCCTCTTCAGTTGAATAGTACTCCTTTCCTTTGAGAGCTGCCTGAGCATCTTCCCGATTATAAAAGGACTGTCCTATTTCAGTCTCCAAGGGATGGGTATAGCGTATTAAGTCCATATTGAGAACCACGATGAAGCCAACGTCTGTCTGCCTGATCATTTCATTAGCATATTCCTGAAGCCCAAGATCAATATAATCCTTTTGCAGTCCATCAATGACTGTCTGCGAGTGCGCTGTCAACCTTGCGATATCTCTTATTTTCTCGGATAAATTTTCTTTAGTCTGATTCGATACATAAAGACTTACAAAAATACTTGTAATCAATATAGAAGTCAGTATGATGCCAAAAACGAGCAATAATATAAGGGTGTGGAGCTTAAGTGTCTTTCTTTCAGAACGGAAAGAGTTCCTTACCATAATACGTTACTTCCTTTCGCTGTTGCCTTCCTGTGTCTAACACTAGTATTCAACGTCCTGCATGTCTTCATTAGCAAAACCGTAATTGGTCCTTCTTTGTTTTGGACAGGATTTAAACTAAACTGCACATAACAAAAGAAGATGACCCCGGTATAAAACAGGAGTCATCTTCTTTACATGAATCGTTATTTAAATGCACACGGCACTTAAGCATGATTTCGTTAAATTAAGCTTTGTTGTTTGAACCGAATTCACGGATTTTGCCGATAACAGTCGCTTTGATAGCGTCGCGTCCAGGTCCGATGAATTTACGTGGATCGTAAACTTCAGCATCAGCAGCTAACACTTCGCGAACCTTTTTAGCGAATGCAATTTGGTTCTCAGTGTTAACGTTGATTTTTGAAGTACCTAAAGAGATAGATTTTTTGATATCTGCTTCAGGGATACCAGTACCACCGTGTAATACTAGAGGCATGTTAGTAAGGTTTTTGATTTCTTCCATTTCTTTGAAACCAAGGTTTGGTTCACCTTTGTAAGGACCGTGAACTGAACCTAATGCTGGAGCAAGGCAGTCGATACCAGTTTTTTCAACTAGTTCTTTACATTCTTGAGCATCAGCATAGATAACGCCGTCAGCGATAACGTCGTCTTCTTGTCCGCCTACAGTTCCTAATTCAGCTTCTACAGAAACACCTTTAGAGTGAGCGTATTCAACAACTGCTTTAGTTGTTTCAACGTTTTCTTCGAATGGGTGGTGAGAAGCGTCGATCATTACAGATGTGAAACCTGCATCGATTGCTTCTTTACATTTGTCGAATGAAGAACCATGGTCTAAGTGGATTGCCACTGGAACAGTGATCTTCATGTCTTCTAATAAACCTTGAACCATCATCACTACAGTTTTGAATCCGCCCATGTGACGAGCAGCACCTTCAGAAACTCCTAGGATAACAGGTGATTTTTCTTCTTCAGCAGCAGCAAGGATTGCTTGAGTCCACTCAAGGTTGTTGATGTTGAATTGACCTACTGCATATTTTCCTTCTAATGCTTTGTTTAGCATTTCAGTCATAGAAACTAAAGGCATTATATTTCCTCCTTATGTTGTAACGGTTCACACTATGTAAATCACAGTGCTTCCTTATACAATTTTCCCTTAAAAGTATGTAAAGTATACAGTTTATGTATACGAAGGGAATGACAATTATTTCACTTTCAAGAATACCAATTGTCATCATAATTCTCAAG
>JBJEFL010000038.1:0-3671 GCA_051873995.1 Bacillus sp. (in: firmicutes)
CGCCAGATTCTGAAAAAAGCTGTTACTGTCTTGATGGATAAAATCCGTGCCGTTCGTATCCCTGCGAAACCGGAACTGAAAGTGGATATGAAAGTATTCCAGCAGATGCAGAATGTAAAGAAGAAACTGGTAGATATCCAGAAAAACATTCAGGACATTGATAAGCAGATTCACAGGAAGCAGAAACGGCTGGATGAACTGATCGGCTTATCAGGGAAATTCAGGTTGAAAGAGAAAAAAGAACTGATGAATGGCATCAGCAGTTTACTGGAAGAAAGGGGAAAACAGAGTGCTCTTTTGAATCAGACAGTAACCAGGGCAGGTTATCGTAATGTGGATAGCTTTATGAAAGCGTTCAATAAATCACATGCTATGGTTGAGCGATATTTGAAAACAGTGGCTGGTGATGTTAATGAGGATAAAAGGGGCCAGCGGATGTTGGAAGAAAGGCAGAGTGTGCTGGAGAAGCTGCATCAGTATGATGAGGAAGCGAGAAGGGGGAGAAGTTCCTGCAAAGGTAGGGAAAATGGGTTGAATAAGGATGTAGAATTATAATAATTAACGGATAAAAGAAAAAGGGGTGTTTGGAAGTGTGAAAGAAGCTGCGGATTAATCAGTTCACAAAAAAATCGATATGTTTATGTAGAGAATTTATTCAAAGCGTGATAAAATAGTTTAGGTTATATTACTTTTTTGGAGGAATTGTCACTATGGATAATGATGAAAGATTATTGAAAATCATTTTACGATATAGAGAAGAATTGCAGAGAAAAATAAAAGAACGTGAGTATGAAATGCAACAGGATAATAATGATCATTATTTGATATATAATGCGTTGGGATTTACAAGTAAAGAAGGTTATCAAATTGATTTTCAACAAAATGTGGGCAGATTTTTATATAAGTATGCGGGTTCTTTGTTGGAAGAATTGGCGATAAAATGTATGAAAGAAGCATATCCAGATGCAAAGGAGAAAGTGAAATTACCAAATACGATTGATAAAAATCCTAAGACAGTGGAAATAGATTGCTTAGTGGGAAAAAGGGCTTATGAAATTAAATGGAAGGATGCAACTACAGATGGAGATCATATAAAGAAGGAGCATAAGCGAGTTCAAATTATAAGAGAAGCTGGGTATATTCCCATCAGAATTATGTTTTTTGAACCAAATCGTGACCAAGCAATAAAAATCCAAGCAAAGCTTAAAAAACTTTATGAGGATATTGGAGGAGAATATTATTCAGGTGAGGCTGCATGGAGATACTTGAGGAAGGAAACAGGAATTGATTTGAAAAATCTATTTGAAAAATTGAAGGAGTGATAATGTGTTAGAGAATATGCTTATTAATGATGATTCATTGAATGTGATGAAAAGGATGGATAATAATCAAGTGGATGTAATTTATTTGGATCCTCCTTTTTTTACGCAAGGCATACAAAAACTTGCATTACGTGATAGTGAAGAATATAGTTTTTCGGATAAATGGAGCTGCATGGATGAATATTTGGAATATATGAAAATACGTTTGAGTGAATGCAAAAGGATACTTAAAAATACTGGCAGCATTTTTATACATTGTGATAGGAATGCATCTCACTATTTAAAAGTGTTATTGGACCAAATATTCGGATTTAATAATTTTCAAAGTGAAATTATATGGTGCTATAAACGTTGGTCTAATTCTAAAAAAGGGCTTTTGAATAATCATCAAATAATTTTGTTTTATAGTAAGAGTTCGGAGTTTAAGTTTAATAAAATATATACGGATTACTCTGAAACAACCAATATAGATCAAATATTACAAGAACGCGTTAGAGATGAAAAAGGAAAAACTGTATATAAATGTGATGAGAATGGTGAAGTAGTTTTAGGGAAAAGCAAAAAAGGAGTTCCGTTATCAGATGTATGGGATATACCATATTTGAATCCTAAAGCAAAGGAGCGTGTAGGATATCCAACGCAGAAACCTATACTTTTGCTTGAGCAAATTATTAAACTTGTGACAGACGAAAATGATATTGTATTAGATCCCTTTATGGGTTCAGGAACGACACTTGTTGCTGCAAAAATGCTTAATCGAAGATATATAGGTATAGATATATCCCCAAAGGCTGTAGAGTTAGCTGAAATGAGATTAGAGTCATTGATAAAGACAGAGTCTCATTTGCTGAAAAAGGGAAAGAGTGCATATAGAAATTTGTCTAATAGTCATATGAATATTTTAAAGAGCATAAAGGCTACACCGGTTCAACGTAATAGTGGAATTGATGGTTTTTTGGAAGAATTTGTTAATAATAGGCCTATTTCTGTTAAAATTCAAAAAGAAGATGAAACTTTAGAAGAGGCAGTAAACAAATTGTGTAAGTCTAGCAAGACAAAGAAATGTGCTTATATGATTTTGATAAGAACTCATTTGGATTTCATAGATACATTTGAACACTCGAGTTATCCAAATAATCTTTTGGTTATGGATGCGTATGATTTAGTTATCCAAGATTTTTTAGAACAACAAAAGGAAAAGAATAATGTTATGGCTATTTAATGTTTTGTGGAGTCATTGAGAAGGCAAAGTGGGTATAGTACAATAAATTATGCAAAATCCTGTGTTTTCATGCAAGCATTAAATACATGATCTTTTTTCCTTTGTATCAGGAATTATGAAAAAATAACAGAAATAATATGCAGAAATAGATATAATGAATCAGAAAACAGAGTTTGTAAAGGGAGAGGTTTAACAGATGGTTGGTTTACGTTGGAAGAAGTGTGATTTTCATCTGCATACGATGGAGAGTGCATGCTATACAGCGAAGGATACTCCGGACCAGTGGATTGATGCAGCAGCAGCAAAAGGGTTGCAGTGTATTGCGGTAACAGATCATAACAATTACAAAGCAATTGACAGTATTTCAGAATTGGGTAAAGCCCGGGGGATTACGGTATTCCCGGGTGTGGAAGTAACCTGTGACAGTTCCAAGATTCATATTTTGTGTTTATTCGACACGAATTGCTCAGGGGATAAAGTCAGAGATTTTCTGGCCAGAATACGTATTGATTCCGACTTGGTTGGAAAAAGTGAAGGATGTACAGAACAGTCAGTTTTTGATGTGTGTACAGAAGCAAAAAAGTACGGAGCGCTGGTAATAGCGGCACATATCGATGATTTTAGCGGGATATCTCAATTAAGTCCGGATGCTCAACAGAAAATCTTGTCCAGAAAGTATCTTGATGCAGTACAGATTGTGAATTCTGATATATGGGAAAATTTCAGAAAGGATAAAGATAAAGCAAAACTGCGGGAGAGTCTTAATGCAAAATATGGGAGAGAGATACCGGTACATTTGTCAGAGCAGTGGCGTAAGATATACGATAAGGCGCAGGAATCTAAAATGCCGATGGTAGCAGGATCTGATAATCCGTGTGGTCCAGGAGAGGCTCACCATGGTCTTTGGGGGATTGGTAACAGATATACATGGATTAAGATGGAAGATGAGCCGGTACTGGAAGGGTTACGGCAGGCTTTTCTGTCTTCAGATACTCGTATTGTGCTTGATAGTGAATCAGAGTCAATACCTGAAAATGATCCAGAATACTGGATTAAGTCAGTGAATCTGAATAAATCACACATCAATCCATATGTTCCGGTGAACGTGGAATTTAATCCTCAGCTGA
>JBJEFL010000039.1:0-70027 GCA_051873995.1 Bacillus sp. (in: firmicutes)
ACGGTGTTGTGAGAGGGGCGAAAATAAATTATTTATTTTCCCTCTACTCGATTTAGCCATATGATTTCAACCAACTCCCCGTGTCATTTTAAGGATCAGGTCATGATTATTTCAATGAGTTCATACACTAGAAGAGGAAAGAGGGGGGATAAGCGAGATGGAGAATATATATCATTACGGTAGGTTGGAAAGTGATATATACAGTTTGTCAGCACGATATCCTTTTCTGGACGTTCGGAACATAGGACAAAGTGTATTAGGTAAAAATTTATATGAATTACGGTTAGGGAGTGGAAAAAAAGTCATACATTTTAATGCTTCCTTTCATGGAAATGAATGGATTACCTCGATGGTATTGATGGAATGGTTTCAGCATGTTATTGAAATGTATGAAATGACAGAAGCCATTTTGCAAGATGTGCAGCTATCGCTTGTGCCTATGGTTAATCCTGATGGCGTCGATTTAGTATTTCGCGGCACGGAAGCAGCGATGGGATTGTTTGATGTAGAGAGCATGAACCATCATAAAAAAGATTATTGCGGGTGGAAAGCAAATATTCGCGGTGTGGATTTAAATAAACAATTTCCTGCTAATTGGGAACAATATAAAATGCAAACGTATGCTCAGACACCATCCTATCGTGATTATCCAGGTGAGCAACCATTGAGTGAACCAGAAGCAATTGCCATGAAAAACTTAGTTGAATGCAGTAACTTTCAGCAAGTGATTGCGCTACATACTCAAGGGAAAGAATTTTATTGGGGTTACGGTGGACTTGAACCTGAGGAGGCAAGCATTATTGCAGAGAAATTGGAGAAGATTAGCTGTTATAAAGGGATACAAAATATAAATAGCCATGCAGGATTTAGGGATTGGTTTATTTTACAATACAGGAAACCAGGTTTCACCATTGAATTAGGGAAAGGAATCAATCCTCTTCCTTTATCACAATTTCCTGAGATTGTTTGTGAAGTCGCACCAATTTTATGGGCGACGTTAGATATATAGGTCAAAAGATGGATATTCAACAATTTCAAAAAAATTGCTTTTATAATCCGATATTATTTACTATGATTACTGTATAACAATTAATGTAAGTGTTCATGAAGGGAGGTAAACTTCGAAGTCAGTAAGATAATTAGGTTGGGGTGAGACAATTTTGAAAGACAAGAAAAGCAAGAAAACAAAAGACAGTGCGATGCTGTTTTTATTTTTTTGTTGTCTTTTCATTTTTATAGGCGGTTGTGAAGATAATCAGGAACAATTAAAAAATGAAAATGAAACAGATACAAATGAAGATGCCACAATTGAGCCAGTACCCCCAAAAGAAGATCCTGAATATAAGTTTGAGCGTAGTTATGGTTGGCTTGATGATGAAACGTTCATCTATTCAGCTGTGAAGGATGAACAATACTTTTTATTTTCCTATCATCTAGTTTCTCAAAAAAAACATGAATTGCTGAAGACTGATGAAATTATTGCTGAAGCGTCCGTTTCTCCTAATAAAGAACAAATACTTGTTTACTCATCTGCGGATTATTTAAGTGCAAATCTTCGAGTGTTGACTTCTGAAGGTGAAGAATTGTATAATACCTCGATTCTTTCTTCTGAGCTGTCGTTTTCCTGGAATCCTTTTAATGATAATGTAGCACTACTGGAAATTTTTAATGAAGACTGGACATATCAAACATATATTTTAGATTTGGACAAGAAAAATCTAGAAGAAATTCATGTGCCAATGCCGTTTGCACAGTGGTATTCCGAAGATTCTTTGCTTTATTTGGATAATGTGTCTTCACAACAAGTAGCTACATTGATCAAGTATGATTTACAAACGGAAGAAGAAACTGTACTGTATGAAGATGTGTTGGAGTTTCGGAGCGAGCAAAATATTTCTTTAATTATACAAAATGCTCATGGTGATGTTCCTTCTGTTGAGTATGCCTTTTATGCTGAGAAGGAAAAAAATGTTCAATCGTTGCGAATAGCTTTAAGTGAAAGTTATCTGGAATGGGGATTGTTGCCTTTTGATTTGCTGGAAAAGGAGCAAATATTGGGGACTTTTATGGAAATGGGAGGTCAACAATATGAACTCACTGAGTTCAACTGGAAAACAGGAAAGAAACGAGCTTTATTGAGTGGGGTGAATCCCGCTCCACTTAGTTATTCACCGGATGGCAAAAAGATTTTATATGGGTACACTTTAGAAAATGTAATTATTAAATGAAAAAAATCTCTGGATGAGTACCAGAGATTTTTTCATTTTTACCATGTTAATGTGCAACAGGTACTCCGTGATGAATGGCTGTCATAATCGAAAACCATCCGAAAATGACTAGTGTACCAGCAGAAAAAAGCAGACCTAATACATTTCTCGTTTTTAATGTTTTGATTGTTGTGAGTGCAGCAAGCATTGTTACAAAAGCGAATATTACAACTAATCCCATGATAAATCCCCCTTTGTGAATAATTCCATGTCATTCATTTGTAAATTCCTTTGCCAACTGAAGCCTACATCTACTATAATTTAGTAAAATGGCATTCATCAGTAGTGTAAATCTTTTTTTAAAGTTTGTCGAGATAGAAAATTGACACTTTTATGCGAAAATGGATATTTAAGGTTTTAACGATTGGCGATATTTTTACTTTTATAAAGAATGCTAGTCAGTATTTTATGAGAGAGAGGTTATTAGATGAAATATTATCAATTACCACTAGGTCCATTAGGGACAAATTGTTATATAGTCTACAATGATAAAAAGGAATGCGTGATCATCGATCCAGGCGAAGAAAGTGCTAAATTGATTTCCTTCATCAAACAGAAGGATCTACAACCGTTAGCCGTCTTATTAACACATGCTCATTTTGATCATATAGGGGCGTTGGATGCTGTACGGGATACATTCAAGATAGAAGCGTATGTTCATGAAAAAGAGAAGAAATGGCTTACAGACTCTCATTTAAATGGCTCTCAACGTTTCATGATGGGAAATGCCGTGCAGGTAAGAAGTGCGGAACACGTGATTACAGAAGAAGGTACACTAGCCATTGGTAACTTTACATTTGAAGTGTATGAAACACCAGGTCATTCTCCAGGAAGTGTATCCTTTTATTTACGTGAAGATGGATATTTGTTTTCAGGGGATGTCTTATTCCAAGGCAGTGTAGGGCGTACTGATTTACCGGGGGGAAGTATGAATGTGCTAATGGAATCCATTCAGCAGAAAATCCTTTGTTTACCACTTAACACAATTGTCTTCCCAGGTCATGGCCCACTTACATTAATTGAGGACGAAATGCATTCTAACCCTTTCTTGAGGGGGTAAAAGGAGAGCCTACTAGAAAAGGTCTTCTCGTAATGAGAAGACCCTTTCAGGGGGACATTCCAAACCTTATAATGGGAGGGGATATAGGTAAGCTACTATAAAAGAAATATAGTATATATTTTCCACTGTGTCAATGGTAAATAACATTTTTTGGGAGTGTGTATGGAAAAATATATAAAAGATTATATTTTAAGTCAACCTTCGCAGTATATTTCATTTGAACAGTTTATGGCTTTATCGTTGTATCATCCGGCTTTAGGTTATTATAATCAAACAGCTACTAAAATCGGTAAAAAAGGTGATTTTTATACAAATAGTAATATTGGAGACGTGTTCGGACGAACTTTGGGACGGTTATTCCTTTATATTTTTGAAAAATTCAGAATAACACCTTGCATAATTGAACTTGGTGGAGGAACAGGTCGTATTGCAAGAGCCATCCTTCAATATTTAGAAGCACAAAATCAGGGGTTATTTTCACATGTTTCTTACATATTAGTGGAAAGCAGTAAGTATCATCAACAATGGCAAAGGAAAGTATTAGCATCCTTTAATAATATTTCATATAGGAATGATTTAACCGATGCCCATAAAATAAAAGGAATCGTTTTTTCGAATGAATTTTTTGATGCTTTTCCTGTTCATGTGATTGAAAAGATAAATGGTCATTTATATGAAGTAATGGTAACCGTTTTGAATGATGCGTTTGAGGAGAAACTCGTGCCGTTAGAAAATGAAGAGATTTTTTCCTATTTATCTAAACAGCAAATGACTATAAAGGAAGGGCAACGAATAGAAATACCGCTACCGATGATGCGCTATTATAAGCAGCTGTGCGAAAAAATTGAGCAAGGTGTTCTTCTGACCATTGATTATGGTTATACGAATAAGGAATGGGCAGAAGCCATTCATAGGCAAGGGAGTTTAAGAGGATATAGACAACACCGAATGACGACGAATGTGCTACGTAATCCCGGGAGAATGGATTTGACGACACACATCCATTGGGATGCGTTACAGCATGATACTTTCCAAACACACCGTTTAATACCACAAACGGAATTTTTATTATATAGCGGTATTTTGGAAGAATGGAAGCATACTGATAGTGCCGATCCGTTTTCTGTTGAACAAAAACGAAATCGTGCTATTCGTACATTTTTGGAGCCCGGGCAAATAAGTGGATCTTTCCAGGCATTGCTTCAAACGAAACAAATGGATTGTTTCACACAATCCATTTTCCCGTATGAGCGAGAGTAATATAAAAAAGAAAACTTCGACTTCATTGGTAAGTCGAAGTTTTCGAGAAGTGAATTAGTGTCCGCCAGCCCCAGGCACCATCATGAACGTTGACCAATATGTAAAGCCTGCAAAGAAAACGGTTAAATATGCTCCAAACACATAAATATACATACGTTCGGATAATCTTAAATAACTTAATAAGACAAAGAAACCTGTTTGAGCAAAGAACAGCAAAGAAGTAGCATACATATCACCTAGATAAAACATAACAGCAAAAATTCCAGTCCAAAAACCTAGAACCCTGTACATCCCTTCCACCATGTATCCCTCCCTTTTCCCCAACATGTTCATACGTCTATATTATAGTTTGAAAAATACAAAAATGTAAAGAAATGTTTATGTTTCTAATTTGTTACAAATGTTTTGTAGCTACAGCTAGAACAGCCGTCCATCATATTTTCGTTTTCTATTAATTCAACATTGGTAAATAAAGCATGGAACATGCCCTTCAGAAAGGAGCTGTGCATATCGCAAATGGAATCCTTTTGAACTTTAGCAATCTCTTTAAACGGACAGTTATGGATTTGAAAACAAATTGTCTTTTGATCATCACCAATGTGAAATTCAGGATAAAAACCAGCCAATGTGGCGGCATTTTTTAAAATGAGAACCTTTTCTTCGAAAGTTAGTTCAGTATTGCTTCGTTGAATGTCTTTTAATTGCGATTCTACAAGACTTTGTCCGAAGGCTTTCCCTGTTTTATGTAAGGCCTCTTTCCCAACTTCACCTAACTTCATCATTGTTTCAATAGCGATGTTGGCAAGTAACTGATAATCTCTGTATGGGAAGTGAAGCTGAATGACATCATCCGACAGACGGTATAAGCGACTTGGTCTTCCTCCTTTGCCTGTTTTTTTCGTTTCTGAACTTAACAAGTTAATGTCTTCAAGCTTCGACAAATGTAGTCGTGCTACATTTGGATGGATATTAAAAGTATCAGCGATTTCTTGTACAGTCACTTCATGATGTTGTTTTGTAATGTGCTGGTAAATATAGTACCTTGTTGGATCGCTTAATACATTTGTGATTTTTAAAGTTTGTTCCATCCAATTTTCACCTCGAATTTTATATTTACTACTATTGTAATACAGTTATTAATGCTTTGGAATGCGAATTGTATAACTAAACTTTGTAAAAACAAAAAATTCACAAAGATGAAGAAAAATAATTAGTTATGTGAATTCTGAACTTATCAACTATATTATTTGTTGAAAACGGAAAGTATGAATAGCTTTCCATAGGCCTCGAATAAAAAAACAGTCATTTTTTTTGTAATAAAAAGGATTTTGTTTTTATTTGTCGAAATCATTATTTAAGTAAAAAGTAGGAGGTGAAATATTGTATTCAATACAGGATTTAGCAGAGAAAATTATTCAACGTGCTGTCTATTTAGGTGCATCCGATATCCACATTATTCCCCGAAAAGAGAATCCTCTTATCCAATTTCGCGTAGACAATAAAATCATCCCTTTTCAGCGGCTGAACCATGAGCGTTCAGAACGAGTAATTTCTCACTTTAAGTTTTTGGCTTGTATGGATATCGGTGAAAAACGAAGGCCACAAAATGGAGCCATGTCATTTAAAATCGGGGAAGAAACCTATGGACTTCGCTTATCCTCATTGCCCGCTGCCGCATCCGAAACGTTAGTTATCCGCATATTGCCTCAGCATCAAATATTGCCTATCGACCAACTTTCTTTATTTCCTTCAACAACCAGTAAAATTATGTCATTGCTTCAACACTCACATGGCCTCGTTATAGTCACCGGGCCGACTGGTTCGGGGAAATCGACCACACTGTACTCACTTCTTCATCATGCGAAAGAATTTACTCACCGAAATATCATTACATTAGAAGATCCTATTGAAAGTGTGTCGCCGAATGTGCTTCAAGTACAAATTAATGAAAAAGCAGGAATTTCTTATTCAGTTGGTTTGAAAGCGGCTCTTCGGCATGACCCGGACGTAATCATGGTTGGGGAAATCCGAGATGAAGAAACGGCGAAGATCGCTGTGCGCGCCTCACTTACTGGTCACCTTATTTTAACGACGATGCACACAAGAAATGCAGAAGGAGCTATTTATCGTTTATTGGAGTTTGGAGTTTCCTTGACGGAAATTAAACAATCGTTAATTGCTGTAACAGCACAACGATTGTTGGAACTGAAGTGCCCTATTTGCTTGAATGATTGTTCTCCTTATTGCATGTATGCCAGTAGGAAGAAAAGGGCAAGTGTTTATGAACTTTTGCATGGTAAACAATTAGCAGAGCTATTCAATGACGATTTGAGAGGAGGCAAGGAGGAATCACGTGTTCGACTTCTTAAAGATGAAATTAAAAAAGCCGTGGCACTTGGCTATATTCGTGAGGAAGAGTATAGAAGATGGATGTATACGACATAGGCAGGCAAAATGGCGAAAAAAAGAGCAGGCAACTTTTATTTTACGGTTAGGCGAATTATTAGATGCCGGTTATCCTTTAGTGGATGCACTGCGATTTCTACAATCTCAGGAAACCAGTAAGAGGAAGCCTTATATTGATGATGCGCTCATACAATTAAAAGCTGGTCAATCGTTATTCGAAGTGTTAAATTCGTTAGGCTTTCACCCCCAGTTACTACAATTTGTCTATTATGCTGAACATTATGGAAATCTTCCGCATGCTCTAACGGAAGGAGGACAATTTTGGCATAAACGAAATGAAGATCAAGACAAAATGATTAAAATCTTTATCTACCCCATTACATTACTCTGTATGATGATGGTTATTTCCTCGTTATTTCAAGGCTTTCTTCTTCCAAAGTTTCTATCTCTTTATGAGAGTATGAATATTCCCCCTTCTGTTTTTTTGCATAGTATCGTTATGTTTTCTCAAGTATCCACCTATTTTCCATATGCATTAATGGTGTTTTTTGTGATTTTCTGGATCGTCAAGAAATATTGGTATGAAAGAAAGGTGTATCTAGAAAGAAGAAGATATATACTACGTATTCCATTCGTGAATCAGTATATGCGTTTATTTGACACGTATTATATGAGTTACCAACTAAGTAGTTTATTGGCTGGGGGATTATCAATCAATGATTGCATGAAGTTATTTTCAAAGCATAATCACCAACCTTTTTTTCGGGAGTTAGGTGCATGTATCTATTCTGAATTACATGAAGGGAGAAGTCTCGAGCAAGTTTTTGATGGTTTACCATTCTTTGAACATTATATGAGCGCTGTAATTGCCAATGGACAGAAAAATGGGAAACTTGATCAAGAGCTTTACTATTATAGTCGGATTATACTGCAAACATTGGAAAGTAAGATAACTGCGTTTTTGAAAGTGGTTCAACCCTTGCTGTTTGTCGTTGTGGGAGTTGTAGTGGTCTCCATTTATTTATCAATTTTGTTGCCGATGTTTTCGATTATGGATGGTTTATAAGTATAAGGATGATGTCATTCTTTAGTATTGAAAATTGAAGAAAAGGAGATTTTTCATGAATCAGAAAGGTTTTACACTGATTGAGATGTTGATTGTCCTTTTGGTGATATCTGTTCTATTAATCATTACGGTACCTAATGTAATGAAGCATCAACAATCTGTTCGAAATAAAGGTTGTGAAGCATTCGTAAAAATGGTACAAGCGCAAGTACAATCGTATCAAATCGAAAATAATAAACTGCCCGCCAGTGTTGCCCAGCTTGAACAAGAGAAATATATTACTGGAACTACTTGTCCAAATGGTGATCCAATTACGATGGATTCGGAAGGTAAGGTCAGTGTCGCATCGTCCGAATAAGCGTTTCCTCACTAATCAAGCGGGATTTACGTTAATTGAAACATTCCTTGTGTTAACGATTTTCTTTATTCTTATGATGGTTACAGTGACAGTGGCAGCTTTTCATAATGAAAAAAAAGAAATCGAAAGTTTTCTTCTTCAGCTTTCTAAAGACCTTTCTTTAGCTCAGGCGTATGCATTAAATGAACAAACAAGAATAGAGGTGTATTTCCAAGATGATTTGAACCAATATGTGATTTTAAAAGGGACAAAATCAATCTTAACGAGAAGTATTCCAACTAATATACGCTATCGAGCTGGCAGTTTGGATAATTATTTGGTTTTTAATAAAAATAGTCATGTTCCCGTATTTGGAACATGGACATTTTCGACGAAAAATCATTCGTATGTTTTTGTAGTCCTAATAGGAAGGGGCAGGCATTATTATTATCAAGAAATCTAATGGTTATGTACTTCTTGATGCCTTAGTTGCTTTAAGTATTGTAGCTTTTGTTTGTCTTTCTTTAATCATGATGTGGGGAAAAATCGAAAAAGATCGTCAAGATTTATTGAAGCATAGAAAAGCCTATCATCTTTTATATGAAAATTTACAGTCATATCATCTAAACAGAGAATATAAAGCTGTTGTTACAGATTCAGTAACGGCAAGTGAGTTTATTATAACGTTTGAAATGTCAGAAGAACGGCCGCTTTACAGTAAAGGATGTGTATCTTATCGAAATAACCAGGATGAGAAAATTTCAATATGTGATGAAGTCAAGTAATGAACGAGGATTTACCTTAATCGACATGCTGTTCTCATTATTGATTTTTATGGTTATGGTGGGAGTGATTTTGCAAATGATACTGACCATTTCGACGACAAAGATCAAATCCCATTCTATCAATCCGATGGAATGGGAGCTGTTTATTACTAATTTAAGAACAGAATGTAAAACTAGTGTCAGTACCGTTGCAGGAAATAGTCAAGTTCATTTAAGTATCAATGGGAAACAAGTGTTGATTGAAAAATATAAATCCATGTTAAGGAGGCGAGTAAACGGGAGTGGTCATGAAATATTGCTTCATGGCGTCAAGGCTTTTGAAGTCGTACAACAGGAAACGGGCATTTATTTGGAGATAACAGACCAAAGTGATCGGGTTCATACAGCGTATATTTATGCATTCCTGTAGGAGGGAGGAAAGTTTGTTAAGAAATGAAAAAGGATATATTACCTTGCCGGCTTTAATTCTTTTATCGCTACTGCTCAGTATCAGCTTAGCAAGCTCAGCGGCTTTTGTAAGCGAAAAACAATTTTCTCGGCAGGTTGAAAGTAAGTTGATTGTCGATCATTTAATCTTTCTTGCTTATTGTGATCTTCGAGAAATGCTGACGCCTGAAATCGTGACTAGCGGAATGTTGACTTATGAGAAGGGAGTCGTGACGTACCAGATAATGGACATAACGGATGAGACGATGAAGGTTACCTTAAATGCCTCGAATGAGATCAATGGGAAATCTGAAGTGATGTTTATCTACAATTACACGCTGAAGGAAGTTATCCGATGGATAGAAGTGATATAAGTATAGAAGGAAAGAAAACGGTCGATACTACGTATGGTGAGATAAAATGAAAACAAATGATTTTATTAAGTATTTAACGCAGGAATTTGTCATCTATACGAATCAACCACGTGAAGAACGAAAGAAACAGCGTCTTGAAAGGCAAGAGCAGCCTAAAAATTATTCGACAAAATGGTTTGGTCTTGTGCCGTTTGCTTTAAGGATGGCATTCAAGAAACATAAAGAATAAGCTCAAAACAAAGAAACTAGCCAATCTGCAAGAAGTAGCGTGGCTAGTTTCTTTACTTTGCTTTAAGAAAGTATATAAATTGTCAGCAATGAAGTGAATGTGACGTTGTTGCTGATTTTCTCCAAAGCTACTTCTTTACGGAAACGAAGATCTCTTGCAAGCTGTATCTTATATTGTTTGTTCATTTAAGTAAAACATTCCTCCGTTAATAATGGAAATCTTAATTTTAGGCTCGTATTGTTCTTGCAATGCTTTCTTTTCGAGTTCATAGTTTTCTCCTTTATTCTCCATGTCTTCATAAAAGTGCTCCAGCAATTGGAGATCCTTAGTCCATTTATTGATAGCTTTTTCCGCCCAATCATAGTTTTCATTTTCCAATTGTAGACGCACGTATCGATCTAATCGGCTTAACCCGCTTTTAGGCATGATTAAAGGAGATAGCGTAAAGGCGAAATCGGGGATTTTAGGTGTTAATGAACGACTAAGAATTTTTTGATGAAAATCTTCAATAATTTTACCTGATAGTAAGTGCAAACCTAATGAAAAAAATAAATCTTTTTTTCGATCGCATTGGAAGGACACTTTAACATTTGTTGCCAGCCATGGGTGCAACGGCGTGTGCGTTGGTTGTTCCGTACAGCTTTCGTATAATCGAATATAGTTTCCTAATTTTTTAGTTGATTGAAAAATTTGATGTAAGCGGGGAGAACCGAAATAGATGATTTCACCGGATACATTCTCAGGAACATTGTTTGGGTCTGTTATTAATGTCAATGTAGCGGGTTTTGGTTCCCCGCCTGTTTTTTCAAGATAATGCCAATAGAATGGTCGGTTCATTAGGGTTTTATCCAATTCAACTGTGAGTAGTACAGTCATGTAAGCGGGGTGGTTCACTAGAAGTTGGGCACCATTAACACTGAAAAACTTATATAAAAAATGATGAATTTCATGTTGCTGCACGTTGCTCACACTCCTTTACTTGCTGTGCCAACGAAATCATAGACGATAAATTTTCCATTTTGATTTTCATTTCTCCTTCACTCCGTGAACCACCAACCATATCTTCTATATATTCCTCTAAATTGCTGATTTCTAGTTTTTCCAAGATATCATCTAATTCACCGACTACTTTCTCAAATAGTTGTATTTTTTCATATAATAATTGTACGATATGTTCTTCAACTGTATCCTTTGTTGCAAAATTATAAATGATAACATCTTTTTCTTGACCCAGACGATGAACGCGACCTATACGCTGTTCCAGTCTCATCGGATTCCATGGCAAATCGAAATTAATGACGATATTACAAAATTGCAGGTTAATCCCTTCTCCTCCTGCCTCTGTAGCAATCAGTACTTGAGCGTGATTTTGGAAAAGTTCGCGCATCCAATCTTTTTTTCCGCGCTTAAAGCCGCCGCGAAACGGAACAGAAGAGATGCCATGCTGTTTTAAAAACCATTGTAAATACATTTGTGTTGCTCTGTATTCTGTGAAGATAATGACCTTTTCATTACTTTTCTGGATGATGCTCAAGACTTTTTCCGCTTTGGAATTGCTGGAAACCAGATTGATTTTCTCTACAATTCCATCCATCGCCTTTTTGAAAGCTTCGCTCGGATTCTCCTGCTTTTTCAACATGTTTTGCAATGTGACAAATACGGCTTCACGGCTACTGCAGGCTTCGCGTTGAAGGGTTAAGGTTGAAAAGGCAGAAATAGCTTGATTAGCTAATTGAACGGATGAAACAGCTTCGTAAAGTGCTTTTTCTTCCTTTGAAAATTCAATCATTACTGTTTCCACTTTTCGTTTTGTCCACTCAATACCTGTATCATTTCTTCGATTTCGAATCATCACGGCATTTACTAATTGTTTTAAATGCTCATCTTCATTGATTTGTCGTCCTTTTCCTTTATATTTCTCAGAAAAGTTTGAGGCATTCCCTAAATGCCCTGGTTTCAGAAGAGAGACTAAATGAAAGATTTCATCTACTTTATTTTGGATAGGGGTAGCTGTCAGTAATAAACAAAATTTCTTTTTTAGATTTTGAACAAATTCATAGTTTTTTGTTTTGTTATTTTTTAATTTATGAGCCTCATCAATAATGATTAAGTCATAATTCTGATTATAGATTATGTCTCGATGTGGTAATCGCTTGGCTGTGTCAATGGAGGAGACAATGACATCCCATGAATCCCAGGCATAGCTTTTGCGTTGAACGACAGCTGGAATGAAAAATTTACTGTTCAGTTCATAAGCCCATTGAGAGACTAAGGAAGCCGGGACAAGGATTAATGCTTTCTTTACAAGACCACGAATCATATATTCCTTCAATATTAATCCGGCCTCAATTGTTTTTCCTAAACCTACTTCATCTGCAAGAATAGCTTTTCCGTTCATGTTTTCAACGACTTGCTTTGCTACTTCAAGTTGATGAGGCAATGGTTTTAGATGTGGAAGATGATTGGGCGCTTGAAGACCTTCAAACGCTGAAATTTGTAGACTTTTTTCTGCTTGGAGCAGGAGTTTGTACAATTCCCAATTGGTCCATGGTCCGTCTTCTTCTAAACGTTGAAGTAAGCCATTTTCCCAAGAAGAATCATATTCTACATGGATTTTCAAAGTCAGCACCTCCTCAAAGTAAAATACGGTATTTAATAATTGCGAAATATTCTAAAATAGTGGTAGGATAGGAATTAGAAAAGTTAAAAAATTTCAAATTATGTATTTGACGTTGGGATTGAATTTTAACTTGTCTATAGTGTGACCATTTGGAAAAAATTTATCCTTATCAAATGAGGATGAATCAAGTCCAAAGGTAGCGTTAAATGTCAAATATTAATAAAGAAATCATGAAATTAAATTAGGAATGAGAATTAAATAAATTAAGATTAGCGGATGAAGGTAAGGGGAGAGACTGTAGAATATACGGCGCCGAAGGAGCAAACAAGGTGATTGTGAATCTCTCAGGCAAAAGAACTCTTGCTGGACGCACCTCTGGAGAGTGTTCGCAGGAACCACCAACGGGGACAGTCTAATAATAGATCATTTTTTTATTAGGTAAACTCTCAGGTAACCGGACAGAGATGGCTCACGTTTATTCGGGGTCTTCTCTGTCTTTTTTTCTGTTCTTTTTATGAGGGAATATCATTTCATGACCAATTGTGGGGGGATTTATATGAAACAGTTAAAAAGAACACCTTTGTTCGACGTATATAGTGAATACGGTGCTAAAATAATTGATTTTGGAGGTTGGGAGTTGCCTGTACAATTTGCAGGGATTAAGGAGGAGCATGAAGCTGTTCGAACAAAAGCCGGACTATTTGATGTTTCGCATATGGGAGAAATTGTTGTAAAAGGTGAAGAAAGTTTAACATTTTTACAAAAAGTAGCTACTAATGATGTATCGAAATTGACGGTAGGAAAAGCGCAATATTCAGCTTTATGTTATATCACTGGTGGAACTGTTGATGATATTTTAATTTATAAATTGGCGGAAGATCATTATTGGCTGGTTGTAAATGCCGCTAACATCGATAAAGATTTACAATGGTTACAAAAGTATGCGCGTGGTTACCATGTGACAGTGGAAAATAAATCGGCGCACATTGCTCAGTTGGCACTTCAAGGTCCACTGGCACAGTCTATTTTACAACAGATGACTACTTTTGATTTAAGTGAAATTAAGTCTTTCCAATTTAAGCAAAATGTCTTTTTGAATGATGTTAGTGTACTGATTTCGCGCACAGGATATACAGGCGAAGATGGGTTTGAAATTTATTGTGATGATCGTGATGTTTCAAAGATTTGGCGTGAAATTTTACAGCATGAAGAAGTTTCACCAATCGGTCTCGGAGCGAGGGATACACTTCGTTTTGAAGCTGGTTTGCCTTTGTATGGTCAAGAGCTGACGGCGAATATTAGCCCAATTGAAGCGGGCATCGGTTTTGCAGTCAAAACAGACAAGGAAGCCGCTTTTGTAGGGAAAGAAGTGCTGAAAGAACAAAGAGAAAATGGGGCACCACGTAAATTGGTCGGTATTGAAATGGTAGGACGTGGCATACCGCGTCATGGTTATCCGGTTTATGTTGATAATCAATTGATTGGAGAAATAACAACAGGTACTCAATCTCCAACATTAAAGAAAAATGTAGGATATGCTCTAATCAAAACACAATACGCTAACTTGGATCAAACTGTAATGGTAGAAATCCGTTCTAAAAAAGTAGAGGCAAAAATTGTGGCAACACCTTTTTATAAAAGAAGGAAATAACTTATAGGGGGAAGGATGTATGAAGATAAAGCATCGCTATTTGCCAATGACAGAAAATGATCAACAAGAAATGCTGCAGGCAATTGGTATTTCAACGATAGATGAGTTGTTTGAAGATATTCCAGAAAGTGTGAGATTCAAAGGGGAATATAAAATAAAAAAGGCCAAGTCAGAATCAGCATTGACAAAGGAATTGGGCGCATTAGCTGCTAAAAACTATGATACAAAAGCATATACTTCTTTTTTAGGAGCAGGTGTTTACGATCATTATGCACCTATTATTGTCGATCATGTTTTATCGCGATCTGAATTTTATACGGCGTATACACCATATCAACCGGAAATTTCACAAGGGGAGCTACAAGCTATTTTTGAATTTCAAACGATGATTTGTGAATTGACGGGGATGGATGTAGCAAATTCATCCATGTATGATGGCGGGACGGCGCTTGCAGAAGCAGCAACGCTAAGTTGTGGGCATACACGCCGTAAAAAAATTCTTATCTCTGCAACTGTACATCCGGAATATAAAGATGTTGTCAAAACATATGCAAAAGGGCAATACATTGATGTTGTGGAAATCCCATACGTGGATGGAGTAACAGATTTGAATGCGTTAACTGCAGAAATGAATGAAGATGTAGCGGGTGTAATTGTGCAATATCCGAATTTCTTCGGAAGAATAGAGCCGTTGGCGGATTTTGAACCGATTGTTCATGAACATAAGGCTATGTTTATTGTTAACAGTAATCCACTTGCTCTTGGAGTTTTGACACCACCTGGCGAATTAGGTGCGGATATTGTCGTTGGTGATGCGCAACCGTTTGGCATCCCGGCAGCATTTGGTGGGCCTCATTGCGGGTATTTTGCTGTAACGAGTAAACTCATGAGAAAAGTGCCAGGCAGACTTGTCGGTCAAACCGTTGATGAAGATGGACAAAGAGGATTTGTTCTTACGCTTCAAGCACGTGAGCAACATATTCGTCGTGATAAAGCGACTTCTAATATTTGTTCGAATCAGGCATTGAATGCGCTGGCAGCTTCTGTGGCAATGACAGCTTTAGGGAAAAAAGGTGTCAAAGAAATGGCTTTACAAAATATCCAAAGAGCTTATTATGCGAAAAAAGCGTTGGAAGCTAAGGGAATGGAGATTGTATTTGAGGGTCCTTCGTTTAACGAGTTTGTTGTCAAATTGCCTTCATCCTATGAGAGCTGTTCTTCCAAACTTCTCCAAAGTGGCATAATCGGTGGATATCATCTGGGCCTCACATATCCGGAGCTTAAAGACCATATGTTGGTAGCTGTAACGGAATTGCGTACAAAAGAAGAAATCGATACATTAGCACAAGAATTGGGGGATTTATCATGAGTAAACAAAATCAACCTTTAATCTTTGAAACAAGTGTAGAAGGTCGCATTGGTTACAGTTTGCCAGAAATGGACATTGACCAAGTTGATATTCATGATATCATTCCATCTTCTTACCTACGGACGCAAGAGCCCAATCTACCGGAAGTATCAGAATTGGATATTATGAGGCATTATACGGCTTTATCTAAACGTAATCACGGAGTTGACTCAGGTTTTTACCCGCTTGGCTCTTGTACAATGAAATATAACCCGAAAATTAATGAAAATGTAGCAAGATACAATGGATTTAGTCATATTCACCCTTTACAGGATGTGCAGACTGTTCAAGGCGCGCTTGAGTTAATGTATGATTTACAAGAATCCTTGAAAGAAATTACGGGAATGGATGAGGTTACCTTGCAACCTGCAGCTGGTGCACATGGCGAATGGACTGGATTAATGATGATTCGTGCATACCATGAAAGTAAAGGGGATTATAACCGGACGAAGGTTATTGTACCTGACTCTGCCCACGGAACAAACCCGGCTTCGGCAACGGTAGCTGGTTTAGAAACCATTACGGTAAAATCAAATGAACAAGGATTAGTTGATTTAGATGATTTGAAACGAGTGGTAGGTGAAGACACAGCGGCTTTAATGTTGACGAATCCGAATACACTTGGGTTATTCGAAGAGCAGATTTTGGAGATGGCTGAAATTGTTCATAATGCTGGCGGTAAATTGTACTATGATGGAGCTAATTTAAATGCTGTACTTTCCAAAGCGCGTCCTGGAGACATGGGATTTGATGTTGTGCATTTGAATTTGCATAAGACATTCACAGGTCCGCATGGTGGTGGCGGTCCAGGATCTGGGCCTGTTGGGGTAAAAGAAGATTTAATTCCCTTCTTGCCAACGCCTCGTCTTGTAAAGAAAGAGGATGGTTATGACTTGGATTATCATTGTCCGCAATCAATCGGTCGTGTTAAACCGTACTATGGTAACTTCGGTATAAATGTACGTGCTTATACATATATTCGCTCTATGGGACCGGATGGCTTAAAGGCTGTTACTGAGTTTGCTGTTTTGAATGCGAATTATATGATGAGAAGACTAGCTCCTTATTATGATTTGCCATATGATCGTCATTGTAAACATGAATTTGTCTTGAGTGGCCGCAGACAAAAGAAACTTGGTGTCCGTACATTGGATATCGCGAAGCGACTGTTGGATTTCGGCTATCATCCACCGACTATTTATTTCCCATTAAATGTGGAAGAAGGTATGATGATTGAACCGACAGAAACAGAAAGTAAAGAAACACTTGATGGTTTCGTCGATACGCTGATTCAAATTGCCAAAGAAGTAGAGGAAACACCGGAGATTGTGCAGGAGGCACCGCACACTACGGTCATCAAACGCTTAGATGAAACACAGGCAGCAAGAAAGCCAATCTTGCGTTACGTAAAAGCTTAAAAAGTTTCAGCCCCTCGTCACTGATGAGGGGCTGAGGGTGTCTGTATATGAAAATTTTCAATAATGAAAAGTTCCTGTAAACAACAAAAGGACCAAAATAAACGGATTCACGTTATCTTGATCTTTTTGTTGTTGTATAAAGATAAAACGCTTTCGTTTACTTGCGTTTGATTTTACCAGTCCAATGCTTGAATCCTTTATCCAGATGATACAATTGTCTGTATCCTTTTTTATAAAGCATTTGTGCAGCACGACCGCTACGCATTCCGCTTTGACAGTATAGATATACCGGTTTGTCAGGGCGAATTTCTTTTAAACGTGATTTCAATTGTGACATTGGTATATTTCTTGCACCAAGAATATGACCTGCTTCAAATTCATTTGGTTCACGTACATCAATCAGTTGGGCTTTTCTGTAACCCTCAATAAATTCTTCTTGTGTTAATGTTTTAACAATTCTTTTTTGTGCCCACCATGTGTATACGGAATACGCAATTATGGCAACCACTAGGGCTATGACAAAATACCACACAGTAAAAACTCCTCTCACTTAATCATAACGACCCTCGGAATTAGTGTGCCAAGATGTTGATGAGCTTGTCCGAAAGTATTCCATTCAACATCGACGGCATCCACCGAAGGCTTTTATCTTCATTCAGTAGCTGTTTTGTTTATTACTGAATTTATAATTATTCAGCATTCATATTCCGCCTCTAGAGGATGGAGTTTTCTGCTGTAACGAAGATAAAACAATACAAGCATTATTATAATATTGTCTTTATATAATTTCAAAGGAATTTAACAATAGTGTGCATTTCTTTGTCCTTTTTTGTCAATCTTTGCTATTCTAATAAAGATTTATTGTTGAATAATGTAAATTTTTAAATAATGAAAGACGTAATATGTCTGATTATATCGAGTCGGATGTGAAGGGGGCATGGAGATGGAAAAAGAAACATGGGCATTCATTGACTCGGGGGAGCATTCACCGGGGTTTAATATGGCTCTTGATGAGATGCTATTGCAATGGCATAGTGAAGGTAAGATACCACCAGTAGTTCGTTTTTACGGATGGAATCCCCCTACGCTTTCTATTGGCTATTTTCAAAAAGTAAACAAAGAAATAGATGTTGCCAAAGTGAAAGAAGCCGGTTTGGGTCTTGTGCGACGTACAACGGGTGGGAGAGCGGTCTTGCATGAACATGAACTAACTTACAGTGTGATTGTCAATGAACAGCATGCAAGGATGCCGAAAAATGTAACGGAAGCTTATCGTGTCATTTCTGAAGGTTTATTAAAGGGTTTTCAAAATCTTGGCTTTCACGCTTATTTTTCTATTCCGCAAACAGAAGAAGAATTGCAAAAGTTAAAGGACCCAAAATCAGCTATTTGTTTTGATGCGTCTAGCTGGTATGAACTAGTCGTAGAAGGAAGAAAAGTGGCAGGCAGTGCGCAAACGCGCCAAAAAGGTGTCATCTTACAACACGGTTCCATTTTATTGAATTTGGATACAAATAAATTATTTGAATTATTTGTTTTTCAAAATGAACGTTTGAAAGAAAGAATGATAAAAAGCTTTGCAGATAAAGCGGTAGCTATCAATGACTTATCGGATAAAGTGATCCAACTGGAAGAAGTGAAGGCAGCCTTTCGAAAAGGCTTCTCTGAAGGATTGCAAATAGAGTTAGAAGAGATGCATCTGACGGAAGAACACTTGAAACAAGTGCATGAATTAAGTAAAGAGAAATATGAAAATGAAGAATGGACTTTTATGCGATAAACAATTATTTGTTTATTGCATTTCTTTTTGTTATAGGTTTTGTTAAATTTCAGCATTGTTTTTGAGCTAAATGAAGGTAGAGCGCAGTCATTTTCGTGAATATTAACAGCAAGGCATAACAGAGCCTTTTTATAAAATAAATGTAATTCTACAGTTGATGAACGGTTAATAGCTGATTTAGGACATCGTTTTCCCGAATCAAATAGTAGGTGTTCAGCCCGGCATGTGTGATAAATTATGAGAGAAGCACACATGATAAGAAAGGTTGATTTTTTATATGTGAAGTAATGTTACTCTAAAAAAACACTACATATAGGTGTTTTGTTTTGTTTTATTCACTATATATTGATAATGATGTTTGTTTGTGTTAAATTTAGAATACTTCTACATAGAGAATCGGCAAGATGTATGACCGTATAAATTATTTGAGATAGAGGCAAAGGAGAGGTTGCAATGTCTGTTGCGATTAGAGAAAGTATGCAACAAAATATCCAAAGGTTGAATGAAGACATTAAATTGTTTCCGCAAGTTCATCCTATTACAGCAGATATGGTGCTATCCCACAAAGGAGTTTCTCGCTTAGTCATGATTGATCGGTATTCGTATAAGGATACGGAGAAAATCACGTTAAAAGAAGGCGATTTTGTTGTTTTGACTATTAAGGAAGATCCCAAATTCCCAGCTCGAGGACTGGGGCATATTGTCCAGATCGATTGGGAAAAAAAGAAGGCAAGTGTTCGTGTAGAACCTGAGTTCAGAGGGGCATTGGACAAGCAGGAGGAGCGGGAGGAAGGCATCGTATTACGATCGTTGGATGTAATTGAAAAGCCGTTGGAGATTTTCTATGAGCAAATTGCTAAGCGAAACGCAACAGGCTTGGCTTCAGTAGAACAAACAGACGAAAAACGACGAGAGTGGTTTGATAAATTCTATCGTGAACTATCAGCGATGAACTTTATCCCTGCCGGAAGAGTCTTATACGGTGCCGGCGCAAATACGGAAGTTACTTTTTTTAATTGTTACGTAATGCCGTTCATACAAGATTCACGTGAAGGGATTTCGGAGCATCGTAAGCAAGTAATGGAAATTATGAGCCGGGGCGGCGGTGTAGGTACGAACGGTTCTACCTTGCGTCCTCGTAATACACTGGCTAAAGGTGTGAATGGAAAATCCTCTGGCTCTGTTTCTTGGTTGGATGATATAGCTAAGCTGACTCATTTAGTGGAGCAAGGTGGATCAAGACGAGGAGCTCAAATGATCATGTTGGCGGATTGGCATCCGGATATTGTGGAGTTCATCATTTCTAAAATGCAAAATCCGCGTATTCTTCGTTTTTTGATGGAAAACACAAAGGATGAAGGCATTAAGAAGCATGCAACGGAAAAACTGAAGTTCACTCCCTTGACGGAACAGGAAAGAACGATGTATCAAGGTATCGTAAATTATAAGCATATACCTGGTAAGGGTGGTTTTACGGAAGCAATCGTTCATGAAGCTGAAGTGAAGCTACAAACAGGTGGCCATTATGATATTCATCATCCCGAATTTTTGACGGGTGCCAATATTTCTGTTTGTTTAACGAAAGAGTTTATGGAAGCGATTGAAAATGATGGTGACTATGAACTCCGTTTCCCGGATATCGAAAGTTATAATCAAGAGGAAATGAAGCTATATAATGAACAGTGGCATCATATCGGGGATGTTCGCGAATGGGAAAAGCTTGGGCATAAAGTTCGTGTATACCGGACGATTAAAGCAAAAGAGCTGTGGAATTTAATCAACATTTGTGCGACATACTCAGCGGAGCCAGGTGTGTTTTTCATTGATAATGCGAATGAAATGACGAATGCCAAAGCATACGGTCAACAAGTGGTCGCCACGAATCCGTGTGGCGAACAACCGCTCGCGCCATATTCGGTCTGTAATCTTGCTGCCGTTAATTTGGCTGCAATGGCGGATAAAGAAATGAAAACGGTGGATTTTGCTAAACTGAAAAAAACCGTTGAAGTAGGCGTGCGGATGCAGGACAATGTGATTGATGCGACACCTTATTTCCTTGAAGCCAACAAGAAGCAGGCTTTAGGTGAAAGGCGTATCGGATTAGGGGTCATGGGTCTGCATGATTTGCTTATTTATTGTGAAGCAGAATATGGATCGGAGAAAGGGAATGCACTCGTTGAGCAAGTATTTGAAACAATTGCTGTTACAGCATATGAAGCATCTGTTCAGCTAAGTAAGGAAAAGGGAAGCTTTCCATTCTTGGTCGGAGAAACGGATGAGGAAACGAAACAGTTGCGTCAAAACTTCGTCAATACAGGCTTTATGAGGAAAATGCCGGAGCAATTGAAACAAGATATTATTAAATATGGCATCCGAAATTCGCACTTATTGACTGTAGCACCAACCGGAAGCACAGGTACGATGGTGGGTGTCTCTACAGGACTTGAGCCGTATTTCTCTTTCACGTATTTCCGAAGTGGCCGTTTAGGGAAATTTATTGAAGTGAAAGCGGATATCGTAGAAGAGTATTTAGAGAGAAATCCAGAAGCGGATTCTAATCAATTACCGAACTGGTTTATTTCTGCTATGGAGCTTTCGCCAGAAGCGCATGCGGACGTCCAATGCATTATCCAACGATGGGTTGATAGTTCCATTTCCAAAACGGTTAATGCTCCAAAGGGTTATACAGTCGAGCAAGTTGAAAAAGTATATGAACGTTTATATAAAGGTGGCGCGAAGGGTGGCACAGTATATGTGGACGGTAGCCGTGATTCGCAAGTCTTGACTTTGAAGGCGGAGGAAAACCGCATGGAAGAAAAAACGACGGAAGAATCAGAACCAAAGAAAGTAGTTCTTCTTGATACGATTAATGAGCTTAGTTCCACGACTGTGCTTATCGGATCGGAAGTTGGTAATACATGTCCGGTCTGTCGCCAAGGTGAAGTGCAAGAAGTGGGTGGTTGCAATACGTGTACCAACTGTGGAGCACAATTGAAATGCGGTCTTTAATTAATTAAGAAGGAGCTGTATGAAAAGTCGTTTCATGACTTTTCATACAGCTTCAATTGCTTTTTGCCATCGAAATAAAGAAAAAATCCAGGCCTGTTTCTTTTTGTGACTTAACTATTGTCACTAAGGATTGCGTCTGTTTAAGGAAAGAGGCAAAATAGAGAAAGACTTCAAATGAGAAATTCTTCTTACTAAAAATTTAAAAGCATACTAACATGAATAGCACAAACCAAGCTGAGGTTTGTGCTATTCATGTTAGGTTCGTTCCACCATTTACATTGAAGCATCTTAGTGCAGTTGAACATACTAGTAGTATCTTATCAAGGAATTTGGTGATTGCTTATGAAACCATTCGTTCCACAACTTGTCTATATTGAACCACAAGCACTTGACTATCCGATGGGGAGAGAACTGAAAGAGAAATTTGAGCAAATGGGGATTGAAATCAGAGAAACAACTTCTCATAATCAAATTCGTAATTTACCAGGTGAGACCGATTTGCAAAAATATAGGATAGCAAAATCCACTCTTGTGGTCGGTGTTAGACGGACGTTGAAATTTGATACATCAAAGCCTTCAGCGGAATATGCCATTCCCTTAGCTACTGGTTGTATGGGACATTGTCACTATTGTTATTTACAAACAACATTAGGAAGTAAACCGTATATCCGAACATATGTGAATTTAGAGGAGATTTTTGAACAAGCAGCTAAATATATGGATGAAAGAAAGCCTGAAATTACACGTTTTGAAGCAGCCTGTACCTCTGATATCGTCGGCATTGATCATTTAACACATTCTTTAAAGAAAACGATTGAATTTATAGGAACGAAAGAATATGGACGCTTACGATTTGTCACGAAGTTCCATCATGTTGATCATTTATTGGATGCGAAGCATAATGGGCATACTCGCTTTCGTTTCAGTGTGAATTCCCGCTATGTGATTAAAAATTTCGAACCTGGAACATCATCCTTTAATCAACGGTTGGAAGCAGCAAAAAAGGTAGCGGTGGCAGGTTATCCATTAGGGTTTATCGTTGCTCCTATATATATGCATGAAAATTGGGAAGAAGGCTATCATGAATTATTTGAACGTTTGTCTCATTCTTTAAAGGATTTACCACTCCCTCATTTGACGTTTGAATTGATTCAGCATCGTTTTACGAAACCGGCTAAGAAAGTGATTGAAAAGCATTATCCGAAAACGAAGCTGGAATTAGATGAAGAGAAGCGAAAATATAAATGGGGTAAATATGGAATCGGAAAATATGTGTATAAAGATGATGATGCTTCTGTTTTAAAGGAGACCCTCTCCTCCTATATCTATCATTTTTTTCCTAAAGCTGAAATTGCTTACTTCACGTAATGTTTATACATGCTTGATAAAATAGCGGGGAGCGTTCTCCAATCTGCTGTAATGCTTTTATCATTGGCAATTTTGTAATAAACCGGGCTTCTCCTGCTTACTAATGTAGTAAGACCGTAATCAGGGGAGGCGCTGCAATGCAGATAGATGCTGTGTTTTCAGGAGGAGGAATAAAAGGATACTCACTGATTGGAGCTTACCAAGTATTGCAAGAAAAGGGGTTTGTCATTCAAAGATGTGCCGGAACAAGTGCGGGTTCTATTCTGGCGGCATTGATTTTGGCGGGTTATACAGGAAAAGAGATAGAGGAACTCTTTATACAGCTGGAATTGGAGAAATTTCTCGATTCTCGTATAGTTTCCAATATTCCCTTTTTGAAATGGCTTATTTTATATAAAAAATTAGGTTTATACAAAGGTGACCGATTAGAAGCGTGGATGGATGGCAAATTGAAAGAAAAAGGGATATCGACTTTCGGAGATTTGCCGAAAGGCTCTTTGCGGATTGTGGCTTCCGATGTGACGAATGGCACCATTGCCGTTCTTCCAGATGACTTGGGTAAATATCATTATGATGACGAAACGTTTTCGATTGCAAAAGCCGTCAGAATGAGTTGCAGTGTCCCTTATTTCTTTGAGCCAGTTAATTTGAAAAGTAAAAAGCACCCACTTTATATTGTTGACGGAGGCGTGTTAAGCAATTTTCCGATGTGGCTATTCGATCAAGAAAACGTAAAGAAGCTTCGCCCTGTGCTTGGGATTAAATTAAGTGGAAGTAAGGAAGAGTTGCCTCCTAGAAAGATTTTAAATGCCATTCAAATGTTCGGTGCGCTTTTTGAAACGATGAAAGATGCGCATGACAATCGATATATATCCAGAAAACATGAAAAAAATATTATTTTCATTCCCAATCAAGATACGATTCTCTTAGATATGGATATAGAAATAGAGAAGAAAAAGAAACTGATTCAGACTGGAAGAAGTTCAGCTCAGCAATTTTTGCGAAGTTGGACATATTGAAGGCATAAAAAATCGAGCTTAATTATTTAAGCCCGATTTTTCTTTTTCCCTTTTTTCCCTTCAATTACGGTTAAATGAGTATTGGATTTTCTTGTTTTAAATGGTCGTTTTGATTTTGATTTTGCTTTCGAATAGTTAACAACATTTGTCTTGTTGGACTGAGCTGTATTTTTTTGTTGTTGTTTTAATTTAGACTGTTTAACCGCTCTTTTATATTTCTTTTGACTTGGATCAGAAGGGGCGGAAAATTTTTTGAATATGAAAATCAAAATACCTGCAACGGCAACAAAAATAAGAATAGTAGTGAAAACCCCAGTAGGGTCACTAAGCAATCTGCTTCCAAATCCTAGTGCAGCGAGAACAACAACGCCTAATGCAATAATTGAAACTGGTCTATTCATTATGACCACCTCCTTACAGGCATTCCAGAGACATGTGGTAACAGCGCAAATTCTAATCTATATCATTTTGTATATTAGTTGATTGAGTAATTAGAAAACAATCCCTCTATAACTATTTTACACTACTTTTTCTTCCCCTAAACCTTTTTTCTTGTCATTTTCAAGACTTAATAATTTTTGAAAAGAAAGGATGGCCACTTCTACTTGATCGTTTTGTGGTTCTTTTGTTGTCAGTAATTGTAGCCAAAGACCTGGATATCCTAAGAAACGTAACACAGGGATATCTCTTAGTTTGTTCGTCAATTGCAACACTTCAAACGAAATGCCCAATACGACAGGAATAAGCGCTAAACGGTTCAATATGCGAGCCCAAAGCGGGTCGGTCGGAACAAACATGTAAACGAAAAATCCGACAATAACAGTGAACAGCATGAAGCTACTGCCGCAACGATAATGCAATCGCGATTGTGCCTGAACATTTTCGACTGTTAATTCCATATTGTTTTCATAGGCATTAATGACTTTATGTTCTGCTCCATGATATTGAAAAACACGTTTGATAATAGGTGTCAACGATACAAAATATACATATAGTAGTAACAATATTAATTTGATGAAACTCTCGATAAAAATCTGAGCAAAATCCGATGAAAATATCGGTTTGGTTAAGGTAGCCAAAAACACAGGAATGAGTGTAAAGGCAAATTTACTGAATAAAAAAGACAACACACCGATGACGGCTACACTCAATACAATGCCAAATTTAGAAGGTGCTTCTTCCTTTTCTAATTGCTCATCTTCTGCAGGATCTAAATCATATCGTTCAGAAGAAAAGTTCAAATGTTTGGAGCCGATTGCGCTTGCATTGATGATGGAGGCAATCCCTCGTAAAAATGGAATCTTGCTGATGGTTTTTAATCCTTTAATTGGTTTGCGTGGAACGTGATAATAGTCAATTGTATTATCTTTTCTTCGGATAGCGGTGACGGTATGTTTCTTTCCGCCAAACATAACACCTTCGACTACAGCTTGTCCTCCGTAAACAGGTTTTTCTTGTGACATTTTTACACCAACCTAAAATGAAAATTTCGTAATCTTGAATCTTGTCTAGGAATCATTAGAGGTGGATAGGGTGCACCTTCATGCACCGATTCCTCTCGATGTCCGCTGCAAAACTATAGTCTTTAAATAATATCTTATCAGATTCGTGGGTACAAAGCTAAGTTTAAACTGTTGTCCTACTATAAAGTATTTTACATAAGACATAAAAAGTCCTCCATATAAATCAGCAAGAATGGAAAAAATTTAGGAAAGTGAGGAAGGTTAGATAATTATTGTTTCCATTAGGACATACTATTCGTGGAGGTGTATGAAGATGACAGAAAATCAAGTGAATGATAAAAAAAAGTTAGATCAAAACAAACAGGAACAATCGATTTCACAAGGAGCAAATGTGGCTTTAACGGGTTTTATTGGAGGGGTGTTTTGGAGTGCTTTGGGAGAACTGGCATATTATTTTTCTTTTACAGATGTAGGACCACGTTCACTACTTTCGGGTTGGCTATCGAATCGTTGGAAAGAAGGAGCTGTCGGTTTTTTTATTGCTGTCCTTTTATGCGGCCTTTTATCCATCATCGTGTCTTATGTGTATTATTGGACTTTACGGAAAACAAGTAGTCTGTTAATTTGCATTGTTTTTGGCGTATGCTTATGGTTGTTGGTGCATCTTGTCTTTTCATCGTTTCTTCCTTCGATGCTATCCATTGGCGAGATGAATGCGAATACGATTGTGACCACTATATGCTTGTATATTCTGTATGGGGTCTTTATCGGCATTAGCATTTCCTTCGATGAAAGTGAAAGAAAAAGATTACGTGAACAGAAGCTTATGACGCAGCAGCAATCATAAAGGTCTTTAGCAATAGAGGAAGGAGAAATGAGCCTGACAAACGTGTCGGCCATAATCGATTATTAAAAAGCATATGACATGGTTACGGTCTATGATAAAATATGGTTACTGATTTCTATTGAAGTGTTACGAAGTAAATAAACAAATAAGAAGCAGTAAGGTCAACATTCAACATTGTATAAGGGAGAGATTCAGGATGGAAAAAATGCAAAAGCTACGAGAAAAATTAGAACAGCTGAACATTGATGGTCTTCTAATTACTAATCCGTACAATAGACGTTACATAACTGGTTTCACTGGAACAGCAGGCGTTGCTCTTATTTCCAAATCAAGTGCATTATTCATAACAGATTTTCGTTATGTGGAACAAGCACAAGAACAATGTGAAGGATTTCAAATTGTCAAACATACAAAAGCCATTCATGAAGAAGTGGCCTTCCAAGCGAAACAGCTTGGTATTTCAACGCTTGGTTTTGAGCAGGATGTTTTGACTTATGCTACATATAAACAATATGAGCAAGCATTTGCAGGTGAATTCGTTCCGGTTTCTGGTATTGTTGAGAATTTACGCTTGATAAAGACTAACTCAGAGATTAAGATATTAAAGGAAGCGGCAAAGATAGCCGATGCTGCTTTTGAACATATTCTAGGATACATTGCTCCTGGGAAAACGGAGCTGGATGTTTCTAATGAATTAGAGTTCTTTATGAGAAAGCAAGGAGCAACTTCTTCTTCGTTCGATATTATCGTAGCCTCTGGTCATCGTTCAGCATTGCCGCATGGCGTTGCAAGCAATAAAGTCATTGAAAAAGGTGACTTTGTCACGATGGATTATGGCGCATACTACAATGGTTACATTTCAGATATAACAAGAACAATAGCGGTAGGTAACCCTAGCGATGAATTGAAAAATATTTATAATATTGTTTTGGAAGCACAATTACGTGGTATGTCTGGTATTAAGCCTGGATTGACAGGTAAGCAGGCGGATGCATTGACACGTGATTATATTGAAGAAAAAGGTTTTGGACCGAATTTTGGTCACTCTACGGGTCATGGAATCGGTTTAGAGGTGCATGAAGGTCCGATGCTTTCTTTCAAGAGCGACATTGTATTGGAACCAGGGATGGTAGTTACGTGTGAACCAGGCATTTATGTTCCTGGTCTTGGAGGAGTTCGTATTGAAGATGATACGATAATAACGAATGATGGTAATGAATCTCTTACACATTCAACGAAAGAACTAATAATATTGTAATTTCTAGGAGGAAACATAATGATTTCTGTTAACGATTTTAAAACAGGATTAACAATTGAGGTAGACAATGGAATTTGGCAAGTAATTGACTTCCAACACGTAAAACCAGGTAAAGGTGCTGCGTTTGTTCGTTCTAAACTACGTAACTTGCGTACAGGCGCTATTCAAGAAAAAACATTCCGTGCAGGTGAAAAAGTAGCTAAAGCACATATCGAAAACCGTAAAATGCAATACTTATATGCGAGCGGTGATCAACACGTCTTCATGGATAATGAAACATATGATCAAATCGAGCTTTCTAGCGCGCAAATCGAACGCGAATTGAAATTCTTGAAAGAAAACATGGAAGTATACATCATGACTTATCAAACAGAAACAATCGGTGTTGAACTTCCTAATACAGTTACATTAGAAGTAACAGAAACAGAACCAGGTATTAAAGGTGATACTGCTTCAGGTGGTACAAAACCAGCAACAGTTGAAACAGGACTTATCGTTCAAGTTCCTTTCTTCGTTAACGAAGGAGACAAATTAATCATCAATACGACTGATGGTTCATACGTATCACGTGGATAATCAGTCATAAAGAGAGAAGAGATGCTTTTGCATCTCTTTTTTTATGTCTAAAAAACATTCATCACAAATAAAATCCACTAGTTATACAGATTATTTGCTATTTTAGTAATGATTAATGCGCTCATTATAGATGTTCAGCAGGAAACGGATGCGACAACGAAATTGATGATGGAAAGCTTGCAATCTGTAGAATTACAAGTGAAACAGATTGAAGCGGGAGGGAGAGTGCTTCGGGAAATCGTTCAAAAAGTGTATCATTCTGAAATTAACACGGAAGAGATAAAGGAATACTTCTTACAGGTAGAAGAAAAATGAACCATATTTTTCAATCGGTTGAACAGATTATGTGTATCACACAAGAGACAGCATCTTCTTCCGAGGAATCTTTAGCAACGGTAGAAGAACAGGCTTCAACGATGACGCAAATATCTCAAAGTGCCGACCGTTTATCTTCCATTGCAGTCAATTTGCAATTAGAGGTCAATCAATTTGAAGTATGAGTGAGAATTATACATAGATTGAAGGCAAAGTCTGCCGGGATATGAATGAATGAGAAAGTCTGCTTTTAGGTAATAAAAGCGGGCTTTTTCTTTTTTGAAATGAAATTGTTTTCAAGTGAGCTATGTCTCTTTGTTCATTTTCGTAATTGCAGTCATATTTTGTACAGGCTGACCATACATTTAATTGACCGCTACATAAAGGGGAGGGGGGGTTAGGTGCAATCTATTTTTACCTTTTTGCCACAAAAATTAGGAGAAGTGCTACAAAGGATGCCCCAAACACAAATTCAGCTTATAGAAGAAATACGTATTCGTATCGGAAGACCGGTTGAAATTTCGGCAGGAAATCAGTTTGATTTATTGCCAGTTGTGATGGATGAAGAAGATGCTATGCAACTGTTGAATAAGCTGACGCAGTTTTCGATGTACACCATGGAAGAGGAATTAAAAAGAGGATATATAACGATTGAAGGCGGGCACCGGGTTGGAATTGCTGGAAAAGTCATATTAGAGCAAGGTCATGTAAAAGCGATTGCGCATATTTCCTCCTTCAATATTCGAATTGCAAAAGAACGAGTAGGCTGTGCAGCGCCGCTCATATCTTGTTTATATAAGAATGGTTGGCAAAACACCATGATTATAGGCCCGCCTCAGTCCGGTAAGACCACCTTGCTCCGTGATTTAGCACGAATTATCTCGTCCGGTGTGCCAGAAAGGTCACTCACAGCGGTGAAAGTGGGGATTGTGGATGAACGCTCTGAGATTGCCGGTTGTGTACGTGGGGTGCCGCAACTGCAATTTGGTACAAGAGTGGATGTGCTCGATGCTTGTCCAAAAGCGGAAGGGATGATGATGCTCATTCGATCGATGAGTCCTCAGGTCATCATTGCAGATGAAATCGGCAGAAAAGAAGATGCATATTCGGTTTTGGAAGCGGTGAATGCGGGCATATCCTTAATTATTTCCATCCATGGTTATGGTGTAGAAGAGATTATAAAGCGTCCCACCATTAAAGAGTTGATGGACTTACAAGTATTTTCTCGTTTTGTTGTTTTACAAAGAGATACAAAGCACGGATTTTTGTATCATGTCACTAATCAACTGGGTGAGAAGGTTTCTCCGGGCAGGAGTGTGAAGGTATGATAAAACTCATTGGTGCAGCGTGCATTTTAGTGGCTTGTACGTGGGTGGGGATGGAAGCTTCACGTCAAATTAGTCAACGTCCAAAGCAGCTTCGTTATTTTCGCTCTGCTTTGCAGGCATTGGAGGCGGAAATTATGTATGGACATGCACCGCTTCAAGAAGCAGCTGTTCGGTTGTCTAAACAGTTGCCTAAACCGGTGAATATGTTTTTTCAAACTTTTGCGGAGAAGCTTCAAGGGCAAGAGGTGACTGTAAAGGCAGCATGGGACGAGAGTTTTGTTGAACTTCAGCCATTATTGGCACTGAAGGAAAATGAAGTGGAGATTTTATCGCAATTTGGAGAGACGCTAGGAAAGCATGATCGTTATCAACAGCAAAAACAAATTATTTTAACAATGTCCCATTTGGAACGAGAAGAAAATGAAGCGCTGCAATATCAAAATAAATATGAAAAAATGGTGAAAAGCTTGGGTTTTTTAGGAGGATTGCTTCTCATTATTTTGCTTGTATAACGACAAGTAGGAGGAAGTGAAGATGGGCATAGAAGTTGGCTTAATCTTTAAAATTGCCGGTGTGGGAATTGTTATTGCGTTTATTAATACACTGCTTGAGCAGATCAATAAAAAAGAGTATGCACAGTGGGTCACCTTGTTTGGATTCATTTATATTTTATTTCTAGTTGCACAAATTATGGATCAGCTTTTTGACAAAATTAAATCCGTATTTTTGTTTCAGTAAGAAGGGGAGGGAAGAGCAATCGAAATTATAAAAATTGTCGGCATAGCATTATTGGCCACCTTCTTAGCCACAATTTTGAAAGAACAAAAGCCGAACTTTGCTTTCCTTCTCGTCATTTTTGTTGGTTGCTCGGTTTTCTTGCTGCTTGCTGATCAGATATATGGAATTATTACGATGCTACAGGCTATCGGTCAAAAAGCAAATGTAAACAGCGTTTATTTGGAAACCATTCTGAAAATCATCGGCATTGCTTACATTGCTGAATTTGCCTCACAAATTACGAAGGATGCCGGTCAAGGAACGCTTGCCTCAAAGATTGAACTGGCAGGAAAGATATTGATATTGGCCATGGCTATACCGATTTTGACGATTCTCATTGAAACCATTTTAAACTTGTTACCAAGCTAAGAAGGTATAAAGAGGTGAAGAAATGAAGCAGTGGCTTTATGCAGGGATGCTAGTCTTGATTTTATTATGGGCACAGCCAGATAATGTACAAGCTTCACCAACTGAAAACGTGAATCAAGAAAAGGCCACTGAAGAGCTCCTTGAGCACGGTTTAGAGCAAGTGAATATCGATGAATTAAAGGTGTTTTGGGACACGATTATGGATGAATATGGTGAATTTCTTCCTGAAGCACAAAAGGGCAGCTTAATGGAGTTTGTCAGTGGTGATAAAGAGTTTTCCTTCTCGGGTTGGTTTGCTGGGTTTGGAAAATATATGTTTCATGAACTTCTGCACAACAGTAAATTACTGGGTATGTTAATTTTACTAACGATATTCAGTATGTTTTTGCAATCGCTGCAAAATGCTTTTGAACAAAGTTCGATTAGTAAAGTGGCATATAGTATTGTTTTTATGGTTTTGATCATCATTGCCTTAAACAGCTTTCATGTTGTTATTCAATATACGAAAGAAACAATTGATATGATGATCTCTTTTTTCATTGCGTTAGTGCCCCTCATGTTAGCTTTAATAGCGGCATCGGGCGGTCTTGTCTCGGCTGCCTTCTTTCATCCGGTTTTACTGTTTCTTATGAATATTAGCGGCTTGTTAATCGGTAATGTTATTTTACCGCTTCTGTTTCTTGCTACTGTTTTAAGTATTGTCAGCACGTTAACAGAACATTATAAGGTAACGCAATTGGCTAGTTTAATCAGGAATTGGAGTATCGGTTTGCTTGGGGCGTTCATGACGATTTTTTTGGGAGTCGTATCTGTCCAGGGGGTATCATCGGCAGTAGCGGATGGCATTACCATTCGAACTGCTAAATTTTTAACGGGAAATTTTATTCCGGTTGTCGGACGGATGTTTACGGATGCTGCGGATACGGTGATCAGTGCGTCTGTTTTACTGAAAAATACGGTTGGTATTGCAGGAGTAGTCATTTTACTTCTCATAGCCGGCTTTCCAGCTTTGAAAATATTAGTAATCGCATTGGTGTACAAGCTGGCAGCGGCTATTTTACAACCGCTTGGTGGAGGGACGGTCATTAAATGCCTGGATATTATGAGCAAAAGTATGATGTATATATTTGCGGCATTGGCGATTGTATCGACGATGTTTTTTCTCAGCATTACCATCATTATTGCTGCGGGTAATGTCACTTTAATGGTCAGGTAGGTGAGTGAGCAAATATGGGTTTCCTAACGGACTGGATTACAAACATTATTGTCTTTATTTTACTTGCAATAATCATGGACATGCTGTTACCGAATACGGAAATTAGAAAATATGCCAAAATGGTCATCGGCTTGCTGCTCATTACTGTGTTAATTACGCCTATCTTCAAATTGCTGAAGACTGACTTTGAGGCCATGCTGACGACAGCTACTTCAATAAATTATGTCGAACAAAATAACATGGAAAATTTAATAGAAAGCAAGAAAAAAGAAATACAAGCTGCCCAAAATGCATATATTTTAGAAGAAATGGCTGTCCAATTAAAGAAAGATGGGGAAGAGGAGTTGATCAATCGGTTTAATTATGAAATTTCTCACATAAATGTGCATGTAAAAGATGTTGCAAATCCCGAACTGCCAAAGGATTTAACAGCTATAACGGTTATTCTGGATGAAATACCTTCATCGAATGAAACGATTGAGACAGTGAAGGAAGTGGAAATCGATTTAGAACAAGCTGTCCCGGTTGCTACCGATGAGTCAATGGATATTAAACAGCTATTGGCACAATTATGGGAGGTTGATGAAGAATTGATCCAAATCAGTTTTGAAAGGAGGAGCTTGTAATTTGAAAGGGGAAAATCAGTTCTTGAAATGGTTCAAGAAGCTAACGAAGCAAAATCGTCAATCGACTGATGATGGAGAAAAAAAGAAGCCAACGTTATATTTTTATATGCTGCTTGTCCTCGTACTTGGGGTTGTGGCCATGATGGCTGGTGAATTTTTTACCAAGATACAATCATCTGAATCATCCTCGGAAGTTTTACCTGTTTTTAACGAAGAAGCAACAGAGACGGTCGAAACGTTCGGTTCGAAAAAAAACGATGCTGAAAACACGATGGAAGAGTATGAACGAAATTATGAAGCACAGATTAAAGAGGCGCTAGAAGCAATTTCTGGAGTGAAAGATGTAACGGTTGTCGTCAATTTAGAGGCTACGGAAGAAAAGGTGTATGAAAAAAATAACGTGACTCAAAAACAGATAACGGATGAAACCGATCGTGAAGGAGGAAAAAGGACGGTGGAAGATTCATCCAAGGATGAACAAATCGTGATTATTCGTGATGGTGAGAAGGAAGTGCCGATTGTTCAACAGACGAAGAAGCCTAGTGTAAGAGGTGTATTAGTTGTGGCGCAGGGAGCCGATAATATTACGGTGAAAAAATGGATTGTTGAGGCAGTGACAAAAGTATTGGATATTCCGAGTCATCGTGTGGCCGTCATGCCGAAAAAATAAGGAGGCGTAAACATGTTATTGAAGAAGCAAACTGTTTGGTTATTAACGATGTTAAGTTTGGTTATTGTACTATCAGTCTATTATGTCACAACGCCGGTGGAAGAGGAAAACAATATGGCAAACACTGTTCAAACGGAAGAGAAACAGCAAGCGAAAGAAACGACGAATGATTCTTTGGAAACAGAAAACGTGAAAACAGAAGAAGCAGCACCATCATCCAATGATGAAACACTTGAAATGATGCGCATGGATGTAACGGATGAGAGAAATAGAATGATAGAAGAGTTGACAGCCGTGTTGTCCAATACAGAATTATCTTCTGAAGAGCGAGATGAAGCGAGTGAGACAATTAAGCAAATACGTGAATTGAACGTGAAAGAAGATATGTTGGAAAGTTTAATTGTTTCCTTTGGAAATAATGAAGCAGCTTTAGTGAGAACAGACGGAAATGAAGTGAAAGTTACTGTTAAAGCTCCAGAATTATCGAAATCGGCAGCTAATGATATCGTCCGTCTTGTATCGGAAGAGATGCCGACTGTTCAAAATGTGACTGTAGAAATTCAGCCGACAAAATAGAAACAGCACCAAAAACCGCAGAGAAAATTTCTTCTGCGGTTTTTGGTCGTTTGTGAGCCTTAATGATGTTTTTTTATCACATCTTCATTGATTTTTTCAAGATGGTGAAATGAAAGAATATTCGCGTTAAATATAGAGAAATAGAGTTTTGTTAATATATTTTGACTTTTTAGTATATTTTATGTTGGATTTTTAGAAGGTATTATATTATTATATTCTCTGAGGGTGTTATATTACACTTGATATATTTCATAGAGAGATAATAGTGTTGTGTTATATTACACCAATACGAATTTTACAGAAATAGGGAATGGGGTGCAGTACGTTGTTAAAAGTACAAGAAATTAGAGAATTGATTAAATTGGTGGATAATTCAAGTATTTCAGAGTTCGTATACGAGCTTGACGGAGGAAAAATTGAATTGAAAAAAGCTGAGGTGCAAACTGTAGTGGCACAAGCAGCTCCAGTTCAACCACAAGCACAACCAAAAGTAGAAGAAGTTGTAGCAGTTAAAGAAGCGAAGCCTGCAGTTGCTGAAGCACCTGCTAAAGAAGAAGTTGCAGCAGATCTACACCAAATTACATCTCCAATGGTAGGAACTTTCTATTCATCTCCATCTCCGGAAGAACCTGCTTATGTAAAAGTTGGCGATAAAGTTGGAGAAGAAGATGTAGTTTGTATCGTTGAAGCAATGAAATTATTTAATGAAATTGCTGCAGAAGTTACAGGAGAAATCGTTGAAGTACTAGCTGAAAACGGTCAACTTGTTGAATATGGACAACCATTATTCCTAGTAAAAGCTGAGTAAGGAGCAATTACAAATGATAAAAAAGTTATTGATCGCAAATAGAGGAGAAATCGCTGTTCGTATTATTCGTGCATGTAAAGAGTTAGGTGTTGAAACAGTTGCAGTATATTCAGAAGCGGACCGTGATGCACTTCATGTACAATTAGCGGATGAGGCATATTGTATTGGACCAACGCTTTCTAAAGATAGTTATCTGAATACAACAAATATTATTAGTACTGCGAAATCAACAGGTTGTGATGCGATTCACCCTGGTTACGGCTTCCTTGCAGAAAATGCTAGTTTTGCTGAATTATGTAGAGAATGCAATATTACGTGGGTAGGGCCATCTCCTGAAGCTATTTCGAAAATGGGTACTAAAGACGTGGCGCGCGATACGATGGAAGCTGCGGGTGTACCGATTGTACCTGGTTCAGATGGTATTATCCAAGATATCGAGCATGGTAAAGAAACAGCTAATCGTATCGGATATCCAGTTATCATTAAAGCAACTGCCGGTGGTGGCGGTAAAGGGATCCGTGTAGCAAGAAGCGAAGAAGAGCTTGTTAAAGGAATCAACATTACACAACAAGAAGCTCAAACGGCTTTCGGAAATCCTGGTGTATATTTAGAGAAATATATTGAAGATTTCCGCCATGTTGAAATTCAAATTATGGCTGATAATCATGGGAACGCCATTCATTTAGGTGAGCGTGACTGTACAATTCAAAGAAGATTACAAAAATTACTAGAAGAAACGCCTTCTCCGGCTTTAAACGAAGAAATTCGTTCACAAATGGGAGAAGCAGCAGTAAAAGCTGCATTAGCTGTTGATTATTCTGGTGCAGGAACGGTAGAATTTATTTATGATTACTTAAATAGTAAATTTTACTTCATGGAGATGAATACACGAATTCAAGTTGAGCATCCTGTTACTGAGATGGTAACGGGTGTAGATTTAATAAAAGAACAAATTCGTGTTGCATCTGGAGAGAAACTTTGTTTAACTCAAGATGAGGTAACTTTTAATGGTTGGTCAATTGAGTGTCGTATCAATGCTGAAAATCCAGCTAAAAACTTCATGCCATCAGCTGGTAAGATCGAAATGTATCTTCCACCGGGCGGTTATGGAGTAAGGGTAGATTCAGCAGCATACCCTGGTTACACAATTCCACCGTTCTACGATAGTATGATTGCGAAGGTTATTACACATGGTAAAACGCGTCAAGAAGCTATCGATCGTATGCGCCGTGCACTTAGTGAGTTTGTAATTGAAGGTATTCATACAACAATACCGTTCCATTTGAAGTTACTTCAGCATGAAAGGTTCGTAGAAGGAACCTTTAATACAAAATTCCTTGAAAACCATGATGTAATGGGGACTAAATAAGTTAATCGAGGAAAAGCTGGAGGTGTTTTCATGGCAGAGCAAAACAATATGTTGGAAATGACACAAGGAAACAATGATTTAGGAAAAGTTGAGATTGCTCCTGAAGTTATCGAAGTAATCGCTGGAATCGCTGCATCGGAAATCGAAGGGATTGCTCAAATGAGGGGAAACTTTGCGACTGGTGTAGTTGAGAGACTAGGGAAGAAAAATCACGGAAAAGGAGTTAAAGTCGAACTTTCCGAAGAGACTGTCAAAGTTGATATTTATTGTACAATCAAGTTTGGTGTTTCCATTCCAAAAGTGGCTCAAGAAGTACAAGACAATATTCGTCAAGCTCTTATTAATATGACAGCTATTGAGCCGGATGAAGTTAACATTCATGTTGTTGGTGTTGTTTTTGAAACGACAGGTAAAGCAGAAGCTGAAGCATCTCTAGAAATGTAAGGCATTGTGTTGAAGTGTAGCTTTATTTTGAAATGAACAGTAGTGAAGCAGGATAACTTTAATCTGCAATAAGAGAACCTCACATTCGTGTTACTGATTCAGTAACAGGGAATGTGAGGTTCTTAAAGTTCTGAAAATACAGTTAATTATTATTCGTTTCTTTTGGTAATTGCCATAAAGGTAGGATAGACTATGATTGTAGATGCAAGTAAAAGGGTGCCGTAAGTGATTGATGGACAAACGGAAAATATTGATGAAAAAATTCAATATATTACTTTAATATCTATATATTAGACGAAACACTACCTTTCAATGTTCGTTTATGCTATAGTTTTTACTAGAATAATGCTAAGAGCAGCAGAAAGTGATTAGAAGGAGTTACTATATGAAACGCAGAACAGCACGTGAAAAGGCGTTACAAGCCTTATTCCAAATCGATCTAGCCGAGACAGAAGTGAGTGAGGCTTTAAATAATGTCATTGAAGAAGGGGTAATGGACGACTACTTGAAGTTCATTGTTACGGGAACGGTTGACAACTTACCTAAAATAGATGAAGTAATTACAGCGAATCTTGAAAATTGGACTATTGAGCGTTTGGGGAATATTGACCGTAATATTATCCGTATTGCCACATTCGAAATGTTAAAGTCCACGGATGTCCCTGTAAACGTTGTGATTGATGAAGCGATTGAAGTCGCTAAGTTATATGGTGATGATCAATCAAGCAAATTCGTCAATGCGGTACTTTCAAAAGTAAGCCAGAATTTGCACGCTTAATAAATCATCCATCGAATTTCATTGAATAGTTGTATATAGGCCGGTCATGAGTGGCAGTTGATTCTTTCGCTACAATTCTTTGAATAACACATCTAGATAGAAAACGGGTTTTACTGCATTCTGATGGGAGTGAAATAACAATAACGAGATATTTTCTCGTTTTTATTATGACATAAATGATTAATTGAGAGAGGGAGAGTAAGTATGTCAGCAACCATTATAAGTGGGGTAGAGATTGCGAAAAAAGTTCGAGAAGAAATTGCAGTTCAAGTGGCTGATTTGAAACAGCAAGGGATCACACCAGGATTAGCAGTCATTTTAGTGGGAGAGAATCCAGCATCTAAGACATATGTAGCCAATAAAGAAAAAGCTTGTCAACAGCTTGGGATGCATTCTGTTCTTATTAAAATGCCAGAAACAGTCTCTCAAGAAGATTTACTAAATAAAATTAGTGAATTGAATGAAGAGGCTAGCATTCATGGTATTCTTGTTCAACTGCCATTACCGAAACACATTGAGGAAAAGGCTGTTATTGAAGCGATTTCCCCGTTAAAAGATGTCGATGGTTTTCATCCTGAAAATATCGGTAAAATGATGACGGGCCAAGATACTTATTTTCCTTGTACACCATATGGTGTGATTGTTATGCTTCAGCATATCGGATATGATCCAGCAGGAAAACATGCCGTAATCGTTGGTCGTAGTAATATTGTCGGTAAACCGGCCGGTCAACTATTATTGAATATGGATGCTACAGTTACATATGTACATTCAAAAACAGTAAACATGGCACAATACACGAAACAAGCAGATATTCTTGTAGTGGCTGTCGGTAAGCGAGATGTTATTACGAGTGAGCATGTTAAACCGGGTGCAGTTGTCATTGATGTTGGGATGAACCGTAACGATGAAGGAAAGCTTTGCGGAGACGTCGCATATGACGAAGTGAAGGAAATTGCTTCGTATATTACACCTGTTCCGGGCGGTGTCGGCCCAATGACTATTACGATGCTTATGCACAATACGTTAAAAGCAGCACGTAAAATTCATTCATTATAAATCGAATCCCGTACAATCGTTTCTCAATGGAATGTTAGAAAAAACGGTTAAATACTTAAAGAAAGCTGTCTTTTTGTTTATAATAGCAAGAGGACAGCTTTTTTGCACTTTAAAAAAGTATACAAATTGTCAACAATGAAGTGAATGTGATGTTGTTGCCGATTTTAGGTATAAAGTATAAGTGTAACTGTGAGCTAACGGTTTTCTTTATGCTGTAACAATGATTGGATAAGCGAAAGACTCTATCCAGTGAAACAGGCGTGATGAAAGCTTTAAATATAGTATATGAGGGGATTGCTAATGACCACGGAAAAATTTGTTACTGTCACGGCACTAACAAAATATATAAAACGTAAATTTGATTATGATCCTCATCTTCGTGATATTTACATAAAAGGTGAAATTTCGAATTTTAAAAAACATTCGAGCGGGCATATGTATTTTACACTTAAAGATGAAAAAGCACGGATTGCGGCTGTCATGTTTGCATCCAATAATGCATCGCTCATGTTTCAGCCGGAAAATGGGATGAAGGTTTTAGTAAGAGGTGAAATTTCCGTTTTTGAGCAAAGCGGTGGCTATCAGGTGTATGCAAAAGAAATGCATCCCGACGGTATAGGTGAGTTGTTCATTCGTTTTCAGCAATTAAAGGAACAATTAGAGAAGGAAGGTTTATTCTCACCACAATATAAAAAACGCTTACCGGTTTATCCAGGAACCATCGGTGTCATCACATCACCGACAGGAGCGGCAGTAAGAGATGTTTTGACGACGCTTAAGCGTCGATATCCGATGGGGAATGTTTTATTATATCCTGCTTTAGTTCAAGGACCGCAAGCGCCGGATTCTGTAGTGAAGGCTATAGAAGCAGCCAATGCAAACGAGAATGTCGATGTATTAATCGTAGGTCGAGGTGGCGGTTCCATTGAAGAGCTATGGGCTTTCAATGATGAGAAAGTGGCAAGGGCCATTTTTGCTTCTCATATTCCTATTATTTCAGCGGTCGGTCATGAAACGGATACAACGATTGCTGATTTCGTAGCGGATGTACGAGCGGCTACACCAACGGCTGCAGCTGAATTGGCGGTACCTCATTATGTGGAGTTGAAAAAAACGATTACAGCGTATGTATCCAAAATGACATCGTACATGACAAATGAACTAAAACAGAAAGAAGCTATACTGACTCGTTTGAATAAGTCATATGCTTTTCGTTATCCGGAAAAATTATATGCTCAAAAAGTGGAGCAATTGGATCGCATAATCGATCGACTGCAGAAGGAAAGTACGCGTTACGTGGACAATAAGCAGCTCCGATTAGAACGGGTAGCGCAGAAATTAGCTTTGCATAATCCGAGTGAACAAATAGAGATACAACTACAAAATGTGAATAAATATGAAAAACAATTAAATCGATTATTGAACCATCTAATCAAAATAAAGCAACAACAGTTTGTTGGTATAACCAGTAAGCTAGGAGTCCTAAATCCGTTGAGTATTATGGAAAGAGGCTATAGTATTGCGTTTGATGAGAATGAAAAAGTGATAAAAAGCACAAAGCAGGTAAATGTTGGAGACTCTATTTCTGTTGTGGTAAAAGATGGTCAGTTATTATGTGAAGTAAAAGATCGTAAGGAGAGTGTAGTCAATGACTAAAGAGAAGGCGCTATCATTTGAGGAAGCAATCGAGCAATTAGAACATATTGTTGATTTGTTGGAAGAAGGGGATGTTCCGTTAGAGGAAGCCATTAATATATACAAAAGAGGAATGGACTTGTCGAAAGTTTGTCATAGTAAATTACAAGCAGCACAAGAGCAACTTGTACAAATTGTTGACGAAAATGGCGAGTTAAAGCCGTTCGAAATGAAAGAGGAGGAATAAGCATCATGACTTCTCTTACTTTTCGGGCGTTCATGGAAGAACATAAAACATTGGTTGAAGAAGAGCTTGTAACCCAAGTTGAAAGATTAGCTGCACCATCAATTTTAAAAGAATCGATGAAATATTCGTTACAGGCAGGAGGTAAGAGAATAAGACCGTTGCTTCTCTTTGCTGTTTTGTATGCTTTTAATAAAAAGCCAGAAATCGGTTTGCAGGCGGCGAGCAGTATCGAGATGATTCATACATACTCATTGATTCATGATGATTTACCGGCAATGGATAATGATGATATGCGTCGTGGAAAACCGACAAATCATATTGTCTTTGGGGAGGATATGGCCATTTTGGCCGGAGATGCCTTATTGACTTTAGCTTTTCAACAATTAACGAGGATGACCGATAAGGATATAAGTGCTGAGCAAAAGCTTGCGGTCATTTCGGAAATTTCGAAATGTGCCGGTGCAGAAGGCATGGTTGGTGGTCAAACAGCCGATATGGAAGCGGAAGGAAAAGACATAACTTTAGAGGAATTGGAATATATACATGAACATAAGACTGGAAAATTATTGACGTGCAGTATTTTAGCCGGTGCTATTTTAGCGGGGGCAAGTGAGATTGAAAAAGACATTCTGGCTACATTTTCCCGACATTTAGGTTTAGCTTTTCAAATACGTGATGATATTTTGGATATAGAAGGCGTAGAAGAAGAGATTGGTAAACCGATCGGCAGTGATGAAGAAAATAATAAAAGCACGTATCCGGCCTTATTGACTTTGCAAGGGGCCAAAGAAAAGTTGGCTGAAGAAATTCATCTTGCGGAAGCAGCACTTCGCAGTTTGCAAGTGCGTGACGAGCATTTGATGAATATTGTGAGACTGGTCGCTACTCGTACTAATTAAATCGGCTTGTTGTTGGCTGTTGTATTACACTGTATTTGAAGTCAGACATCATTTATGGTATATTGACCTAGAATAAGCTTCAATTTCAAAGGAGATTGAAGCTTTTATATGTCATATAATTGCCAATATTTAAGGCCGTTATCACACAGGTGTTAACGGTCTTTTTCAAAAACGATAAATAAGGCAGAAATCAATAGAAAGTGAGTGATCCTGTTGGATCTTCTAACAATCAAGGACCCTTCCTTTTTAAAAAAGATGAATACAGCGGAATTAGAAGCATTGAGTCAAGATATCCGTGATTTTTTGATTTCAAAACTTTCTGTTACCGGTGGTCACATTGGTCCGAATTTAGGAGTTGTAGAATTAACGATTGCTCTCCATAAAGAATTTAACAGTCCTGTAGATAAAATCTTATGGGATGTTGGTCATCAATCATATGTTCATAAAATTTTGACGGGTAGAGCTGATCAGTTTGATACTTTAAGACAATATAAAGGATTATGTGGTTTTCCAAAGATGTGTGAAAGCGAGCACGATGTGTGGGAAACAGGACATAGTTCCACTTCATTATCAGCTGCAATGGGGATGGCTATAGCACGTGATTTGAAGAAAGAGAACAGCTACATCGTCCCTGTCATTGGAGATGGTGCCTTGACTGGCGGGATGGCTTTAGAGGCTCTGAACCATATCGGACATGAAAAGAAAGATATGATTGTTGTATTGAATGATAATGAAATGTCGATTGCACCGAATGTCGGGGCTCTGCATAATGTACTGGGGCATTTGCGAACGGCGGGAAAATATAACCGGGCAAAAGATGAATTGGAATATTTGTTGAAGAAGATTCCGGCAGTCGGTGGTAAGGTGGCAGCGACTGCTGAGCGCGTAAAAGATAGTTTGAAGTTTTTATTTGTTTCAGGGATGTTCTTCGAGGAAATGGGTTTTACTTATCTAGGACCGGTGGATGGACATAATTTTGAAAATTTAACGGAACAAATCCGAAACGCTAAAAAAACAAAAGGACCTGTGTTATTGCATGTCATTACGAAAAAAGGTAAAGGATATAAACCGGCTGAACAAGATAAAGTCGGTACATGGCATGGTACAGGACCGTATAAGATCGAAACCGGTGACTTTGTGAAAGCGAAGAGTGCAGGTCCAGCATGGAGTGCATTAGTAAGTGAAACGGTTCGGAAGCTAGCGCGTGAAGATGAGCGCATTGTTGCCATTACTCCTGCTATGCCAGTCGGTTCAAAATTGGAGGGCTTTGCTTCTGAATTCCCGGATCGGATGTTTGATGTAGGGATAGCTGAACAGCATGCGACAACGATGGCTGCCGGGCTTGCCTCGCAAAAGATGAAACCATTTTTGGCTATTTATTCAACGTTTTTACAGCGAGCATATGATCAAGTTGTTCATGATATATGCCGACCTAACTTGAACGTATTTATCGGTATCGATCGATCTGGCTTAGTCGGTGCTGATGGTGAAACGCACCAAGGGGTATTTGATATTTCCTTCATGCGACACATCCCGAACATGGTCATGATGATGCCGAAAGACGAAAATGAAGGGCAACATATGGTCAATACAGCATTAAAGTATGATGATGGACCGATTGCTATGCGTTTTCCGCGTGGAAATGGCTATGGAGTGAAAATGGATGAAAAATTAAAGACGATTCCGATTGGTAGCTGGGAAGTCTTGAAAGAAGGTTCGGATGCTGCTATCCTTACGTTTGGAACGACAATTCCGATGGCAATGGAAGCAGCCGCTCGATTGGAAAAACAAGATATATCAGTGAAAGTCGTTAATGCACGCTTCATTAAACCGTTAGATGAAAAAATGCTGAATGAATTATTGCAAGCGAATATACCGATTTTGACTATTGAAGAGGCGATGCTGCAAGGTGGATTTGGCAGTTTCGTGCTAGAATTTGCTCATGATTACGGCTATCATAATGCTTCTATAAATCGTCTGGGAATACCAGATGTTTTCGTTGAACACGGTAGCGTAGATAAACTGCTTGAAGAAATCGGGTTAACAACTGATAAAGTAGTTGATACTTTACAAAAGTTAGTTCCACAAAAACAAAAAAGGGCTTGACGTATGAAAATAAAAAAAGAAAGAATTGACGTTCTTTTAGTAGAACAAGGTTTAGCAGAAACAAGAGAGAAAGCGAAACGTGCGATAATGGCGGGATTAGTGTATGCCAATGAAGAACGTTTAGATAAACCAGGAGAAAAGATTCCATCAGATACGCCTTTATCTGTAAAAGGAAAGGTGATGCCTTACGTTTCACGTGGGGGATTGAAGTTGGAAAAGGCCATTAATGAGTTCGGTATTGAATTGCAAGATAAAGTCATGTTGGATATTGGTTCTTCCACTGGCGGATTTACGGATTGTGGATTGCAAAACGGTGTGAAAATGTCCTATGCGTTAGACGTTGGATATAATCAGCTTGCTTGGAAATTAAGGCAGGATGAACGTGTAATTGTCATGGAGCGCACTAATTTCCGCTATGTAACACCAGCTGATCTCGCTGGAGAAATGCCGAATTTTGCAAGTATTGATGTTTCGTTCATCTCACTTACTTTAATTTTGCCGGTGCTTAAGACGCTTCTTGTTCCTGGTAGCCATGTGGTGGCTCTAATCAAGCCGCAATTCGAGGCCGGAAAAGAACAAGTAGGTAAAAAAGGGATTGTTCGTGATAAAAAAGTGCATAAACAAGTAATTGAAAAGATTATTGAATTTTCTCTAGAACTTGGTTACGATATCGAACACCTCACATATTCCCCGATTACTGGTGGAGAAGGAAATATTGAATTTCTTGTTCACTTACATTGGGAAGGAAGTAAGGAAGAAGGAAAGAATAATCTTACTATAACAATTGACGATGTGGTGGAAATGGCACATATACAATTGAAAAAAGAGAACTAATGTACAATGAATGTCCCCTCAGAATTTAATTCTAGGGGATTTTCATATGCAGTATGAAAAAATAATGTATATTTATAAATTTTTTATACATAATTAGTCCGTTACACATGTACAAGAATAATAAAATGGTCTATCATTTGAGTATATTATGTGATTACCATTCAGTAGCAGGGCGCATAGTGTGGTTAAGGTGAGACAAGCTGCTGAATGAACGATAAATATGCAGAGAAATTATATAATACATGAAAACAGTCAATGCTAATGAGGTGTGCTATGAATAAAGGACAACGTCATATTAAAATTCGTGAAATTATTGCCAATAACGATATAGAGACACAGGATGAACTTGTAGATGAATTGAGAAATGCTGGATACAATGTTACGCAAGCAACCATTTCCAGGGATATTAAAGAACTGCACCTTGTGAAAGTGCCATTAATGGATGGCAAATATAAATATAGTTTACCGGCGGATCAACGATTCAATCCGTTGCAGAAATTAAAAAGATCATTAATTGATGCCTTCGTTCGCATCGATTCGACAAGCCATTTAATCGTCCTAAAGACATTACCGGGAAATGCTCATGCTATTGGGGCATTAATAGATAATTTGGATTGGGAAGAGATATTGGGCACAATTTGTGGAGATGACACGATTTTAATTATTTGTCGTGAAATAGAAGATACTGAAACAATTACAAAAAGAATACTTGAAATGTTATAAGGGAAAAGGGTGAACGTCAATGTTGGTTGAACTTTCCATAAAGAATTTCGCCATTATCGAAGAACTATCCATTTCTTTTGAAAGTGGATTGACTGTTCTGACAGGTGAAACAGGGGCGGGGAAAAGTATTATCATTGATGCGATTAATTTACTTTCCGGAGGGAGAGGTTCATCGGAATTTGTCCGACATGGAGAAAGTAAAGCAGAAATTGAAGGGATGTTTATTATTCCTGATGATGACCATCATCCAATATATGAAAAAGCATCACAATTCGGGATTGAAGTGAATGAAGGTGCCATCATTTTAAAAAGGGACATTGCCCAAAATGGGAAAAGCATGTGTCGGATTAATGGGAAGATGGTCACAATCGGTATGCTGCGTGAAATAGGGCAAACACTGATCGATGTTCACGGGCAACATGAGCATCAGGAATTAATGGATCCTCATTTTCATTTGCCGCTTCTAGACCAATTTGGCGGAGAAGAATTAGGTACAGCACTTCATGAATATGAACAGATTTATGAGCAATATAGCCATGTTCAGAAGCAATATGATTCATTGAATCAGAATGAAAGGGATACGGTTCATCGTTTAGATTTCCTTACTTTCCAATACAATGAAATTCAAAAAGCTAATCTTGTTTTACATGAAGATGATCAATTAACGGAAGAAAAGCGAAAAATTAATAACTTTGAAAAGATTTATGAAGGTCTGCAAAGTGCGTATCAAGCATTACGTGGCGATCAACGTGCGTTGGATTGGTTGTCCATTAGCATGAATCATATGGATGACGTTGCGGAATTGGATGAAAATACGAAAAAGATGTCCGAGGCAATCAGTAACAGTTACTATTTATTGGAAGAAACATCTGTATCGATTCGGAACGCTTTTGAACTATTGGAATATGATCCAGAAAGATTGAATTTAATTGAAAGCCGCTTGAATGAATTAAATAATTTAAAGCGTAAGTACGGAAAAACAATCGAAGAGATCCTTACATATTACAATGAGATTGAAGCAGAAATTGAAACGTTACAGAATAGGGAATCACATTTAGCAAAGCTTGAAACACAATTGGTTTCTTTAAAAAAGGAATTACTACTAAAAGCGGTGAAACTTTCTGAAGCCCGTCAACGACAAGCACTCATTTTAACTGATCATATCCACCGAGAATTACGGGAGTTGTATATGGAAAAAACCGTATTTGAAGTGATGTTCCTGAAGAAACCGACAATGGAATGGGAACTTCAAGCGAAGGATATACATAGCAATGGTTTGGATGATGTGGAATTTTATATCAGTACGAATCCGGGTGAACCGTTAAAGCCGTTAGTTAAAACGGCTTCTGGTGGAGAGTTATCGAGGATCATGCTGGCCTTAAAAAATATTTTTTCTAAGCATAGCGGCATTACCAGCATTATTTTTGATGAAGTGGATACCGGTGTAAGCGGACGTGTAGCACAGGCTATGGCTGAAAAAATTTATAAAGTTTCGGTCGATTCACAAGTGTTGTGTATATCGCATTTGCCGCAAGTGGCAGCTATGTCCAATACTCATCTATATATCGAAAAAGAAACAAAAGATGGTCGTACGAAAACGAAAGTATACCCATTGCAGCATGAAGATAAAATAAAAGAAATTGCTCGTATGTTATCAGGTGTAGAAATTACTGATTTAACGAAAAAACATGCAGAAGAGCTGATTGAACAAGCTCAAAAAGTCAAATAAACAAAAGAAGCTGGCTTGTTTATTATCGACCAAAGCGACAATTCCAAGCTATTTCTTTTTTTGTTCATTGTTTTTTTTGCAAGTATTAGCGCTAAAGGCTGGCAGCCGTTTAAGGAAAGCGCCTTGTAAGGTACCAAAAAAGAGGGGGCTTTCAAAATGAGCAGTCCTTCTCGTCAAAAATTTTATTGGGGATGCCCTTTTTAGGCATCCTCTTTTTGATGCGGGCATATCATGCTGGTTCTAAAGTTGGTTAATTTTAAATTTTTTTATAATTATGAAGCTTTATTTCGTTTTGTCAGTTATAAATGCGCGATTGAAAGGCAACATTAAGAGTGTAGCCATAGAGAGTGTGCATTTGGAGCGAGGAGAGTGAATGTAGTTGAAGAAAGTTACTATAAAGCATATTATAGGTACTATTCTCCTTGTTTCGTTTATTAGTTTAGGTTTGCTTAAACCTTATGCAACATTCATTACAATTCCGAAGAAAATTACCATGTTTGAAGGTCAGACATATGAAATAACAAAAGATATACCTGTAAACGCATCACTAACGGATAGCAACGCTGTTTCTTTGGCGGAAACAGATGAAGCGATTATGCTTGATGGACTTGAAACTGGGACAAATCAGCTATTGTTGGATATAGCGGGTTTTCCAATTAAAAAAGTGGATGTAGAGATTATAAAGGATTTTAAAGTAGTACCTGGTGGGCAATCCATCGGTGTGAAATTAAATACAATCGGTGTGCTCGTAGTTGGACATCATTTAATTCAAAGTGATAAAGGCAAAAGCTCTCCTGGTGAAATAGCAGGAGTTCAAGTAGGAGATGTCATAACAGAAATCAATGGAAACGTCATAAAGAATATGGCGGATGTTAGTCAGTACGTCCAACGTGCAGGAGAGAAGAAGGAAGCATTAAACTTAGTTATTCAAAGAGAAGATAAGATCATTAAAACAAAGCTGTCCCCGTTGAAAGATAAGGCAGAACAAATTTATAAATTAGGCTTATATATTCGTGATTCCGCGGCAGGAATAGGGACGATGACCTTTTATCATCCAGAAACAAAAAAATATGGGGCTTTAGGACATGTTATTTCTGATGTAGATACACGGAAACCGATTGTAGTGAAAGATGGTCAGGTGGTAGCTTCGACCGTTACATCGATCGAAAAAGGTAGTAATGGTGACCCAGGAGAAAAATTGGCTCGTTTTACTCCTGATCGAGAAAAGCTAGGGAATATAACAAGAAATAGTCCTTTCGGTATATTTGGCTCCCTGAATAAACAAATTTTAAATGGACAAATGGATGAAGCGCTGCCAATCACTTTATCGCATCAAGTAAAAGAAGGTCCTGCTCAAATATTGACGGTTGTAGAAGGGACAAAAGTGGAAAAATTCGATATTGAAATTGTCAGCTCCATTCCTCAAAAATTCCCGGCGATTAAGGGAATGGTTATAAAAGTAACAGATAAAAGGTTATTGAATAAAACCGGCGGAATTGTTCAAGGGATGAGTGGCAGTCCGATTATTCAGGACGGAAAGCTTATTGGAGCAGTAACGCATGTTTTTGTAAATGATCCGACTAGCGGATATGGTGTTCATATAGAATGGATGCTCCATGAAGCAGGAATCAATATTTATAAACAAGCAGAAAACCGCATGCAAGCAAGTTAACTAAAATAATCAGTGGTAATCATAAAACCACTGATTATTTTAGTTGGATAATGATAATCATTTGCAATTAAGGCTATTTTGTATATAATGAGACATGAATTTTGTTATTATCTTTATAGAATGACAAAATCAGTCGAAATAAGAAAGAAGAGAAAGAAAAATAACATAATTCGAAGTGTCAGCCAATAATTTTAAAAAAAGAAAAGGATTTTTCATGCTATTGTCGAAATTTTCATATTAAGATGTGAAATTGAACTGTTGTTGATGAAGGGGAGGAATAACACGGTGAAAAAAATTAAAGTGTGTATTATAGATGATAATCGCGAATTAGTCCGCTTATTAGAAGATTATATTTCTTGTCAAGATGATATGGAGGTACATGGTGTCGCTTATAATGGGCAAGATTGTTTGAATATGTTGCAATCTGCTGAACCTGACGTCTTATTGTTGGATATCATTATGCCTCATCTTGACGGATTGGCGGTTTTAGAAAAAATTCAAAGTAGCGGTAGAACTAAAATACCTAATGTAATCATGCTTACGGCGTTTGGACAGGAAGAAGTGACAAAGAAGGCAGTTGAACTTGGGGCAAGCTATTTCATATTAAAGCCGTTTGATATGGACCATCTCGGAAGTACTATTCGTTTAATAAGCGGTAAGCCGTCTTCTTCCATTAAAACAGCCACACCTTCTCAACACAGTTATCGCAGTTCTTTCGACAGCAAGCCGAAAAACTTAGATGCAAGTATTACTAGTATCATTCATGAAATTGGCGTCCCTGCGCATATTAAAGGCTATTTGTATTTAAGGGAAGCGATTTCAATGGTATATAATGACATTGAATTATTAGGTTCCATAACGAAAGTTCTATATCCGGATATCGCAAAAAAATATAATACAACAGCCAGTCGTGTTGAACGAGCTATCCGTCATGCCATAGAAGTGGCTTGGAGCAGAGGAAATATCGAATCCATTTCAGCACTGTTCGGTTATACGGTTTCAATGTCTAAAGCCAAACCGACGAATTCCGAATTTATCGCGATGGTTGCTGATAAGCTTCGTCTCGAGCATAAAGCTTCTTGAAAGGGTTAGGAGCAAATATCGAGTTATCCCAATAGATATCTATAAATTATACAAGGCGCAAAATCGAGGTTTACCGAATTTAGCGTCTTTTCTTATTTTCTCTATGAAATAGGATCAATAAATAGTAATAAAATCTTACACCAATTACAACCCTATCACTATAAACTAAAGTAAGAAGGGTTATACATCAATAATGCAGTGAGAGGGGAACAACAATGATTACAACACAAATCTTTGCTCACCGTGGTTCATCAAGTACACATCCGGAAAATACGATGAGTGCATTTCTGGAAGCTGAATATGTAGGGGCAGATGGAATTGAATTGGATGTTCAACTGTCAAAAGATGGAGAGATTGTCGTGATTCATGATGAGAAGGTCAACCGCACAACGAATGGTAAAGGGTTTGTTCGGGATTTGACACTTCAGCAATTAAAAGCGCTAAATGCGAGTTATACATTCAAAATGAACGGAGCGCAAATTCCGACACTTGAGGAAGTTTTCTCCATGCTTCTTCATAGCCACATGCTTGTAAATATCGAATTGAAAAATTCTGTATTTGAATATCCTGGTCTAGAGGAAAAAGTGATCCGATTGATTCATAAATATCATTTTCAAAATCGAGTCATTTTGTCTTCTTTCAATCATGCTAGTCTTGTCCGTTGTTTCCGACTAGACCCGCAAATCGAGACAGCTCCTTTATATCGTGATGGCTTATATAAACCATGGGTATATGCTAAAGCAATCGGGGCGATGGGTATACATCCTAACATCAAGGTTGCTCCTGATAAGGTCATTAAGAATGCTTTGCAAGAAGGCATCGCAGTACGCCCGTACACGATTAATGACGAGAAAAAAATGAAGGCTCTTTTTGCAATCAACTGCAGTGCCATCATTACGGATTTCCCGGCAAAAGCGATAGCCATCAGAGAAGAAGTGAGAAAAAACGTAACTATAATAAAATAATTCATTTGAATAAGTGCCAGCATGAAAAGACGCCAAGTATAACGACCAAGGCGTCTTTTTGTTAAAAGACAAGAAAGTGTATAATTTTGAAGTTTGAAAACTGTCTAGCTACAGCGCTTGCGCTTTTCTTATCTTTGAAAACGTTTTTGTACTTTCTTTCTTTTGCGATCTCGATGCAAAATGAAGCCGGCAATAAAGCCGATGCCTGTAACCATCAAAATAAACCCTCCTATAAATTGAAGGAGCAAAGATGGAAATGGGAATTGCAGAATGCCGAAAATCATATCACGCATAAATTTAATACCCATTGCCGCAAACACACCTGGAATGAATAAAATGATAAAAGCTATGAGTCTCCCCATATGGTTCTCTCCTTTTCTATGTGAAATGCAACTGTTTAGGTATGAAAACAGTTGCTATAACCGTCTTTCATCCGATAAGTGCTATATGTCATCAGTCGAAGCCTCAACGGTTAGCTGCATGTCTTTAACAGTCATCCAGTGGATACGAATGATTTTGTAAGGTAGATGAACACGTTCTAGGCCGATACGCCATTCGTACGAATTAGTTACTAAGGTGCTCAGATTGCATACTATAAAAGGAAAAGAGTGTTGGATATGTTAAAAGCTATGCTGATTAGTGCAGAAATGAAAGATTTATCGATTTTGAACACATTAATGGAAATTGAGTGCATCCAAATTGGTATGATTGTCGATCCAGATGAAAATGCGCCAGGAATTCAGTTGGCCAAACAAAGAAACATTCGAACAAATAATGATTGGAAAAAAATTCTTGATAATACTTATGACATTATTATAGATGTAACATATTGTCAAACAACAATTCGTGAACTTCTTGCTTATAAAAGCGCCCATACGATTGTAATGTCTGGAAAAGAAGCAGAAAGGCTGTTGACATGGATAAAAGAAAATGAACAGATGATTCAGTTGTTGACACAAGAATCGTATCGAAATGACCTTATTTTCAATTCCACGGAAGAAGGGATGGTCGTAATCGATGTACAGGGCATCATTACCTTATGTAATACGAGTGCGGAAAAAATTATCGGCATAAAGCGGGAAGACGCGTTGGGCCGGCATGTCCGTGAGGTGATTCCCAATACAAGATTGCCGATTGTACTGAAGACGAAGCAGGTTGAGAGCAATCAGGAACAGGATTTGAACAATGGAATGAAAATCATCACAACACGTATTCCGATGTTGAATAATCAAAATGAAATCATCGGCGCTTTTGCTGTTTTTAAGGATATATCAGAAGTGGTGAATTTAGCGGAGGAAATAACCAATTTGAAGGAAATCCAAACGATGCTACAAGCGATTATCCAGTCGAGTGAAGATGCGATATCTGTTGTGGATGAAAATGGAAGAGGGATTTTAATTAACCGTGCGTATTCAAAGATTACCGGTTTGACAGAAGAACAAGTAATCGGCAAGCCGGCAACGACGGATATTTATGAAGGTGAAAGTGTACATATGAAGGTGCTACAAACAAGAAAATCGGTTCGTGGAGCCAAAATGTTTGTAGGTCCGAATAAAAAAGAAGTCATTGTGAATGTAGCACCGGTCATTGTGAATGGTGTTTTAAAGGGTAGTGTAGGAGTCATTCATGATTTGTCTGTCATCAAAGATTTGACGACACAATTGAATCGTGCCCGACAAATTATTCGAACATTGGAAGCAAAGTATACCTTTGAAGATATTGTGGGTCATTCGGAACAAATGTGCACGGCTATAGAGCAAGGGAAAATTTGCGCTAAAACACCTGTCAATGTGTTGCTGAGGGGGGAATCTGGAACAGGAAAGGAGCTTTTTGCTCATGCTATTCATAATGAAAGTAATCGAAAATACAACAAGTTTATTCGTGTGAACTGTGCGGCTTTAACAGAGTCGCTGCTGGAAAGTGAATTATTTGGTTATGAGGATGGGGCTTTTTCAGGTGCAAAAAGAGGCGGGAAGAAGGGGTTATTTGAAGAAGCGAATCATGGAAGCATCTTTTTGGATGAAATTGGGGAGATGAGTTTAAACACGCAAGTGAAGTTATTGCGGGTTTTACAGGAAAACGAAATCATTAAAGTGGGTGGGGTCAATCCGATTTCGATTAACGTGCGAGTGATTGCAGCGACAAACGTGAACTTAGAGGAAGCGATTGTCAAAGGAACATTCAGAGAAGATTTGTATTATCGACTGAATCAAATGCCGATTTATATTCCCACTTTGCGTAACAGAATCGATGATTTGCCAATTTTATGCCATCATTTATTGCAGAAATTGAATGGTGAGTATGGGCGGAATATTACCGGTATTTCGCAAGCGGCTATGGAAAGGTTCAAATTGTATCACTGGCCCGGAAATGTACGCGAATTAGAAAATGTGTTAAGTAGAGCGATTATTTTTATGAAATACAATGAAACCATTATTGAGGTAGCACATATAGCCGACTTTCTTCAACTGCATCCGTCCGGTCAAAGAAATGAAAAACGAGAAGAAAAGGAGATGCTTACGCTTTCGGAAAAACTAGAACAATATGAAAAAATGATTATACACGATTGCTTATGCAAAAATAGAGGAAATAAAACAGCAACAGCCAAAGAATTAGGAATATCTATCCGTAATTTGTATTATAAAATCGAAAAATTGGGCCTTGAAGAAACTAGCATGCAGAATTTTTCATAGTCTGCAATTTTTTGCATGATTAGAAGAAGTGAAAGGGAGTAGTGGAGCTTATGTACTGCTCTTTTTGCATGTCTGAAATGTTGGCATAGTACTTGCATATAGAGAATATATAGCTCCTCTTCATTCCTCATTAACTACTAAAAAACAATCTCATTTTTCTGATTGAACAAAAAAGTGATTCTTTTCATAATGCTATCCATAACATATTGAATCGTTAGAGAGAACGATATAGGGGGAATTTGATGTCGAAAGAATACGATGTAGTGATTATAGGTGGAGGAACTGGTGGCTATGTCGCAGCCATCCGTGCTTCTCAGTTAGGACTAAAGACGGCCATTGTAGAAAAGGGTCAGCTAGGGGGTACTTGTTTGCATAAGGGATGCATCCCCTCTAAGGCGTTATTGCGTAGTGCAGAAGTGTATCATCAAACGAAGAATAGTGCTGAATATGGGGTCATTTCCCGGCAGGTTTCATTGGATTTCACGAAAGTACAGCAAAGAAAAAAAGAAATCGTTGCTAAATTATATCAAGGCGTCCAATTTTTAATGAAGAAAGGGAAAATTGATGTCTATGAAGGAATAGGCAGGATACTAGGACCATCCATCTTCTCTCCTATACCAGGAACAGTTTCCGTTGAAATGAATGATGGTAGTGAGAATGAAATGCTGATTCCGAAAAGTGTCGTTATAGCGACAGGATCCCGGCCACGCACATTGCCGGGATTGGAGATAGATGGAACGCATATTTTATCATCCGATGAAGCGTTGAATTTGGAAGAACTACCGAAAAGCCTGTTGATAGTCGGTGGGGGAGTAATCGGTATTGAATGGGCATCTATGATGAGTGATTTTGGTGTAGACGTAACTGTCGTGGAATATGCTTCAACTATTTTACCGACAGAGGATCAAGAAATTTCTGAAGAAATGGCACGTTTGTTGAAAAAAAGAAATATTACGCTCGTTACGAATGCTGAGATTCTCTCATCATCTGTTAATGAGCAGCAGAATGAAGTATGTGTTTCAGCGAAAGTCCAAGGTGTTGAAAGAACGTTCACAGCAAATAAAATCCTTGTCAGTGTAGGACGACAGGCGAATGTAGAAGGAATAGGGCTTGAAAATACAGACATTATTGTGAGCAAAGGATTTATCAGTACGAATGCCTATTATCAGACGAAGGAGAGCCATATTTATGCGATTGGGGACTGTATTGGGGGACTACAATTGGCTCATGTTGCATCTTATGAAGGAATTACGGCTATTGAACATATCACACATAATGATCCGCATATCATAGATACAGAGCTTGTTCCAAAATGTATTTATTCAAGACCTGAGGTAGCTAGTGTCGGACTGACGGAGTATGCTGCTGAAGAGAGAGGATATGATGTGAAGGTTGGTAAGTTTTCGTTTAAAAGTATTGGAAAGGCTCTTATTTTTGGTGAGAGTGATGGTTTTGTCAAAATAATTGCGGATAAGAAAACAAATGATATTCTCGGAATTCATATGATTGGTCCTCATGTAACAGAACTTATATCAGAAGCGGGCTTAGCGAAAGTGTTGGATGCGACACCGTGGGAAATTGCCCATAGTATCCATCCTCATCCAAGTTTATCGGAAGCTTTGGGCGAAGCAGCATTAGTTGTCGATGGAATGGGGCTACATGCGTAAACGAATAGTATTATGGGAGGAATGAAGATGCAAAACTTGGGAGATAAAAGTATGCAGAACCGGCATGAGGCAGTAGGGCTAAGCTCGGAAACACTTCTTGACATGTATCGCACTATGTTATTGGCACGACGTATTGATGAGCGGATGTGGTTGTTGAATCGTTCGGGAAAAATTCCGTTTGTTATTTCTTGTCAAGGACAAGAAGCGGCACAGGTAGGAGCGGCCTTCGCCTTAAATAGAGAGAACGACTATGTTCTTCCATATTACCGGGATGTCGGAGTAGTATTGACATTCGGAATGACAGCCAGAGAGCTCATGCTTTCAGGATTTGCGAAGGCAGAAGATCCAAATTCAGGAGGACGGCAAATGCCGGGGCATTTTGGTAAGAAAAGTTGTCGAATTGTAACAGGTTCTTCTCCAGTCACAACGCAAGTACCTCATGCAGTAGGCATTGCTTTAGCTGGCAAAATGAAAAATGAAGATTTGGTAACCTTTGTGACTTTTGGCGAAGGTTCAAGTAATCAAGGGGATTTTCATGAAGGAGCCAATTTCGCCGGTGTCCATAAGTTACCCGTTATCTTTATGTGTGAAAACAATAAATATGCCATATCTGTTCCGATAGAAAAACAATTGAGCTGCGAAAATGTTGCGGATCGCGGAATAGGTTATGGAATGCCAGGAATAACGGTAGATGGAAATGACCCGATTGAAGTATATAAGGTAGTACGGGAAGCAAGGGAAAGAGCTAGAAGAGGGGAAGGACCGACCTTGATTGAAAGCATTACGTATCGCTTAACGCCTCATTCAAGTGATGACGATGATCGAGCATACCGTGAACAGGATGAAGTGCTAGAAGCGAAAGCGAAAGACCCCATTTTTACATTTGCTGCTTATTTGAAAGAACATAATGTTTTAACGGATGAATTGGAGGTCATGATTCAGGATGAAATTGTCGCCATTGTGAACGAAGCGACGGATTATGCTGAAAATGCTCCTTATGCGGCACCTGAAGAAGCGTTGAAGTTTGTCTATGAAGAACAGTAATGGGGAGGGGATAGAATGGCGGTTTGTTCTTATATTGATGCGGTGACGATGGCGATTCGTGAAGAAATGGAGAGAGATGAGAGTGTATTTGTGTTAGGAGAAGACGTGGGCAGAAAAGGAGGTGTGTTCAAAGCAACACAAGGCTTATTTGAACAATTTGGTGAGCAACGCGTGATAGATACGCCATTAACGGAATCAGCCATTGCCGGTGTAGGGATTGGTGCAGCCATGTACGGAATGAGACCTATTGCCGAAATGCAATTTGCCGATTTTATTATGCCTGCTGTCAATCAAATTGTGTCAGAAGCAGCGAGGATTCGGTACCGGTCAAATAATGATTGGAATTGCCCGATTGTTATACGTGCTCCTTACGGTGGCGGAATACATGGTGCTTTATATCATTCACAATCCGTCGAAGCGATGTTTGCCAATACACCAGGATTGAAGATTGTCATGCCATCGACTCCATATGATGTAAAAGGATTATTGAAGGCGGCCATACGTGACAACGATCCGATTTTGTTTTTCGAGCATAAAAGAGCGTATCGTTTAATAAAAGGTGAAGTGCCGGTAGATGACTATGTATTGCCGATTGGAAAAGCAGATGTCAAACGAGAAGGGGAAGATTTGACGGTTATTACGTATGGTCTTTGTGTTCATTTGGCTCTTCAAGCGGCAGAAAGGCTTGAAAGTGACGGAATATCTGTTCATATTTTGGATTTGCGAACGGTCTACCCGTTGGATCAAGCAGCTATAATTGAAGCGGCTTCGAAAACAGGGAAAGTGTTACTTGTTACAGAAGATAATTTGGAAGGTAGTGTGATAAGTGAAGTGTCGGCCATCATTGCTGAACATTGCCTATTTGAATTAGATGCGCCCATAAAACGACTGGCTGGACCGAATATACCTGCGATGCCTTATGCACCGACGATGGAGAAGTTTTTTATGATAAATAGTGAAAAAATAGAGCAGGCGATGAGAGAATTGGCGTCATATTGAATAGTGAAATGAAGGGGGAGAAACGATGACAATAGAAATCATTTCGATGCCAAAGCTAGGTGAGAGTGTAACAGAAGGTACAATCAGTAAATGGCTAGTTGCGCCAGGAGATAAGGTGTCTAAGTATGACCCGATTGCTGAAGTGATAACAGATAAAGTGAATGCAGAAATTCCTTCATCCTATTCGGGTATCATTCAAGAATTAGTGGCGGAAGAAGATCAAACACTAGCCATTGGTGACGTGATTTGTACGATTGCTGTGAGTGGTCAAAGTGGAAATGTCCAAAGTCAATCAGCTGAAAAAACGGAAACGGTACAAAAGGCAGAAGTTGCTTCAAATCAAAGTCAAACAGCTCGCTATTCTCCAGCTGTTTTAAGACTGTCACAACAATATGGAATTGACCTCACTAAAGTGAGAGGCACAGGAGCTGGAGGAAGAATTACCCGGAAAGATTTGATGAAAGTCATTGAACATGGTTTGCCTATTGAACAAACGCCCCCTTCACCTGTTCCGACAAACTCGTTTGAAACACAATGGAAGGCCAATACCCCTCAGCAGAACAGTGTCATCTCTGTACAAGGTGACATTGAACGTCCCATTACACCGTTGCGAAAAACAATCGCTCAAAATATGGTCCGAAGCAAACAGCAAATTCCACATGCTTGGATGATGGTAGAAGTAGATGCGACAAATCTTGTATCTTTACGTGATAAAGAAAAGCATGCTTTTCAGAGTAAGGAAGGTTTTAAATTAACGTATTTTGCTTTCTTCGTTAAAGCAGTCGCTCAAGCATTAAAAGAATTTCCTCAATTGAATTCCACATGGGCAGAGGACAAAATTATCCACAAGAAAGATATTCATCTAAATATTGCAGTAGCTACAGAAGATTCTTTGTTTGTCCCGGTCATTAAACATGCAGATGAAAAGTCGATTAAAGGGATTGCTAGAGACATTGCAGAGCTTGCTAAAAAAGTGAGAGATGGTAAACTGCAGGCTGAAGATATGCAAGGAGGAACATTCACCGTCAATAATACAGGCTCATTTGGTTCTGTACAATCCAGTGGTATCATCAATTATCCTCAAGCGGCCATTTTGCAAATTGAATCAGTGATAAAACGGCCGGTCATCATTAATAATATGATTGCAGTGCGCGATATGGTAAATATGTGCTTATCACTGGATCACCGAGTATTGGATGGATTCATCTGCGGTAAGTTTCTAACGAGAGTGAAAGAAATAGTGGAGAATATGTCGATTGAAACAACATCTATTTATTAGTCACAAATTATCAAACCCTTTTAGTTTTGTAGATAAACTAAAAGGGTTATTATTATGTTAGAGAAATTTTTTTATTATACGAACTTCAATCTAACTTTTTGTATATTTTTGGTAATTATTATATTTTTAAAATTATTTGAATAATTAGTTTGCACAACGGTACAAGCTGTACTAGAATAGAAAGAGCTGTATTAATATAACTTGCAGATGTAAGTTGGGGATTTAGAAAAGGGAGGGGGAAGCTTTCTTAAGCATACTTGCTTATTGAAAGCGAAAAGAGAATGAATCTTCAAAAAACTAGAGAAGAAGTATTTCCGACTGTTACTTTGGAAGATTGGGAAAAGAAAGCTGAACAAAGTCTTAAAGGCAAATCGGTCGATTCTTTGAAAACCAATACATATGAAGGTGTTCAATTACAACCTCTATATGTAAATAAAGAAACAGGAGCTTCTGAAGAGTTTCCGGGATTTGCACCGTATACAAGAGGAACGAGTGCGCTTGGGTATAGTGAGAAACCATGGTATATTGCTCAACCAATTGCCGGCAACAGCACTGCTGCCATTCTTACTAGTCTTGAAGAAGCAACAAATCGCGGTCAAAACACAATTACTCTTACAGTAGGGCAGTTGCTTGCATTGAATGAAAAAGAATTATTGCAAGTTTTTCAAGAAGCGGCTACGAAAGAACAGCCAATTTTTATAGATAGTAAAGGTGCTGGAAAGAGCATTCTTTCCCAATTAAACGCATTATCGAGTGAAGTAGCGGCTAAACTCGAAGGTGTATTGGCAGAAGACCCTATTTCTGAAGGTGTTGCGAAAGGAAAAGGTATCGCTAATAAGGAAGCATTCTTTGCTACTTGGTTCAATCAAATCCAAGAAGCTGGAGAGAAAGCTCCATCAGTGAAGACAATCATGGTCAAACCTGCTGTTGTACATAATGCAGGTGGAAATGCTGTGCAAGAATTAGCGACTGCATTATCCATTGCAGCAGAATATTTACACTACGGTACACAAAATGGTTTGTCAGCAGATTTCATTGCACAAAAAATCGTCTTCTCATTCAGCATTGATTCATCATTCTTTATGAATGTGGCTAAATTGAGAGCGGCAAGACGTTTATGGTCTTTAATGGGACAAGCGTATACTGAGGATACTGCTAGTTTCAAAATGTTTATCCACAGTGAAACATCTAAATTCACTCAAACGTTATTTGATCCATATGTAAACTTGCTTCGTGAAGGAAATCAAGCGTTTGCAGCAGTCATTGGTGGTACACAATCATTGGAAGTTAAGCAATTTGATAGTGTAACGAACAACACAACAGCATTCTCTGACCGTATCGCAAGAAACATTCACTTGATTTTAAAAGAAGAAACGTTAATTGATAAAGTAGTTGACCCAGCAGGTGGTTCGTATTATGTAGAGGCACTAACAGATGAATTGGCAACAAAAGCTTGGGAACTATTCCTTGAAATTGAACAACGTGGTGGCGCAACGGAAGCTTTCGCTTCAGGTTGGATTCAAGAAGAAGTGGCTAAAACCCTTCAAGCAAAACAAAAAAATGTGGCCACAAGAAAAGATAGTTTAATCGGTACGAATGTGTACCCAAATCTAGAAGATACTGTCGAAATGCACGAATCCACAGTCTTAGACATTACGTTACCTTATGAAACAAACGACATTGCAGCTCTACAAGAGGTGCGTTTAGCAGAAGAAGTGGAAAGCTTACGTCTTGCTTCCCTTCGATATAAAGAACAAAAAGGCGCTTACCCACAAATCGGCTTAGTGTGCATCGGTGAGCTGAAATCTTATAAAGCGAGAATGGATTTCGTTAACGGCTTTGTTGCAACAAGCGGCATTGCGACTGTTGAAAAGCAATGTAATAGTGTAGAAGAGGCACTTGCTTTTGTAAAAGAAGCAGACGTGAAACATTTTGTTTTATGCGGTAAAGATGAAGATTACCAAGAACATGCTGTAGCGTGGACAAAGGCAATTGTTCAAGCTTCTCCGAATGTAACATTGTTTGTAGCTGGTAAACAAAAAGGTGAATTGGAACAGCAATTACTTGAAGCGGGCATTAAGCAGTTCGTGGCAGTAGGAAGCAATTTAGTGGAATTCAATAAAAACGTATTAACTGATTTGGAGGTTTTGTAATTGTCTACACGTCGTGATTTTACAGGATTAACTCTAGATAACACAAAGACTTCTCGAGAAGACTGGGAACAAACAGTAAAGCATTCCGTGGAAGAGATGGAAGAATTGCTTTATGAAACAAATGAAAATATTAAAATTACCTCATTGTATAGTAAGAAAGATGTGGAAGGTTCAGAGCAATTGAACCATCTTCCAGGTTTGGCGCCGTTTACGCGTGGACCATATCCGACAATGTACGTTAACAAGCCTTGGACAGTTCGTCAATATGCAGGTTTCTCGACTGCGGAAGAATCTAACGCCTTCTATCGTCGTAACTTGGCGATGGGTCAAAAAGGTTTATCTGTTGCGTTTGACTTAGCAACACACCGTGGATACGATTCAGATCACGAGCGTGTTGTCGGTGACGTAGGTAAAGCCGGTGTTGCGATTGACAGCATTTTGGATATGAAGCAATTATTTGATGGTATTCCGTTAGATCAAATGAGTGTTTCGATGACAATGAATGGTGCTGTTTTACCAGTTTTGGCTTTTTATATCGTAACTGCGGAAGAGCAAGGGGTAACACAAGATAAATTAGCCGGTACGATTCAAAATGATATTTTAAAAGAATACATGGTTCGTAACACATATATTTATCCACCAAAAATGAGTATGAAAATTATTGCGGATATTTTTGAATATACGGCTAAATATATGCCGAAATTCAACAGTATTTCCATTTCAGGATATCACTTGCAAGAGGCGGGCGCGCCTGCAGATATTGAGCTTGCTTATACACTTGCGGATGGACTTGAATATGTTCGTACAGGCTTACAAGCAGGTATTCCTATTGATAAATTCGCTCCAAGGTTATCATTCTTCTGGGCGATTGGTATGAACTATTTCATGGAAGTAGCGAAAATGAGAGCAGCTCGTTTCTTATGGGCGAAAATGATTAAACAATTCACTCCAGAAAACGAAAAATCTTTAATGCTCCGTACGCATTCGCAAACATCAGGCTGGAGCTTAACAGAGCAAGATCCATTCAATAACGTAACGAGAACATTGATTGAAGCACATGCCGCAACAATGGGTCATACGCAATCATTGCATACGAATGCACTAGATGAAGCGATTGCCTTACCGACAGACTTCTCTGCTCGTATTGCACGTAATACGCAATTATACTTGCAGGAAGAAACATCAATGACAAAAGTAATCGACCCATGGGCTGGTTCATATTACGTTGAGTCATTAACAAATGAACTGATTGAAAAAGCATGGAAGCATATTGAAGAAATTGAATCTTTAGGTGGTATGTCAAAAGCAATTGAAACAGGCTTACCGAAGATGAAAATTGAAGAAGCAGCGGCTAAGCGTCAAGCGAGAATTGATTCTAAGATTGAAACAATTGTCGGCGTAAACAAATATCGTCTGGAACAAGAAGAAGATTTGGAAATTCTTGAAGTAGACAATACAATCGTGCGCGAAAGCCAAATTGCCAAGTTGAAGCAATTAAGAGAAGAACGTGATGAAGAGAAAGTAATTGAAGCGCTTAATGCCATTACAAAAGCGGCTGAAACAGGCGAAGGTAATCTATTGGCTCTTGCTGTAGAAGCTGCAAGACTACGAGCATCTTTAGGAGAGATTTCTATGGCGATTGAATTAGTTTCAGGACGTCATTCAGCTACAATCCGTTCAATCAGTGGTGTATATAGCTCTGCTTATGGTGAAGAGAGTGATATTGCAGAAGTAATCGCGATGAACGAAGAGTTCTTGGAAAATGAAGGTCGACGTCCTCGTATCTTGATGGCGAAGATGGGACAAGATGGTCATGACCGAGGCGTGAAAGTCGTATCTACAGCGTTCGCGGATTTAGGATTTGATGTGGATATCGGACCTTTATTCCAAACACCGGCTGAAACAGCACGTCAAGCAGTGGAAAATGACGTACACGTAGTAGGTATGAGTTCACTTGCTGCTGGTCATAAAACGTTATTACCTCAGCTTATCGAAGAATTGAAGAAACTTGGACGTGAAGATATTATCGTTATTTGCGGTGGCGTAATTCCACAGCAAGATTATGATTATCTATATGCTAACGGTGCCAAAGCGATCTTTGGACCGGGAACAGTCATTCCGCAAGCAGCCAAATCATTGCTGCATGAAATTTATAAAGCATTAGGTTATGAGGAAGTGTCTTCATAATGCTGGATAATAATCAACCAAAGCCTAATAAGACTAAATTCGTTAAAAAGAATAGAGGTACAGTCGATATCGAAGAAATTTTTCAAGGTATATTAGCTGGAAATCGAGCGATGTTAGCAAAAGGTATTACGTTGATTGAAAGCAATGCCCGTCATCATTTTGACAGTGCGCAGGCGTTGTTGCAAAAGGTGTTGCCATATACGAATAATTCGATTCGAATAGGCATATCGGGGGTTCCTGGTGCGGGTAAAAGTACTTTTATTGAAAGATTCGGTACAGACTTATGTAATGCCGGTCATAAAGTGGCGGTTTTAGCGATTGACCCAAGTTCGACGCTTACTGGTGGAAGCATATTGGGCGATAAAACAAGAATGGAGAAACTATCGACGAATGAATCAGCTTTCATTCGTCCATCTCCTTCGGAAGGAACGCTCGGCGGGGTACACCGTAAAACGAGAGAAAGCATGTTGCTTTGTGAAGCCGCAGGTTATGATGTCGTTTTAATCGAAACTGTCGGCGTCGGTCAGAGTGAAGCCATTGTGCGGGGAATGACGGATTTCTTTATGTTGCTTGCGATCACAGGCGCAGGTGATGAACTGCAAGGAATGAAAAAAGGCATAATGGAATTGGCGGATGCCATTGTCGTTAATAAAGCCGATGGAGATAACAAATTGAATGCGATTCGAACGCAAAAAGAATACAATCGCATTCTTCATTTTTTACAGCCCGCAACGCTTGGTTGGCAAACTCAGGCTTATACTGTTTCAAGTATTGAGGGGGAAGGCATTTCAGAATTGTGGGAAAGTATTCAAGAATTCATGGCGCAAGGGAATGCGATGGGGGTTCTTCCAGCCAGACGAAAAGAACAAACGAAGGAATGGATGAATCAATCATTGTCTCATCAACTGCATAAGCTATTTTTTGAAGATGAACACATGATGACTTTATTGCCGAAGCTTGAGTATGATGTGATGAATGGTGAAAAGACTGTCAGCACGGCGGTCATGGAAGCATTACAAGCTTTTATGACCAATATTAAGAAAGAAGGGTAGCCGGATGGCTATCCTTCTTTTAGCACGATAGGGCAAATTGGCGTTCTATTTTCTTGAATAGTCACGTTTCTATTGTTATGATGATGTTAATATCAGACTATGTAGGGAGAGTTGCTAAATGAATATGGATTTTAATTTTTTCATGAATGATGTCGTACAAACGGCTCGTAATGAAATTAAAGCAGCAGGTTATACAGAATTGAAAACACCTGAAGAAGTAAACGAAGCGTTCGCTAAGGAAGGTACAACATTAGTCATGATTAACTCCGTATGTGGATGTGCCGGTGGTATTGCCCGACCAGCTGCGGCTCATGCTGTTCATTATGATAAAAAACCGGATCACTTAGTGACAGTCTTTGCCGGACAAGATAAAGCGGCAACTGCACAAGCAAGAAGCTTTTTCGCGGATTATCCACCTTCATCTCCTTCTTTTGCTTTATTAAAAGACGGTGAAGTAGTTACGATGGTTGAACGCCATGAAATTGAAGGTCATGATCCAATTTCCGTAATCAATAAACTTCAACAGTACTTCGACCAATATTGTGAAGAAGTATAAGATTTGACTAAAACAGACTCTGAAATGAGTCTGTTTTTTTACAACTTCTAAGAAGATAACCATGAATGGTTGAGTCATTAAGGAAAATATGGCAATTGCGTGAACTGTCCCGGATGCTATTGAAATGAATAAGCAGGGGTGACATACTGTAAACTGTTAATAATAAGTTTGGAAAAACAAAGAACAGGGGACATTATCCATGTTTAAGATAGGATATCGAACGGTTAAAACAGCGATTGGCGTAACTTTAGCTATTTCCATCGCTCAATTACTGCAGCTTAATAGTTTTCCTTCGGCGGGAATCATCACGATCTTATGTATACAAGTGACCAAAAAGCAATCATTAAGGGCTGCGTTTAGTCGTTTTTTTGCTTGTTTGATAGCAATGGTATACTCGTTTGTCTTTTTTGAAGGGATTGCCTTTCATCCGGTTGTCATCGGTTTAATGTTGCTTGTATTCATTCCGACGACTGTTATTGCAGGTGTCAAAGATGGTGTTGTAACAAGCAGTGTAATCATTTTACATATTTATTCGGCTGGTCATGTTACAGTGGCTTTAGTATTAAATGAACTATGCCTGATTGTAGTCGGTGTAGTAGTCGCCTTATTAATGAACCTATATATGCCTAGTTTAGAAAAACAATTTCAGCAATACCAAGAGGAAATTGAAAGTGATTTTGCTTTTATTTTTAAGAAAATGGCGCAATATATCCGTACTAGGGAAAGCAATTGGGATGGAACGGAGCTATTGCGTGTTACCGATCATATTTCACAGGCTAAGTTGCTCGCTTTTCGCAATGTGGAAAATCATGTGAGGCGAAATGATGATGTGTATTATACGTATTTCAAGATGAGGGAAAAGCAATTTGAAGTCATTGAAAGAATGCTTCCCCTTGTCGCTTCACTTCCGAAAACATCGGAGTATCATGAAATGATTGCTAATTTTATGGAAGATTTGGCTAATCATATTCATCCGTATAATACATCTCATATTTATTTACGTAAACTTGAGGAGATGGAAGCGGAACTACAGCAAATGGCATTGCCGAAAAGTCGGGAAGAATTCAATGGTCAAGCAGCCATTATTGACTTAGTGAAGGAATTGGAGAAATATATCATATTGAAAAGTGTTTATAAAGGATTACCGCGCGAAAAAAAAGGGATGAAAAAGGAACTTGCAACGGAAACTAAGTAAAACAAACTTAGGGTGACGTTAATGAAGTTTTTACTTTCTTTCTTTTTAGTGTTTTCAATGTTGCAACCACCGATTATTCATGCTCAGAAAAATGTATCGAATCCGTTAATCATTGTGAATAAAGCAAATAATAAACTTGCTTTCGTCAAAGATGGGAAAGTAGAAGAAATTTTTCAAGTAGCGACAGGTAAAAGTAATGAACTGACGCCTGAAGGAAGGTTTAAGTTTGTCGTTAGAGCTAAAAATCCATACTATAGGAAGAAAAATATTCCCGGCGGAGATCCGAGAAATCCGCTCGGTAGTCGGTGGATAGGTTTCGATGCAAATGGTACAGACGGCAGGATATTTGGTGTACATGGAACGAATCAGCCATGGTCCATCGGTAAATATATTTCAAATGGTTGTATACGGATGAAAAATAGTGATGTGGAACGCTTATACGAAAAAATTCCCTTACAAAGTGAAATAATTGTAACGATGTCAGCGAAAAGTTTTGTTGCACTTGCCAAAGAATACGGTGCCATCAAATAGAGTAGGAAACCCGCAGGTCATATTGACCTGCGGGTTTAGTTTGTAAATGAAAGAACCTTTTATAATAAGAAGGCAATTCCTGATAGTATTGTAGAACTTAACATTAACGCTATCATGATATACACAAAGATTTTTTGTATTTTTTTGGATTTCATCAAGATCTCCCTTTTTATTAAAATTACTTATCGTTATTTTACCTTTTTCTTTTTTATAAAACAAGCAAATTACGAGATTGTTATATAGCAATCTGATTTGATTTTTGTTATTATATAATAGTGAAAGTTGAATTTACTGAAAATTGGTTCATTATCATGTATAATGTAAACAGTTGTCTGAATTCGACAAAGATTCAAGTAATTATGGCGAAATTTGTAGAATTAGAGAAGATAGTTTGTTTTTTAGGGGAATGGGGGATTATCGATGATTAAAAAAGTCGACCATATCGGAATTGCTGTGACATCGATTGAACAGTCACTCGCCTACTATCGAGATGTTTTAGGGATGACATTAGAAGGAACTGAAACAGTCGAAAGTCAAGGGGTAAAGGTAGCTTTTCTGGATGCTGGAAATACGAAAATCGAATTGCTTGAGCCGCTATCTGAAGAAAGTCCTGTAGCAAAGTTCATTAGTAAACGCGGTGAGGGAATCCATCATTTAGCGTTAGGGGTAGAAAGCATTCAGCAGCGTATTGATGAGGTTAAAACAAAGGGAATTAAAATGATTAACGACACACCGAAAACAGGTGCACATGGGGCTCAAGTTGCCTTCATGCATCCTAAAACAACAGGTGGGGTATTATTCGAGTTATGTGAACGAGGGGAGAAACACTAATGATCGAACTAGATATCTTTGATAAAATTCATGAATTATACGATAGAAAAAGAGACATCGAGCTTGGTGGCGGGGATGAGCGCATCGAGAAACAACATGAAAAAGGCAAGTTAACTGCCCGTGAAAGAATCGAATTATTATTAGATGAAGGCACTTTCGTAGAATTAAATCCTTTTATTCAACACCGTTGTAACGACTTTGGTCTTGATAAATTAGAAGGACCTGGTGATGGGGTTGTAACAGGATACGGAAAAGTAAACGGCCGAGACGTTTATTTATTCTCGCAGGACTTTACAGTTTTCGGTGGAGCGCTTGGGGAAATGCATGCTAAGAAAATTGCAAATGTTATGGATTTAGCTGCTAAAAATGGTGCACCATTCGTTGGTTTAAACGATTCAGGCGGAGCGCGTATTCAAGAGGGTGTAGTATCACTTGATGGATACGGTCACATTTTCTACCGTAACTCTATTTATTCTGGAGTTATTCCACAAATCTCTGTAATCATGGGACCTTGTGCAGGTGGAGCAGTTTACTCACCGGCAATTACGGACTTCGTGTTCATGGTTGAAAAAACAAGTCAAATGTTCATTACAGGACCGAAAGTAATCGAAACAGTAACAGGTGAAAAGATTACTTCCGAAAATCTAGGTGGAGCGAAAGTTCATAACAGTATCAGTGGTGCAGCTCATTTTAAAGCGCCTTCAGAAGAACAAGTATTGCAAGATGTACGTGACTTATTAAGTTACCTACCTCAAAATAATACAGAAAAAGCACCGAGAAAAGAATACAATGAAGAAGATGATTACAGACCGGAACTAACGGAAGTGGTACCGATCACGGCTACTAGACCGTATGATGTGCGTAAAGTTATTGAGCAAGTTGCAGATGAAAACAGCTTCTATGAAGTGCATAAAGACTTTGCTCGTAACGTTGTTGTTGGTTTTGCGCGCATTAAAGGTGAATCTGTAGGTTTAGTATGTAACCAGCCTAAATTCTTAGCTGGTGGCTTGGATATCGATTCATCTGATAAAGCGTCACGTTTCATCCGTTTCTGTGACTCTTTCAATATTCCAATCATTACATTTGAAGATGTTACTGGTTTCTTCCCAGGAATCAAGCAAGAGCATGGGGGAATCATCCGTCATGGAGCGAAAATCCTTTATGCATACTCTGAAGCAACTGTACCTAAACTAACAGTTATTTTACGTAAAGCTTATGGTGGCGCTTATGTGGCATTGAACAGTAAAGCAATTGGAGCTGACCTTGTATTCTCATGGCCAAACGCGGAAATCGCAGTTATGGGTCCAGAAGGTGCAGCAAACATTATTTTTGCTCGTGAAATTGCGAATAGCGATAATCCTGAAGAAACAAGACAGAAGAAGATTGATGAGTATCGTGAGAAATTCGCTAATCCATACGTAGCAGCTAGCCGCGGTATGGTTGACGATGTAATCGATCCACGCGAGACGCGTATCAAAGTCATTCAAGCACTTGAAATGTTACGCAATAAAAAAGAATCTCGTCCATACAAAAAACACGGAAATATTCCATTGTAATAAAAAAGCCAAATCCTTTTTTTAGAGGATTTGGCTTTTTGCACTTGGTTTTGTCACATTTAATTGTTGATGTTGAGCTAAAGAAAGGGAAAGTGCAGTTATTTACGCAAATATGAACAGTAAGTTATAACAGAGCTTTGCGTTTAAATATGCCTGTGTTCATTTCTTTGTATATAGGCTATCCACATAAAAAATGGATTTGCACGCAGGCTTCCTTAATGGTTATACTATGAAAGAGTGCATATAAAGATAAATGTACAAAGATGGAGGTTACATAAATGATTAATAAAGAACGTTTATTGAATGAATTTCTTGAGTTAGTGCAAATTGACTCTGAATCTAAATCTGAAACGGTTATCGCAAAAGTATTAAAGGATAAATTTAAATTATTAGGTGTAGAAGTATTCGAAGATGATGCTGCTGCAAAAACAGGTTACGGCGCTGGTAATTTAATTTGTACATTACCTGCAACAAAAGAAGGCGTAGATACTATTTATTTCACTTCACATATGGATACGGTTGTTCCTGGTAAAGGAGTAAAACCATCTATCAAAGACGGCTATGTTGTATCTGATGGCACAACAATTCTAGGTGCAGATGATAAAACAGGTCTTTCTTCAATGCTTGAAGCAGTGCGTGTTTTGAAAGAGCAAAACATTCCTCACGGAAAAATCGAGTTCATCATCACAATTGGTGAAGAAACAGGACTAGTAGGCGCAAAAGTGTTAGACTCTTCTAAGATTACTGCAAAGTATGGCTATGCATTAGATAGTGACGGAAAAGTGGGCGAAATTGTAGTAGCTGCTCCAACACAAGCAAAAATCACAACAATTATTAAAGGAAAAACAGCACATGCTGGTGTAGCTCCTGAAAAAGGTGTCAGCGCCATTACGATCGCTTCAAAAGCTATCGCAAAAATGCCTTTAGGACGTATTGATGAAGAAACAACTGCTAATATCGGCCGTTTTGCTGGTGGTACGCAAACAAATATCGTGTGTGACCATGTGGAGATTTTGGCTGAAGCTCGTTCTTTAGTTGGTGAGAAAATGGAAGCGCAAGCGAACTTAATGAAGGAAGCTTTTGAATCAACAGCGAAAGAAATGGGTGGGGAAGCGCAAGTCCAAATCGATGTAATGTATCCTGGATTTAAATTTGGCGATGGCGATCACGTTGTTGAAGTAGCGAAAAAAGCTGCTGAAAAAATCGGCCGTACGCCTTCTTTAACGCAAAGCGGAGGCGGAAGCGATGCGAATGTTATTGCTGGCTTCGGCATTCCAACTGTTAACTTGGCAGTAGGATATGAAGAAATTCATACGACAAACGAAAAAATGCCAATCGAAGAGCTTGTGAAAGTAGCAGAATTGGTAGTAAGTATCGCTCAAGTAGTAGCAGAATAATCAATGACAGAAGTAGAAAGCATCGACGGCAG
>JBJEFL010000040.1:0-3584 GCA_051873995.1 Bacillus sp. (in: firmicutes)
CAACACCGAAATATAACACAGCCTATTGAAAAAACAAAAGCGGCCGGAACATCTTGTTGTTTCTAGATGTCCAGCCGCTTTCTGTTTAAGTGAAAGACAGGTATTATGTATGAATAATATCCGAGTATTTCGCAATAACTTATAATTTATTTCTTTTTAAGAGCATCCTTTTTTCCCATTTCATAAGCCTCATCCATAACTTTTGTAAATAAATCCATAAAAATCGGAAGCTGACTTAAGGATACATCAATACCGACTGATTTCAGCCTTTCTTTACCCTCCGGAAAGTACTTCATCGCAATGTTCATGAATTCCATGTGCCGTTTACGACTCATATTGCATTCCCCTTTCCATTGAAGTTTCGCTATTTTATTTTTGTAGGGAGCTTACCTGTTTCTATATAGTTTTTCACGTGGTTCTCCATCTCTTCAACAAAATCTTCAGGTACTACAGAACTGAATGTACCAAGTGTAATGGCCCCGTCCTTAAAATCGAAAGAGTGGTTGCCGCTTTCTAATGTTCCATTATCAAAGCTTTCTGCAGCATGGAGAAACAATTGATCAACATGCTGAACTGTACTTGTTAATACTGTTTTTGAACCTAAATCGTGCTGGTCGGATACATACCCGATTACATATAAACCGTTCTCCTTAGCCTTTTCAATAACCGGAACATTATAACCATCTCCAGCCGGATAATAAACATCCACACCTTCTGCTAATTGCTCCTCGAACATTTTTAAACCCCTGTTTATATCATTCCAATCGCCTACAGCCGAAACATGCACCACGACATCTTCATTTTGGTATTTCGCCCCATCAATAAAACCTTGCACCTCTGGTTGAAATTCATAAGCCGGGATTACGCCTATTTCAAGACTAGTGGTCATTTCCGCAGCTACCATACCACCGAAAAAGCCCATTGCATATCCTTCAAAGCCTAAGCTGGTAGTATTCTCTTCAGTCGCTTTACCATTTATGCACACAAAATGGATGTGTGGGTAATCCTGCGCTAAACGTGTAAAGTATTCAGCAAACTCATGTCCGTTACCAAATATTAATGTGACACCCGCCTTATCAAAGTCTTTAACGGCATTTTCAACTGCCATTTGCGATTTGATGTCTTCTTTAATATGGACATTAACGTCGTATTTAGAAGAAATTTGCAAAAGACCACGATAACTCTTCGTTCCCCATACTTGATCATTGATGGTTTCTTCCATTAACAAGCCTACATTTCCGATTTTGCCTTCACTATTAGTATTACAACCTACTAAAAATATGAGCATAAGTAGAACTGCGAAGCCTTTTAAGATAAATGCTTTCATAAAAATTAATGATTCCTTTCTAAAACCGTTTTCTAAAGAGCAAAAAGCGCTCTTTCATAAACGAATAGTCAAGAACTCCACGTATTATACTAACTATTCCATTTTCGAAGCATTGCAACCTTCTCATTATGCTCCTTTATTAACTCAATACCTTCTATTAAACTGATATTCGCCTCTATCAAAAAATCTACATTCTTAGAGGCCACGAACTCTGAAAAATCTAAATCCTGATCATTGGCATAGGCCTGCAAATCCCTCTCCCAATGATCAGCTTGTTTGCCTTCCACATAAATTGATTTCTTTTGTATAGCCATAATATCCTTCCAGCTTCTAAAAAAATCATCTATATATATATATTTCGACATATTTGGATTTAGTACAGAATTATTCTTTTCTATAATATTTATTATCGGCTTATAAGGAGGATTCCATGGGCCATAAAGCTCTGATATATAAAGATAGCGAACAACATACTCCTGTTCTATTTTAAGCTTCCATTCACTCATGATGCAATGTAAATGGTCTCGAACCTCTTCTGGTAAGAAAATGACAATCTCCGTTTGATTTTTTTGGAACTTCTCCGTCATACATTCAATGTATCCTATAAGCTCCCGGAACTGCTCCGAGGTAAAAGAAGGGTCATCTAAATAGTCGTATAAACTAATGTATAACTGTATATCTTCGTTCGCTTCCCAACTTTCATTGTAAAACGAGTAGTTAGCGTTCCTTCCAAACATCTCCCTTTTCTCTTCTACCTCATCCTCTTCTGATTTCCAGTCAAAACCTGCGACCTCCTGGCCACTCTCCAGCAGATAATTACAGAGATGGAACCCTAAAAAACGATACACTCCAAAAACAACGTTTCTCATTGCTGATCGTCCTCCATTATTGTACCTTAAATACTTATTATAAGAAATGTATGCACAATTTGTCATTTAAAGGACTGATTCGTACTTTTTAAAAAAGCGAATGGTTTCAGCCGTTACTTTATAGCGTTTTTCTGGGAAAAGGTAGACAATTTCCGTTTCGGCCTTGTTTCGTTTCCTGAGATTTTGATATAAGTAAAATTGCTTCTTTTGGTCATTTCCCATCACATGGATAATTTTAAGCGGCACATTGACTGGTGAATATACATCCTCTAATTGTTCAACATTATCTCCAAGTGCTTTTGTTATTTCTTTCATAAATGGTTTAAAGTAAATTTTGTTATCCTTCTCAAACTCCCACTTTTCCTTGAGCGATAGGCATGGGTTAAGCAATACAACAGACCGGACAGAATCCTGCAAATGATTAAGCAGTTTTAAAGCAACAAGCGCCCCTTTCCCTTCTGCAAACAAATGAATCTTTTCATTTAGCGTTTCTGCCTTCATTACGACATGATACAAATCCTTTGCAAACCGAACCGCTTGATGATTTCCCCAATGCTCACCGTATAGATTGGAGGAGAAGCATGTGTACCCGCTTTTGCGCAATTGCTTTAACAACTGGAATCGATTCGGATGATGCAGCCAATAACTGTCTCGTTCATTGACGTAATGATGATGATCACCAATAATAAACACCGAAAATCCACTGGGCTTTGTTGGGTAATAAATGATATTCCACTGTTCATCGTATTGAAAGCTTCGTAACATCTTTAGCCAATCCTTTCTTCATATCGCATCATCATTGCTACCATTAATCTATAATTAATAGTTGGTTCATATAATTATTCTATTATATTTATATGATTTTTATAAAAAGTGTTAAGGGATTAAGTCTAACTAAATGTGTACATTTTTCTATTTATTTACATACTATTATTTACAAGAGAGCAATTGCTTATTGCTCGAATAGTTAACATCAATTAGCTTATAATAAATATAGCATGAGTTTCCGAGTGGGTATTCGAATTTTTACTATAATTCGAATTTTAGGAATAAGTATGCTGTCAGCAAGAAAAGATATTTCCTTCTTTCTTTAAAATATGATACTATGGTACAAGTATTGATGAACATTTGAGGTGAAGAACATGCGTTATTTTGTTACCTTTTTCTGGGTGTTCCTATTAATGCAAATGATTACATATGTTGTTAGCTCAATGAGTGGCGTTTCTTATGCGTTCAACACTGGAGCTATTATAGCTATTCCAGCTACAATTCTAATATGTGTACTTCCTTTGCTTATCCCTAACGATCCTGTGGATAATGGACATCATTAATTAGGAAAAGAGGGTGTGCCAAAGCAGTGCTTTGGCACACCCTCTTTTTGTTGTCCA
>JBJEFL010000041.1:0-35929 GCA_051873995.1 Bacillus sp. (in: firmicutes)
AAAGTAAAAGACCCGTCATAATGACGGGTCTTTTACTTTGAAATATATGTAATATTAGCTTATTCATATAATTCCCATGCAAGCTTCAAAGAATCTACAATATAATCTGCCACTTCTTCTTCATTTTGATTATCTGTCTGAACTTTTGAATTATGCGTTTTATAAATATCTTGTCTTGAATAAAACAATTCTTCAATCTCCTCTAATGAACGACCTTGAAGAACCGGACGACTGTCGATAATTAAGCTTATGCGATCTTTCCATTGATCCCACGATAAATCCAAGAAAATGACAATAGCCTTCGATAAGCATACTTGACGTATTTCCTCCTGTAGAAAGGCACCTCCACCTAATGAGATAATCTGTAATTTCTTCTCACATAGCTCATTTATTATTTCTTTTTCTTTATCGCGGAATACCTTTTCTCCATACGTTTTAAATATTTCTGTCGGCGGCATACCAAACGCTTCCTCAATAACATCATCCGCATCGATGAAGTCACGATATAGCTTCTTCGCTACCAATTTACCGATCGTCGTTTTCCCTACCCCCATAAATCCGATAAAAATTATATTTCTTTCTTTGAGAGACATTTCACGATTTGTCATTCTAGTGGTCCCCTTGCTTTCTAATGTATTAATCTAACAAAAATTATAAACTATAATAACGATCTTGCACAACTACAGAGTGAATATTCAGTCAAGTCAAACAATTATACATCAACTAGTCTTCTAATCACGCATAATCAAATAAAAAATCTTTATATCTCTCATGCTAAGAAATATAAAGATTTTACAAAAGTGAATTTTTGGTTGGTGAGATTTTTCTTTATCCTTTACCAGCCATTAAATAAACTAATCAGGCTATTACAAGCACTTTATCTCCTACTTACATATCTGTACTTTTGCTGTTGCGTTGATATGAAAATCCTTAGCACCCATTAAACAGAATAAAAATCATTTATCTTCCTTCAGCGCATTTTCTTCCGGAACCTCCAACATATCCATTATAAAAATGAAAACAGGAATACCGATGATCAGCCCCCATATACCTAAGAAATGTTCAGCAAACAACAAGATAGCCAAAGTAAAGAATGTTGGTAAATTTGTTTTGACCGACATAAATTTTGGATTTAGAATATACGCTTCCAACGCATGAACAACGGCAATCAGTATCAAGACAGCAATGACGGTCGTAATGCCACCTATATTGTAAGCAATCATACTCAGAGGAATTAACGATATAATCACACCGGCAACTGGTATTAAACCAAGAAAGAAAATCATGATGCCCAACCCGATTAATTGTGGAAAGCCAAGTAACCACAAACCAATCACTGATATAACTGCGTTAGTTGTAGCAATCAAAAATTGCACTTCAATAACCTTTCCAAATGAATTCATGAACTTCTTTCCGAAATGTTCAACATTTATAAAGAAACTGCTGAAGTTACCTTTTTTAAAACGCGATGTAAAAGCAATGATTTTCTCTCTTTCTAACAGAAGAAATAAACTCAAAATAATTCCCAAAATAACCTGAAACGAAACTTTCCCTACTTCAGACGCATAAGCATAAATTCTATTTATATTGCTTTGTAGGTCAAGAGGTAAATCTTTGACGGTATTTACTAAAAATAAAATGACTTCATCTTTAGGTGGATGTTGCAAGAAACGATGTATTTCGGTAATCAAATCCGTTATTTGTAGCGTAATGACAGGTAAATATTTATATAAGACATTAGCCAGCAAAGTTACTACAACGATGTAGAGAATCAATAAAATGAATTTGGGGTTTACTTTGACCAGCTTATTTAACTGACTGCAAATGAACGTTTGCAATCTCCCCATTAGGAAAGCGAAAATAAAAGTAAACAAAACAAGATTTACCATACTTCCTATACTATAAAGAAATAGAACAATTACCAGCAACGTCATTATTCTGCTAAATGCTTTACTGCGCAAGAAACTAACAAAATCCGCCATTTACCGCACCGAACTCCCATCCTTGAATTTCACAATATCCTTGACTATTCATTATATATCCTTTATTATCCACACATTTATTGTACACTAATTTATTATTTTTATCTTGAATTAACTCTTTAATAAGCCTGTCTTTTTGCCTTTTTAAAGGTTATTTTCTCAAGTTTTGTTGCTTAACGTATAGATGAAATTCCGTTTCAGGATGCTCACCCTACACTTCAGTCCAACTTTTTACCAACTTATTTTATTCTCAAAAACTTATTTAAATGGACCAAAAGCGCATCCACTTTTCAAATATTTAAAACAAACTGCCCCCTTTCAAGGGTTTGAGAAAAACAATCCCATGGATAAAATGATGAAAATGATGATTGGTGATAGATATCCGGAATATTTAGCCGGAGATGAAATCAAATGGAATTTCACAAAATTTTTAATCAATCAAACCGGAAATGTCGTCAACCGATTCGAGCCGTCTGAAAGCCCATTTGATTTTGAAGCGGAAATCCAGAAAGTATTGCAATAATAGTATATGAAAGTCATAGGCGACCATAAATAAACAAATCGTCTATGACTCATATTTCTCTCCAGATTCGTTATGCATTATTTCTTTAATAAAGTTGACCGACAATATAAGCATCACTGAATTTTTGCCTAAACGCTTCAGCTTGGCTATTCTCGACAGCCATTAACAAGACCGTTGCCGGACCAGCAGATTTATTTGACCATGCTGTTGGAAAATCTTCATCTAATGCAAACTGGCATTCATTGAAGTGCGCCAATTGCTTCGCTTCATATACAATCCCCTTCGAACCAACCGGCACAAGTTCCAATACTTCCTCTCTCTTGACTAAATGCCGCACTAATTCATATGTTGCAGATAAATTTGGGTGTGCTAGCACTTCTTTTCCTACTAAAGGTTCTCCTATAGCAAAAAGAGTAGCTGAACGAGAGATATTATTCACTTTAAGCTGCTGTTCATGTGCTATTCCCGTAACAAACACCCCTACGCTTGTTTGCGAAGTGACCATATTATCTTCTGTGCTCCCGTTTAATGGAATATGCGTTAAATGAGCTAAGCGTAATTCTTCTTTAATACCAGCTATGACACGTTTTCCTGTCGGCTCCATTTCACCAGCAACGACATTACTGACAGAAATGACCTCCGCGCCACTACATAATATTTCCAACACTGCTACACGAACCGTCATTTTAGCTGTCAATTCAGGAGGGACACATAAAACATCATTTTTCTTTTCTCCGATAGCCGCACTAATATCACAAGCCGTCAGCAAACATCGCCCCGCTCCTAACTCAATAATAGATAAATCCCGAATTTGTGTCATAATGATTCCTCCTGCATGCCGTTGTTTCTCCACTGCCGTAAAGCTTGAATCAGCCTTTCATTTTCCTCATGAGTCCGAATCGCAAAACGCAACGCCGTACCGCCGATGTTTATGAAATTATATGTATGTCTTGCAAGAATCCCCTTCTCTACTAAGAAAATAAGTAGCTTCTCATGATTCTGTATAAAAGGATCTCGTAATAAATAAAAATTCGTACACGTTTTAGACATCTGAAAATCTAATTTATCGAGATTTTCTGCCAACCATTGTTTTTCCTTTTCAATATATGTAACTGTCTCATTTATAAACTCCTGACAGTCAGGCATACAGTCAACAAGGCTTAAAGCAACAGCATTGACACTCCAAGGTATTTGAAGAGAAGAAATGTCGGCAATAATGGATTCATCTGCAATCATGTATCCGAGGCGAATACCTGGCACAGCAAATATTTTGGTAAGTGAACGGAAAATAATTACATTATCATACTCAGCACATAAAGAAACGGCACTTTGTTCATCAGCAGTAAAATGGATAAATGCTTCATCCACTAGTATGTATGTCTGATATTTCTTCGCTACGTGCACCACTCGGTTCAACTCTTCAAATGATAAACATGTCCCTGACGGATTGTTAGGACGGCACACATAAACAGCCTCATATTTACGGATGATGTCTTCTATATTGTCCGGTAATGAACAAGAATGGAAATATTCTTTATATAATAAACAATCATAGTCGACTCCGTTTGCTTGACAGGCTTGTTCATATTCACTAAAAGAAGGTTGGAAAATAGCCACTTTCTTCCCTCTTAGCCATGCTGCACTCAAATGAATTGCTTCTGCACCTCCATTTGTCAAAAGTACGCATTCCTTCGGTACTCCTTCGTAACAGGCTATTTTTTCACGATGCTCTTGATACGTTAAATCCGGATAAGTCATGCTATTCTCAGCAATGGCCTTCTGCATCGCCTCTATCATGACTGTTGGAATTCCAATTGGGTTAATATTCGCACTAAAATCTATGGCAGTCGCTGTTTGCAAGCCCTTCCTTTCTAAAACTGCTGCAATCACACTTGTTTTCCCACCATGTTTCGGCCAGGTACAATTCATCGTTTGTTTCCTCACTTTTGTCTATTTTCAGCAACCATTAAAATGAAACATTTCCTTCTATTAATTAGTATATGTTCATCAGCAATTCAAGACAACTTTGAATTAGGACATGTGAACGTGCCGTATAGACTAAAATTCTCAAATTAAATAGAAAAGCCTGTACCCTTAATAGAACTAAGGGTACAGGCTATGAACTAGATTATACTTATTCTGCGATATTTATGACCGTTACTTTCTCACGAGTCATAGATTCAATACTGCGACGGATCCCTTGTGCCCCCATACCAGAAGATTTAATTCCGATGAATGGGAAATGGTCAGGACCACGCTCCGTTCTTCCATTAATTTGAACTGTTCCAACCTCTAATTGAGCCGCAATCGAAAAGGCTTTGTTTACATCCTTCGTAAAGACACTTGCCTGCAAACCAAATTCAGATTCATTCGCCAATGTAATAGCTTCAGCGTCTGATTTCACACGAATAATCGGTAAAACAGGACCAAAAGGCTCTTCCCATGCTACTCTCATATCCGTTGTCACATTATCCAATAAAGTTGGGTAAAGTAAATTATCTTCTCGTTTATTTCCAACGACTAAAGTTGCACCTTTTTCAAGTGCGTCATCTACTAAACCTTGAACATAATCAGCTGAAGCATCATCAATAAGCGGTACAATAACATTATTTTGCTCAGGAGATCCTACTGTTAGAGCCTTCACTTCTGTTTCAATTAATGAAACAAGTTCATCAGCAACATTTTCTTGAACAAGTACACGTTTGATTGCCGTGCATCGTTGACCAGAATAAGAATAAGCACCTGATACGATTTGTTTAGCCGTAAATGATAAATCAGCATCTTCACGGACGATGGCAGGGTCTTTTCCACCTAGCTCCATAACAAGCGGAATCATTTTAGCTTTTTGTGCGATATGCTGTCCTGTGTTGCTTCCGCCAGTAAATGAAATCATGTCTATTCCATCATGCTCCACTAAATAATCGCCAATGACAGAACCACGGCCAGTCACAAGATTCACAAGACCGCCTGGAATACCTGCTTTATGCAATGCTTCCACTAATTTCACACCACTAATTGCACCTTGAGTAGCTGGTTTAAAGATGACCGCATTTCCTCCCATTAATGCCGGAGCAATTTTTGCCACCGACAAATTAACAGGATAGTTATAAGGTGCAATTGCCAAAACAACACCAACAGGCACACGGTGACTCATTGCAATTTTTGAACGGCTTCCACCTGGGAAATTTTCACCAAGCATACTCTCTCCGTTCATGTGTACAGCCTCTTCAATTGTATATCGAATAAAATCAGCTGTTCTTTCCACTTCCTTCAAGGCATCAAGATGTGGTTTCCCAACTTCTTTCATAATAATATCTGCTATTTCTTCTTTTGCCGCTAATAATTCATCGATCCAACGGTATAAAAAAGTCGCTCTTTCACGGATTGTTAAGCTAGCCCATTGTTTTTGTGCCAATTTCGCTCCTGCAATCGCTTCATCCACTTCTTGACGCGAAATCGCTTGTACTTGCCCTATTTCCTTACGTAAATATGGAGAAACGATACTAATTGTCTCACCAGAACTACTTTTTTTCCATTGACCATTCAAATAAAAATCATATATGTAACTCATGCTGTATTCCTTTCTTACATTGAACTTCTTATGTTTATTAATGATTCAAAATGCGTTTTATTAAAACCTCAGAATTTCATACTATATGAAAATAGGATTTCAATCAAGAATTATCACTCGTATTGTATCAAATTAACAAAAAATAAATTCGATTTGTGTTTTTTAACTTCTATTACAGATTATTATTGAAGTATAATAAAAAAATCCTGTACACCTTTCATGGTATACAGGATTACATCAATACAATTATTTAGCAAGTGTTCCATTGTACACAGCTGCAGCAAAATCCGCTCTTGTTGCCACATCAGTCGGACGATATTTAGTCGTTTTAAAGCCTGTTGTTTGATCAATAATATTCATTACAACAATTTCTGAAAATGCCCAATAAGAAGGCGAAATATCCGAATAAATGCCATTTGCTTGTGAAGTGGAAATCGTTAATTTTAAATTGAAGGCATTATGGACAATGACGGCCATTTGCGCCCTGGTCAATGTGTCATTCGGTCTATATGTACCATCCGTAAAACCTTGAATAATCCCTAACTCTTTCATAGCTGCAATATCTTTTGCAAACATATGACTCGATGATACATCTTTAAAGGAAGTCGTATTTTTTGGCGTATAATTTAACACTCTATTAATAATCGCCGCCGCTTGACCCCTGGTTACCGAATTGCTTGGTCTAAATGTCCCATCCAGATATCCATTAATTACTCCTTGCGCGCTTAGGTTATGTATTGCATAATAAGCAAAATGACTCGATGACAAATCGGTAAAACTGCTAGTCGAAGAGACTTCCGTTCCTAAAATTCGCTTCGCACCTAAATAAAGTGGTTTCCAATAAGAATTATTTAGACTATATACTTTGACACCAGAACTTGTTGTAGAACTAATAAAGTTGTTATTCCCGATGTATATCCCAACATGGGAAACACCTCCAGAATTAGTCGTATCAAAAAATACTAAATCTCCTAATTGTAGACTATTAGCCGAAACTGCTCTACCAGTATTATATTGGTCTTTTGAAGTACGAGGTAATGTTACGCCAACTTGCTTGTACACATATTGAACGTAGCCAGAACAGTCGAAACCTGAAGGCGTCGTACCTCCATATAAATATGGAGCCCCTATGTATTTTTGGGCGATATTCGCGACATCACTACCCGTGTATGTTGCAGCCATTCCTTTCGTTGGAATACACAATAAAACAAGTGAAATAATCAACACACTACTTAATATTGTCCTCAGTTTTTTCATTGAACCAATCCTTTTTTATTATTTTCCTATATCAATATAATTATATAATAGATAGATTACAAAATATAGAACTTTATAACCAGGAAAATTATTCCGCAAAATCAATAATTTAAATAAATTTCAATAATGCCACCGGTCCTTCTGTGTTCTGTGCAGCCTTCTTTGCATGTATGGAAAATAGAAATAAAAACCCTCTCTATGCAAAGCGAAAGAAGGAGTCATGTGGCAGAAATAAGACACGTCTTGCAGGAAATCCTGATTTCCGTAAGAACATTAGCTTTTACTTTTAAGGAACAACGGTCAGACAGTAATTAAACTTCGAAATTTATTCCATTCAAACTAGCGCTAATCCTCCTAGTTCAAAACACAAGCACCTCATTTAGCGTCATATAGACTAGAGAAAGCTGACAATTACACTTCATTCAAAGTAATCATCAACGTAAGATTTTATCATTTTCTATACATAAAAAAAGCCTGAAAAAGGCATCTACAACAAATACCATTTTCCAGACTAATATAACTTTAAAAGAAAAGATTCAATATACAATAAATAAGTGCCGCTAATGTAGCCGAAATCGGCAATGTAATCACCCATGTAATGACCATGCGTTGCGCTGTGCCCCATTTGACACCTTTCAAACGATGTGCAGAACCGACCCCTAAAATGGAAGAGGAAATAACGTGAGTTGTACTTACCGGTAGACCGATTGTCGTTGCCCCAAAAATCAATGAAGCACCAGCCAAATCAGCCGCCACACCATTTACAGGACGAATTTTCATGATTTTCCCGCCGACTGTTTTAATAATTTTCCAGCCACCTACTGATGTACCTAACCCCATTGCTGTTGCACAGGCAAATTGCACCCAAAATGGGATATCCGATGATGCCACATAACCATTGGCAATAAGCGCCATCGTGATAATTCCCATTGCTTTTTGTGCGTCATTTGTACCATGCGTATATGATTGTAATGCAGCAGTAGCTATTTGGAAATAACGAAATCGTCTATTTGTTTTTGTTAAATTATTTTCCTTGAATATCACCTTGAAAATACTATATACAATGTAACCTAACGTAAATGCCAAAATTGGCGATAAAATTAATGCAGCAATAATCTTACCGAAACCTGCCCATTTTATCGCTCCAAATCCTGCAGCCGCAACTGCAGCACCTGCAATACTACCGATAATGGCATGTGATGAAGAACTTGGTATGCCGTAATACCAAGTAATTAAGTTCCAGGCGATCCCGGAAATTAAAGCAGCTAAAATCACGACAGAACCATTTTCTAGTGTAAATGGATCAACGATTCCTTTTGTGATTGTTTTCGCAACACCTGTAAAGGTCATTGCTCCAACAAAGTTCATAATGGCGGCCATGACAATTGCATGCTTCGGCTTTAACGCTTTTGTTGATACGGCCGTTGCAATGGCATTAGCTGTATCATGGAAACCGTTAATGAAGTCAAATGCCAGGGCAAATATAACGATTAATACTGTTAAGACTAAAAGTGTATCCAATCTCGTTCGTCTCCTTACGCATTCTTCATAATGATAGTTTCAAGCGTATTCGCAACACTTTGGCAATAATCCGCAATATCTTCTAGGCTTTCGTAAATTTCTTTGTATTGAATGATACGAATTGGATCTTTTTCGATAGAAAATAAATTTTTAATACTTTTTCTGTGAATATTATCACATGACGATTCAATCTCTTTTATTTTGATTGCTTTTTCACTGATATCCAATAACTTCTTTGAAGATAACAGTTCCACCGCTTTTTCGATTTCATATACTGCCAATCGAATATTTTCCATAAATTTCGTCATATATTCATCCATGTCAACAATAGCGTACATTTCAAATAATGCAGTCGTATGTTCGATGCCATCTAGTACATCATCCATACTCATTGCCAAATGCAGAATATCTTCTCTTTCAATCGGTGTAATGAACGCATTGTTCAAGTCTTTTGTAATTTTGTGAACAAAACAATCACCATCATTTTCATATTCTTTCATTTTTTCCGCAAATACTTTCAGTTCACTATTATTGTTGATTTGAGAATCCGCAAAATAATCTGCACTTTTCTTCAGATTTTCTGAAATATTCATCAAATGCACTGCAAACTTATCCTTTTTTGATTTAAATACCAATTTAATTCCCTCGCTATCAAAATCTTATTGTTTATCAATGCCCGCTTCGGAAAGGAATGATTCATAGCATTTCCTCCCAGCCAGTGAACATACTTTGAACACTTCTCCATTCATAAACAGGCATCTGCATGCCTACTGCATCATAAAGTCAAGTCAACTCATTCATTTTACTCCTATTACCTTAAATAATAAAGACTAACTTTTAAAAAAAACAAAACAAAGAATATTCACATTATAACTTTTGCGAAATTGGACATTTTTTGATTAGTTTCATTTAGGGATTCCCAATAAAGTTTCTACCCCTATTACTTATTACATATTTCTTTAAATTTAGAGCAAAAAGAAAAACCTACTTTTATTGAAGTAGGAAATTTCATACTCCACTTATTATCTTCTACAGAAATATGAAATTAATCCAGCAATAGAGCAGTACTATGGTTACTATTAAGGTAAGCGGAATAACTATGATCGTCACACGCAAATACTCTTTCCATTTCACTTTTATTTTATTTTGCTTTAAAATATCCAGCCACATTAATGATGCTAACGTACCAATAGGCAACAATAAAGAACCGATATCACTTCCAACAATACTAGCTAAATACATCGTCTTTAAGGTTGTCGCATCCAATTGCAGTTCAGTTAGTGTAATCGTTCCAATTAATAGAGCAGGATGATTATTGAAAAAGTTCGATAAGATAGAAACCAATCCGCTCATTAAAAAACTTGCTTCCAACAAGCCTTTATTGACAATAGGTTGACTGATAAAAATCAATATAGAGGTCATACCAGCATTGTGCAGGCCATAAATAATCACATACATCGAGAAAGCAAATAACAGGACTTGCCATGGCGTTTTCTTTAAAATGTCGATTGGATTCGAACGTAAATGATACCATCTCCAAAGAAGCAAAACGAGCGAACCTATTATTGCTACTATTTCAATCGGTATGGAAAAATAGGATGCTACAAAGATCAAACATCTCAACAAAAATACAAAAAACAAAATTTTCAACATAAATCTCGTACGCTCTCGTTTATTTTCTACTGATAGTTTCCCTTTCAAAGGATGAAAATTTTTCGTGAAGAATACTTGTTCGAAATCATAACTAACGGCTGGCAAGCTTTCCGGTAATTTCTTTTTTAGCAGAATAAACATTAAAATGGACATGAAGCACAAACCGATCATTGCAGGTATAAACATCATGGCCGTATGCAAATATAACGGCATATCCACAATTTCAAGTGCAATCAAATTCACAATATTGCTTACTCCGATAGGTGTACTAGCTGCAGTAGCAATTAAAGCTCCGGACAACAGATATGAGATTTGTTGATGGGGTTTCAGACGAAGATTTTTGAGTAACAGAATGAGAATGGGGGTTGTAATCAATATGCTGCCATCATTATTAAATAATAGAGTCATCAAAAAGCTTAAAAGTTGGATATACCAGTATAATCGATAGCCAGAACCCTTTGCCAGAATAACTAATTTTGTGGCAACCCAATGGAAAAATCCGAAAGATTCCAAGATTACTGCCATAACAATGGTTGCTATAACAGTGATGGATGCACCCCCAATTTTATCTATAATATCTAGCAAATCGCTTTTTGTCACGACACCGGCCAAGATGATGATAACAGCTCCAATAGCAGCGGGCCAAGCTTCATGGATACCTTTAGGTCGCCAAAATATGATAATGGTAGTCATTAGAAACACGATGAGCGCAATCATGATATGAGTAGTCATTTCTGTGTTTCACCTTTCTTTCCTTGAAAAACAAAATTATCATACTTGTCCTCATATAATATGCAGTAAAATGATAGAAGTTTCTGGTTATCTTTCCTAATCTACTAATTCCGTGCGTTAGTCTAAAACATTTTTACTAGTTATTAATCTACAAAATATTTTTTGTTTATCCTCCTTTATTGTTTTGACTTATGCATGAAAGTCAATATAAAAAAATAAACCCGACAGGAGAAAATATTTTCTCCTGTCGGGTTTCATTGGACTGCTATGTTCTGATATAAGGCATCACTAACTCTTCCAAACAATCAATAAATAGCGGATGATCGTTGGCTGCAGGTATATACGCATATTTTTGACCACCAGCCTCTTTAAAAACAGCTTGATTTTCTTGTTGCAATTCTTCAATTGTTTCTAAGCAATCTGCCGTAAAGGCAGGTGCCATAATATGTACATGTTTCTTTCCTTTCTCCGCTAACGATTGTAAACTTTCCGTCGTAGCAGGCTCCAACCATGGCTCTTTTCCGAATTTAGATTGAAAACTTTCCACCACTTCCACATCGGGGAACATTTCCCGTATAGCATCTGTTGTTTGTCGACATCTACTCGGATAATCATCCCCTTTAGCCACATAGCGCTTCGGAATTCCATGATATGAAAGTACCAGTGCATCCGGTTGCCCGTTTTCATTTATGCAATGTTGCACACGGCTTGCTAACAATTGAATAAACTTCGGATGATCAGGAAAATCCCTGATAAAGATGATTTCCGGAACATCTTTCCACTGACTGACTGTTCGTTGTACATGGTCCCAAATAGAGGCTGTTGTGGTCGATGAATATTGTGGGAACAATGGTACAACAATTAGTTTCCGTACTCCCCATTCATGAAGTTTCTCTAATTCACTAGCTACAGATGGATTTCCGTAGTTCATCGCTAAGGAAACTTTCACCTCATAACGTTCCATTCTTTGCTGTAAAGCCATTCGTTGAGCTTGACTATGAATCATAATAGGAGATCCAGACTCTGTCCAGATGGATTCATACAATTTTGCCGATTTTTGTGGTCGAGTTCGTAAAACAATCCCATGCAAAATCGGTAGCCATTTCCATTTAGGCAAATCAATCACTCGTCGATCACTTAAAAACTCCTTTAGATAAAGGCGAACAGATGCCGTATCAGGAGCATCTGGCGTTCCCAAATTCACCAATAATATTGCTGTCTTTTTCATGAGAGGCTCCTTATTCATACATTGTATCTTTTCTATACCCTGTTTATTATGTTAAAAACCTCACAATGTATATTTTTGCTTAAATAAGGCTATGCCAATTCATCAATAAAAGAGGAGCATCTGCTAATATGCTCCCCTCTCATCATCATCGATATTTTTTGCTGAATGTCGTATACTCGTCTACCATTGCCCGGTTTATATCAAAACCAATTCCATATGCCGTCGGAACGGTAATCAGCCCATCATTGACCACCACTTCCGGTTCAATAATATCCTTTGCCCAATAATTCGATGATGCCGCTGTATCCCCTGGTAGTGTAAAGTTTGCCAATGTTGTTAAAGCAATATTATGTGCACGTCCAACGCCGGACTCCAGCATTCCACCACACCAGACCGGTATATTTCTCACTTCACATACATCATGTATTTGTTTGGCCTCTGATAATCCGCCAACTCTGCCGATTTTTATATTGATGATTTTACAAGCACCGATATCAATCGCTTTTCTGGCATCTTCACTCGAATGAATGCTTTCATCCAGACAAATCGGCGTTTGAAGCTGTGATTGAAGTGTCGCGTGATCAATAATGTCATCAGATGACAACGGTTGCTCAATCATCATTAAATCGAAGGCATCCAATTGTCTCAACAATTCAACATCAGATAATCTGTACGCAGAATTCGCATCAGCCATCAACGGAATATGTGGATATTCCTTGCGGACAGCTTCTATGACGTCCACATCCCAGCCTGGTTGAATTTTCATTTTGATTCGTTTATATCCAATCTGTAAGCTTTTTTCGATTTTTTCCAATAAATCAGGGACATTTTGTTGAATTCCGATACTGATCCCTACCTCAATTTGCTTCGCGTTGCCGCCCAAACAAGCACTTAATGTTTGCTTGTTTTCTTTTGCATATAAATCCCAAATCGCTCCTTCTAAAGCCGACTTCGCCATGTTATTTTTACGTAGAGGAGCAAAAAGAGCATTCACTTCATCGGGATGAGAAAAATCTCTCCCTACTACCATCGGAATTAGAAAATCTTCAAGCATCGTCCAATTTGTTTTGACTGTTTCTTCACTATACCAAGGCGCAGCAGAAGCGACCGATTCAGCCCATCCTGATAAACCGTCGCTATTTTTTACTTCAACCAAAATAAATTCTTTTTTCGTGTATGTACCAAAACTTGTCGTAAAAGGTGTAAGTAAATCCATTTCCATTTCCCGCAAGATGACTTCCGTGATTTTCATTCCCAGTCCCCCTCTAGTTAAATTGAATATTCACGTTGTCTTGCTTCACCAAAATATATTCCTGCGAAACTTTTGAATCAGTTCGAACAACATCAACGATAACAAATGATTCGGCAAATAACTTCGTGAATAATTCTCTTGTTTTCCATCGCCATTCTTTCGCTAAAGGAAAATCATCCTTTTTCATTTGTTGAAATTGTGTCGGCACCGTTACAGCAACTACCTCTACATTCTGCAAATCATCGAGAAGCGCTTTATTGAACGAATGAACATACGGATAACCTGCTTCATTTTGCAAAACGTTTGCAGCATATTGTCTTGTTTCATAAGCATACGTTGAACGCTCTTGCGCATGTTCGCTAGTAATATACCGTTCGACTAGAAAACGGTCTGTCGGAAGGCCTGATGACAGTAAATCATCACTATCTCCATAACAATTCTCGATATACGTTCGACAAATGCCATGCAATTTTCCGATATTCAAATAGGCGTTCGCGCTTTCCATCGGATCAAATGTCCATGTAATCAACTGATAGCCTTGCTCCACGGCTAACTGCTTTTGCTTCTCTTTCATTAATTTACCGTATCCTTTGCTGCGATACTCCGGCAAAAATCCGAGCATATGGGAACATAAATGCAGCTTTCCATTTTTTATCCCAGGAAAGCTATATAATATACCGACTAATTTTCCCTCTATATATCCGCCTAAAATAATGCCTCCATTTTTTGCAACGGTTAATGTTTGATGAACTGGAATGACATCCTCACCCCAAATCATACTTTCTACCATTCTCATTTCTTGTAATTCTTCTACTGTATGTAATTGCTTAATCTGTAAGTCCATCTATAAATCCTTTCTCTGCTGCTGAAATGTTTTCATAATTGCTTTTGTTAAAATTTCAATACCTTCAAAGAGCGCTTCTTGATTAAATGTCATATCAGGATGATGCAGCCCGGGTTGCAAATCGCATCCTAATCCTAGCATTGTAGCTTTAATATGCGTTTTTTTCAGCGTGTAAAAATGAAAATCTTCCCCTCCTGTCGTACTGACAGGATGTACGACATTTTCTTCGCCTAACGTCTCTGCAATGGCTTCTTTCATAATCATCAGTGCTTGATCATTCATTATAGCAGCTGCCACATTCCCCTCTGTTTGCAATCGGATCTCGACCCCATATGTACTAGCAAGTGTCGAAGCGATATTTTCTACCCTATTTATCAGTTGTTCCATCACTTCATTTGTTTGTGCCCGTAAATCAAGGCTGAACGTTGCTTTACCTGGGATGATATTTCCACTTTCTCCACCTGCAGAAAATTGCGTCATTTTAACGGAATAAGGAACAACAGGATTCAAATGAATACTGTTCAATAGCGTAACAAAGTGCGCTCCGATTTCAATGGCATTTTGTCCTTGATGCGGTCTCGCCGCATGCGCATCAGTACCGATGATTTCACCGGATAAAAATTGGGCTGCTCCGTGCATAATGGCCGGACTCGCTTTCCCGTCACTCACTTCTTCTCCTGGGCGTAAATGAACGCCATATAAGAAATCCACATCATCCAATACGTTTTCTTCCAGCATTTTCAAGGCACCTGTGCCCTTTTCTTCTGCTGGTTGAAAAATGAATTTCATTTTCCCGGGAGGTTGGTAGTTTATTTGTTTCATATACAAAATCACACCGAGCACCATCGTCATATGTGCATCATGCCCACAAGAATGATTGGCTTGAAACATACCTTTCACTTCCTGCCAAAGCGCATCCATATCCGAACGTAAGCCCACGGTAAACTCCCCCGAACCTAATTCAGCCACTACTCCAGTACAATCTTCAAATGTGGTGACGACGCAATCACATGATTCCAAAATACCTTTCACATAAGCAGTTGTTTGTACTTCATTCCAACTTGTTTCCGGATTATTATGTAAATGATTAAAAATGGACAATATTTCTGTACGGAAATTTTCCACCCTGACACCCTCTCTATTGTTCGTAATTGCGGTAATATTATCATAATGACATACACAAGACAATGCTTTTACTAATCAAAAAGAAAGCTGCCACTCATAGGCGATTATTCAACCTATGTGTGACAGCTTCCTGCTATGCATTTTTCTTTTTGACGACGATGGCTGTCAAAAGCTGCATGATAACAATCAATATAATAGTAATGACTATACATCCTAAGAGAGCAGAATCACTTTCCCCCATTATGATATTGGAAGCATAACCACTCAACCTTGTCGGACTCCATTTTAACGCTGTAGTGAGCCAACCACTTAAAACGGATAATCCACTAAAAAACAGTATATTAACAATGGCAATGGCTCCGTTACTAGTAAAAAGAGCACTTGTGAAAACAACACAAGCAACACTGAAAATGATATAAAGACCATACACAAGCATGCTTTTCCAGACTACCATCATCGATAGTTCTTCAAATAAAATGACTGTATAATAATAAGATAATAGATAACCGCACACAAATGAAAAAACAAACAATACACTATATGAAATCATCTTACTCATCACTAATTGAACATATGAAACCGGTCTGACAAGCAGTAATGTTAACGCACCATTTCTTCGTTCATCACTAATGCACCCCATCGCGGCAACAACAATCAATAAAATCCCGAGTGTATTCAATTGTGATAAAACAGATGCCATTACTTCAGCAGCACTTGGTAAAGGCATTTCAAACACAGCACCTTCCGGCAAATTGCCTCCCAGCTTCATAATGTCATCCATAAAATAATAAGTAATAGGCTGCATAACCATCAACAGCATAAACACAATCGGCAACCAAATGAATTTTTTACTTCGCCATAACCCTAGAAACTCTTTATGAAGTAAAGTGAAAAAGCCCATCATTATTTCACCACCTCCATAAATACACTCTCAAGCGTTTGTTTCCCTTGTTGAAATGAGAGGATATCCACTTTTTCATTTAAGCACCATTGCAGAAATTGTTCTTTCGTTATATCAGGAAGCAACAACAATTCTGCTGTCTGATTACCGAGCATTTGCACGTGACTCACTAACGAGCATGATGATAACAGTTGTTCAATAGGATTTGCAGATTTCAATAAATATTTTTTACTCGTATGAAATAATAAATTTGCTAACGTGTCGCTTGCTACAATCTGACCATCTTTCATCAATAGCACATCATCACTTATTTCTTCAGCATCATGTAAAACGTGCGTAGAATAAATAATGGTTGTCGTTTCTTTCAAAGTAGAAAGAATATTCATCACATCTCTTCGCCCTACCGGATCCAGTGCGGAAACCGGTTCATCAAGCAACAACAATGACGGTTTATGCAATAATGCCTGTGCCAATCCTAATCGTTGCTTCATGCCTCCTGAAAATCCACCGATTTTCCTATGCGCACTCGTTTCAATGCCTGTCGCCTGCAGCACCTCTTTTATACGGATATTCAACTCCTTACCCTTCATTCCCGACAGTTTCCCCAACATACCTAGCAGTTCTGTTGGTGTCATCCAATTATAAAACGTCGGATTTTGCGGCAAAAATCCGATATCCTTTTTCCACTGCGATAGATGATGAAAAGAAATATCCCCTTTTTCCTGTGTGAGCAATCCTGCCAGCATTCGCAATAAAGTAGTTTTTCCAGCTCCATTTGGTCCGATAAGCGCTACACAACGATTTTCTGCAATGGAAAACGAAACATCTTGAACAACCGCTTTTCCTAAAAATTCTTTTGTCAGATTCTTCACCTGGATATCCATTTTATTGATCCTTCCTGCCGACAATAAAATAAACAATCGGACCGATAATATTGAAACAAATAATAATCAATGCCCATAACCACTTTGGCCCCTTAATCCTTTCTTGCTTCACTAAACTGATTAGTGCGGTTACCATTAAAATAATTTGTAAAATGAATAAAGGTAGAATTACCAGCATTAAAGTTGATTGATCCATCATTCTTTCCTCTCCTTTTTCTTCTCAGGAATAATAACAAATAAATAATATAAAATAGCTCCAGAAGGTACGTTCAGTAATCCGATTAATCCCCAAAACCAAGCATTGACGCCTTTTTTTCGGGCAGATATAAAAATGAGTGTACTTTGCATCAAAAGCAAGGCAGCTATACTGACATAAATGACAACCTGAATCATGAACGGGTACTCAGAAAAATCCGCTTTCATATTAAATAATCCTCACCGTTACGTTTTTTCTTTTTATGCCATACGAAAATGGGAACTGCAGCTATCCCCAGCACTTGGATCATGACGTATAAAATAGGCAGTTTCATCAATATTGTCAGCAATAATGTAATAATTAGAGCGGCTATGAACATAAAGAGTATGAGTTCATTTTTTTGTTTCTGCTTATGAACAGACACTTTCTCATCAAGCATGATTGACAGCGTCGGTTTATTCGGCGGCATGACTTCATATTCTTCGTCGAATTGTTCAAAAGCGTTTTTCAGTTCTTTTTTCATCTGCGGCCAGCTCCTTTCTAATGATAGTGACACCTTTATGCACACGTGATTTGATCGTACCTGCCTTCACTTCTAACATTACACCAATTTCCTCATAGGAAAACCCATAATAATGCTTTAACAATAATGGTATCCGTAATATCGGCTCCAATTTCCGTATTTCTTCCAACACATCGGAATATTCTTTTCCATTCATCTGCAAATGATAGTGCATGGAGGAACGTTGTTGCTCCACTTCTTTCTTAAATAACCAACGTTCCCTTTTCTTTTTTCGCAAATAGTCGATATAAGTCCGAGTGGCAATCGTCATCAGCCAACTGGAAAACTTACTGCGATTATCATATTTTTGTATATGCAAATAACATTTCAGCATCGTATCTTGTATCACTTCTTCCGTCACAAGTGGGTCAAATGTCATTTTTAAGATGTACTTATATAAAAATGAATAGTGCAGATGAAACAGTTCTGTAAATGCTTCTTTATCTCCTGATTGTGCCCGATCAATGCAATGTTGTTCTTGGTTTACATCCACTTTTCTCCTCCTACTTTATTAATCTACTAATAATACGTTTCTCCCATCTAAATCGTTCATTTTATTTTTACGTTTTGATAAAGTTTATAACAAATTAAAAATGGCTATACTTTTACTGACTACATATCTATAGATGATGGAGGAACATTTAATGAAAAAATTGTTGATGCTACTAATGTGCAGTTCACTTCTTGTATTAGGTGCCTGTGGCGATGATGAAGATACAGTCAATAATACAAACAATAATGCGACAACGGAAGAAAATAATACCCCGAATGACCCTAATACAAACACCAACGATGGAACGACTACCAAAAATGAGCAAACATCTACGCTTCCTTTCAATTCCTTTGATTTGGATGTAGATTATGCAAACTTCCAATCATTCGAAGTAGAATATGATAACGAAGTGGATGGAACAGAAGCTAAAATTAAGGATGATTTGAATAATCGGACACTTCGAGGAGATGAAGCTTTCCAAGAATTGCAAAACCGTTTCCAAGCCTTTAAATTTGATCAAAATTCAACTACAGATGAAGTAGTCAAAGAAGTGCTGGATTCTTTCGAACTTGGAAATGATTACGAACGATTCGAGCTGGAAGTGACGTTTACTGATGGCACCGAAAAAGAATATCATTTAACAAAATAACAAAAAGTGACCAATCCCTCTATGATATTGGTCACTTTCTGTTTGGCGGTCTTTAAACAAGTTCATATTTATCAACATTCAAACGATTTTGTGTTCTATTTTTAAACATTGTTCAAACAATCATAAGAAGAAGAAAAGCTCCTGAACTAAACGATTATAATAAAAAGAAGAAACACCTTTGGCATATACTATTCATTCTTGATAGGAATCAAATCTAACAAAACAGAAACGAGGTAGCATTCATGGAAAATGTTGTAGTTAGTTATTTCAATATCGAAAGTGAAGCTTTTCAGGCATTATCTGAGCTAAAAAGATTAAGTACATTTGATGAAAAAATCACTTTCTCTCAAGTTGCTTTGTTGAAAAAAATCGACGGACAAATCATCCTGAAAGATAGCTTCGATACAGGAGCGGTTACAACAAATGATACGCTCATCGGTGGGCTAATCGGTTCTGTCGTGGGCATTCTTGGAGGCCCAATCGGCGTTTTATTAGGCCTAGGTATGGGCACAGTCATCGGGGCAACAATTGATGCCGACGATACGGAAGATGAAAACAGCCTGATCGCATCCGTATCATCACGTTTGAAAGATGGAGATGTTGTCATTATTGCTGTCGTTCAGGAAGAAACGGAAACCTCCTATGACCGTACCATCGAACCATTTGATGCCTTTACTGTGCGTTATAATGCCAGCTTGATACAAGAAGAAGTCGACCACGCCAAAGCTGTTCAAAAAGAATTAGAAAAGCAAACAAAAGAAAAGATGAAAGAAGAACGTTCTCAGGCAAGACATGCCAAAGTGGAAAAATATAAAGCAAAAATTAAAGAAGACTTTAAAAAGCTGAAAAAGAAGTCGAATGACGAAGAAAAATAATATTATATTTTATTGAAAAATCGAGGAAGTTAAAGGTACTCTTCCTCGATTTTTTTATTTTGTCTAGCTACCTTTGCCGATTCCTTTTTTTGTCTAATAAAAAAAAGAAACGGAAGACTTAAGCACGTTAAAATGGTTGCCACACTAAACACATCATCAATACTATTTACATACGCTTGCTGAACAATATTCAAAGAGGTTTTGCTAGTAGCTTGTAATTTTTCTAAATGAAAAGACTCCCTTATATAGAAAAATGATGTCAAAATCCCAATTGAAAGAGCTCCTATCACTTGTTTAAACCAATTAAACAATGCAGAGGCATGACTGGACATTTTATTGGATACACTGCTCATGCCTAAGTTCATCACAGGATTCATAGATAAACCAACACCAATACACCGAAGGACCATTAACCACATAATTTCCCATTTTGATGTAGATAAAGAAATATTGCTAAATTCCCAAGATGCAATAATCATTAATAATGTACCTGACAAAATTAGAAATAAAGGCCCTACTTTTGGATAATACTTTGATGCAAACATAGTTGCTATAATCATACAAATAGCTGAAGGCAATAATAATAGCCCGACCTCCACTGTCGTCAGCTTATGTATTTCTACTAAATAGAGCGGTACAAAGTAAATACATGATAATAATCCAATCATTAAGATGGTCGAAGTAAACAATGCAAGCGTAAAAACTTTATTACGAATTAAAGTCATTTGCAGCAAAGGCTCTTTAATTTTCAATGACCTTCTTATGAAATACACCAAGGATAGTGAACTTATTAAAAATAATAAGGCTACTTTAACCGATAAAACACCCCAAGCATATAAATTTGTAAACAAAATAAGTAAAGTAAATGTTCCTGAAACAACACTTACTAAACCCTTTTTATCTAGTTTTTGTTTATTTTGAGTTGGTGTTTGTTCAAGATTTTTCCATCCACAAACAAAAGCGAACACGCCTAAAGGAATAATCAGAATGAAAATAAAATGATAGTTGAAAGTCTGTAGCCAACCGCTCATTGTTGGAGCAATAGTCGGTCCTAAAACAGATACAGTAGACCATAAACCCAGCGCCTTTGTTCGCCTATGTTCTGGAAGCATCTGAAAAATAATCGTTAATGTCACTGGCTGTATTAAGCCGCAAGCAATTCCTTGCAAAACGCGAAACAAAATCAATGAATGAATATCCCAAGCTAAAGAACATAATATAGAGGAAAATAATACCCCAACCAACGCCCATAAAAACAAGTGCCGATTACCAAAACGATCACTTAAATAACCACAAATAGGGGCAACTACCCCTGCCGCTAAAGTGAAGCCGGTCATCAGCCATTGAACAGTAGCTAAATCACTATTAAATATTGAAATAAAACCCGGCAAGGACGTATTTAATGAAACAATTTGATAGACGGCAATAAAATCGGCAATGATAATTGCCAAAATGATGCGATTTTCCTTCTTCCTAACCAAAATCTCATTTTGCTTCAAAGTAAGCTACTTCCCTTCTGTTGAATTAGTCTCCGTGAATTGAATTTTCAAATGCCCTTCAATCCCCTTAATAAAACAAACAATAAAATAAACTGCTGTACGTTCACTGAAGACTTCAACATTTCAGATGAAAATTGAACTCTAACCAAAACATTTTTCCTTTCTTCACATTTATTAAAAAAATAAAATTCAATCGCTATCTTATCAATCCTTTGAAAAAGCAGACAAAGAAATGGTTCATGTCTGCTTTTTCACTTTTATAGTTAAATAGATTCCGTAATTTTAGATAAAGAATGAACCGGTCGCTTCAATCCTAAATGTTCTCGCAATGTAGTCCCTGTGTATTCAGTTCGGAATAACCCTCTTTTTTGCAATTCAGGAATGACTAAATCAACGAAATCATCTAATCCACCTGGTAAATAAGGAGGCATAATATTAAATCCATCTGCCGCTCCGTTTTCAAACCATTCTTGCAATTGATCGGCAATTTGTACTGGCGTTCCTTTAATTTCACGATGACCACGAGCCCCGGCAATATGTTGATACAATTGTCGAATCGTAAATCCTTCCCGGTCGGCAATATCCTTAATTAATTGAAACCGACTTTTTGTTCCATTAACCTGTTCAATTTCTGGAAGTTCGGGTAAAGGACCGTCCACCGGATATTGACTCAAATCCACATTCACTGTACCTGATAACAAGGCTACTCCAGCCTCTTCCGGAATCAAATCGACTAATAATTGTTTCTTCTCATTCGCTTCTTCCTCTGTTCTCCCAATAATCGGGAACACACCAGGCATAATTTTCAATTCCTCTGGCGAACGCCCATACTTCGCCATTCTCCCCTTCACATCTGCATAAAACGCTCGTGCTTCCTCTAACGTTTGCCAGGCTGTAAATATAACCTCAGCTGTTTGGGCAGCTAACTCCTTCCCTGCTTCAGAAGACCCTGCTTGAACAATAACTGGATGACCTTGCACAGGACGAGATAGATTCAATGGACCTGCAACGGAGAACCATTTTCCTTCATGATTTACAACATGAATTTTAGAGACATCAGCAAAGCGGGCATTTTCTTTATCATAAATCACCGCTTCATCTTCCCAGCTATCCCATAACTTCTTAACGACACTCACAAATTCTTCCGCTCTTTCATACCGATCAGCGTGCAAGAGATGTTTATTCAAATTGAAATTTCTTGCCTCTGCTTCCGCACCACTCGTGACGACATTCCATCCCGCTCTTCCTTCACTAATATGATCAAGAGAGGCAAACTGTCGTGCCACATTAAATGGCTCATTAAAACTGGTCGATACTGTACCGACTAAACCTATATGTTTTGTTGTAGCAGCCAAAGCTGATAAGATCGTAAAAGGTTCAAAATACGAACTTAACGATTGTTCAAAAGCTTTTTCAGAGCCTGATTTAACCGCATAGTGATCGGCTAAAAAAATCATATCAAATTTACCTCGTTCTGCTGTTTCGGCTAATTTCTTGTAAAAATCCAAATTCAAATAATTACCTGCTTCTACTTCTGGATGACGCCAAGCAGCAAGATGATGACCTGGAATCATAAAAAATGCACCTAATTTTAATTCACGATTAAGATTCGACATCGCATTTCCTCTTTTCTCATAATTTTCTTGATTATAATTAAACTCATTAATCCCTCTTTGTTTAGTCGGAATTAAATTTAAAACAAGCCCTATATTAACTCACTTTTTCTTTTTATCATATGGATTGAATTCGTTTGTATACAAATCTTCTAACTGAACACTATCCTTTTTGATTTCCTCCGTATCTTTTAACCAGTCTAGCCAAATTTGAAATTCAGATTCTCTAATAAATCCACCTTCAGCTGCAACGCCATAGCTTTGCCAATATCGTAAGTTCTCTTTGTTTTCATTTCGATCTCGTTTATCGATTATTTTTTCAAAAAGTGCGATTACCTCTTCTCTAGGAGTTGTCTTTGACCATTCAATTGTTTCAGCAACTCCTTCTACAAATCTTTCAACAGTCTTCGGATTTTCTTGAATAAATTTTTCTGAAAACACATAGCTGCCGGCAGAAAAATCCCCAAATAAATCATAATCCGTAAACAACTCTTTTATTCCTCCATTCTCTGACGCACGATCTCGACTTAAACCAGACATTACTGCTACATCAATTTGCCCGTTTCTTAATGTCTGTTCTAAATTTACTGGAGGAATTGTCACTAAAGTCACTTGTTGCATTTCTTTTTTACTTAACCCATTTTCACTTAAGTAATTTTTCAATACAATTTCAGCATGTGCCCCTACTGCATTCATCCCGACCTTCTTACCAATTAAATCACGAGCTGATTGAATCGGACTATCTTCCAATGTGAAATAGCCGAGATTAACATTTTCATCACTACCGTAATAACTAATCACTGCTTTTAGTGGTGCTCCATTTGCGACCAACTTAATAATCGCTCCATTAAATGCCCAGCCAAAATCTGTATCTCCTGTTGCTGTCGTTTGAATACTTTCTGGACCACTAGCCGTACCGCCAACATAATTTAATGAAATTGGACCTAAATGCCCTAATTCCTCAGCCAACTCTACTAAAGCGACACTTCCGGGAGTTCCTTGATAATTCAAGACCGTCGTTTCTACTTCCCCATTCGTTCCAGTTTTATCTTGGGCAACAGATTTTTCATCTCCACATCCTGTCAACACCACAAGTAATGCCGCTATCATGAATAAATAGGAAATATGTCTTCGTTTAACAACTTTCATATTCTTGCCTCCCTTACTTTTAATAAACGATGTTTTATTTAATTATTGATCTCTGATTTCCATGATGAAAACCTTCTCTCCAAGGAAACCAATACTTGATTAATTAACAAGCCAAGAATCGAAATAGTGATAATTCCAGCGTACATTTCAGGTATTTGAAAATTGAATTGAGAATAATTGATTAAATAGCCTAGCCCTTCCTTTGCTCCAACCATTTCAGCTGCTATTAACACCAAGATTGCTCCCGTCCCAGCCATACGTATTCCGGTAAATATAGTCGGAATTGATGCCGGCAAAATGATTTTATAAAATAGTTTAAACGATGAAATATTCATTGAACGTGCCGCTTTAATTAACAATGGATCAACATTTCGAACAGCCGCTATCGTATTTAGTAATATAGGCCAAGTACAAGCGAAAATAACAATGGCAATTTTCGACGTTTCACCAATTCCGAGTAATAGTATAAAGACCGGTAATAGTGCCAAAGCTGCCGTATTACGGAATAACTCCAATACTGGATTCAATAAGTCTTTTGCTACCGGATACCAGCCAATTAGTAAGCCTAACGGAATCGCGATAAGCAAAGCAATCGCAAAGCCGCTTACTGAACGAATCATGCTAGCTTGAAAATGATCCAACAATTCTCCGGAACTCACCAGTCCCCACCATGCTGCGGCCACTGTAGAAAATGGCGGAAAAAAAGCTTGATCAACAAGACCGATACGAGGAGCTAGCTCCCACGCGATCATTAATAAAACAATGACAATCGTTTTTTTAAATACTTTTTCCAAGAGCGGAAAAGAAAACGAAATATTTGTTTTTGATTTTTGTCTAGGTGCGGCTATAGATTTTTCAATATTCTCCAACATCATTCACTCCTCTTAATTTCTCACTTAAATGGATGCAGATTGATAAACTTGTTTATGAAGCAAGCTCCAGATTTGATGACGGGCTTCCACAAATGCAGGATGAGAGCGTATATCCGTTTCCTGCAATCGGGAATGTAACGGAATATCAATGATGTGTTTAACAGTGCCAGGTCTTGTCGACATGACTGCTACCCGCTGACCGAGATAAACCGCTTCATCAATGCCATGCGTGATAAAGATAATCGTTTTTTTTGTTTTTTCCCAAATACTCAATAATTCACTTTGCAACGTTTCTCTTGTTTGTGCATCTAGTGCAGCGAAAGGTTCATCCATTAACAGCACCTCTGGATCGAACGCTAAACTCCGGGCAATGGCTACCCGTTGCTTCATTCCACCCGAAAGTTCATGAGGAAAGCGATCTGCAAAGCTTGATAAGCCAACTAACGAAAGAAAATATTCCGCTTGTTCTTTTCTTTCTTTTTTCGGAATGCCTTTTGCTTCTAAGCCGAATTCGATATTACCTTTCGCCGTTTTCCATGGCAACAAGGCATATTGTTGAAAAACAATGCCACGATCCAGCCCGGGACCAGTAATTTCTTTCCCATCAATCAAGATTTGGCCTGATGTTGGTTTCGATAAACCCGTCAACAAATCCAGTAATGTGGATTTACCGCAACCACTCGGTCCGACCAACGTTAAAAATTCACCATCCTTGATTGAAAAATGCAAATCTTTCACTGCAGTAAATTCCTTTAAAGTCCCCTTCCCTTGCTCTGTATCACGTACTTTAAATGTTTTCGTTACGTGATTAAATACAATTTTATCCGACATTTTGTTCACCTCTTCATTTTCTGATATAACCATTTCGCGTCGTATATTTTGTACAGTCAACAAATCGAAGCCATCTCTCGAACGTTTCTGGGAAGTTCCTTCGGCTTGTTCGGTCGATTCCCAAGTTTAATTATTCTTATGTGAATAATCGGTTTTTATTGTAAAAGAAAAGCAAGCTTTATGATTCGTTTAGATTTTTTCTTGCACTTTCGTCCATTCATTGATTGGTCGTTTTAGCCCTAAATTTTCCCGTAAAGTATTCCCCTCGTATTCAACTCGGAATAATCCTCGTTTTTGCAATTCCGGGATAACCAGCTCCACAAAATCCTCCAATCCACCTGGTAAATATGGTGGCATAATATTAAAGCCATCTGCCGCACCATTTTCAAACCATTCTTGCAACTGATCGGCAATTTGTACTGGCGTTCCCTTGATTTCTCGATGACCGCGCGCACCAGCAATATGTTGATACAATTGCCGAATCGTCAACCCATCTCTTTCGGCGGCGTCCTTCAATAATTGAAAGCGACTCTTTCCGCCATTGATTGCTTGAATGTGCGGCAATTCCGGCAATGGTCCATCTACTGGATATGGACTTAAATCAACACCAATCATATTAGACAGTAAGCTAACTCCTGCCTCTTCCGGAATTAAATCGACTAATAACTGTTTCTTTTCATTCGCTTCTTCTTCCGTTTTACCAATCACCGGGAAAACACCAGGCATAATTTTCAATTCTTCCGGTGAGCGACCATATTTCGCCATTCTTCCTTTCAAATCTGCATAAAATACTTGCGCTTCTTCAAATGTTTGCCATGCCGTAAAAACGACTTCGGCTGTGCGTGCTGCCAACTCTTTTCCATCTTCTGAAGACCCTGCTTGCACAACGACCGGATGCCCTTGTACAGGACGAGATATATTTAACGGCCCTGCAACCGAAAACCATTTTCCTTCATGATTCACAACATGAATTTTAGAGGAATCAGCAAATTGGGCATTTTCTTTATCATAAACCACAGCTTCATCTTCCCAACTGTCCCATAATTTCTTGACAACATCCACAAATTCTTCCGCACGCTCATACCGATCAGCATGCAATAAATGTTTATTCAAATTGAAGTTTTGTGCTTCTTCTTCCGTATTGCTTGTAACAACATTCCATCCTGCTCGACCATTACTTAAATGATCCAGTGAAGCAAACTTTCTGGCAACATTGAACGGTTCATTGAAAGTAGTCGACACTGTCCCGACTATCCCAAGGTTCTTCGTAACAGCAGCAACGGCTGAAAGAATGGTAAATGGCTCAAATGTTGCATGCACCCGTTGTTCTGATATTTTCTCATTAGCCCCTGGCACGGCATATCCGTCAGCTAGAAACATCATATCGAATTTTCCACGTTCTGCTGTTTCAGCTATTTTTTTATAAAATTCGAAGCTTAATAGATTTTTCGCTTCCACTTCCGGATGACGCCATGATGCCACATGATGTCCTGTGTTCATAATAAAAGCTCCTAATTTCATTTCACGGTTATTTTTACTCATTTGTAGTACCCTCTTTTCTTTTTAGTAATAATTTATATAAATATTCCGCTGTGTATAGTCGGAATTATTCATGTACAAAAATAAACCCTTTTATAAGATACGCTTATTTAAAACTTACTGTTGATATCCAAAAGATAAGAAAAAAACCTCTACTGCAAACATCTTCTGTTCGCTGTAAAGGCCTCCAGTTTTCTGGTCAGACTCTCTCAATCGCTTTCTCGATTGAAGCACATAATTCTGCTGTAGGAACATAAAAAACCGGAGACATTTCTCAAGCACTAACAGAAATGTCTCCGGTTTTTCCGGTCAATCATTATAATTCCAAGTGGTTTACTTTTATTATTCCATATATTAACAACTACACAACTAGAAGTCAACCGTTTTTTTGTAAATTTTCTCAAAAAACCAGAAGACAACACTTCTGGGTTCATCCAACTACATTTCCGATGATAATTTTCTCCGGCGAATCCATTTGCTGATCATTCCATGAGACGGAGAGAAAAATAAAGCCAGCATAAATAGTAAACCTGCTATGACAATCATACATCCAGCAATCGAAGCATCCAACAGAACAGCCAAATAGTAGCCAAAAAGCGAACATGCTATACCCACTAAACAGCTAATGATTAACATGCTACTCAATTTGTCCGTTAATAAATAGGCTGTAGACGCTGGCACAATTAACATCCCGACAACCAATATCGCTCCGACACTATCAAACGAGACAACTGTCGTGACAGAAACCAATGTCATTAACAAATAGTGAAAGAATACGACAGGAATACCTAATGCTGCAGCCATAATCGGATCAAAGGCACATACTTTAAGCTGCTTATAAAAAAGACCGATGACAAGAACATTGATTAAAAATATCGAACCGACCAGTGGCATTGACCTCGGTACTTCCATCCCTAACAAGGAAATGGTATCCCATGGAGCAAAAGCAATTTCGCCATATAAAACATGATCTAAATCAATATGCACTTGTCTTGTGAACATACTGACAAGTACAACACCAATCGCAAACAATGCCGTAAACACAACACCAATCGAAGCATCATCTTGCACACCACTATTGCTGAATAAGGAAATTAAATACACAGTCAAAAGCCCTAAAAAAATAGCTCCAGCCAACATATAGATGGTATCTCTTGAACCGCTTAACATATACGCAATAACAATCCCCGGTAAAACAGCATGACTAATGGCATCGCCGACCATACTCATTTTGCGAAGCACGAGATAACATCCTACTAAACTGCAAGAACACGCAACTAAAGAACCAATCAAGATAATCCAGAAACCACTCGTCATTTACTTTCCCTCCTTTGGTTCAGGAACGGGAATAAACGTATTTTTCTGGGTGTTTTTCTTCATATAACGCTTCATTCTCGCTTGCGCTATCAAGCCTTTGGCAGGTGCAAAGAGAAGAGACACAACAAAAATTACCGTTGCAGAAAGGACGATAAGCGGGCCTGTCGGCAAATTGCTTCCAAACGTACTAATATAGGTTCCCAGAAACCCGCTGCTGCCACCAATAATGCCGGAAATGACAACCATAATGTGCAATTTATTCGTCCAATATCTAGCGGCTACCGCTGGTGTAATTAACATGGCAGCCATTAAAACTACACCAACTGCTTGAATACCCACCACAACCGCCACAACCAACAAAAACATAATGAACTGTTCAATAAGACGAACGGGTAATCCGATTCCTTTTGCAAAACCGGGATCAAATGAAACCAATTTAAATTCTTTAAAAAGTAGTGCGACAATCACTAACAGACACGTACAAACAATTGCCATGACTGTAACATCCCGACTAATCATCGCTGCCGCTTGCCCGAATAAAAATTTATCCAAGCCACTTTGATTACCACTGCTGCTATGCTGTATTTGCGTCAAAAGAACAATACCGATTCCGAAAAAAACGGTCAAGATAATGCCAAGTGCACCATCTTGTTTAATTCTTGTCTCTCTCGTTATAAAACCAATTGACAAAGTGGCCAATACACCTGCAATAAAAGCCCCGACTAAAAACCACAAAATAGATTTTGTTCCTGTTATCATGAACGCTACACATATTCCCGGTAAAGCGGCATGCGCAAGAGCATCCCCCATTAAAGATTGCTTTCGTAAATAGGCAAAGCAACCAATAACTCCGCTGCATATGCCTAATAAAATGGTGCCGGCCAATATCCATTGTGTATTAGGGTCTTGTAACATCGTTAATACATTCATCTTTTCCACCTCAACTGATGATGATCGATGATGAATTATGATCTAATAAGGTCAACTTGCCACCATACGTTTTTTGCAGCAATTCATTTGTAAATACTTCTTCAGTCGGGCCAATATCAATTAATTTCCCATTGATGAGCATAATCCAATCAAAATATTCCTTCACTGTATTTAAGTCATGGTGAACAACGAGTACAGTCTTTCCTTTTTCTTTCAATTCATTCAATAAAGCAATAATCGCTTTTTCTGTCGCTACATCCACTCCAGCAAACGGTTCATCCATAAAATAGAGCTCCGCTTCTTGCGCTAATGCCCTGGCTAAGAATACACGCTGTTGTTGTCCACCGGATAGCTGACTGATCTGGCGATGACTATATTCACTCATGCCGACTTTATCCAAACATTGTTGCGCCACTTCTTTATCCTTACGGGTCGGTCTTTTAAACCAACCCAATTTCCCATATCTCCCCATTGTGACTACATCTAATGCATCTGTCGGAAAATCCCAATCTACAGATTCTTTCTGTGGCACATAACCAACCGCTTTTCTTTGTTGTTGATAACTATCGCCGAATATTTCGACTTCTCCACCTATAGGAGGAACAAGCCCTAAAATGGACTTGATCAATGTTGATTTGCCTGCACCATTCGGTCCGATAATGCCGACAAGCTTTCCTTTTGGAATGGAAAAAGAAACATTCTTCAATACAACTTTCTTTTGATAGGCGACGGTTATATTTTTCACTTTCAAAGGATCTGACAAAACAATCCCTCCTTATTTTAAGGCATTCACAACCGTGTCAACGTTATGGCGAACCATTCCCAGATAGGTACCTTCTTCGGTCCCTTCTTCACCCATGGCATCTGAGAATAATTCTCCTCCGATACTCACTTCATGCCCCTTTTCTTTCGCTCCTTCGATAACTGCTTCAATTGTATTTTTGGGAACACTCGACTCAACAAAAACAGCTTTGATTTTGTTTTCAACTAAGAAATCCCGTAACTCACTTACCGCCTTGGAACCTACTTCTGAATCTGTACTTATTCCTTGCAGCCCCATTACTTCCAGGCCGTATGCTTCACCGAAATAACCAAATGCATCATGAGCAGTTATGAGAATACGACGTTCCTCCGGAATAGTGGCTAATTGTTCTTTTGCATAAGCATCCAATTCTTCCAACTCAGCAATATACTTTTCTGCATTTTCTTCATAGCTTTCTTTGTTTTCTCCATCCATTTCAATCAGTTCATCACGAATAACTTCTGCTGCTGAAATCCAGAATTGCACATTAAACCATAGATGCGGATCATACTCTGCGCCATTATCACCTGCAAGCAATAATTCTTTCGAAACATTTTGTGTAACAGACACAGTCGGCTTTTCTTTTTCCATTTTTCCGAAAATATCTTCCATTTTTCCTTCTAAATGCAAGCCGTTATAAAAAATGATATCAGCTTCTTCTAATTTTGAAATGTCTCCTTGCGTTGCTTTATATAGGTGAGGATCGATTCCTGGCTTCATCAAACTAACGGATTCAACATGTTCACCACCTATATTGGCTACGACATCACCAATCATTCCGATTGTTGATGTTACTTTCACTTTGCCTAAATCAGTATCGTCTTCATCTTTACTGCTAGTAGATGAACAGCCAACCATAAAAACCCCCATTAAAAGAACGAGCAACAAACTAAACCTCAACTTATATTTTCCCATCTACACTTCTCCCCTTTTATATGATAGTCATTCACAAAGTGTGTTTGTCCGACGAACATTTTTTAGCCTCAACTACAAAAGTTGCACAAAGGAAACTTTCGTTACATAATATGGGCTAATTAGCATTTTGTCAATGTAAAATTACAATATAGCTTATGTTTTTTAACAAATCTGACAAACATTCTTATCTTTTCTGTACATACTATTACCATGAGTAAAACCATTATGATAAAATTTATTTGAGCGAACATTCAAAAACTTATTTCTTGGAGGGAATAAAATGTCACAATTACATGTTTTAATGAATCAACAACTTACGAACTGGACAGTACTTTATACAAAACTACATAATTATCATTGGTATGTAAAAGGACCTAATTTCTTTACATTACACGTCAAGTTTGAAGAATTTTATACAGAAACATCTACGTATATCGATGAAATCGCTGAACGTCTTCTAACAATCGGCGGACAACCAATAGCAACATTAAAAGAAACATTAGAAGTCGCAACAATCAAAGAAGCAAACGGCACTGAAAAAGCCGATGAAATGGTTAAAGTGATTTATGAGGATTTCAATCTACTTACAAAAGATATCGAAGAATTATTAACAGTTGCAGAAAATGTAAATGATGAAGAAACAGCAGACTTATTCTTAGGTATCAAAGCGACATTAGAAAAACATATGTGGATGCTTAAAGCATATTTAGGTTAATTTGGATTTTTACTTTTGTTCAGCAAAAAAACACGAAGAAAATTCTTTTCGTGTTTTTTGTTTTGCATGATCACTATAATCAATAACGCCTCGGAGTTATTGCGGCGAAAAGTTGTTCGGGCGCATACCCGAAAACCTTCCTTACAACTTTTCTGCCATCCGCCGGAGCTTTTAACGCCCATTGAAATATACTGATTAAGATAATAAAAGAATCACTATTTTAAAATTGAACATCATACAGCTCAATACTTGAAATTTTTTTATACTCTTTCGGATTTACTTCTCCTCGGTATATTTCCTTATTATCATTTAAATCATAGATGATTAACAAATTACTCCCATTTTTGGATAAAGCTAACACATATAATCTTTGATCTTTTTCTTTCATGCCCTCAATATCACTTATATTCAAATCATCCGATAAAATGCTAGAATTTAGAGTATCCAAATCTAGTTTTTTAAAGTAATTTTTCTCTAGATAATAAACCGTTTGTCCATTATAAAATCTCTGTTCACCATAATCACTATTTCCTGGCACATTCACTTTTTTCACCTGTGCTGATGCAAGTTCAACCGCATACATTTCATAAGTACTGCTTTGTTTCTCAGCATCCCAAGTGTCTTTCTCTAGCAGCATATATTTTGAAGTTTTTATCCAACTATCATTGATTAAGTTACCTGCACTTCTTATATTTACATTCTCTTTTGGAGAAGCTTCTAACAATATATGCGAATCGGAAATTTTTCCTCCTTTAATTGCAAGATAATAAACAGATTGTTTTCCTTCATCCTGTGAATCCAATATGATAATTAATTGATCTTTCATCATCTGGACATCCAAGATACCTATATAATCATTGTGGTCCTTAAGTTCACTTGGTAATGATACAGTAAATTGAGTAGTATCTTTACTTTTTTTATTATAAAAATCTACTAATAACTCTTCTGTATTCTCTCTCTCTTCGGACTCATTATAAAGCGTATGGACATATATTAGTTGCGTTTCATCTTCATAAAGTGAATCAATCGCCCATTTTCCCCGCATGAACGATTTATATTCATGTTGAAGTTCATCTAACTTCACATAATACGACATTGTTACCGTTTCATAAGTAACGAGATTTTTAACAGGTAATTTCGAATAATCAGACCCATCTAAAGAAACTTCAACTTTCTTCGGCATACGATTAACCCAGGAATTCCCTATTAATTTTAAATCTTTCGTTTCATCTACTTCCCCACTTAACGTCTTTAATTGCAAATGTTCATTTTCCTGAGCCACTTTTCCTGATGTACTATAAAAAATGACCAAACTGACAGTGACGAACAAACAAAAAACTAAAGTGATTCCATAACGTTTCCACATAATTCGTACCTCCTTTACATCCAAATTTGCTTTTTCATTAAATAATGACTTAACCATAACGAACAAATTGTAATAAAGGAACTGATTACGATTCTGCTTAATAATATTTCATCTTCATACAATGAAATGATATTATAACTGATATAATCTGGAACGAAAAACAAGATAATACAAGCTATTCCGTATATAACCCCTACAATCAGCCCCTTGTATCGAAAAGCTCTTTCTAATAAAATCACTGAAAATAGAACAATAACAACGACAATCCCGAGTCCATAAAACAAGAAGAAATCAATAATACTCGTCGGAATAAGATAAGTTAACCACGAATCAGAATTAATCCATGTGACTAGCGAATTATCCAAATCTGCAAATTGTGGATAAGTAGCTTTATAGATGGCATACACAATAAAATAACTCCCAAGTTGTGTGACAATACAACCGAAAATAAAAAACAATAAAGCAGTCAATTTAGCGTAATAAACAGTCATTCTATTAAAAGGCAATAATAATAATTGAATGGAAAACGTACTTTTCCCAAACCATTCACGATACCATGTAAAGAAAAGATATAACGTCAATGTAGCAATACAAATCATGATTGGTAAATAAAAAAACGGCAAATCTCCAGTAAATGTAGATAAATGGAAGTGCTCTAAAGGATTCTTCTTAATATAATCTCGTTCTCCATTTACTAAAATCAGAACAGTAATAGGTTGTATAATGATGACCGAGGCAAGAAGAACAACATACACTTTCCAAAAACGTTTTATTTCAAAATCCACTAACTTTAAATAGTTGATCATCCTTGTTCCACCTCCCTCAATTTATCGATAACCGATTTGCCCTCTTCAATCCGGACAGTTTCTGTATAGAAGTCTTGCGCAATGACACCCTCATTTAAAATGACAACTCTATCAATCAGATGTTCCACTTCATCAATTTCGTGCGTAGTCAATAAAATACCTCTTTCCTCCATAAAATGAGAAGCAAACAATTCTCTGATTTTCTCCTTTGCAAATAAGTCGATCCCCAAGAAAGGCTCATCCAATAAAACATAATCTGTATTCATCGATAGCCCCAAAATCAGACTGACTTTTGCTGCATTTCCTCGTGATAAACTATTCAGCTTCTGTGATACTTGCATATCAAAAAAAGCCGTTAACTCCTTCGCTCTTTCTTCATTCCACTGAGGATAAAAATCTTTCATAAATTGAAAAGCTTGTGCAATTGTCATATGAAGTGGCATTGTTAAATGATCCGGTACAAATGAAACATTATGGCTTCGTTTTTGTTTAATACTGACACCATCGATTACGATATCGCCTCTATTGAAAGGCATCAAACCTAATATCGCTTTCATCGTAGTCGACTTGCCTGTTCCGTTAACCCCTATTAAACAAGTAATCTCGTTCTTTTTAACTGTAAAAGAAACATCCTTCAAAACTTGTTTGAAATTGTATTTCTTGGATAGATTCTTAACTTCTATCATTATTTCTCCTCCCTTCCCTTACTTATTGTTTCTCGTATACTTCTTTCACGACCGTAATCATCTCATCGATAGGTAGGGATATTTTCTTCATCGCTTCTACATAGGTCATTGTAGCTTCTTTAATTAAATCGTTTCGCACCTGTTGAAGCATTTTCTCATCATTTGTAATTTTGCTTGGAAAATTTCTTTCAGTCACAATCAAGTGTTGATCCTCCATTTCTTTATATGCTTTTTGTACAGTATTGGGATTGATGTTCAACATAATGCCCAGTTCTCTTCGGGACGGAATTTCTTCTCCTGCTGTCAACTGACCGGTTGCTATTTGTTGCTTAAAATAAGTGACAACTTGAATGTATATAGGTTCTCGATTGTTCAACTCTAGCTTCAAGCTTTTCCCTCCTTCTTTCACGAAGTGTGTGTACTATCTAGTTCATACACTGTATAGATGTATTATTACATTAATACATCTTTTTGTCTATATTTTTCCAAAAACCCCAAAATAATCTTCTCTTTTTCCGTTAATAATCACACCCATAAAGAAAAACCCATACAAAACATATGGGTTTCTCACTAACTGATTATAAATTGATGGCTGGTCCGAAAAATTCATAACGAATACGATTCTGTTCGACACCTAATCC
>JBJEFL010000041.1:36029-69784 GCA_051873995.1 Bacillus sp. (in: firmicutes)
TTTCATTTTTGACCGCATGAATAACTGAAACAGCTCTGTTCGTTTGCTGATCTGCCAATGTGTGCAGCATACTCATAAATGGTGTGATACCTACTCCTCCTGCAATAAAATGAAGAGGATTTTGCTCGTTTTCATTTAAGATAAAATCTCCAGCTGGAGCAGTCAATAAAAGGGAATCACCGACCTGGACTTCATCATGTAAATAGGTCGATACTTTTCCATCTCTTTTGACGGAAATGCGATAATACTCTTCATTCGGCTTGCTTGTCAAGCTATATTGACGATTCATTGTATATTGTTCTCCGTCAATATTAACCGTTACCGTCACATACTGTCCTGGAATAAAAGCAGGTAACTTTTTACCATCTGCCGCTTTCAAATAAAAAGAAGTAATTAACTCACTTTCAACCACTTTATCGCTTACAATAAATGCTTTTGCTCCATCCCAACCTGCTTCTTCGTACATTTCTTTTTCAACCGAAATGAAAACATCAGCAATGACGCCATATGCTTCTCCCCAAGCTGAAAGAATTTCTTCTGTAGCAGCATCTCCTAATACTTCTTTAATCGCCGCCAGCAAAAATTCCCCTACAATTGGGTAATGCTCCGGCTTCACCGCCAAACTGCGATGTTTATGGGCAATCTGTTTTACTGCTGGTAACAAAACTTCTAATTGATCAATATATTGTGCAGCAGCATAAACCGTATTCGCTAAAGCGTTTGGTTGTCTCCCTTTTGCTTGATTTGTCGTATTAAAAATATTCAATAATTCCGGATGACTTTGAAATAAATTTTTGTAAAAAACGGACGTAATTTGTTGGCCATGCACTTCTAAAACCGGCACTGTGGATTTAATAATTGAAATTGTTTGTTGTGATAACATAATAGTCTCCCCTATTCCCCTTAAAAGATGTATTTGAAATACATCTTTATTATATGGGTGCCACGAATTTAAAGCAATATTCTAAATACTTCTTTTTATGACAATTTTGTGTGTAATATAGCAAGATTCAATATGTTACTATAGAAGTAGAAAGAGAAACTGAGTGAGGAATAAACTATGAGATTAACAAATTTTAGCGATTATTCTATTAGAGTACTGTTATATCTAACTATACATCATGAGAAATTGGTCAACATTAAAGAAATTGCGGATGCATACGGGATTTCCAAAAACCATCTGATGAAAATCATTTATCATTTAGGAAAGCTCGGCTATATAGAAACGACCAGAGGGAGAAATGGTGGCATTCGCTTAGCGAAGCATCCTAGCGATATAAATATTGGGGAACTTGTCCGAAAAACAGAAGAAGACTTCAATATTGTTGAATGTTTTTCTAAAAATCACAATACGTGTCCAATCAATTCCATCTGTACTTTGAAAGGCGTCTTGAACCAAGCGTTATTCGCTTTTTTGCAAGTGTTGGATCAATATACACTTCAAGATGTATCCAAGAATAAGCTTAATCTTCAATTATTGCTAAATGGAAAAAAGGAAGAGTAGCCTGTTACTCTTCCTTTTTTCCTTATTTATCTTGTACCACAATATAAGCGGCTTTCACCGGTCCATGTACACCGACTACAAGATTCATTTCAATATCCGCTGAATTACTTGGTCCCGATACAAAATTGATGCTCGAAGGAACCGCTTCTCCTCTTTTTACCGCTTCCCTAATGCTTTGCGCTGCTTGTGTCATTCGTGGAACGATAGAGCTTTTGGGAATAATGGCTATATATGTTGTCGGTAATAAACTAATCGAACGACCAATTTCTGGCGTCGTATATAAAACAACTGTACCTGACTCCGCCAACGTTATTTCACTAAACGTAATACCTACGTTTGCCTGCTCGGCAAGTATAATGTTTTCGTCTCCTGTTTCAGGATTCCATTCATTCACAATCTGTCCATTGTCTGAGAGATGTCCCTTCCAACCTGCATTTAAACCATATTGAGCAAAACGCTCATCCTTCGCTATCAATATTGGTCCTCCACCAAAAGAATCGATGACATCATTCAATATTTGAGGCAATTCAGCTACATATGTTTCATAATAATCCGTATTGATTCGTGTACACATCTCCTTCAATAATAAAACCAATTCATCCATTGTCGCATCTTTTAACACTTCCAATTGTGGCTGAAATTGATAGTTCGGACGTGCAACACCTGTTCGTCTTGTTTCTCTGCCTAAATTCGCCGCTATTTTATTTAAAAACTTCTCTCGATTTTGAATACTTCCGGTCATCAATCATTATCCCCTTTCTCCCTATCGTTGAACCAATCGCGAAAGCGCTCTTTCGTTGGTGCCGGAAATTCTCGGATTTCAGTCCACGCTTTAAGTGGACCAGGGCCATTTGAAATTTTTTGATTAACCGTAAAGGGACTCATAGCAGATGGCGCCAATTTGGAACCCATTTTATATAAGATTGGCGAAGCAGCACCAAGACCGAATGCCTTCATAGCCAATTTTTCAGAGATAGGTGCTTTTCCTTCTCTTTCCACAATTACTTGACGATGTTTATGCAATAATTCATGTAGCGGAATTTTTACCGGACAGGCATCTGTACAAGCCGCACAAAGCGTCGATGCATATGGTAACTCTTTATAATCCTCATAGCCGCCCAGTAAAGGAGACAAAACAGCTCCAATCGGACCAGAATAGATAGAGCCATAAGAATGACCGCCAATATGGCGATAAACCGGGCAAACATTAGCACATGCTCCGCAGCGAATACATTGAAGTACTGATTGAAATTCTGTCCCCAATATGTTGGAACGCCCATTGTCGACAATGACCAAATGAAATTCCTCTGGACCATCGACTTCCCCTTCTCCTTTAGGGCCTGTCACGACCGATACATAGCTTGGTAGTCGTTGTCCGACAGCACTTCGTGTCAGCATATTGACTAGCACTTCAAATTCCTCATGTGTCGGGACAATTCGTTCCATCCCCATAACGGTTATTTGTGTCTTCGGAATAGATGTAACCAATCGACCATTCCCTTCATTTGTTACAAGACTAACCGAACCTGTTTCCGCAATAGCGAAATTACATCCCGTTATGCCAATATCCGCAGTTAAAAATTCATTCCGTAATGTGTGACGAACATGGTCGGTTAATTCCGCAGGGTCTGATGTTTTAGAATAATTCAACTTTTCCGCAAACACTTCCCGCACTTGTTCTTTGTTTTTATGTAAAGCCGGTGCAACAATATGAGAAGGAGGATCGTGATCATCAATCTGCAGGATATATTCCCCTAAATCTGTTTCAATCACTTCACAGCCAATACTTTCAAGTTCGCTGTTCATATTGATTTCTTCTGTCACCATCGACTTGGATTTAACAATTTTTTTTGCTTGTTTCTTTTTTGCGACTCCTTTAATATAATCGGTCGCATCCGCCGCTGTTTCTGCAAAAAAAACATGACCACCGCGCTCCGCTACTTTTTCACTCAATTGATATAAATAATAATCCAGGTTTTCCAAAACATGTTGCCTGATTTCTTCCGAATGAGAGCGCCACACTTCCCAATTCCCCAACTCTTCCGCTGCGGCTAACCGACGATCGTGCAGTCTTTCCTGCGCTCCTGCCACCGCCGATCTCATGAAAGCATTATTCAGCCCTTCATCAATCCGCTCATTAAAAGCACCATTACCAATTTTCATCGCCATATATGATCCCCCTTAGGCTCGTCTGCTGTTTAACACTTCAGCAATATGCATTGCTTTAATCGGTTTTCCTTTACGCTCTATACGCCCACCTATATTCATTAGACACCCTGCATCTGAACCAATGATATAATCAGCATTCGTTTCGCCGATACATGCTACTTTTTCATCAACCATCTGCTCAGAGATTGACCCCATTTTCACGGAAAAAGTACCACCAAACCCGCAACAATTATGCGCATTCTTTAACGGTTCGAGCTGTAATCCCTTTACATTCTTCAATAAAATAAAAGGCGCCTCCGTTACCCCCAATAAACGCGTCATATGACAGGATGTATGATAGGTCGCTGTCCCTTCTAAAGTGGCACCGACATCTTCAATTCGCAAAACATCCACAATAAATTGTGTCAGCTCATACGTTCGTTCCGCCAACCTCTCCGCTTTCTCTTTCCATTGCTGATCATGTTCAAAAATACGTGGATACTCTTTGAACATAGTCGCACAAGAACCTGAAGGTGTAACCACATATTCAGCATCTTCAAATGCTGCAATCATTTGTTTCATTGCTTCTTTTGATTCTTTCACATACCCACTGTTGTATGCCGGCTGACCACAACAAACTTGCGATTGTGGAAAAACAACCTCGCACCCCAATCTTTCCAATAATTCTACTGTTGCTTTTCCTACTTCTGTATGAAACATGTCTACTAAACAAGTAGCGAACAGAGAAACCTTCATCCCAATCCATCCCCTATTCCATCTTTTTTCTCTTAAAAACGCCCATTATGCATGCAAAAACACACTTATTATAATGGTAAGTGTGTTTTTGCATATGTATTCATCAGATAAGACTAAATGATATACGTTTTATGAAATAACTTCTGTCACCCAACCGAATGGATCTTCCACTTCGCCCGTTTGGATGCCTGTTAATGTATCATAAAGCTTTTGTGATAATTCACCTGTTTGGTTATCATTGATCGTAATTGTTTTATCATGCCACACAAAACCGCCAACAGGAGAAATGACAGCAGCCGTCCCTGTTCCAAAAGCTTCTTCCAATAATCCTTGCTCGCTTGCATCAAAGACTTCCTGCATCGTGATACGGCGTTCTGTAACTTCCACGCCCCAATGTTGCAATAATTGAATAATCGATGCACGTGTAACTCCAGGTAAAATACTTCCGCTCAATTCAGGCGTCACTACTTCTCCATTGATTTTAAAGAAGACGTTCATAGCACCCACTTCTTCAACATATTTACGTTCTACACCATCTAGCCATAAAACTTGTGAACAGCCATTTTTGCTAGCTACTTCTTGTGCTTTCAAACTTGAAGAATAGTTACCTCCTGTTTTAGCAGTACCTGTACCACCTTTTACAGAACGTACATACTCATCTTCAACAGCAATTTTGACTGGATTGATTCCTTCTTTGTAGTAAGCACCTACAGGAGACATAATAATCATAAATTTATAGCTTGTTGAAGGGTTAACACCTAAATAAGGCTGTGTAGCAATGATAAATGGACGAATATAAAGAGATGTTCCAGGTGAATGCGGAACCCAATCTTGATCGACTTCAATTAATTTCTTTAATGCTTCTAAAACAAATTCTTCATCTATTTGTGCCATGCACATACGTTCATTGGATTTATTTAAACGTTCAAAGTTCTTTTCAGGTCTGAAGAGCAAGATACGATTATCTTTCGCACGATAGGCTTTTAAGCCTTCAAATACTGTTTGACCATAGTGAAAAACACTACAAGCCGGATCTAACGAAATTGGTTGATATGGTACAATCTTTGCATCGTGCCAGCCTTCTCCTTCTGTATAGTCCATCGTGAACATATGATCCGTGAACACTTTTCCGAATTGCAGTTGATCATCTTGCGGCTTTTGTTTTTTCTCTGTGCTTAAAACAATTTCGATTGTACTTTTACTCATCTTTCTATCTCCTTTAACTATAAACCTTTACCGTCATAAAAAACGGTTCGATGTTATCTTCATTCTATTGTGAATGACATCCATCACTGAATTTAGTATTTTACTGAACGAAAGTAAATAATCAGAAAAATATGATAAATGTTATTTTACTCCTACCTTGGTCATGTATCAAGGCTATTAGGAAAAAAAATAAAAATTCCGTGACCAATTACGTTTCGGCTAATTCCCTTATCAAAAGCTATCAAAAAATCTTATTTATGTACTGATACATCTATCACAAAAGAATGATTATTAATAAGTATATCAAGATAATAATCAAAAAGGTAGCGTTTCCGAAGAATTTCTACATTAGCAATATGTCTAATATGACCATTCAGCACATACCAAACGAATGATTAGAGGTAAAAAAATCATCGGATGACTTTCAGACAGCCTCTGGATCATCATGCTAGTTCACCCAATTATAGAACTTCATAAATGGGGTGATGATTCCTTTTTTTGTAGTCAATCGGAAGCAATTATATTCAGGTACCCAAGCAATCTTCATTTCATCATCCAAATAAACGACTTTATCCTTATCGACTAGCATTCGACCAATATTCGTTTCAATCTCGATTTCATTCCCCTCGGGTTCACTGATGTACCACAAGGTGGAAACGCCATCATCTCCACAGCCGCAATCTTCACTATCATAAATAAGCTTCACAAAGCCGGCTTTCCCTTTCTTCAATGATTCCAGCTGTTGAATCGCCATTTCATCCCATTCGATTCTCATCATTTCTCATCTCCTTATCGCTCTAGTATCATCATGTAAACTACCTTCTATAAATAGAATACTAACATAACTTTCTCACATACAACGATTTTGCTTATAGTTAGATGTTGATTTTTAAGAGAAAATAAATCGGTAATAAATGGGGGTTTTTATAACAGGATGTAACAGAACCTTAGATTTTTACATTGACAGAAAAAACATGTCACTTATACAATAAAGTGAATCTTTGGTTGGTGAGAGTGTTCTTCTTCTCACCACTTACACGTCTCCGCTTTTGCTGTTGCGTTGAAGCGGGAGTCTTATTGCCTGCTAAACGGTATAAATAATTTACAATGATAGGTGGACATATGCATACGCTATTGAAAGAAAATCTTTTTTTGCAACGTCTTAACTCTGTTCTGGGAACAAATTATATCGGCACGCTCTTAATTGATATGGATGATGTGCTAGCAGATTTTGGAGAGGCATGGTTGCAATTATATAATGAATTATACGATGACAATCTAAGTAAATCATCCATCACACAGTGGGATTTAGCACCATTGGTCAAACCGGAATGTGGTCATAAAATATATGATTTAATGAAGCATCCGGGCTTATTCCGATATTTGAAGCCGATGCCATACGCCCAGGAAGTGGTCCAACGACTACACGATGCTCGATACAACATCATGATTGTCTCTGATTCGCCGATGGGACATGCCTTTTGCGATTATCAGAAAAATTCTTCCCTCATCGCCAATCCAGCCGATGATAAACGAGCGTGGCTATTAGAATATTTCCCGATGATTCCGAAACAAAACGTCATTTTCGGTAGCCAAAAATATTATGTGCGTGGCGATGTATTAATAGACGACAAACCAGAAACATATGAAATTTGCACAGCACTCGGTCAGGATGTCATTTTGATGGATCAACCATATAACAAACATATTCCTGCTAAAATGCGCGCACATAACTTGTTAGAAGTAGAACAATTCATTTATCGACATTATTGATTTTTCTAGTACTTTCATTATATTTATATAACAATAAAGCAGACCTGCCAAACGGATAGGTCTGCTTTATTTTGATTAGCTTCTTGCTGCAAGAATGTCTGTCAATACTGGAACGATTTGTTTTTTACGAGAAACAACGCCTTCTAATAATGCTGTGTTGTTTTCTAATGTTACGTTATAAGCTTCTTCAACCGCACTTGATTGCGCTCCAAGTGCCAATGCTTTACTGTTGCTGTTCAAAATATCTGTTACAGCTAGTAAAAATAAATCCAAACCTTTTTCTTCGATTACAGCTGAGATTGCTTGCTCAAGTTCTGCTTGATTAGCGAATACTTCTTCTACATCGATTGCATTAACTTGCGCCACTTCCACTTTGAATGAACCCATAGGGAATTCTTTCGCGTCGATTCCGATAAGCTGTGCAGCTGTTTTATCTGAAAGATTAGCGCCTGCTTTCAACATAGCAAGTCCATAAACTTCCGCATCCACTTCTGCAATAGTAGCTAATTCTTTCGCTGCAGCTACATCTTCGTCTGTACAAGTTGGTGATTTGAACAATAATGTATCAGAAATGATAGCTGATAGCATTAGACCTGCAATGCTTTTTGAAATAGTTAATCCTTTTTCTTTTGCGATTTTCAGAAGGATTGTTGCCGTACACCCTACTGGCTCCGCACGATAGTATAAAGGATCGCTTGTTTCAAAGTTAGCGATACGGTGATGGTCGATTACTTCAAGAACTGTTACTTGATCGATATCGCTGACACTTTGTTGACGTTCGTTATGATCCACTAAAATGACTTTGTTTGTTTCTGTTGCAGCTGTTTCGATTAATCGTTGTGGCTGTACATTGAAATAATCCAATGCGAATTGTGATTCTGCATTGATTTCACCTAAGCGAACCGCTTCTGCTTGAACTCCCAATTGTTGTTTTAAATTTGCATAAGCAATACTTGAGCAAATTGTATCCGTGTCTGGATTTTTATGTCCAAATACAAGAACTTTTTCCATTCTGACATTCTCTCCTTAATTACCAATAAAATATAGTTGATACCTCTTGCATTTTACCACAAAAGTTGACAGATAGTGAACAGTAGCTTGACTGAAAAAGCCACATCTCGACAATTATTTTCAACGGATTTTTTTCGGGAAGGCTCTAGGAAATAAGAAAAGGGCTACCCAAATTCAGATAGCCCCTTCTAACTAACAAATGATATTAATCTTCTAATGTGTTTTTGATGTTATATTCTTTTTTTAGTTCTTCTAACCAAGTAGAATATAATGAATTTACTTCTTCATCAAATAACGCTTCTTCGATTTCTTCTTTGTAATCTTCAAAAACAGCTTCTTCTGCTTCTTTTTTGCCTGTTACTTTAATGATATGGAAACCATAATCTGTTTCAACAATATCACTGATTTCATCAACATCTAAAGCCCATGCAGCCTTTTCGAACTCTTCAACCATATCACCTGAAGCGAAGTAACCAAGGTCCCCACCATCTTCAGCATTGCTAGTATCTGTTGAATATTCAGCTGCAAGCTCGTCCCAATCTCCGCCATCATTTAATAAATCAAGCACTTTTTGAGCTGTTTCCTTATCTTCTAACAGAATGTGGCTTGCTTCCACTTGTTCTGCTGTGTCATATGAATCTTTGTTTTCTTCGAAATATTCTTCCATTTCCTCTTCAGTAATTTCGATTTGAGGAGCTAATAATTTTTCGATTTTTTGGTAGTTAGCAATTTGTTCTTTGAACTCATCTAATGTCATACCACTATATTCTAAGGCTGAATTAAATGTATCTTCACCGCCGTAAGATTCAATGAACGCATCTAGTTCTTCTTGAATTTCATCATCGCTAACTGTTACGCCTTCTTTTTCAGCTTCCAGATTGATGACTTTTTCATTGATTAGTGATTCCAGCGTGTTAGCACCATAAGATGCTGCCATAATATCATACAGCTCATCTTTCGTAATTTTTTCCCCATCAACAGATGCTACCACATCTGATTTAGAGAAAGTTGAACCGATTAGAGCCGAGATGACGATAATCGCGACTAGTCCAACGGCGAATAAAATCTTATTGTTTTTCAGTTTCTCAAACATTTAATTCCCTCCAACATTTCGTTCCTTCTCTCAAGGTATGTTACTATCATAACAAGCAATTATGAACAAACTATTAACAACCCTTTAACTAGATATTAAAAAACCGTTGCACCTATTGCAACGGTTAAATTTACCATAAATCAACCATTCAGTTTATACGGCAAATGAATCGTAAACTTCGTTCCTTTACCTTTTTCACTCGTTACTTCTATACGTCCATCATGTAATGTAACCAACTTTTGGACGATAGAAAGACCAAGACCGAATTCACCATACGGATTGGTTGTCCGTGACAAATCCGCTTTATAAAATCGACGCCAAATTTTTTCGATATCTGCTGGATCTATACCGATTCCATCATCTTCAATTTCGATGATTGTTTCCTTATAGCCTGCTTTCCCTCGAAGTGTAATCTGGCCATTTTCAGTAAACTGGATACTATTCTTTGTTATATTAATAAGGATTTGTGTTAAACGGTCATAATCCGCATAAACATATGCCTCTCCATCCACTTCTACCACAATCTCGTTATTTTTTTCTTCCGCCAAAAAGTCCAGCTGCTCTTTAATAATCTCCAGCACTTCAACCAATTGGATATTTTCTTTTATCAACTTCACTTGATTGCTTCGGATTTTTTCATAATCGAGATTCTCATTGACAAGCCGAATTAAACGCTTCGCTTCTTTACTAACAAGATTGATTCCTTTCTCCTTCTCCTTCTCTGGAATCATATCATTTCGAATTCCTTCAATCACACCGCTGATTGTCGTTAATGGTGTCCGTAATTCATGCGACACATCAGCCATGAACTGCCTTCTCCGTTTCTCGAGTGAATCGATTTCTTCCATAGATGTATTTAATTTATCCACCATCGAATTGAAATCTTCCGCCAGCTCACCGATTTCATCAAAATTGGATGTTTTTAATCGAACAGAATAATCTCCTTCCGCTATACGAGAGGTAGCCTCCTGGATTCTCTTAATGCGCTTCACATGGAAAGTGGACAAAATCCAACTTAATAGAAAAGATACAGCCAACACAATTAAGACGGTATAAAATAAATAACCGTTAATTTGAACAATTTCCTCGTTTATGCCGCTAATCGGTGTCGTCAACAAAATTCCGCCGATAAATGAACCATTTTGAAAATAAGGCAACAAAACAAAAGTCATTGTTTCATCAAAACGCTTTGTGTCTTGCTTTTGAATCACAGTTTGACCATTTTCTATTTTTGCCCATTCGTCATCCTTAATGGTAATTCGCCCACTGGTCGGATAAATAACTTCTCTGTTTTCATTAAAAATATAAAAATGTATATTCTGTCCTCTCAATACTCGGAAATATTGATTAAGAACGACATTGCCGCTTTCACGAGTATTCGACACATCATATAATAGATTTTCCCCATAGGAAACAAGGTCATCTATTTTATTTTCATAAACCATGTTTTCTACATAATGAGCAAATAATAAACTCAATGCCAAAAAAGCGACAACAATGACACTGACATTGCTAATGACCAGTTGATATAAATATTTAATTCTCATTTGCCTCTACCATTGTCTCTTCAAACTTATAACCTACCCCCCATACGGTATGGAAGAATGGCTGCGTTTGAGTACCGATTTTTTTTCGCAGACGTTTAATATGCACGTCGACTGTGCGCTCATCTCCATAAAACTGGTATCCCCAAACACGTTCCAATAATTGCTCCCTTGTAAACACCTGTTTCGGATGTTGAACGAAGTAATAGAGCAAATCGAATTCTTTCGGTGTTAAATTTGTGACCTGTACACCGTCAAGCAACACTTCGCGTGTGTTTTTATTGATTTTAAAATGCTGTGTAACGATTACGCCTTCTTCTAGTGTATCCTCTGATGAAGCAATCGGATTTCGACGACGAGTAACAGCTTTGATGCGCGCCATTAAAGCAAGTGGGCTAAACGGCTTGGTCACATAATCATCTGCCCCCATTTCAAGCCCCAATACTTGATCGGATTCACTATCTTTCGCTGTCAGCATAATAATAGGAACTTGTCCGTTTTCCTGTCTGATTTTCCTGCAGATCGTCACACCATCCATATTAGGCAGCATCCAATCAATGATTAAAGCATCCCATTCCCCTTCTTTATATGTGTTATATCCTTGAAGACCATCGTCTACAAAAACACCTTCAATTCCTTCTTTAGCAAAAAACATTTCAATCATCGAAGCTACACTTTCATTATCTTCTATTACTAATATTTTCATGTACTACATCTCCCTATTCCGAATTGCGCTAAGTATATTATGTATTCAACTTATAATGAAAAAGCAACTTTAGCAACCACCTTCTTAAATCTTCCTCGTTTATTACAACTTTAGAAATAGCTTAGTCATTTTTTGTTCATAAATAACTGATAATCTTGATTTGTACATAAGCAACAGCCGAATAACCATGTTCAACATGTGAAATATGAAGGCTGATTTATGTTTAAACAATACATTACATTTAAAAAAGTGACAGAGTCACGAAAGGAGAACAATCATGAATTTTATCAAACGCGCATTTTTAAGCGTCAAGGCGAGAAAAGGGAAAAGTTTATTGCAACTTTTTATTTTTTCCGCAATATGTGTTTTAGTATTAGCTGGTTTGTCCATCCAAACCGCTGCCGATAAATCTGCTGAGCTTGCTAAGCAACAATTAGGTGGGGATGTCACCTTACAAATGGACATGAGCAAAACTCGGGAGCAAATGCAACAACAACAGGAATCAGGAGAAAGGGAACGACCAACTTTCGAATCCACACCGATTGCTGTAGAGAATGCAGAGGAATTAACAACGTATGACCATTTAAAAGGATATAACTTTTTCTCATCTACTACCGGATTAGCCTCTGATTTCGATCCGATTGAAAGTACTTCTTCTTTCGCTGCCGCTAATACGACAGATGAAAATGCACCTGACATGCCTGACGGTGAAGCAAAAGGTCGCGGTATGTCACAAGGAGATGTCAGCATTAGTGGGGTTGCTTATACTGATGCCGTAGAAGAGTTCATGGATGAAACATCTACACTTATTGATGGTCGCCATATCACAACCGATGACCTGGGTTCAAATGTCGCTTTAATCGAACAAACATTAGCAGAAGATAATGATTTAGCAGTTGGTGATACCATTACGATTGCTAATCCTTCTGACGAAGAAACAACGATTACATTAGAAATTGTCGGAATCTATGAAACAACATCTACTGGTTCAAATCACGGTATGAACTTTACAGCTTTAAACCCTTATAACACGATTTATGTGCCATATTCAGCAGCAAATACACTAAAAGGTGACGATTATACAGATACAATCGATAGCGCTATTTACTATCTGACTGATGCAGAATACGTTGATAACTTCATCGCTGATGCAGAAGAAAATAGTTCAATCGACTTTGATACATTCACTTTAAGTGCAGATACGCAAATGTATGATCAAATGATGGAACCAATTGAAAATGTTGCTTCATTCTCTAAAAATATCGTTTTATTAGTATCCATTGCCGGTTCAATTATTTTAGGATTAATCGTTATGATGGGTATTCGTGAACGTAAATATGAAATGGGTGTCCTGCTGGCACTTGGTGAAAAGAAATGGAAGTTGATTGGACAATTCGTTGTGGAAATTTTACTTGTAGCCGTTCTCTCACTTGGAATTGCAACAGTGAGCGGTAATGTTGTAGCTAACGCGATCAGCGATCAATTACTTGCTCAAGAAACAACAGTTAGTGAATCATCTTCAATGCCGGATTCATTCAACGGACCTGGCCAAGGTGGAATGAATCAGCAAGGAGGACCTGGCGGCGGACAAACTTCACCCGCTATGACTGACACAACAGCAGAATTAGACGTATCAGTGACAGGAAAAGATATCGGCTTATTATCTGGAATCGGCTTACTGATTGCTCTTGTCGCAACATTGATTCCATCGCTATCCGTCCTACGCCTACAACCGAAAACGATTTTATCAAGACAAGATTAAGGAGTGTACTATATGAGCAGCCCCCTATTACAATTTGAAAATATTAGTTATTGGTACAAACAAAACAACCAAAAACACGACATTTTAAAAAATATTAACGTTGATTTCGAAAAAGGAAAGTTCTATACCATTATCGGTCCATCCGGTTCTGGTAAAACAACCTTCCTTTCCCTCGCAAGTGCGTTGGATGTCCCGAAAGAAGGAAAAGTGCTTTACGAAGGTAAAGACATCAAAGAAATCGGATTAACGAATTTCCGTAATAAATATGTATCGATTGTCTTTCAAGCCTATAATTTATTGCCTTATATGACCGCTCTGCAAAACGTCATTACAGCCATGGAAATTACAGGATCAAAACAAAAAAACAAAATGGACTTCGCTTTGCAAATGTTGGAGAAAGTAGGAATTTCCCGTAAGCAAAGCATGCAAAAAGTACTGACATTAAGTGGTGGTCAACAACAACGCGTTTCCATCGCCCGTGCACTTTGCTGCGAATCCGAATTAATCGTTGCAGATGAGCCGACAGGAAACCTGGATGAAGATACTGCTGTAGAAATCGTGCATATCTTGCAAAACTTAGCGCATAAAGAAGGCAAATGTGTCACCGTTGTTACACATGACCAAAACATTGCCGCTACATCAGATACAACCATTAAGCTTTCGAAAGGTGAAATTACGGTCGTTCATCGTTAAGATTAAATCGTTAGTTAGGCCCAGAGGCAATTGCCTTTGGGCCCTTTTCTTTACACATGTTTGTTTAAAGGCTGGTTTCGTAAACTTTGTTGCTTATGAACGAGTAATGATGATTAATCGAGTTGCATTCCGCTCCAGGATGCTCGCTAAAGGTTGTTATAGGCAACTTAATCTCCCACTTACACATCTGCGCTTTTGCTGCTGTGTTGAAGCGGGAGTCCTAGCACCTGTTAAACAGGATAAACATACTGATAGATTTGACCTTTTCGGATAGCCCCTTACTTGCATCATTATTCTTCATGAAAATGCCATTCTTCATAAAACTCATCCAAAAATTGTTCCATGAAGGTATGCCTTTTTTCCGCTATCTCTTTGGCGGTATCCGTATTCATCCTATCTTTCAGCTTCAATAGCTTTTCATAAAAATGATTAATTGTATGGTTTTCGGCAGATTTTATTTCTTCCAACGTCTGAAAAGAAGCCGGCTTAATGCTTGGGTCATACATTTGACGATTTCGATTACCTCCAAAAGCGAAGGCTCTTGCAATACCGATAGCACCCATCGCATCCAATCGATCGGCATCTTGAACAACCTTTCCTTCTATCGTCTGTTGCGTGGAATCCACAACGCCTCCTTTATAAGACATTGTTTGAATGATGTTTAAAATAGCTGCGATGGTCTCTTGAGAAAGGGAAAGTGATTGTAGAAACTGTTCTGTCAGAATTGGCTTGCCCTGCTCGGCATCGACGAACTTCCAATCCTCAATATCATGCAGCAAGGCCGTCATTTCCACAATAAACAAATCCGCCTCTTCTTTTCGAGCAATATATGTAGCCAAATTGCATACCCTCTGGATGTGCCACCAATCATGACCGCTTCCCTCTCCATACAATCTTTCCTTCACAAACGCTCTCGTTAGTTCGATTATTTCTTTTTGTCCCATAATAAACACCCTTCCTATTTTACTGCTTATCGCTTTACTGCCTTCTACTTTTTATGAATACGATCTAATTTATGGTTACGACGTGCCATATACATATAGAAAAAATCGTCTTTGGAAAATTCAACTTATCGCCCCTACTAGCGAAAGTCGATGTTTTTTAGAGAAATGAAAATTTCTTAAAGCGGAGGCTCTATGTTGCTATTCAAAAAAATGACTGCGCTACGCCTTCATTTAGCTTAAAATCAACACTTGAACCCAAAGCGTAAAGAAAAAGCTGCTTATTAAGGCAGCTTTTTCTACAATCTATTATTCAGTTTCTGTTTTTTCGTCAGTACTACTGGACCCTTCTTCAAAATAAGCGTCTAATATTCGACGTCCGATTTTTTTATTAATCGCACTACTTGAACTACTGATGTTATCAACAACAATCGCCGCCGCTATTTCAGGATTTTCATACGGTGCATATGTCACTAACGTCAAGTTATAGCTTGACCCAATCTGTGCTGTACCTGTTTTGCCGGCCGGATTATATGAAGCATCTCTAAAATGTGATGCAGCCGTCCCTTGACTTCCACTCATTACCAGACGAAAACCTTGTTGAACACGCTGGATATCTTTAAGGTCCATATCCACTCTGTTTAATACTTGAGGAGTATACGTATCAATCACTTCACCAAGTTCCTCTGATGCATGATCCGGTTCATGCACTTCCTTCAATAAATGCGGACGCATACGATAGCCATCATTAGCGATAGTCGACACATATTGAGCCAATTGCAGTGTCGTGTACGTATCGAATTGTCCGATGGCAAGGTCCATCAGGTTACCTAGTTTTTGAACGCCACCATTATATCCTGTCGCTTCAGATGGTAAATCAATACCTGTTTCCACACCTAGACCAAATTGAGCAAAATAGTATCTCATCGTTTCATATGCAGCATCCGGATCTGTGAATCCAGTTTTTGATGCCAAATCATAACCCGCTATTTTCATAGCAATTCGGAACATGTATACGTTGGATGAACGCTCTAATGCCTTTAAATCATTAATAGAGCCCATCGTTGTCCAAGATTTTTTCGTAAGTCCACCAATAGTGATAGGCGTATCCAACAATACATCCCCAGGATTTATTACGCCTGTCTGATAACCAGTCAACACAGTGGCACCTTTAACCGCAGAACCCATTGCATAGGCGTTGTAAATGGCACCATATGCATTGTCTTCAATTTTTGATCCGTCACGGTTTTTACCCGAAATGGCCAATATTTCTCCTGTCTTCGGATTCATCATAACCACATAGGCTCCATCTGCACTTGGTTCTTTTGCAAATTCCTCTTCCACAATTTGATCAACTTTTTGCTGAAGATTGATATCAATTGTTAAAACAACATCTTTACCCGTTTCACCTTTAGTCGATACAGTTGTATCCGTCACAGTTCCTGTACTATCGGTAACAGTTGTTTGGACTTCTTTCGTCCCTCTCAATAAGTTTTCATATTGTAATTCAAGAAAGCTTTTTCCAACTGTATCATCCAAAGAATATCCTTGCGCTTTATATAAATCTGCACTTTCAGCAGGAATGGATGCAACCTTACCGAAGATTTGCTTGAATGTATCGCCATACACATAGCTACGCTGTGAATCAGCTTTTACATCAACGCCAGGTAAATCACTCAAATGTTCATTTATTATGGCCACTTCTTCTGTGTCCAATTCTTCTTTAATTCGCTTAACAGAAGCAGAATCTGAATCTAAAATAGCTTTTATCATGTAGACTTTGATTTCTTCATCCGTCAAGGTAGCCAATTCTTCATCGGTAATTCGCTCAAGCAGCAATTTATACTCTTCAGAATCATCAAGCTCCTCACGTTCCTTATCCGAAACCTTTTCCAATGCTTGCTCACTATGAAGCTGAATCCAGTAATCCTTTTTATCACGATCTTTGACATCTTCTATATCGACATCAATTAAATTGGCTAGTTTCTCAGCGATTGTCAACGTGCTTTCATCTGACGTATTTTCAGAATCTGTGTACGTTAATGTATAAATTGGATCATTTACTACCAATGCACGACCTTCTCGGTCATAAATTTGTCCTCTTGGAACATTCCAAGAATACGTAGTTGTCGTCGTTCTTTCACTTTCCTTTTTATATTCTTCGCCTTGGACAATTTGTATATAGCCCAGACGAAGAATAAGCATGACGAAAAGTAAGAACGCTACGAAAAAAATGACATTTAAACGAATCAAAAGAAAATTTTTCTTTTTCTTCTTAGTTTTCTTTTCCATCTTCCACTTAGTTTGTTACACCCGTATTGCTAGTCAAAGTCACTGTCACCGTCATTAATTCACCGCTACGATACAGCTGAATTTCCGCTTGGTCACCTGCTTTAAGATTTGAATATAAATATTTTCGAAGCTCGGTAGAAGTATTTATAGCTGTATCATTAATAGAAACGATAACATCCTGTACTTGAATGCCTGCAGCAGCTGCCGCTGAATTAGAATCCACACTTGTTACCATTACGCCACCTTCAAGATCTTCCGGCAGGTTTTGTAAATAGAATTGTGGAATATCTGCTAAGCTCGCCAATCCAACACCCAGATACACACGTTCCACAGTCCCTTTTTCAAGTAATTCATTAATGATTGGAATAAACTCTTCACTTGGAATGGCAAAGCCTAAACCTTCCGTATCTTCACTTGAAATTTTCAAGCTGTTAATGCCGATGACTTGACCAGCTGTATTCAATAAGGCTCCACCACTATTACCTGGGTTAATAGCTGCATCGGTTTGAATAACATTCAAATCCCATTCTCCAGCAGATGTCTCAACTGTCACAGTACGATCGACACCGCTGACAATACCTTGTGTTACTGTTCGTGATAAATCAAGACCTAATGGATTTCCAATAGCAACTACTTGTTCACCTGCACGAAGTGTTGAAGAATCGCCAAACTCTAATACGGCAGTTGCATAACTAGCATCAATTTTCAAAACAGCTAAATCACTTAATGCATCTGCTCCGACTAATTCGGCAGTTGTACTTTCTCCACTATCTAGTGAAATCTCGATTGTATCAGCATTTTCAATAACATGGTTATTCGTTACGATATATGCATACTTATCATCTTTTTTGAAAATGACTCCCGAACCAGACCCACTTTCCACACTCTCTTCTGTGCTTCCTTGTTGTGGATTAAAGTAGTTGTTGCTACTTTGGCTTTGCTGGATATTGACAATCCCAACGATAGCCGGTGCAGCCTCTTCCACCATATCAGCAATATCGGATACTGCAAAAGATGATGTTTGAACAGTTACAGCATCTTTTGATAAATAACTTGAATTACTTTTTTCAGAATTTGAGGAACTCATAATATCAGCATAATCTGTAAACGGTAGAATGGAAAATGTCAGCATCGTACCTACAAGCCCACCTGCAATCGCTGTAACAATTCCTTTCCCTTTTATTTTGCGGAGTTTCTTATTCTTCTTCTCTCCATTATTGTCTAATTGTCTCGTTTCTACAGATTCATTTCTAGTAGAATTATCTTCCTTTTCCTGATGTGATTCACTCTCGAATGATTCAACAGATTTCGTATGTTTAGTTTGCTCCAACTCATCATTGATATTCTTGTTGTCACCATCATTAGAAGTTTGATTGAAGTCCTTATCATTATACTCGTTATTATATGACATGTAAAATTCCTCCCGCTATTTCTCTCTCGCTTAATACTTAACTATATTGTAAAAATAAAATATGAAAAAATTATTAACAAATCATAAATAGTTCAAGAAAAATATAAACATAAAGAGACACTGACGAAAGGTCAATTGCCTCTTAATCATGACGACAAAAAATGCAGAGGTTTGAATTTCTCTGCATTTTTCATCATTCAAACTATTTATTTTGCAGTGATACCATTATAAACTGCCGCTGAGAAATCCGCTCTTGTCGCTTTATCCGTAGGGCGATAGTGCGATGTTTTAAATACTGATGTACTATCAATTATATTCATCGTTATGATTGCCTCATACGCCCAATAAGACGAAGAAATATCTTGATAAACATCATTTGCTGCCGAACTTGTTATCTTGTCCTTATTAAGAGAAAAAGCATTTTTGACAATGACCGCCATTTGCGCTCTAGTCATTGTGTCATTCGGACGAAACGTACCATCTGGAAAACCATTAATAATCCCCAATTCCTTAATCGCTTCAATATCTTTAGCAAATGTATGACTGCTGGAGACATCCGTAAATGAATTTGTCTGTTGGGATGTTCGTTTAAGAACCCGATTGATGATAGCAGCAGCTTGTCCTCTCGTTACAGATTGATCCGGGCGAAAAGTGCCATCATTATATCCGCTAATGATATTTTGATTGGTTAAAGTCTGAACAGCAGAATACGCGTAGTGATTTTTGGAAAAATCCAAAAAATCAACCTCTTGTACGGTTACCATATTCAAGACACGCTTTGCCCCCGCATATTTTGGTTTCCAATAAGAATTATCTAAACTATATATCTTCACTCCGTTATTGGTGGCTGAGATGAAACTATTGTTTCCTACGTATATACCAACATGCGAAATGCCTTCCTTATATGTATTTGAATAAAAAACCAAATCTCCTAATTGCAAATCACTTTGTTCGACCACCGTACCGACACTATACTGACTTTCAGCAGTACGCGGCAACTGAATTCCCGCTTGGTCAAAAACAAACGTCGTATAACCCGAACAATCGAATCCGCTAGTTGTTGTGCCGCCAAATTTATAAGGAATCCCTATGTACTTATTAGCTATTGAAACAATTTCTTCTCCCGTAATGGAGGAAGCGTCACTTTTCATTGGTAGTACAGATATAACAAATAACGTTACAAGTAGAGAATAAATGATTTTCTTCATAGTTACCTCCTGACGCAAAAACAGATTAATAGAAATATGTGTATGTACAGGAATATTTTAACACACAAATCTATCAACTAATATATTAATTATATGAAGAAATAAACAATACTACTTTTTACCTACTCAACCAATGGTCTCAAGATACAAATGAATCCTTATCTTTGTACAAATTGTGAAACAGTAGTATACTGAATTATCTAATATGGAAGGAATTACTATATATTCATTTATGTCTTGGCGTAATTTCTATGCTCATTCGGTATGGACCATAGGAAAATATTCTTAGCTTACCAAGTTAATCACAAATTAATGATGTCTAGCTAAAGTATGTACATCTACCATTCTAGTAATTGAATAATAGTAATCGGTACAGATCAATGAAAGCAAATTATCCTTTTTTATTATTAATCTTAGCTAATATCATTTGGGGCGGGAACTTCGTTGTCGGGAATATTGGGAAAGACTATATTTCACCGTTTACATTCTCTCTGTTGCGCTGGGGAATTGCCTTCATTTTATTGACGCCATTTCTGATGAAGTCATTGGTCAGGGATAAGCGCATCTTATGGGAGCACAAATGGATCATCCTCTTTTTGGCTTTTACTGGTGTGGCGGGATACAACACATTTATTTATTTCTCATTTCAATGGACGACTTCTATTAACGCGGCCGTCATCAATTCAATGACGCCTATTTTCATCGTGTTATTATCATTTGTCCTATTAGCAGAAAAAATCAATATGGCACAATTAATCGGGATTATTTTATCCGTAGCAGGTGTCTTATTTACACTTACGAGAGGTTCCATGGAAAATTTACTAACATTATCCTTTAATAAAGGTGACCTACTTGTCATACTGGCCGTTGTAAGCTGGGCTTTATATTCTGTTTTCATCAAGAAATACGCCCAAGTTCTTCCTACCTATTCAACCTTTTACGCAACGACTCTCATCGGTGTTTTGATGCTTCTGCCGTTTAGCTTATACGAGTTGAGTCAACCTACAGCGATTGTTCACTTAAATGCCGTATCAATTGGTATCTTATTTTACGTTGGTTTTTTTGCAGCGATTGTCGCTTTTCTCTCTTGGAATATCGGTGTTTCCAAAGTCGGAGCAGCTAAAGCGAGCATTTATTTGAATCTCCTGCCGATTTTCGCCGCTGGCTTTGCGCCATTATTAACGCCAGAAAAAATTATGTGGTATCAAATTGTCGGTGGACTCATTGTTATTCTAGCCGTTTTCATATCATCCAGAAAGAAATTGTCAGGCGTTTCACTCATTAATCGAAGTAAAAAAGAGCCTATCTGAGAACAAAAGAAGAAACACTCCTGCTATTTTCTAAGTGTTTCTTCTTGTTTAGCCTCGTTAGCCGATTGTTCAGAACGTTTTTTCTCCATAACAGCCAGCAAAAGCTCATATTCTTCATTTGATATGCTTTCTAGCACATCAATTTTCTTTTTGATGTATTCTTTATCTTCATCCACTTCATCAGACTTCACCAAATACGTAGCAACGCTACCTGTAATCATCCCGATACATCCGATTCCTGCAAACATGAGGATAGTGGCTGTAATACGCCCAACTGAAGTCACCGGTGCAAAATCACCATACCCTACCGTGGTTGCCGTTACGATTGCCCACCAGATACCGTCCGTAACAGTAGGAATTCCTGGTTCAAAATAGGTAATGGGAATGGCGGAAAGAATAATTAAAACAAATGTATATTTAAGAACTTTGCCTAATCCATTGATTTCAAGTATGCCCGTCACTTGCGGAAACAGCTTCTTTAATCGTTTAAAGACAACAACTAAACGAAAAAGACGAACAATCATTGCCCCTTGAAAAATGCCATTTAACGGTATTAGCGCAATTAATTCAAACGGATGTGCTTTTATGTAATTCCATTTACTTTCTGCCTTCAAAAAATCATAAAGAACGAATAAAAAAAACAAACCGACAATAACATACTGAACCCAGTAAAATTTACCGCTTTTGTCCAAAAGAAGCAGCAGTGAAATAATGGCTAAAACAGAAAAAAATACATTAAGAACCGTGTCTTTCTTCACAACTTTTTCCTCCTATAAAACAGCGTAAAGCTTTTCATAGCAGAAATTCAATGGGAATCATTGCCGAAATACGTATAACTTTATCTTCTTATCATTCCATCCATCGTACTGTTCATTCATGTCTTGCCGCACAAATGAAATCTTCCTTCTTTTGAAATCTGCCTTTAAGCGACAATGCAGGCAGAAAAAAGAACAAACAAAAGGGCATTTGAAAAGTCATCGTCTGACTTTTCAAATGCCCTTTTCTCTTTATGCAAGTTCCGCAACGATTTCATTAATTTTCTTAGCACCAAAAACAACTTTTTCATCGTTAATAATCATAGCCGGAACGCTCATCACTTTATATTTCGTTTTTAAATCCGGGAAGTTACTGATATCCACCATTTCGGCTTCTACATGTGGATTTTCAATCGCAATTCGTTGAGCCGCGACTACAACATCAGGGCAATAATGACAAGATAATGATACAACAACCTTCACATTAACCTTTTCCGAGATTGCTTTAATAGACTCCACAACACTAGCGTCTAAAGCTTGCCCTGGACCAGCTAGATTATAAATAGCTAAGATAAATGAATTTAATTCATGTCCTCCTGGAACACCGTGGAATTTCACGCCGCTATATTCACCTTGTCCATTTAACAGCGATACAACAGGGAATTTATCCGCATGAATTTTCTCTTCCATTTCTGGATTTTCACCTTTATCATAAAGCTCTAAATGTAATTTATCGCCAAGCTCGGCAACATCCAATAAGAAATCACGTAATTCAACGGATTTCGGTTTGCTTTCATCAACAATGGAAACCAATGTAACGTCATTTTCCATCTTGCTGAAAATACCTTTCAATTGACCGCGAATAGCATCTGATAATAAAGATGCTTTCGCTTTTTGTTTTGGTTTTGCCGCTTCTTCCTTCTTCACTACTTTTTCTTCTTCTGGCTCGTCCTCAATACCTAAGCGTTCCTTTTCTTCTGCCACATACTTTTGTGCATCTGTCGCTGCAATCGCACCATCTGCCACTGCTGTAACAATTTGACGTAATGACTTTGGACGTAAATCTCCTGCCGCATATACTCCTTTAACATTTGTTTGCATATCATCATTTGTTAAAATATAACCGGCAGCATCCATTTCTACATGTCCACGGAAGACTTCCGTTTTTGGCTCATTGCCGATAAAGACAAATACACCGAAAGTTCCGTCTTCTTTCTTCGCCTCATATGTCCATTCTTCCTTCGTCACATTATCGACGAATCGTGCACGCTGAATCATTCCATCTCCAGATACTTCAAGCAGTTCCGTGTTGAACTTCACTTCAATTTTCTTGTTCGCCATCACTTTATCTGCAATAGATGCCGCACAACCAAATTGAGGTTTACGTACAATGATCGTCACTTTTGAAGCATAACGTGTTAAGAACATCGCTTCTTCAGCAGCCGCATATCCTCCACCGACAACAAATAATTCCAATCCATCAAAGAATTCCCCATCACATGTTGCACAGTATGCCACACCACGACCTGTAAATTCCGCTTCTCCAGGAAAACCTAGTTTCTTAGGGACCGCACCAGTTGCGATAATGATTGCACGCGCATAAAAATCACCACTTAATGTTTTAACGATTTTTACATCACCTGAAAAATCAACACCTGTCACATCGGCTTTCACTGTTTCCACACCAAAATCAGCCGCATGAAGTTTCATGTCATTCACTAATGCCGGTCCAGTCGTTCTGCGGATACCAGGATAGTTTACGACTTCAGATGTCGTAGCCACCTGTCCACCGATGCTGCCTTTTTCTAAAATAACCGTCTTTAGTTTTGCACGACCTGCATAGACAGCCGCCGAAAGCCCTGCCGGACCTCCGCCAAGTATCAATAAGTCATAAATTTTCTTTTCCATATGAATCCCCCGTTGTTTGATATGTTTCTCCCCAAAAACAAGAGGCACTTATATAATGTAAGTGCCTCCCCCTATTTATCCCAAATCAAGCAAAACAGTTATGCCTTTCATTGATTCGATTGTATGTCATTTCATACGATAAATTAGATTTTACCTACTAAGTCTAAGCTTGGCTCAAGAGTATCTTCACCTGGAGTCCATTTAGCAGGACATACTTTATCACCATGTTCAGCTACGAATTGAGCAGCTTGTACTTTACGTACTAATTCTTCAGCGTTACGGCCGATACCTAAGTCATGGATTTCGTATGCTTTCACTTGACCTTCTGGGTTCACGATGAAAGTTCCACGTAATGCTAAACCATCTTCTTCGATTAGAACACCGAATTGTTTAGAAAGTACGTGAGCAGCATCTGCTAACATTGGATATTTGATTTGTCCGATTGTATCCGTTGCATCAGCCCATGCTTTATGTACGAAATGAGTATCAGTAGAAACGGAGTATACTTCACAGTTCATTTCTTGGAATGCTGCATAGTGATCTTGAAGATCTGCTAATTCAGTTGGGCAAACGAAAGAGAAATCTGCTGGATAGAAGAAGAATACAGACCATTTACCTTTTACATCTTCTAAAGTTACTTCTTTGAATTCTCCATCATGGTAAGCTTGCACTTTGAAATCTTCGATTTGTTTATTGATCATTGACATATTTTTTTCCTCCTAAAAATTATGTAAGTTGTATTCAACATTTATTTATAATAATTATAAATAAATAATTAGTCAAGGTTTTAACGATAATAAATATAGTTTTTCACACTTTCGACATATTTAAGGTCGGTATTTATTCGTTTTTGCCAACATTCGACAATTACATTACCCATTATACACATTTCCAATAACAAAACAAAATGTTTTATCTAAAAAGTTCCTCTTTTTATTCTCAAAGAAAGAGATTTTAATTGAGAATATCCATCCAAAAACATATCCCTACTATAATCTAACCGGCAATCAATCATGCTATACCCTCTTTTTACAGTATGAAAACAACAAAGCCAATAAAACATCCTAATCTTCAGAACAAAATTACAAACATCCAGCTAACTAAATGTAAAAAGAAGCATGCTCTATCTTCATAAAGCACACTTCCTTTTCAGACTGTATGACTTATTTTCAAGCCATCAAAATCCAGCTAAAGCTTTTGCATATTCAAAAGGTGTCGGAAGAATGAAAGGAAGAACTCTTCTTTCATCTTCCTTTCTATTTGCTTTAATTTCTGCAGCATAGTTTAGTTGAACTTCCAATAACCACACCTTTTGATTTTGATCGATCACTAAATCTACTGCAGCATCCCCCAATTGATCTCCCTTGTTCTCCATACGTTTCAAAATACGAATACAAAGTTCTGTAATTTCATCTATTTTTTGTTGGATTTGTTCATCATCCAACTCATAAAATTCCTTCAAGGCTTCTTCTCCCGGTAATATCCTCTCCCTGTTTTGAGAATTGGAAATGATGCTTTCTTTTTGACCGACTTTCGTTTCGATGCCTGCATATCGCCATTTTTGTGTATAATCTTTTTGCAGATAAACACGATAATCAATTTTATTTCTCTCTTTGTTGTAAGAGGCGATTTCCTCTTGAACGATATATGTTTTATTTTGTATCAAGTTTTTTTGCAGAGCTTTCCGTAGCTCTTCTTTCGTTGTAATGGTAAACGAATTCCCCAAAATGTCTGACCAAACATACCCTTCATCACTTCTCTTCACATGATGAATGCCATTCCCTGCAGCCATTGTAGCCGGCTTTAAATAAACAGCATCAGCTACCTTTAATGCTTTTAAAACACTATTAACATCTGTATATTCTTTTGTCCTCGGTAAATGATTCTTTATATACGGCTGCTTAGACATTTCCCTCCAAAAATCCAACTTGTTTGTATTTCCATACGGATAATTAAAAATATTGTTGCCTATATATTTTTTAAAATGTTCATACCGCGTTTCTCGCAAAGGAATTCTATTAAAAATGACAGAAGGATATGGAAATACACCTTCAATAAACGTTTGCGTTTTGGGGTTGAAATAATAACCTATAGTTGTTTGATTCACTATATTTATAAACTCTGGCCTAAAGAGAAAAATGAGTCCTTTTATTTTCTTATAGTTGGCAAATCGTAAAATCTGCTGTTGAGGATCTTTAATGTATTTATTGTAGACAAGCATCCCAATAACCGGCCCTAAAAACAAATGATTTCCCTCAAAATAATAATCATATGGTAAATCAGGGATGGAGATTGTACTTGTGAGCTGCTGGGGCAAACGGATTTCACGAAATTTCAATTTATTTTCAACTTTTACCTTGAAAGTTTTTGTCAATGAACCAAAATGAAAAATGATTGAATCCGACTCCAGAGCCATTTGCTTATGCGTTTCCTGATTCATCACAATCTCATTTTTGGCCATTTCCTTGTCCAGAACAATGGAATATAAATAGCGATTTTTTATATAGTCTACTGTTTTATGCATATTCATCATGCTTGATCCTTTCACAAGAACCACACTGTTTTCATCTAGACAATTTTTTAATTCCACATGCATCTCTTCTCTTTTTTTGAAATGTTGCACCTTTTCAGAAGAGTACCCCGCATCCAAAGCCCCTTTAACGATCCAACTGGCTCCTTTCCCATAAGTGAATATCTTTTCTATTTCATGATTAGCTAAATATTCCCCAACTTCCTTATGCCCTTCTATCGTATAGTCTCCCAGTTCCAGCATGCTACCCAAGACAACGAATTTCTTTCTTTTTTCACCCATTACCTTCAATACATCAATAGCCGCTTTGACCGATTGCGGATTAGCGTTAACTGTATCATCTATTAAAATGGAATGATTACTTAATTCGATTACATTCAATCTCTTTATAGGTACTTCATAATTCTTTAATCCTTTCTTAATCTCAGCAATCGTGAATTTCAAATGATGAGCAATCGCGATAGCAAACGTCGCATTCAAAATATTATGAAATCCATATGCAGGTATATAAAACGTCTCCTTTGTCCCATCAAGTTCAACCCGAAACTTCATTCCACCCTTCACATACTGTACATCACTCGCTTGATAATCTGCTTTATTCTTCATTCCGACCGTAATAATCCGGCCTTTAAATCCATGGGTATTAAGAAGAGTGGAATGATCATCATCTTTATTGATTAGTAACGTTCCATCTGGCTTCATATATTTGATTAACGCAGATTTATATTTGGCTGTAGATTCAATACTATTGCCAAGGTTCCCATAGTGTGCCGCACCTATATTCGTAATAATGGAGACATTCGGTTGAATAATACCACAATGCCTCTCACCCGCTCCCGGTTTTCCCATTCCTAATTCCAAAAGAATGACGTCAATAGAAGTATCGTAACTCTCGGCTATTTGTTCTGTATTGATTGGCAAATTTTTATTTCCGGTATTTTTCAATACCTTCCACTTTACATCCAATATGGATGCAATCATTTCTCTTACGGTTGTTTTACCAGAACTCCCGGTAATCGCTATAGTAGGTATATCAAGAACTAAAGGATTCATTTTTGACCCTCCAAAATTGTGACACACTTTGTCCTTTCACGTTTGCAGACAAAACGGTTCTGATCTGTTTATATCGCTTTTTCAATAGCCATCTTGGCTAACATTAATGTTGGGTCGATCATCTCCATATTTCTTCCAAGATAAGGATACATTAATGGAATTTCTGTACAACATCCCGCTAGCAGCGAAATCCCTTCTTCATAGTAATCTTCGATAATCATTTTTAGTTGTTTAATAAATATATTTTCCTGTAGAATCCCTTCTTTCGTACTCTTAATGGCATGATCAACGATTCCCTGCTCCTTTACGGTCGGTATAATAAGTTCGAATGAGCTATTCATAAATGCCTGTTGATAGATTTGAGAATGAATGGTCGTTTCAGTGGCAAGTAAAAGGATTTTATTGTTTTGCTGATTCGCATATGCCCGTGCAGTTTCCTTTACCGTGTTCTCTACCATACTATAAAAAGGGATACGTATCGCAGCTCTTACTTCATCAAACCATATATGAGCCGTATGACACGGCATAATGATAAAATCTGCCCCTGCTTTTTCTAAAGAAAGTGCAGACTGAATTAACGCAGGTAAAGGGCTTTCATGCTGTTCACTTAGAGCTCTCCTTGGAGGAATTTTCGGGTTATTATGAACAATGATTTGGAGATGTTCTTGTTCTGTTTTGGTTGGCGTATTTAAAACAATTTTTTGAAATAAATCAAGGGTAGCATAAGGACCCATTCCACCTAAAATTCCAACAATCTTACTCATCCACGGCTGTCCCTCCTTGCCATTTTTTCTCACTTTTTAAGAGACATATGCAAAATCATTTCCTTACAACTTTTTGAATGAATAAAAACACACTAATAATATACTCTCGACACTTGAAAGTGGGACAGGTTATCGCCCGAAAAAAAGCGGATTTTTCATCTTGTCAAAGAGAAGAATAGAATGATTACGATTGATTCTCTGAATTTAACAGTATTACTACAAATTTCAAACAATTACAAACATACATCCTATTTCATCTCATGTATAATAGAAATAAAACATATTTTGAGGTGATACAAGCCATGGATTCTTCTTGGCTGCTAGATTTATCGATTGTCCTTTTGCTTATCCTATGTAATGGTATTTTCGCGATGACAGAGCTTGCTATCCTGTCTTCGAGTGCATCCAAATTAGAATATGAAGCAAGAAAAGGAAAACGAAGTGCCAAACTTGCACTTCATTATTTAACGGACCCAACCGACATTCTCTCCACGGTTCAGGTGGGAATCACCTTAATCGGTATTATTAACGGGGCTTTCGGGGGAGCAAAGCTTTCTTCTCCACTGGCATCCGTTTTGAGTAATATAGGGTTAAGCGGCGTATATGCCCAGTCCATCAGCTATATTATTGTTGTTACGATCATTACTTATTTATCTTTGATCATTGGTGAACTTGTTCCAAAACGAATTGCCCTTGTCGCTCCGGAACGTATTTCGATGCTTGTCATTTCGACGATGGATATTTTCTCAAAAATCATGCGCCCCTTCATTTGGATTTTATCTAAATCAACGCTTTTTTTATTCCGTTTTTTCGGAATGAAAGAAGAACGTTCTAGCGAAGAAGCAGAATTCGAAATGAAACAGCTACTTTCAAAAGGCGTGAAAGAAGGCATGTTTGAACATGATGAAGCACAGCAAGTTGAACGTGTTTTTGCTTTCCATGACCAATTCGCCTATGAATTGATGCAACCAAGGACAACACTTGAATGGCTTGATTTGGAGGATTCCAACAAAGAACTTTCACAAAACATTCTTGCAAGTAAACATAATAAACTACCTGTCGGATGGGGCAGCCTGGATGAGTTTGCTGGCTATATTGATGTACGTGATTTTTTAGATGACCTACCAATTGAACAAAATCAACAAATTTTAGCCAAAATAAAACAACCATTAGTCGTACCTAAACAAATGGATGCGAGCGTCGTGCTTCAGCTCATGCAAAAGACAGGAAACGCAATGGCTTTCGTTCTCGACGAATACGGCGGATTTCTCGGAATGATTACGCTGTTTGACATATTGGAAGCGATTGTAGGGGAAATTCCGATTGAAGAAGAACAGCCAGAATTAGCGGTTCGTCACGACGGATCTTATCTCGCCGATGGTTTATTACATATTTCCGACTTGAGACGTTCTCTTCATTTGGAAGAACCGTTTCCAGGCGAAGAACAATCCTCTTATCATACAGTAGCAGGGCTTTTCATCTTCCTGCATGGTGATTTGCCTAAAAAGGGAAGCAGAGTGACCTGTCAAGGATATTCATTCGAAGTTGTTGACTTAGACGGCAATCGTATTGATCAAATTTTGATTGAACCCTTACCGAAATCAGAAGAAACAGAACCTGAAAAAGAAACAGATAGTTAAAGCAAAAACCAGTTCACCTCAAAATGAACTGGTTTTTTCATTATACCGTTATTTAACATATACCCAAGAATAAATCGTTATCATTACGATTTGATTTGCATACTGAAACATAGTTTACTTCGTTTCTCGATGTAGCGTTACTCTTTTCAATCGAGGACAGTATTTCTTTAATTCAATTCTATCCGGATTGTTTCGTTTATTCTTTGTTGTAATATAATTTCTATCTCCTGTTTCTGTACAAGCTAACGTAATATTCACTCTCATTCTTCATTCCTCCAACATACGATTATTTATTTTAATAAGCTGGTAGCGGATCTGCAAATAATGCCCAGTTTTGCTGCATTTCTTCGTCTGTCAGCAAACATACATCCAATTCTTGTTCGATTTGTTCCCGATTCATTTTCAAGCCAATCATCACAAGCTCATTTATACGATCTCCATATATTTTATCCCAACGCTTGGCAACCTCAGGTTCTGTTCGCAAAACAGCTTTTTGCTCCTCCTCTGGATACACTGCAATCCAATGTCCCATTCCCTGTAACGTTAAGGAAGGTCCCGCCTGCGAAAGAAGTCCCGCCACCTCATTTCTTGTAGCTAGCCAAACAAAGCCTTTAGCCCGGACAACTTCAACTGGCCATTCTTCTATCCATTTTAATAACCGAGAAGGATGGAACGGTTTATTTCGTCGATAAACAAACGACGAGATACCGTATTCTTCTGTTTCAGGTGTATGTTCTTCATTCAACTCTTTCAGCCATCCCGCTCCCTGACTGGCTACTTCAAAATCAAATAAACCTGTATTCAGCACTGCTCCCAACGGTATAACCCCATATTCACTCTCCATGATTTTAGCTTGAGGATTGAACTTTCGAATCACAGCCTTTAACTCTTGAACAGATTGCTTCGTCAGCAAATCGACTTTGTTCAGTACAATGACATCTGCAAATTCTATTTGGTCAATCAACAGATCCGCCACTTCCCTTTCATCCGTTTCATCGATTGCCTGTTTGCGATCAAGTAAACTTTCCCCTGAGGCATAGTCATACCAGAATCGATTCCCATCCACAACCGTTACCATTGTATCTAATTGACATACACTTGATAAGTCAATACCGAGCGTTTCATCCACATAAGTGAAGGTTTGTGCGACAGGAATCGGTTCACTGATTCCACTTGATTCAATGACAATATAATCAATATTGCCTCTCTCCACGAGTTTCTTTACTTCTATCATCAAATCTTCCCGCAAGGTACAACAAATGCACCCATTTTGGAGCTCCACCAATTTCTCTTCCGTTTTTGAAAAGCCGCCCTGTTTAATGATGCTTGCATCGATATTCACTTCACTCATATCATTAACAATTACAGCTACCTTCATTTGTTTCGTATTCGATAATAGGTGATTTAATAATGTGGTCTTTCCGGAACCTAAATATCCGCTTAATACAGTTATCGGTATTTTACTACTTCTCACTTGATTCACTCCTTTTGTAAAAACTTCTTTTCAATCAAACAAAACAGAATCATTACGATTTGAAAGTTAAAGAATTATGTAATCTTACTTTTCATTTACTTGGTCACATCATTATAAAACGAAATTATTACGATTTGCAAGTCGGTTTATATTTTTTCAGCACCGAGACCAGAAAGATTATACACTTTCTGGTCTCGTTCATACTATAAAAAACAAAGGAACTCTAAACTATATTACTGTGTTTTATTATTCCCTGCTTCTTCTGCAAGCTGTTCAAACGTTTTGACTTTTCCATGTGGGTTTTGCGCATGTTTACGATTTTTCCATTGTCTTTCTTCTTGTCGCTTAGATTGTGTCATGTAACAACCCTTCTTTCTTGATAGAGGAAAGGAAACGTGTTAATGCATCCCTTTCCATTGTCCTTGATTTTTAGATGCTTTTTCTTTTTTTGCCTTTTCCTTATGTGCTCTATTCGCATTAGCACTGCCGAATTCATGAGAAAATTCGGAATCCGTTTTACTAGAATCAAATCCTTGTTTATTTTTTTGCTGTGCATCATGTTTCTTCGTTCGCTTAGCCATGACGTTCGTCCTTTCTTCTATTTTGTGTATTTATTTAATTAATCCGTATTATGTCCCGGACCATTCTTACGATTCTTTCCCGAATATTCTTTTCCATGTGCTTCTTGTTCAGCAATAATGGCCTCTTCTGGTATATGATTATTCTTTTTCTGCCCATTAATACGATTACGATGTTTTTTACCCATCAAGACCCTCCTTTCTATGTATACATTCACTATTTACAATCCTTCAAAATTCAATCATTACTGGTAACCCCCTTAACTTTTAGAGTGCCCGGACGCTTGCAAAACATGAGGTCAAAAAAAGAGATGAATTGGCATAAACACCAACCCATCTCCTCATACTAAGGAATATCATTTTATTCCGCCTGCAGCGCTAGCACTGTTTCCAATAAAACATTGACGCCTTTTTCACAATCGGTCCACTTCGTGAATTCCTCTTCACAGTGACTCTTTCCATTGATGCTTGGCACAAAAACCATGGCTGTCGGAATATAACTCGCGATAAATTGCGCATCATGCCCTGCTCCGCTGACCATCCTTTTATACGAATACCCGAGTGAACGAGTTGCTTTCTCCACGGCATGACAAATGCTTTCATCGAACCATACAGTATGGCGATCCCACAATTTCGTACTTCGAATGCTGCACCCTTCATTCGCAGACGATTGTGTGCACCTTTCGATTATTTCTTCTACCCTCTTGATGACGTATGGCAGCTTATGTCTCGCTTCTACTGTAAACACCACTTTATTCGGAATGACCGTATGAATGTTAGGATAGACATTCATCCTTCCCATTGTATATACTAAATCTTCATTTACATTCCCAAGCTTCTGGCGTATTTCATTCATGAAATCCATTGTCTTGAACAACGCATCCTTTCGCATGTTCATCGGAGTTGTTCCGGCATGATTGGATTCACCCGTCACTTCAATCTCATAACAAACCATCCCAAGAACACATTCCACAACGCCTATTGATAATTTCTCTTCTTCCAGAATCGGCCCTTGCTCAATATGCAGCTCCAAAAAGGCTTTCGCTTCCGTAAGTCTTGACTGCTTATTCCCATCATAACCAATCGATTGTAACGCCTCACCAAAGGTAATGCCCTCACTATCTGTTTTTTCCAGCATGACGGATTTATCGAATTTTCCCGAAAGCACCCCAGAAGCCATCATCGACGGTTCAAATCGAGCACCCTCTTCATTTGTAAAATTAACAATCATAATGGGTACTTGCGGCGTAATATTATTTTCCACTAAAGTCCGAACCACTTCCAAACCGGCCACAACCCCTAAAACACCATCAAAGCGCCCACCTTTCTTGACCGTATCCAAATGTGAACCGAGGACAATCGGCGCTTTATTCTCTACACCTGCCAATGTAGCATATATATTCCCCATATCATCGACTTTAATAGACATACCTAGTTCTTTACAGCATACACAAAAATAATTCCTTACTAAGCGATCTTCTTCAGACAAAGATAATCGGGTCACTCCATTTTTTTCTGTTCGCCCAAAATCTGCAAATTGCTCAAGTGTAGCCTTTAATCTCTCACCATTAATCAACAATTTTTCTTTTTTCATTATGGGGTTTCCTTTCAAATAGAGTTATGTGTATTATACCGATTACCTAACATAATCACATTAGACAAAGTGTAAAATATCCTCAAATCTCAACAATATTA
>JBJEFL010000042.1:0-69516 GCA_051873995.1 Bacillus sp. (in: firmicutes)
GGAAAGTGGTCATTTTTCATTTACAGATGGCATATTATTAGTTGTAAGAAGCAATGATAGTTGTGGTTAATAAGAGTTATTCTCATTGAAATTAGTGGAACTTTTTTAATTCCATCAGTAAGTTGCTTGATTGGCTTCGTAATAAATTCGAAGAGAGGTAATCATGTGTAAAGAGAACTGCGCCTCTCTGCCTGTCTAATGGCGAATCAATCAGTGGATAGCCTGTATAATTTTGCTGTTTGTTAGTGAGGAGGGAAACAATGAAGTTTTATACCATTAAACTTCCGAAAATTTTAGGTGGATTAGTACGGGTCATGTTAGGAGCATTTAAAAAAGGTTGAATAAATATAGGAAAAAAGCACGCTTTGATCAGTGTGCTTTTTTTCAGACTGCTGAAAAACGCTCGCATTCTTCGTTGCTGGCCCGGCTCGGTGAATAGGAAGTTTATCACGTAAGCGTTGTCGCATGGATTCGGCGTTTTTAGCTTACGTTCTTCTAATTGTTCTATTCGCGTCTTCGCTGGTCTGGCGCGCCTCGACTGACAAACGTTTTCAAGTCAGTCTGAAGGAAGTGTGTTGAAAATAAGGTTTCTCGACAATATAAAAAAAGCACACTTTAATCAGTGTGCTTTTTTTATGTAAACAAAGTGCTTACAAATCATTTCTAGTAAATCATTTTATAGAGTACAAAGGCATCCATTAAGTGGATGCCAAATACATTATACGCGTTCAACTTTACCAGATTTTAATGCTCTAGCAGAAACATAAACACGTTTTGGTTTACCGTCTACTAAAATACGAACTTTTTGAAGGTTTGCGCCCCAAGTACGTTTATTAGCGTTCATCGCGTGAGAACGAGTGTTACCAGAACGAGTTTTTCTTCCAGTGATTACACATTTGCGTGCCATATATAAATTCCCTCCTTACTACAGCGAGCTTAAGTATCAATAGTTCTTAAGTCAACAATCAAATACTAAAATAATGTATCATATATTAATTCGAAATGCAATAGTTGTTAATGATGCCTTTCAAGAAAAAAACCTTGACATATTAATTGAATTATTGCTTTATAATATATCTGAGAAAAACTTTTAAAAATTTTATTGTTATAGTAAAATGTTTGTAGTCAAGCTTTATTTTCCAAAGGGGGAATAACAATGTCCATTGAATTAAATACAACATACGGGCAAATTGATATATCTAATGATGTCATAGCTACAATTGCAGGAGGCGCTGCTGTAGATTGTTACGGTATCGTTGGAATGGCAAGTAAAAAACAGTTAAAAGATGGAATCGCAGAAATGTTAAGAAAAGAAAACTTCTCCAAAGGAGTTGTCGTTCGTCAAGAAGAAGACGCGGTACATATCGATATGTATATCATCGTAAGTTACGGAACGAAAATTTCTGAAGTTGCTCATAATGTTCAGTCTAAAGTGAAATATACCCTGGACAAAACGGTTGGCTTAGCTGTCGAATCGGTTAACATTTTTGTGCAGGGCGTCCGAGTGACGAACCCGTAGTAAGGAGGAAACATTTGTGTCAATAACAAGTTTAGACGGAAAGCGTTTTGCGGAAATGGTCATCATGGGAGCTAATCAACTTTCAGCAAATGCAAAGCTGGTAGATGCTCTTAACGTCTTTCCTGTTCCAGATGGTGATACTGGGACAAACATGAATTTATCAATGACTTCCGGAGCAAAGGAAGTACAAAATTCCATTCAAGAACATATTGGAAAAGTGGGTTCTTCTCTTTCTAAAGGTTTACTAATGGGAGCTCGTGGAAACTCCGGCGTTATTCTTTCACAGCTTTTCCGCGGATTTTCTAAAAAAATCGAAGGAAAAGCGACAATCAATTCGGTTGAATTTGCCCAAGCTTTCGAAGCGGGTGTGGAAACTGCTTATAAAGCGGTTATGAAACCAGTTGAAGGAACAATCTTGACTGTAGCGAAAGATGCGGCGAAAGCAGCAATCCAATCAGCTAATGAAAATGATGATTTCATTACTGTGATGGAAGATATCGTTGCTGGCGCGAATGCATCATTACAACGTACGCCCGAATTACTTCCAGTGTTGAAAGAAGTGGGTGTTGTCGATAGTGGTGGACAAGGTCTAGTTTTTGTATACGAAGGATTCTTGGCTCAATTGAAAGGTCAAGGCGTGAGCGCGGTTTCAGCTGCACCTTCAATGGAACAGCTTGTAAGTGCTGAGCATCATATGAATGTGGCAGATCACATTAATACGGATGACATCAAATACGGTTTCTGTACGGAGTTCATGGTGCGTTTTGAAAAAGGTATGGAACCGTTTAATGAAGAGGCCTTCCGTAACCATTTAAGTGAGTACGGTGATTCATTATTAGTCATTTCAGATGATGAAATCGTGAAAGTGCACATTCACTCGGAACAACCTGGTGAGTGTTTAACGTATGGTCAGCGATTCGGAACGTTAATTAAAATTAAAGTGGATAATATGCGAGAACAGCATTCAAGTTTAGTGAGCACTAATGCACCAGCAGCTCCGCTTCAATCTGCTCCTTCAAAGAAAAAAGAGGAGTATGGCATTGTGACGGTTGCGATGGGCGAAGGTGTTGCTGATTTATTCAGAAGCATCGGGGCAAAAGCTGTCATTGAAGGCGGTCAAACAATGAACCCGAGCACAGAAGACATCGTGAAAGCGATTCGTGAAGTGAACGCGAAAAATGTCATCATCCTACCTAATAATAAAAATATCATTATGGCTGCACAACAGTCTGTTGATCTTGTTGAAGAGAACGTTATTGTTGTTCCTTCTAAGACGGTGCCTCAAGGAATGGCGGCATTACTTGCTTTTAACCCATCTTTATCTGCAGAAGATAATGAACAAGCGATGGTGGAAGCTTTAGGGCATGTAAAAACAGGTCAAATTACGTTTGCGGTTCGTGATACAAGCATTGACGGCCTTGAAATTGAGAACGGAGATTTCATGGGTCTTGCTGAAGGGAAAATCACGAACAAAAGCAAGGACAAGCTAGAAGCGACGCAAGCATTATTGAACCATTTGATTGATGAAGATTCTGAAATTCTGACAATCATTTATGGTGAAGATGTAAGTGAAGATGAGGTAGAGGCATTAGTGTCATATTGTGAAGAAAACTTCGAGGATGTCGAAGTTGAAGTTCATAATGGAAAACAACCACTATACTCGTTTATTTTAGCTGTTGAATAAAACGAATTGGATAATCATTCTATAACAGGAATTGAAGATTTCTTCTTCGGTTCCTGTTTTCTTTCATTTTAGGGAAAAATAAAGGTACAATTCATACTATATGTGTTATGTACCATATTCAGCATAGTGAGGACAGCTTATGAAATTTAAAAGTGTATTTGACGTGATTGGACCTATTATGATTGGTCCTTCCAGTTCGCATACTGCAGGTGCAGCAAGGATTGGAAAAGTGGCAAGAAGTTTATTCCGCAGACAGCCTTCGTGGGTGAAAATCTATTTATACGGCTCATTTGCGCAAACATATAAAGGACATGGTACGGATGTTGCGCTCATTGGGGGGATCTTGGATTTCGATACGTTTGATGAACGTATTATTTCTGCGATCGACATTGCTGAACAAGAAGGGATTAGCATTCAATTTTTTGCAGAAACCGCCCAAATGGATCATCCGAATACAGTGAAGATTGTGATGGGTGATAATCAAGGGGAGCTTGAACTAGTAGGCATTTCGATAGGTGGGGGCAAAATCGAAATTATTGAACTGAATGGTTTTGTTTTGCGCTTATCAGGACATCATCCGGCAATACTGGTTGAGCATAATGACCGATTTGGAGCGATAGCGAGTGTATCAAGCATTTTGGCATTCCGTGAAATAAATATCGGTCATATGGAAGTGTCGCGAAAAGAAAAGGGAAAAAAAGCCTTGATGACGATTGAAGTTGATCAAAATATTGATGATATTGTTTTAGAGGAATTGGCGGTATTGCCAAATATTATCGCTGTTACGAAAATCAATGAGTAAATGGTGGATGCCTTTAGCATCAGTATGGTTTTATGTCTGAAGAGACAGCGATTGTCCGAGGTATTTTGGTAATAGAGAATGTAACAAGATTGGTGGGAACTTTTTGTTTAAAAATGTAGCAGAATTAGTACAAATGGCAGAAAAGCAAAATAAGAAAATTTCTGATATCATGATAGAACAGGAAATGAAAGTAACAGGCTTAACAAAAGAAGCTGTACTGCAAAAAATGGAACAAAATTTGGATGTGATGGAGAAGGCAATCGAAAGAGGTCTAGAGGGTGTTTCCTCTCACACAGGTTTGACAGGTGGAGATGCGGTACTTTTGCAAAAGTATATCGCGACGGGGAAAAGTCTATCAGGCGCAGTGTTGTTGGATGCTGTCAGTAAAGCGGTGGCGACAAATGAAGTGAATGCCGCTATGGGAATGATTTGTGCAACTCCCACGGCAGGGTCTGCAGGTGTAGTACCTGGTACGCTATTTGCCCTAAAGGAGAAATTACAGCCGACAAGACAAGAGATGATTGCTTTTCTGTTCACGGCGGGTGCTTTCGGTTTTGTGGTGGCCAACAATGCAACCATTTCGGGTGCAGCGGGTGGATGTCAGGCAGAGGTTGGCTCGGCGGCCGGTATGGCTGCAGCTGCTATTGTTGAAATGGCTGGTGGTACACCTGCGCAATGTGCAGAAGCGATGGCAATTACATTAAAGAATATGCTTGGTCTTGTTTGTGACCCGGTTGCTGGACTTGTAGAAGTTCCGTGTGTTAAGCGTAATGCATTAGGTGCATCAAATGCTGTAGTTGCGGCGGATATGGCAATGGCGGGCGTCAAGAGCCGAATTCCGTGTGATGAAGTGATAGAAGCAATGTTCAAAATTGGTCAAAGCATGCCTGTTGCTTTAAGAGAAACAGCGCAAGGAGGATTAGCGGCCACTCCGACAGGTAAGAGATTAGAGAAAGAAATCTTTGGGGTGCCGCTGAAAAATTAATTATGTTAAATGTATCGAATCCGGTAGCTCATTTGAAAGGTGTAGGACGAGAAACAGAAGCAGCACTGCGAGAGATGGGGATTGTGACGATTGATGACCTGTTGCATTACTTACCGTATCGTTATGAAGATTACCGTCTGAAAGATCTCGAGGAGGTAAACCATGATGAACGCGTAACGGTGCAAGGGGTCATCCATAGTACTCCTTCCCTCATGTTTTATGGCAAAAAGAAATCGAGATTAACGTTTAAGTTGTTGGTGAATCGCTATTTGATTACGGTTGTTTTTTTCAATCAGCATTATTTGAAGGGGAAATTGACCCTTGGTCAAGAAGTGGTGATTAGCGGAAAATGGGACCGCAACCGTCAAACAATCACCGCTTCTACTTTCAATGATGGACAATCACAGCAACAGGAATTTGAACCTGTTTATTCAACAAAGGGAAGTGTGACGGTAAAAGGATTACGCAAGTTTATCGGGCTTGCCTTCGCACAATATGACGAAGTAATCGATGATCATCTTCCAGCCTATTTACTACAAAAGTATAAGCTTATTTCAAAAAAAGCGGCATTACAATCTATGCATTTTCCGCAGGGGGCGGAAGATATGAAGCAAGCGCGCCGTCGGATGGCATATGAGGAATTATTGTTGTTTCAGCTAAAAATGCAAGCGTTGCGCCGTATTCAAAGAGAAGGTGCTGTCGGCATTACGCATCAATATAATCGTCAGCGTCTTGAGGAATATATGGGTAGCTTACCCTTTCCGTTGACAGGGGCACAAAAACGGGTTGTTAACGAAATTCTGAAGGATATGCATTCTCCGTATCGAATGAATCGTCTTTTGCAGGGGGATGTTGGTTCGGGTAAAACGGTAGTCGCGTCCATTGCGCTGTTTGCTAGTGTAACGGCTGGCTATCAAGGAGCATTAATGGTACCAACGGAAATCTTGGCTGAACAGCACGCTGAATCGATTTCACAATTATTGCAGCAGACAGGTATGAAAACGGCATTATTGACGAGTTCGGTCAAAGGAAAAAAACGACGTGAAATATTGGAAGCTTTGCGTAATGGAGAAATCGATATATTGATTGGGACGCATGCATTGATTGGAGATGAAGTTCATTTTCATAATTTGGGCTTGGTCATTACGGATGAGCAGCATCGTTTCGGGGTTCAGCAAAGACGTACTTTACGTGAAAAAGGGGAAAACCCGGATGTGCTCTTTATGACAGCTACACCGATTCCGAGAACACTGGCTATTACGGTCTTCGGTGAAATGGATGTATCGATTATTGATGAAATGCCGGCAGGGAGAAAACCAATTGAGACGTACTGGGCGAAGCATAATATGATGGATCGCGTGTTAGGTTTTATGGAGAAAGAATTGCAACAAGGGCGCCAGGCATATGTTATTTGTCCGTTGATCGAAGAATCCGAGAAATTGGATTTGCAAAATGCGGTCGAAGTATATGATATGTTATTGCAATATTTTGGTCCGCGTTTCAAGGTTGGGCTAATGCATGGGAAATTATCGACAACAGAAAAGGATGAAGTGATGCGGGCATTTAGTGACAATGACATGCAGGTGCTCGTGTCCACGACAGTTGTCGAGGTAGGTGTGAATGTGCCGAATGCGACTTTCATGTTGATTTATGATGCTGAACGATTCGGTTTATCGCAGTTGCATCAATTACGTGGGCGTGTCGGACGTGGAGAAGCACAATCCTATTGCATATTGGTGAGTGACGCCAAATCTGAAAATGGTAAAGAGCGTATGAAAGTAATGACAGAAACAAATGATGGCTTTGTTTTATCAGAGAAAGATCTGGAATTGCGTGGTCCGGGGGATTTCTTCGGAAAAAAACAAAGTGGTCTGCCGGAATTTAAAGTGGCTGATTTAGTGCATGACTATCGTATTCTAGAAGTGGCGAGAGACGATGCGTCCCAATTAGTGAATTCTGAAGCCTTTTGGAATGAAGAGGGTTACGCACCTTTACGTCAGTATTTACAGGATGTCGGAGTGTTTGCACAAGAGAAGTTGGATTGATTGATGTGTAATCTATTAAGAATTTTTCTTGAAAGATTGCAAGACTTATTGAAAATTTCTTGCAATCTTTTTTTAGTTTATATATACTGCTATTAAGACCTAGTCATAATAGTTCGGATGGTGACAAACTTTATGAAACGCAACAAAAAAGAACGCCAATTGCTGCTCCGAGAGACTATTGAACTAAATCCGTTCATAACAGATGATGCACTTGCGGAAAAATTTCAAGTGAGTGTTCAAACTATTCGTCTGGATCGATTAGAATTGTCCATTCCGGAGCTTCGAGAAAGAATTAAGAATGTAGCGGAAAAGAATTATGCTGATGACATTAAAGCTTTACCTATTGAAGAAGTCATCGGAGATATTATCGATATAAATTTGGATCAGAGTGCGATTTCCATTTTTGACGTAAAAAAAGAACATGTTTTTACTAGAAATGGCATTGCTCGTGGTCATCATTTGTTTGCGCAAGCCAATTCCTTAGCGGTGGCGGTGACGAATGATGAGTTGGCTCTAACAGCTAAGGCAACAATTCATTTTACACGACCTGTTAAAGAAGGTGAGCGAGTTGTCGCAAAAGCAGTTGTGGAAAATATTGAGAATGGAAGGTCTATTGTTTCTGTCAACAGTTTTGTAGATAATGAAATTGTTTTTAAAGGAACATTTGACATGTACCGATCGAATTTAGAAAAGAAGGATGACTAACTATGAGAATCGCAATTGATGCAATGGGTGGCGATCATGCCCCTAAAGAAGCTGTATTAGGAGCAATGAAAGCAGTAAATGAATTTGAAGATTTAACAATTATTTTAGTCGGTGATGAAGCAAGAATTAATGAGTACATGACACCGCATGAAAGAATCGAAATTTTGCATACAGATGAAGAGATTTTGGCTACAGATGAGCCTGTAAGGGCAGTAAGAAGAAAAAAACAAGCCTCAATGGTTTTAGCTGCTCAGCAGGTGGCAGATGGAAATGCGGATGCGTGTATTTCGGCAGGAAACACTGGCGCGTTAATGGCGGCAGGATTATTCGTTGTAGGTCGCATTAAAGGGATTGACCGCCCTGCGCTTGCCCCTACGTTACCGACCTTGAATGGAGATGGCTTCGTACTGCTGGATGTTGGGGCAAATGCTGAAGCTCGACCAGAATATTTAGTTCAATTTGCCATCATGGGATCTGTGTATGCTGAACAAGTGAGAGGAATCAAAAATCCGCGTGTCGGCTTATTGAATATCGGGACAGAAGAGAAAAAAGGGAATGATCTGACAAAAGCCACTTTCCCATTATTGAAAGAAGCGCCAATTAACTTTGTCGGCAATGTGGAAAGCAGGGATCTAATGAACGGAGTTGCCGATGTAGTTGTGACGGATGGTTTTACTGGCAACATGGTGTTAAAAACAGTTGAAGGCACGGCTTTGAATTTGTTTAAAATGATTAAAGAAGCGATGATGAGTAATTTCAAAAGCAAGATGGCTGCTGCAGTGTTAAAGCCTGAATTAAAGAAAATCAAAGCGCAAATGGATTACTCCGAATATGGCGGTGCAGGACTATTTGGTTTGAAGGCTCCTGTCATTAAAGCGCATGGTTCTTCTGATAGCACAGCTTTCTTCAGTGCAATCCGACAAGCGAGAACGATGGTCCAATATGAAGTGGTGCCGATTATCCAAAAGTATATGGATGAGCAAAAGGAACGCCAAGTGCAAGAGTAGCAAAAATGAATTTACACATAAAGGGGCAGTGGGGCTTTACTTTAAGGTGTTTTATCCCGTTTAAACAGGCGCTAGGACGTCCGCTTCAACGCAGTAGCAAAAGTGCAGACGCGTAAGGGAAAGATCAAATGCCTGTAACAAACCGGTTGATTCATCTAATGGTTGGCGGGGAACCTCTGCCAACCGAACATTCACTTTATATGAAAGCAGTCTTAAGTGGAAGACTGACTGCCTCGACTGTTTTTATCTAGTACATATATATTTCTGAGGATGGGAGAAATTTCTGATGTCAAAGATAGCTTTTGTTTTTCCAGGTCAAGGATCACAAGTAGTTGGAATGGGGAAGGGACTTTTTGAACAGTTTGCTGATGTTCAAAACATTTTTTCAAAGGCAGATAAAAAATTGGCATTTTCGTTGAGTGACTTGATTTTTCATGGTCCACAGGAAACGTTGACATTGACAATGAATGCACAGCCAGCCCTTTTGGTAACTAGTATTGCCATTTTGAATCGATTGAAAGCATCTGGAATTGAAGCGGATTTCGTTGCAGGACATAGTTTAGGAGAGTATACGGCTCTTGTTGCAGCAGGTATGCTGTCATTTGAAGAGGCAGTAACGATTGTCCGAAAACGTGGAGAATATATGGAAGAGGCTGTTCCGGCCGGCGTCGGTACGATGGCGGCGGTATTGGGGGCTGAGCGCCAAAAGTTAGCCGAATTGACAGATTCCATTTCGGAAGCAGGGTTACCTGTTCAGTTGGCGAATATCAACAGTCCGGGACAAATTGTTGTATCAGGCTCCGTGGCGGGTGTTCAACAAGTCGGTGAATTGGGTAAAAGTATCGGAGCGAAGCGCGTGTTACCTCTTGATGTAAGCGGACCGTTCCATTCGATTTTAATGAAACCGGCGGCAGGGAAATTACAGGAGGCTTTTGAAGATATAGCATGGAGTGATGCGCAAATTCCTGTCATTTCCAATGTGACGGCACAACCTGTGATGTCTGCAGAAGAGATGAAAATGAAATTGATTGAACAATTATATTCACCTGTATTATGGCAAGACTGTGTAGAGAAAATGATTGAGCTTGGGACGGATACATTTATCGAAGTAGGTCCTGGGAAAGTCTTATCCGGACTTATTAAGAAAATTAACCGTAGCGTCCGTGTGTTCTCTGTAAGCACTGAAGAAGAAGCTCAAGCTGTTGTGGCTGAGCTGAAGGGGGAATAACTTGATGAAACTGCAAGGTCAAGTAGCGCTTGTTACAGGAGCTTCAAGAGGAATTGGAAAAGAAATTGCCCTAGAATTAGCTCGTCTTGGAGCATCTGTGGTCGTCAATTATGCAGGTAATGAAGTGAAAGCGAATGAGGTAGTCGAACAAGTCAAGCAGCTTGGACAACAGGCGATGGCTATTCGTTGTGATGTCGCAAATGGTGAAGAAGTCGCGGCTATGATAAAAGCGGTAGTCGAGACGTTCGGAAAAATCGATATTCTTGTTAATAATGCCGGAGTAACGAGAGATAATTTATTGATGAGAATGAAGGAAGAAGAATGGGACACAGTGATTGACACCAATTTAAAAGGGGTGTTCTTGTGTTCGAAAAATGTGACAAGACCAATGATGAAACAGCGTCAAGGAATCATCATCAATGTAGCCAGTGTTGTCGGAATAAGCGGTAATGCCGGCCAAGCGAATTATGTAGCTGCAAAAGCAGGTGTAATTGGCTTAACAAAAACGATGGCAAAAGAGTTGGCTCCTCGAAATATTCGAGTAAACGCTGTGGCTCCTGGGTTTATTACGACAGATATGACAGACGAGCTTTCTGAAGACGTTCGACACCATTTATTAGCGCAAATTCCATTAGGGCGTTTAGGTGAACCGGGTGACATTGCAAAGGTAGTTGCTTTCTTGGCAAGCGATGATAGCGCCTATATGACGGGACAAACATTGACGGTTGACGGTGGTATGGTAATGTAATTCCGGATGGATGCATGCCTTGGTTATTTGTGGGGCGAGATTCTGATAATCGTCTCATACCACAAGAGAATGGAAATTTTCTGACGGATTTAAAAACATGTTTCTTCTCGGAAAGAAATGCAATATAATGACTTGAAGGGAGGTGAAGCAAATGGCAGACGTATTAGAGCGTATCACGAAAATTGTGGTGGATCGCTTAGAAGTTGAGGAATCAGAGGTGAAACTTGAAGCTTCTTTTAAAGAAGATTTAGGTGCTGATTCACTTGATGTGGTAGAACTTGTAATGGAACTTGAAGATGAGTTTGGGATGGAAATCTCAGATGAAGACGCAGAGAAAATCTCTACGGTTGGAGACGCCGTAAATTACATAAAAAGTAATATGTAATAGATTTACGCTAGTCAAAAGACTGACTCATGGTTGAGATAGAGTACACTTGTTAGAAGCGAGTTCTTTACAAGCGTATTTCTGTTTTGGACTTTGGGTGAGTCTTTTTCTTTTTGAACGTTTCTGTTCTTTCTTCTTTGTTCTACTTCATGTAAACTTGTGAAAGGAAATGGATTTTTTAAAAAGTTTATTTTCCTTTTTCGCAATGTTTTTATATACTTAACTATGTTGTTTTATAAATCACTATAGATAGGACAAGCTCAATTTTTCAAAGTGCAGAATGCTTGTTGGGGATTACCTTGAGTTGTTAGATTTATGGTTTCGGAGGAAATTATGCGGAAGAACGGTAAAGAAAAAAAACCTTCAATTAAAAATATGAAGTTTGAACAATTTCAACAAGATATTGGATTTCAATTTTTGAATGAAAGATTGTTAAAACAAGCTTTCACACATTCATCGTATGTGAATGAGCATCGTCGTAAGCCTTATGAAGATAATGAAAGGCTTGAGTTTTTAGGAGATGCTGTCTTGGAGTTGACAGTTTCTCGATACCTTTATAAGAAATACCCATTGATGAGTGAAGGGGAATTGACAAAGCTGCGTGCAGCCATTGTTTGTGAGCCTTCTCTTGTGAAATTTGCGAATGCTTTATCTTTTGGTAAACTTGTCCTTCTTGGAAAGGGAGAAGAACTTACTGGAGGAAGAGAGCGTCCTGCATTATTGGCGGACGTTTTTGAAGCGTTTGTAGGGGCGCTATATTTAGATCAAGGTATGGACGCTGTATTTACATTTCTAAGTCGTACAGTCTTCCCCAAAATCGATGAAGGTGCTTTTTCTCATGTGATGGATTATAAGAGTCAATTACAGGAACTCGTACAAAGAGATGCGATCGGTGTTATTGAATATAAAATACACCAAGAAAAAGGCCCGGCACACAATAAAGAATTTGTTTCGAATGTTTCATTGAACGGTGAAATTAAAGGAACGGGTGTAGGACGTTCGAAAAAAGAAGCAGAGCAAAAGGCAGCTGAACAAGCCTTGAAAAATTTAAAAGCAGTCAGCAAGAAATAAATGTGAGGTTTTAAAGGGGGAAATCTAATTGTTCCTCAAACGTTTAGATGTCATAGGATTTAAATCGTTTGCAGAAAGAATATCGATTGATTTTGTGAGCGGTGTAACAGCCGTTGTCGGACCTAACGGAAGCGGGAAAAGTAATATTACGGACGCTATCCGTTGGGTGCTTGGCGAGCAGTCGGCGAAATCTCTACGTGGTGCAAAAATGGAGGATATCATTTTTGCAGGCAGTGATTCGCGCCGATCACTTAATTTTGCCGAAGTAACATTAACATTGAATAATGAAGATCAGTTTTTGCCGATTGATTTCCAAGAAGTCAGTGTGACAAGAAGGGTTTCTCGTTCGGGAGAAAGTGAATTCTTTATTAATAAACAGCATTGTCGCTTAAAAGATATCATTGATTTGTTCATGGATTCAGGCTTAGGTCGTGAAGCGTTTTCAATCATTAGCCAAGGAAAAGTGGAGGAAATCTTAAGCAGTAAAGCGGAGGAGCGTCGTACCATTTTTGAAGATGCTGCCGGTGTGCTGAAATATAAAACACGTAAAAGGAAGGCAGAGCAGAAGCTAGCCGAAACCCGTGATAACTTGAATCGTGTACAGGATATCCTTTATGAATTAGAGGGGCAAGTAGAGCCGTTGAAAATACAGGCTTCGATTGCCAAGGATTATTTGCAGAAAAAAGAAGAGCTACAAGAGCATGAAGTAGCGCTTACTGTATATGAAATCGAAAGTCTCCATGAAAAGTGGCAATCACTTTCAGAGAGCCATGCTGTGCATAAAGATCAGGATGTACGCTTAAATGCGGAATTACAAGCGAAAGAAGCGGAAATAACAAAGCTACGTGATCATATGACAGCGCTCGATGAATCAGTTAGTGATTTACAAGAAGTATTGCTAGTGACAACCCAAGAATTAGAAAAGCTTGAAGGGCGGAAAAGCGTTCTTCAAGAACGGAAGAAAAATGCTTCACGTAGCAAGCAGCAGTTACAACAAAGCATTGAAGAAGCTAATAAGCAGATTGCAAGCTTGCTGCAAGAAAAGACGAATCAGGCTGTTCTTTTGGAAAAATCCAAGAAAGAAGTGCAGCAGATTAAAGAGCAACTGACTGATAAAGAAAATAATTTGGCCATTTTTGATGAAGATATTGAAGCACAAATTGAGATGTTGAAAAGTGAGTATATTGACATGCTGAACGATCAAGCGGCGGCTAAAAATGAGCTGCGCATGCTTGAGCAACAGTTGGTTCAATTAAGCAGCCGTAATGCCCGCTTAGATTCAGAAAATGAAGATTTCGTAGGGAAACGTACTCATATGAGTGATAAGCGCTCACGGATCAATGAGCAACTAAAGCAAATCCAAGAAAAGTTGACAGCCGTTTCCGAGCAATTTTTTGAAAGAAAAAATCACTTGGAGAAGCTGAAGGACACATATAGCAACCTTGAAACGAAATTATATCAAGCGTATCAGTATGTACAGCAATGTCAATCAAGAATAGAAATGCTTCAAGGAATGGAAGAAGAATTTGCCGGGTTCTTCCAAGGTGTGAAGGAAGTTTTAAAGGCGAAGGATTTATCAGGTATCGAGGGGGCAGTTGCTGGTTTGATGTCCGTTCCGAAAGAATACAGTCTTGCAATTGAAACGGCATTAGGTTCGGCTATGCAGCATGTGATTGTCGATAATGAAGAAAATGCCAGAAAGGCAATCGGCTTTTTGAAGAAGCACGCTTTTGGACGAGCTACTTTTTTACCTATGACGGTTATAAAAGAGCGAAGTATCCCAAGCGTTCAATTACAAATGGTGAACAATCATCCTTCGTTCATTGGTGTAGCATCTCAACTGATTAAGTTTGATTCAAAATATGCAGCTATTATGAATAATTTATTAGGTGCGGTCATCATTACGAAAGACCTAAAGGGAGCAAATGAATTAGCTAAAACGATACAGTATCGCTATCGTATTGTGACTTTAGAGGGAGATGTTGTCAATCCGGGCGGTAGTATGACAGGTGGCGCTTCTAAAGGGAAAAATTATTCACTCTTATCTCGTAAAGGAGAACTGGAGGAATTGAATAATAAGCTTCCGTTAATGCAGAAGAAAACGGAACAACTAGAGCAAGACGTAAAACGATTAAAAGAAGAAATTGCTGCTGAAACGTCGATGGAAGAAAATATGCGTGCTTCTCAGGAAGAAATGCGTTTACAGGAACATGGTTTAAAGAGTGAGTTGCGTGAAGTAGAGATTGAAGAACGTAATATGAATGATCGTCTTTCCTTGTATGATCATGAAAAAACAGCGCTACTTGAAGAAAGATTGCAAAAAGAACATCGTTTACAGCAATTGAATGAGTTGCTCAATCAGTGGACAGTCACGCTGAAAGAAAGAAAAGACTCTATTGATGAATTGACACAGAAGAAACAACTTCAACAAACGTCTAAAGATGTTGCGACGAATGAAATCAATGAATTGAGAATTCTTTTTGCGACAAAGAATGGTCAGCTGCAGCATCTTCAAGAGACGCATAATCGCTTGCTTCAGGACCTTGATGGATGGGAAATGAAAGAGCGCGAGGCGAAAGAAGATATGCATTTATTGTTTAACAACATGGAGCATAATGAGAGTGGTGAGCAGCAGCTTGAAGATGCAGCGAAGCAGAAGCTGAATGATAAAAATCAGACGGTGGAGCTTATTGCCTCAAGAAGAGCAGAACGTAATCATCTGCAAATGACGCTTGAAGATGCAGAACTTGAATTAAAGGAACTGCAACGAATTTATAAAGGCCATGTTGAGGCGTTGAAAGATGAAGAAGTGAAAATCAACCGTTTGGACGTTGAACTAGAGAATCGATTACAACATCTTCAACAAGAGTATGCGTTAACGTATGAAGCGGCCAAAGAACAATTTAGTCTGACAGCAACACCGGAAGAAGCACAGCGCAAAGTGAAATTGATTAAATTGGCTATCGAAGAACTGGGTACCATCAATCTTGGGGCAATTGATGAATATGAACGAGTGTATGAACGCTTCACCTTCTTAACGGAACAAAAAGAAGATTTAACAGAAGCGAAAGATACGCTTTTCCAAGTCATTGATGAAATGGATGTGGAGATGAAGCGCCGTTTTGATGAAACATTTACAGCTATCAGTCGTGAATTTGAAGGTGTTTTCCAACAATTGTTTGGTGGAGGACGAGCACAGCTGAAATTGACTGATCCGAATGATTTATTGACAACTGGGGTGGATATTATTGCACAGCCGCCTGGCAAGAAGTTGCAAAACTTGAGTCTGCTTTCTGGTGGGGAGCGAGCATTGACGGCCATCGCATTATTATTTTCTATCTTAATCGTGCGTCCAGTGCCTTTCTGTGTTCTGGATGAAGTAGAGGCAGCACTAGATGAGGCGAATGTACACCGCTTCAGTCAGTATTTAAAGCGATTCAGTGAAGAGACGCAATTTATTGTCATCACACACCGAAAAGGCACAATGGAGGCAGCAGACGTATTGTACGGTATCACCATGCAAGAATCTGGCGTTTCGAAATTAGTTTCTGTTAGATTAGAGGGGACAGAAACGGTAGAACAGAAGAAATAGGAAGTGAATGTATGAGTTTTTTTAAAAAATTAAAAGAAAAATTTACAACAACGACCGATCAGGCGAGTGAAAAGTTTAAACAAGGATTGACAAAAACGAGAGATTCATTTGCCGGCAAAGTGAATGAACTGGTGGCTCGTTATCGTAAGGTCGATGAAGAATTTTTTGAGGAACTGGAAGAAATTTTAATAACGGCCGATGTTGGTTTCAATACAGTTATGGAGCTAATTGAAGAGCTGAAAAAAGAAGTGAAGCTTCGCAATATCCAAGATACAAAAGAAGTACAATCAGTCATTTCGGAAAAATTAGTTGAAATTTATCGTCATGAAGATGATGTTGATCCATCCATTAATATGCAAAAAGATTTAACGGTCATTTTATTTGTTGGTGTAAATGGTGTCGGCAAAACAACGACGATAGGTAAAATGGCGCATAAGTTTAAAAGTGAAGGCAAGAATGTCATGTTGGCAGCGGGTGATACGTTCCGTGCCGGTGCAATCGAGCAATTAGAGGTATGGGGAGAACGAGTAGGCGTTAATGTCGTGAAGCAGGCTTCCGGTTCTGATCCGGCAGCGGTTATGTTCGATGCGGTTCAAGCGGCGCGCTCTCGTAATGTGGATGTTCTTCTGTGTGATACAGCCGGTCGACTTCAAAATAAGGTAAACTTGATGAAAGAACTGGAAAAAGTGAAGAAGGTCATCGAAAGAGAAATTCCAGGAGCCCCTCATGAAGTGTTGCTTGTATTGGATGCGACAACAGGTCAAAATGCCCTTGTACAAGCAAAAATGTTCAAAGAAGTAACGGATGTATCCGGCATTGTTTTAACGAAGCTGGATGGAACTGCAAAGGGTGGGATTGTGCTGGCAATCCGCAATGAACTGGGTATTCCGGTTAAATTCGTCGGTCTAGGTGAAAAGATGGATGATCTGCAAGAATTTGATGCAGAGAAATATGTGTACGGCTTATTCTCGGAAATTATCGATAAAGAAGCGTAATATTAGGAAAGGCATTTAGTGTGGATGAAGCGCTGAATGCCTTCTTTCCTGTGCGGGAAAGAACAATCATTAATAATATCGAAATCCCTTGACTTAGGCACCTTTTATATGTAAACTATGGTTTGTAAAGGTGTTTTACTTAACATAAGGGAGGTAGCAACATGACAGTTGAAAAAACAACGAGGATGAATTATTTATATGATTTTTATCAATCGTTGTTAACAGAAAAGCAACAAAGTTACATGGCGCTATATTATTTAGATGATTTCTCCCTTGGCGAAATTGCCGAAGAATACAATGTTAGTCGGCAAGCAGTTTATGATAATATAAAAAGAACGGAAGCAATGCTAGAGGAATATGAGGCAAAGCTTCTATTATTTGAAAAATTTCAACAGCGAACGGAGCTGTTAGATCAACTAACTCAAGAAGTAAAACAATCTTCGATTGAGACAAGTGAAATGCTAACAATTATTGCTGAGCTCGAGAAATTAGATTAGGAGGCGGCATGCATGGCATTTGAAGGATTAGCCGACCGACTGCAGAGTACGATGCAAAAAATTCGTGGTAAAGGAAAGGTTTCCGAAGCTGACGTTAAAGAGATGATGAGGGAAGTTAAACTCGCTCTTTTGGAGGCGGACGTAAACTTTAAGGTTGTACGAGATTTTGTAAAGCGTGTCAGTGAACGCGCAGTAGGTCAAGAAGTTCTGAAAAGCTTAACGCCTGGACAACAGGTTATTAAAGTCGTAAAGGAAGAATTGACGGACCTAATGGGTGGCGAACAAAGTAAGATTGCTGTTTCAAACCGTCCCCCTACTGTTATTCTAATGGTAGGTTTACAAGGGGCAGGTAAAACGACAACTACTGGTAAGCTGGCGAACTTATTACGAAAAAAATATAACCGCAAACCTTTATTAGTCGCTGCAGACATTTATCGTCCGGCAGCAATCAAACAGTTAGAAACGCTTGGTAAGCAGCTTGATATGCCGGTGTTTTCACTGGGCGATCAAGTAAGTCCCGTAGAAATTACGAGACAAGCTATCGCTAAAGCGAAAGAAGAGCACTGTGACTATGTTCTGATCGATACAGCCGGTCGACTTCACATAGACGAAACGTTAATGACCGAGCTGAAAGAGGTTAAAGAAATTGCCAACCCTGATGAAATCTTCCTAGTGGTAGATAGTATGACGGGTCAAAGTGCAGTCGATGTTGCTCAAAGCTTTAATGAACAGCTAGGTCTTACGGGTGTTGTTTTAACGAAACTTGATGGCGATACTCGTGGTGGGGCAGCGTTATCTATCCGTTCTGTCACAAATACACCGATTAAGTTCATAGGTATGGGTGAAAAGTTGGATGCGCTTGAAGTTTTCCATCCTGAGCGAATGGCTTCTCGTATTCTCGGTATGGGTGATGTGCTTACACTTATTGAAAAAGCACAATCAAATGTTGATGAAGCAAAAGCGAAAGAGCTTGAGCATAAAATGCGCACGCAATCATTCACTTTTGATGATTTCCTAGAACAGCTAGGCCAAGTTCGTAATATGGGACCGCTTGATGACCTTCTGAAAATGTTACCAGGTGCTAACAAGTTGAAAGGTTTAGATAATATTTCAATTGATGAGAAGCAAATTGGTCATGTAGAAGCAATCATTAAATCGATGACTGCTCAAGAGAAAGTCAACCCAGAAATCATTAACGCGAGTCGCAGACGACGCATTGCAAAAGGCAGCGGAACATCCATTCAAGAAGTAAACCGTCTGTTGAAGCAATTTGATGAAATGAAGAAAATGATGAAACAAATGACAAACATGCAAAAAGGGAAGAAGAAAGGTTTCAAACTCCCTTTCATGTAAGGTTTTTTACACTGTTAAGAAAAAAACCTTTACAAACTATAAACACGTTTGATAATATAATATCTTGTGTGAAACTAATTAGAAGAGGTGCTTATTAAAATGGCAGTAAAAATTCGTTTAAAACGTATGGGAGCTAAAAAAACTCCTTTCTATCGTATCGTAGTAGCAGATTCTCGTTCTCCACGTGATGGACGTTACATCGAAGTAGTAGGAACTTACAACCCAGTTGCTCAACCAGCAAAAGTTGAAATCAACGAAGAGCTTGCTCTTAAATGGTTACAAGACGGTGCAAAACCATCTGATACAGTTCGTAACTTACTTTCAAAAGAAGGCATTATGGAAAAATTCCACAATGCTAAAAACGCTAAATAATTAGCACTAAATGATGACAGAACTCATCAAAACAATTGTAACGTCTCTTGTTGATCATCCAGAAGCCGTTTCTGTGGAAATGGCTGAAGATGACAGCCGCATTACGTATACTTTATCCGTTCATAAAGAAGATATGGGGAAGGTAATCGGCAAGCAAGGGCGTGTAGCTAAGGCGATTCGAACTGTTATATATGCAGCAGGATCAACGCAGCAAAAAAAAATCTATCTAGAGATTTCCGAATAGGAGGGCTAATACCCCTCCTTTTTTGGTATGATAAAATATAAAGATGATACATACTCTGTCAATTTTAAGAAATAGGAGGGGCTAACATGAAGATTCTTCAAACCATTAGTGTTAAGCAAATTTTGACTGATACAAGCAAGAATCAACTCCTCGACAAATATAAGAAGCAGCAAATTCGTTTACAAAAAGAAATAGACCAATTAAAGTTTGAAATGAAAAAGCTTGAAAAATTGAAAAAGAGTCAATTGCTGACGTTGCGATCGCATTTTGAAAAAGAAATAAATAATCGTACGGAAAAAATTAAATTACTTGATTTTAAAGTAGAACAACTCAACATTCTTCCAATCGGAAGTGAACTGAAAGAACGGGAAGTACAGGCGCTTGTTGATGTTGAAATAGGAAGCGATTGGGACGAACTTATGAAAACGAAAACAATCGTCATTACTGATGGAAAAGTAACTGAAATACGTTAGAGGTGTAAAATTTGGAAAAATGGTTTAATGTCGGAAAAATCGTCAATACACATGGAATTAAGGGGGAAGTACGGGTTATTTCTCGTACAGATTTTGCGGATGAAAGATACAAAGTAGGTAATACCTTGTTTTTATTTCAAGGAGCAAATGAAGCGCCTGTACAATTAAAGGTCGCTTCTCACCGTAGACACAAAAACTTTGACTTACTGACATTCGAGGGCTACTACAATGTCAATCAAGTAGAAAGATTTAAAGAGGGTGTCTTAAAGGTGCCAGAATCTTATTTAGGTGAGCTTGATGAAAATGAATATTATTTCCATGAAATCATCGGTTGTACAGTAGTAACGGATGCTGGGGAAGAGCTAGGGAAAATTCGTGAAATCTTAACCCCTGGAGCCAATGATGTATGGGTCATTCAAGCTAAAAAGGGAAAAGATATATTGATCCCTTACATTGATGAAATTGTGAGAGAAATAGATGTTATCAACAAGAAGATTACAATTACACCTATGGAAGGGTTATTATAATGAAAATTGATGTATTAACGCTTTTTCCAGAAATGTTTTCAGGGGTATTAGGCTCATCTATTTTGAATAAAGCAAAAGAAAAAGGGGCAGCTTCTTATAATGTCGTCAATTTCCGTGATTATTCCGATAGCAAACATGGCGTAGTGGATGATTATCCCTACGGAGGAGGAGCGGGAATGGTGTTGAAAGCTCAACCGATTTTTGATGCTGTAGAGGATTTGCAGCAGCAAAATCAAGCCACAAAACAACGTGTTATTTTGCTTTGCCCTCAAGGGGAAAGGTTTACGCAAAAGAAAGCGGAAGAATTGGCGCAAGAAGAGCATCTAATTTTTGTGTGCGGTCATTATGAAGGATATGATGAACGTATTCGTGAGCATGTCGTGACAGATGAGATTTCATTAGGTGACTACGTGCTTACAGGAGGGGAATTGGGAGCGATGGTTGTCATTGATGCCGTGGTTCGTTTATTGCCGGGTGTATTAGGCAATGAGGATTCCCCTATACAGGATTCGTATTCTTCCGGATTACTGGAACATCCTCATTATACAAGACCGGCTGATTTTAGAGGAATGAAGGTACCTGAGACATTGACGTCCGGTAATCATAAGCTGATTGAAGAATGGCGAATGAAAGAAAGTCTGCGAAGAACGTGGATGCGTCGACCAGATTTGTTGGAACATATTGAACTAAATCCACAACAGAAAAAATGGCTGGAAGAAATTAAAAAGCAGTAATGGCCTATTGCATTACTACTCTATGTATGTTAAGATAATTTCTGTGATTTAGAAGAACTAAGTCACTTATCACGATGTTCCGCTGTATGCATAAAAGATGACATACAAGAGCGTCTGTAGGAGGAGAAGAAAACGATGCAACAATTAATTCATGAAATCACTAAAGAACAGTTACGCACAGACCTTCCGTCTTTCCGTCCTGGTGACACAGTACGTGTACACGTTAAGGTAGTAGAGGGAACTCGTGAGCGTATCCAATTATTCGAAGGTGTAGTTATTAAGCGTCGTGGTGGCGGAATCAGCGAAACATTTACAGTTCGTAAAGTATCTTACGGTGTAGGCGTTGAGCGTACATTCCCAGTACACACACCAAAAATTGCAAACCTTGAAGTGGTTCGTCGCGGTAAAGTACGTCGTGCAAAACTTTACTACTTACGTAGCCTTCGTGGTAAAGCGGCTCGTATCAAAGAGATTCGCTAATTTTCCGAAACTAGCAGCTTAGCTGATAATGATGGAAATAAACTAATGCAACGAAAAAGAGCTTGTTTATCAAGCTCTTTTTTAACATTATACATACGAATTGAACGTGTTCAATGGTATCTTTGCGTTAAGAATCCAATGCTCTTACAATAACGCTGGGACATCATTGATGATATACTACATATAATCTAGGCATAGATTTGAAAGCAACTGAAGAAACAGATAAAAAATAATCTTTATAAGTTGGTGGAGAAGTGGTATGACAAAACAAAAAAAAGAAATTTGGGAATGGATTAAAGCGTTATTGATTGCTGTTGTATTGGCTGTTGTAATTCGTTATTTTTTATTGGCGCCAATCGTCGTGGATGGGTATTCCATGATGCCTACGTTGCATGATCAAGACCGCATGATTGTTAACAAGATAGGTTATACTTTAGGTGATCCGGACCGATTTGATATTGTCGTTTTTCATGCTCCTGAAGGGAAAGACTATATTAAACGTATCATCGGTTTACCTGGAGATACAGTTGAATATAGAGATGATCAATTGTATATAAATGGAGAAGCAATCGAAGAACCTTATTTAGATGAATATAAATCTGAATTGTTTGATGGGGGCACCTTGACAGAGGATTTTACGTTAAGTGAATTGACTGGTCAAGATACTGTTCCGGAAGGCTATTTGTTTGTAATGGGTGATAATCGCCGCAACTCCAAAGACTCGAGACATATCGGGTTTGTTTCAATGGATGAAGTATTGGGCAAAACAAGCATTGTGTATTGGCCAATTAGTGATATAAGAATTGTAAAATAAGAAAGGTGGAGACCTATAAGTGACAATTCAATGGTTTCCCGGCCATATGGCCAAAGCTAGACGTGAAGTTACAGAGAAGCTAAAATTAGTAGATATTATTTATGAATTAGTCGATGCGAGATTACCATTATCCTCTCGTAATCCGATGATTGATGAAATTATTCAGCATAAGCCTCGTTTAATTTTATTGAACAAAGCAGATATGGCTGACCCGAAGAAAACAGCGTTGTGGTTGGATTATTTTGCTAATCAGGGTGTAAAAGCATTGGCAATCAATTCACAAGCCGGTGAAGGCTTAGCACAAATTACAAGCGTTTCTAAGGTGATTTTGAAAGAGAAATTCGATCGCTTAAAAGCGAAAGGTGTTAAACCGCGAGCAATCCGTGGAATGATTGTTGGTATTCCAAATGTCGGCAAATCAACATTCATTAATCGTTTAGCAAAGAAGAATATTGCCAAAACCGGAAACACACCGGGTGTAACGAAAGCGCAACAATGGATTAAAGTCGGCAAAGAATTGGAGTTGTTAGATACTCCGGGAATTCTGTGGCCTAAATTCGAGGACCAAGAGGTTGGGCAACGCTTGGCGGTTACCGGTGCGATTAAGGATACCATCTTGAACCAGCAAGAACTGGCGGTTTATGCGTTACGCTTTTTAGAACGAGAATATCCGGAAGCGCTGAAGGAACGATATCAGCTAACAGAGATTCCAGAAGATATTGTTGAATTGTTTGATATGATTGGAAAAAATCGTGGTGTTCTTGCTAGTCGTGCAACAATTGATTATGATAAAACCGCAGAACTTGTCATTCGGGAAGTTCGAGCGGAACGATTAGGCAGGCTTACATTTGAAGTCCCGCCAATTGAAGTAAGCCAACTGTAAGCTCCTGTATAAGGAGCTTTATTTTTTTAGTATAAGGCCGATAAAAAATATGAGAAAGTGTGAAAAAATGTGACGAAGAAAAAAAGCATTAAAGAAATCCGTATGTTATTAGAAGACGTTCAGGAGTGTCAAGACCCATTCTTACTAGCGTGTAAATCGGATGACCGAAAAGGTGTGCAAAGCTTAGTCAGTGCATGGGAGAGAAAGTATAACCAACAGCAAAAATTGAAAGAAAAATGGGTGGAAATGACATCGTTTGAACGAGCGGCTTGGGAGCAAGGCTTTCAATATATAGCCGGTGTGGATGAAGTCGGTCGTGGTCCGTTAGCTGGTCCTGTCGTATCAGCTGCGGTAATCTTGCCGAAAGATTTTACATTATTGGGGTTAGATGATTCTAAGAAAATTAATGAAGCCAAAAGAAAACAATATTATGAAGAAATTATGGAACATGCCTTAGCGGTTGGGATTGGCATTGTACATAACGATCTCATCGATTCCATCAATATATATGAGGCAACAAAAAAAGCGATGCTAGAGGCTATATATGCATTGGAAATCAAAACGGATTATGTCTTGATTGATGCGATGAAGCTGCCTTTAGAAGTTCCGCAGGAATCAATTATTAAAGGCGACGCACGAAGTGTATCCATTTCTGCTGCTTCCATTGTAGCAAAAGTGACACGTGATGCTATGATGAGCGATTACGATGAGCAATATCCTTACTATGGTTTTAAAAACAATATGGGATATGGCACGAAAGAACATCTTGAAGGATTGAAGAAATATGGGCCAACGCCTTGGCATCGTATTAGCTTTGCTCCCGTTAGAGACATTTGCCAAAATCATGGTGAATAATAGGTCAATAGTTGTTAAAAAGGAGCATCTGAAATGACTTTTCAGATGCTCCAAACGCTCATTTTTCATCGAAACAAAAAGAAAGGTTCTTGCTTGTTTCTTTTTTGTCTTTTCGGTTCTACATTTATTGCCGCTAAAGGGTTGCGACCGTTTTTTGAAAAACGTTTTATAAGGCAGCAAATAAAAGGAATACTTTAAACTCCAAAATCTTTCTCACCAAAAGTTTTAGGGGGATGACCTTTCTGAACATTCCCAGAGAGTTTAAATTCTGATTTTTTAGTCGATGAGGAAGGGGAGTGAGTGTATGACATCTACCAGTTTTGTGCAAAATTTGCTTCCGCCAAATAATACAGCAACTTCTACGGTAACATTGAGGAATGGGCAAATGATTTATGGCAAAGTTCAGCACATATACAGTAGTCAAATGGCGGAAATCAGTATTGGACAGATAAAATTGATGGCGCAATTAGATGCACCAATTGTTTCGGGAGAAAGATATTTATTTCAGGTTCAAAATGGTGAAGGTACAACTATTTTGAACGTATTGCCACATGATAGTCCCGCACAATCATTGAAAGATATGGCTCAATTATTATTAAAGCATTTTTCGCTTTCACAATCGAAAGAGGCGCTAACGTTAGCAACCTTTTTTGTGAAAAATAATATACCTGTGAATAAGGAAATGATGTCTCAGACCGTTCAGTGGGCTATTGAATCCAATAATATGAAGGAAACTGTACAGGTGTTGAAGGTAATGAATGATCTTTCCTTACCTATGACAAAAGTTGCATACAAAGCGATTGAAGCAGTGGGAAATAAGACATCCCTTCAGTCGCTTTTTTCCAATCTATTAAAAGGAATCGACCGAGGGGCAAGTGAGACAGAATTGGCAATGAAAGCGTTATTGACTCATTTTTCATCTACAAATGCAGAAAAAATGGCACACCAAAGTTTGCAAAAAGCGGTATCGACTTGGTTAGCTGGCGAAAAGGCTGACCAAATGGAAATGTTTCGTTTTCTGCAAGATGTAGGCTTCGTTTCCAAACAGGCAAGTTCCGGTGAAACAATTGAAAAGAGTTTACAAATGCTACAAGTCAATCAAACAATGGCCAAAAATCAGCAAGTGAAAGAAATCATTCAACTTCTTCAGCAAATAAGCCAAGGTCAGAAACCCAATGGAGCTTTTGTTCAGCTATTGAAGGCTGTGAAAGACAATATGAAGAATATACAGCCGCAAAGTGCAGAAGCAACATTATGGAAGCAAATACAAAGTGAACTGCAACGGAGTGGGGAAAATATAGGTGAAGCGTTACGTTCTATGCCAGGGAATCAACAATTGATGGAGAAAATCAGTAAGCATTTGTTTACATATGTTGGTTTGAAGCATAACGATGTGGTAGCTTCACATTCGTTTTTACAGATGCTTTCTTCAGCATCGGGGCAGAAGAATGGTTTGCAGCAGGGTAAAGCGCATTTGGCTAATATGTTAGTGCGATATGGTGAAGGACAGTCTTCAGTTGGTGAAGAACAGATTATTCGCAGATTTTTTCAGGAAGAAGCAGCAGCGCTGTCTATGGCAAAAACATCTCCTTTAGCGACCGAAATAAAAAATACTCTACGTTTGTTCGGTTCAGGATTTGAAAATTATTTAGCGAATATGGACAAAGTAGGTATCATCAATGAAGCGGAATTACTTACATTAAAGCCACTATTGATGAAACTGCTATATGAATCTTCCTCTTCTTTTACGAAAGAAAACGCTGAACAGCTGGTCCATAAAATTATGGGTCAACAACTACTTTCACAATCGTCTGGACCGATACAAAATATATTTGTGCAATTGCCTGTTTCTTTTCCGCTTTCCTCAAGTGAGGTCACAATAAGATGGAGTGGCAGAAAAAAGGAAGATGGAAGTATTGATCCGTCCTATTGTCGCGTTTTATTTTATTTGCAATTAGAAAATATAGATGAAATAGTCATAGATATGGTGGTTCAAAATGCGGTTCTGAAAATATGTATCATAAATAAACAGGCGAATGATTTAAAAGAGATAGCAAGCCCACATTTTGCACAATTCAAAGATAAATTGAAAGAAATAGGCTATCAATTATCTGCTGTTACATTTGAAGAACCGAAAATGAATACATCTTTCAAGCGTTCGAATCATAGTCAGAATAGTAAGATTTTGGGTGCGGCTGCTTATAATGGAGTGGATATAAAAATATGAGTGAAAAAAGAAAAGGAGCAATCGTATTAAAATATGATCAAGAAAATGATAATGCGCCTAAATTGGTTGGGAAAGGAAAAGGGAAAATTGCTGAATCTATTATTGAACTTGCAAAAGACAATGATATACCGATTCAAGAAGATGCTTCTTTAACAGAATTGCTTGGAAAGTTAAATATTAATGAAAGTATTCCCTCGGAGCTGTATGAAGCGGTGGCGGAAGTATTTGCCTACATATATAATGTGGACCGTGAAGTTGGAAAAAGAACGAAAAGCACTTCATCATAGCTTTTCGTTCTTTTTTCATTTTTAGGAAATGATAAAATTCTCGATTTGTGGATCGCTTTGAATGAAATGTAATCGCGTCTGGCGTGAACTTCAGCATCCTCCCTACGATAAGTCAATGGTAAGTCACAACGACTAAAAGCGTCACGTCCTTATGCCTTCGGCGTTGTGACTCTCATACGTCGGCTTGGGCTTTTCTTGTGTCAAATGTTTAAAAAGAAAAGAATCGGTGAATAAGTAAGGACAGGCTTAAAATATAAGCAAATAAGGAGAAGAAAAAATATATTTTTACATTTTTTAACAAATCATACTAGACAACAATTTTCACTTTTTATACAATTAGAAAAACATAGCAACTTAAAAATCATACTAAGCGTACCAGTCATGTAGACAATTGGGATGATTTTTCTGAAATTCAGTAAATGACAGGAGGATGAGGGATGAATATCCATGAATACCAAGGTAAAGAGATCCTCAGAAATTATGGAGTAGCTGTGCCGAATGGCAGAGTAGCCTTTTCTGTGGAAGAAGCCGTGGAAGCAGCAAAAGAGTTAGGTTCGCAAATTTGTGTAGTAAAGGCTCAAATCCATGCTGGTGGCCGTGGAAAAGCTGGTGGAGTGAAGGTTGCAAGAAGTTTAGATGAAGTTCGTACATATGCAACAGAGATTTTAGGGAAAACACTCGTTACTCATCAAACTGGTCCTGAAGGAAAGGAAGTAAAACGCTTACTGATTGAAGAAGGTTGTGATATTAAGAAAGAGTATTATGTAGGTTTAGTATTAGATCGCGCTACTTCTCGTGTGGTCTTAATGGCATCTGAAGAGGGTGGGACGGAAATTGAAGAAGTAGCGGAAAAAACACCGGAGAAAATTTTTAAAGAAATAATTGATCCGGTAGTTGGATTAACTGGATTTCAAGCTAGAAGAATTGCCTTTAATATCAACATCCCAAATGAATTAATCGGAAAGGCTGTTGCCTTTATGTTGGGATTGTATAAGGCTTATATAGAAAAAGATTGTTCGATTGCGGAAATTAATCCATTGGTTGTTACGGGTGAGGGTGAAGTAATGGCTTTGGATGCAAAATTAAATTTTGATGCAAATGCATTGATGCGGCATAAAGATATTGTTGCACTTCGTGATTTAGAGGAAGAAGATGTGAAGGAAATAGAAGCGTCTAAATATGATTTAAGCTATATCGCATTAGATGGAAATATAGGCTGTATGGTAAACGGTGCAGGATTAGCGATGGCCACTATGGATATCATTAAGCATTATAACGGAGAACCTGCCAACTTCTTGGATGTAGGGGGCGGTGCAACAAAAGAGAAAGTGACAGAAGCCTTTAAAATCATTCTATCAGATTCGAAAGTGAGAGGCATTTTCGTTAATATTTTTGGGGGAATCATGAAGTGTGATGTGATTGCCGAAGGTGTTGTGGCAGCTGCGAAAGAAGTGGGACTTTCCGTTCCGCTTGTAGTTCGTCTTGAAGGAACGAATGTGAAATTAGGAAAAGAGATTTTGCGTAATTCGGGAATTGCAATAACAACAGCTGAATCTATGGCTGATGGAGCTCAAAAGATTGTAACTTTAATAGGTCAAGAGATTGGGGGATAATCATGAGTGTATTCATTAATAAAGATACTAAAGTTATTGTACAAGGAATTACAGGCTCTACAGCTCGATTTCATACAAAACAAATGCTTGAGTACGGTACAAAAATCGTCGGAGGAGTTACGCCGGGTAAAGGTGGTACGGTAATTGAAGGAGTCCCGGTTTTTAATACTGTAAGTGATGCAGTTCGACAGACAGGTGCGACTGCCTCTGTTATTTATGTACCTGCTCCTTTTGCGGCTGATGCGATTTTGGAGGCGGTAGAGGCTGAACTGGATTTAGCTATCTGTATTACTGAACATATTCCTGTGTTGGATATGGTAAAAGTTAAGCGTTATTTGGAAGGGAAGAAAACCGTTTTGGTCGGTCCGAACTGTCCAGGCATTATTACAGCCGATGAATGCAAAATCGGCATTATGCCGGGATATATCCATACAAAAGGTCATGTAGGAGTTGTCTCTCGCTCTGGAACATTGACCTACGAAGCGGTTCACCAATTATCCCAAGCGGGGATAGGGCAAACAACAGCTGTCGGTATCGGGGGAGATCCGGTCAACGGCACTAATTTCATTGATGTATTAAAGGCATTCAATGATGACCCGGAAACATACGCCGTCATCATGATCGGTGAAATAGGGGGAACAGCGGAAGAAGAAGCGGCTGAATGGGTAAAGGAGAATATGACAAAGCCGGTTGTAGGATTCATTGGTGGGCGTACAGCTCCTCCTGGAAAACGAATGGGACATGCGGGTGCTATTATTTCCGGAGGTAAAGGAACAGCAGATGAGAAAATCCGGGTAATGAATGCTTGTGGAATTAAAGTGGCTGAGACACCATCAGTCATGGGAGAAACATTAATTGCTGTTTTAAAGGAAAAGAATTTATACGACGTTTGTAAAACACATTAAGGGAGAATGAGAGGGACGAAAGAGACTGATTGTACATCAACCATCATATGTATGCGTTCATTAGACAAGCTCATGTTAGGCAGCAGTGTTAGATGTTTTAGCTTCAGTGCTTGTCTAGTCCCTCCCTCTCTTTTATGAACAATATCCGGGAGGCGTCTCAATGGACGAATTAACAAAACGATTGCTATTATTGCAGCATTGCCGAGGAATAGGATGGAAAGGAATCTATCGAATTTTACAAGATGATGTAACACTTAATAATCTTTTTGCTAACAATTTGTATGATTGGCTGACATATTTACCACAATCTCCTCACTCAAAAACTTCTCTCTTTTACCACGATCTCCACTCAATTGATATTCATGAAAAAGTGCAACAGTATCAAAGAAATAATATACAAATCACTACCATATTTGATGAGGATTATCCGGAACGTTTAAAGCATCTCTGTAATCCTCCGTGGATTATCTATATGAAAGGAAATGTCCAACTCTTGCATGAACAGAAAATATTGGCCGTTGTAGGGACCAGAAAGCCATCTGCATATGGGCAAGAAGCGTTAAGGAAGATTGTCCCTGGACTGATTGAGAAAGGCTATACCATTGTGAGTGGACTAGCAATGGGTATTGATGCATGTGCGCATAAAGAGACAATACATCATCGTGGTAAAACAATCGCTGTGTTAGGAGGAGGTCTATTCAATATCTATCCGAAGGAGAATACGTCCTTAGCACTACATATGATGGAAGAACAGTTAGTGTTGTCGGAAATTCCGCCATTTCGAAAGCCGGAACCTTGGATGTTTCCATTACGCAATCGAATTATCAGTGGAATCAGTGATGGTACGTTTGTCGTAGAGGCGAAGGAAAGAAGTGGCTCGCTTATTACGGCTTATCAAGCATTAGAGCAAGGGAAAGAAGTGTTTTCTTTGCCCGGAAACGTTACGAGTTTGCAGTCTGTCGGAACTAATCGATTGCTGCAGGAGGGAGCAAAATTAGTACAAACATATCAGGATATTACAGATGAATTTGAATCGCTATTTGTCGAATAATGCCGAAGAAAAGTTGTATTTATGAAGTTTGTAAGAAAATTACTAGAAAAAATTCAAAATATGTTGAAATATTATTCAATATACTATAAATTGAGCTTCAAGCATATTTTTTACAATAAGTGTTTATATGAAAAAAATGTAATAAAATGTCCACATTTAATAAGAAAATACAGTAAATAGATGATAAAAATTCCATCTGTTGAAGATGGATGGAAAGATTAAGATTGACAAACCGTTTTTTTTTGATTAATAATAGTGAAGATTTATAATTCCCTCTTAAGGAGGATTTTGCATGTCAGATTACCTTGTCATAGTGGAATCACCAGCCAAGGCAAAAACAATCGAAAAGTACCTTGGTAAAAAGTATAAAGTGAAAGCATCCATGGGGCATGTCCGAGATTTACCAAAGAGCCAAATGGGTGTTGATATAGAACATAATTATGAACCTAAATACATCACCATTCGCGGAAAAGGTCCTGTATTGAAAGAAATTAAAACAGCAGCTAAAAAAGCTAAAAAAGTATATCTAGCAGCCGATCCAGACCGTGAAGGTGAAGCGATTGCATGGCATTTAGCGAACTCTCTCGATTTGGATGCCAATTCAAGCTGCCGCGTCGTATTTAATGAAATCACAAAGGATGCCATTAAAGAATCATTTAAACACCCACGTCCGGTTAATATGAATTTAGTAGATGCACAGCAAGCTAGGCGAGTACTAGATCGTTTAGTGGGCTATAATATCAGTCCAATATTATGGAAGAAAGTCAAAAAAGGCTTAAGTGCAGGCCGCGTTCAGTCGGTGGCTTTACGACTGATCATTGAAAGGGAACAAGAAATCCAGGCATTTGTTCCAGAAGAATATTGGACAATCGGTTCTGAGTTTCTGAAAGGAACAGAAACATTTACGGGCTCTTTCTTTAGCTTTAAGAATGAAAAGCGCAACTTACAATCGGAGGAAGATGTAAAAGAAATCTTAAGTGCGCTTAAAGGTAATGAGTTTACAGTGACAGCGGTTACTAAAAAAGAAAGAAAACGTAATGCCGCTTTACCATTCACGACTTCTTCCTTACAACAAGAGGCAGCCAGAAAATTAAATTTCCGTGCAAAAAAGACGATGATGCTAGCGCAACAATTATATGAAGGAATTGATTTAGGTAAAGAAGGAACGGTTGGTTTAATTACGTATATGCGAACAGATTCAACAAGAATTTCCGATGTAGCTGTTGCAGAATGCATGCAATATATTGAAAATACGTATGGTAAAGAATATGTATTAGCGGAAAAACGCAAAGAGAAAAAACAAGGAAAAACACAAGACGCGCATGAGGCAATCCGTCCAACAAGTACATTGAAGGAGCCTTCATCTGTAAAGGAATATTTATCACGAGATCAGCTTCGTTTATACAAATTAATCTGGGAGCGCTTCGTTTCTAGTCAAATGGCGCCCGCCATTCTGGATACAATGAGTGTGGATTTAAACAATAACGATATCCTTTTTCGGGCAAACGGCTCCAAAGTGAAGTTTCCAGGTTTCATGAAGGTATATGTCGAAGGTTCGGATGATAATGTTGAAGAAAAGGACAATATCCTTCCTGATTTGCAAGAAGGGGATATCGTTTATTCGAAAGATATCGAACCGAAACAACATTTTACACAACCACCGCCACGCTATACGGAGGCAAGGCTTGTTAAGACGCTTGAAGAACTCGGCATCGGAAGACCTTCGACTTATGCGCCAACTTTGGATACCATTCAAAAACGTGGATATGTTTCGTTGGATAATAAACGTTTCGTTCCAACTGAGTTGGGAGAGATTGTTTTTGCATCAATGATGGAATTCTTCCCGGGCATTATCGATGTCGAATTCACTGCTAAAATGGAAGAGGAATTTGACAATATTGAAGAAGGAAACGAAAATTGGCGGAAAGTGATTGATCATTTCTACAGTGATTTCGAACCTCTTCTAGAAAAAGCGGAAGCTGAAATGGAAAAAGTAGAAATTCGTGATGAGCCGGCTGGAGAAGACTGTGAGCAATGTGGCAGCCCGATGGTTTATAAGATGGGACGATACGGGAAATTTATGGCTTGCAGCAATTTTCCGGATTGTCGCAATACGAAAGCAATCGTGAAAGAAATTGGTGTTAAATGTCCTAAATGTGAAAAAGGGGAAATCATTGAGCGGAAAAGTAAAAAAAGGCGAATATTTTACGGATGTAATTTATATCCGGAATGTGATTTTATCTCTTGGGACAAGCCGATTGCTCGTAAATGTCCAAAATGTGATGGCATGCTTGTTGAGAAAAAACTCAAAAAAGGTGTCCAAGTTCAATGTGTTGAATGTGACTATAAGGAAGGACAACAAAAGTAGGTGGAAAATCACCTACTTTTTTCCTGTCTAAAAATAAAAATATTTGTGAAGTGTCTATGGACAAAATGCGAACAGAAGAAGTATAATTGCTACTTGTTAAGGTTGTTAACTAAGATGAGACATCGATAAGGCCTTAGTGGCGTTATTTTTTCATAAGAAAGTTAAGGTCACTGGGACAAAGTCCACATGAATGAATAGAAAGAATATCATTATAAATGGATTGAGCATGTTTCATATTATAATTACTTTTACCAAAAGCAGTTAGGTGTAAATGTTCGCACCAAAATAGTTTCATTTTCGTACATACTAATAAGTAAATGAATTATGATAACTATTCAATTTTTTCTTCATTCGGAGGTTTTTATATGACAGTCAAAACAGTAAATGTAATTGGTGCGGGCCTTGCTGGTAGTGAAGCGGCCTGGCAACTTGCTAATAGAGGAATTAAAGTGAATTTATTTGAAATGCGACCTGTAAAGATGACACCAGCTCACCATACAAGTCAATTCGCTGAATTAGTTTGCAGTAACTCACTGCGCGCAAACACACTAACGAATGCTGTGGGTGTATTAAAGGAAGAAATGAGACATTTAAACTCTTTAATAATGAAAGCGGCAGATGAAGCAGCTGTGCCTGCTGGTGGTGCTTTGGCTGTAGATCGTCATGATTTTGCCGGTAAAATTACTGAAACATTAAAAAATCATGAAAATATTACAGTTGTGAATGAAGAAGTGACGGAAATACCTGAAGGGATTACAATCATTGCATCAGGTCCTTTAACGAGTCAAAATTTATCAGTCCAAATCAAAGAGCTAACAGGGGAAGAGCATTTGTATTTTTATGATGCAGCTGCACCTATTATTGAAAAAGATAGTATTGATTTTGATAAGGTATATGTGAAATCTCGTTATGATAAGGGGGAGGCAGCATATATCAACTGTCCGATGAATGAAGAGGAATTCAATGCATTTTATGAAGCTTTAGTTACAGCTGAAACTGTTCCGTTAAAAGAATTTGAAAAAGAAATTTTCTTTGAGGGATGCATGCCGATAGAAGTTATGGCTTCAAGAGGAAAGAAAACAATGCTGTTCGGCCCGTTAAAGCCAGTGGGATTAGAAGATCCTCGAACTGGTAAACGACCATATGCGGTAGTGCAGTTACGTCAAGATGACGCGGCAGGAACCCTTTATAATATTGTTGGATTTCAAACACATTTAAAATGGGGACCGCAAAAAGAAGTGTTGCAGTTAATTCCTGGATTAGAAAATGCGGAGATTGTTCGATATGGTGTGATGCACCGTAATACATTTATTAATTCACCGAATGTGTTACGTGCAACCTATCAGTTGAAATCTTGTCCGACTTTATTCTTTGCAGGCCAGATGACAGGTGTGGAAGGTTATGTTGAATCGGCAGCATCTGGATTAATTGCCGGTATTAATGCAGCCAAGTTGGCTCTTGGTGAAGAACCAATTGAATTCCCGGCTGAAACAGCAATGGGAAGCATGGCTAAATATATTACTACAACAAACGCGAAAAATTTCCAACCGATGAATGCGAATTTTGGATTATTTCCGGAATTACCGCAAAAAATCAAAGGAAAAAAAGAGCGTAATGAAATGCACGCTAATCGAGCACTGGAAACAATTCAGAACTTTGTGAAAAATCTTTAATAACAATTGCAAGGGCTATTAAAGTGTGTTACTATTTAGTAGCCCTTGTGAGGTGTTAAATATGCAGAAACGAAGCGAAATAGCGCTTTCATTCTTACAATACTTACAGTTAGAAAAGAATTACTCTGATCATACTATTAATTATTACCGAAGTGATATCGATGAATTTTTTATGTTCATAATTGAACAAAACATAGAAGGATTACATGCTGTTACATATTTAGATGCAAGACTATACTTAACAAAGTTATATGATCGAAACTTAGCTAAGAAGTCTATAGCGCGTAAAACATCGTGCTTACGAAGTTTTTTCAAATGGTTAATGAGGGAAGAATATGTTTTAGAAAACCCTTTTTCCCAAGTCTCATTGCCTAAAAAAGAACGAAGACTGCCGAATTTTCTTTATGAAGAAGAAATGACAGCTTTATTTCAATCCATTAAGTGTGATACACCTCTGGGAAAAAGAGATAAAGCACTACTTGAATTGTTATACGCAACAGGTATACGCGTAAGCGAATGTTGCGGATTGAAGTTGCAGGACATTGATTTTTCGTTAGGGACGATTCTAGTGCATGGGAAAGGAAAAAAGGACCGATATGTTCCTTTTGGTAAATATGCTAGGGATGCTTTGCATATGTATATTAATAATGCAAGGAATGAACTAGTTAATCAGCAAAAACATGATTGTGTATTCGTTAATTTTCGGGGTGAGCCTTTAACGGTCAGAGGCGTTAGATATATTTTAACGACTTTGTTTAACAATGCTTGTCAGGATGGGAAACTCCATCCCCATATGTTAAGGCATAGCTTTGCTACGCATTTGTTGAATAACGGCGCGGACTTAAGGTCTGTGCAAGAGCTTTTAGGTCATTCAAACCTTTCATCAACGCAAGTATACACTCATGTTACGAAAGAACAGCTTCGAAAAGTATATCAATCTTCACATCCGAGAGCATAAGGCTCTAATATGAAAGGAGATGTTTGTATGGGAAATTTCCATGCAACGACGATTTTTGCCGTACATCATAAAGGACAGTGTGCCATGTCTGGGGATGGACAGGTGACATTCGGTAATGCGGTTGTAATGAAGCATACCGCAAAAAAAGTAAGAAGATTATTTCGTGGAAATGTAGTAGCCGGTTTTGCAGGCTCGGTAGCAGATGCGTTCACTTTATTTGAAATGTTTGAAGGGAAGCTGGAGGAGTATAACGGAAATCTTCAAAGAGCTGCAGTTGAACTGGCAAAGCAATGGCGAAACGATAAAGTTTTAAGACAATTGGAAGCAATGCTAATTGTAATGGACAAAGAAAACATATTACTTGTTTCTGGATCTGGTGAAGTGATTGAGCCAGATGATGGAGTATTAGCAATTGGTTCTGGGGGAAGTTATGCATTAAGTGCAGGAAGAGCACTAAAGAGATATTCAGGTGACTCATTATCAGCGAGGGACATAGCGAAAGCCGCTCTTGAAATTGCTGGTGAAATATGTGTCTACACTAACTCAAATATTATAATTGAAGAATTATAAAACGAGGTGAATATAAAGATGAATACTAAATCTGCGAACTTAACTCCAAGACAAATTGTCGAGAAATTAGATCAATATATTGTGGGACAAAATGAGGCGAAGCGTGCGGTAGCCATTGCCCTTCGCAATCGATATAGAAGAAGTTTATTACAAGAAAACTTACGTGAAGAAGTGGTACCGAAAAATATTTTAATGATCGGTCCCACTGGTGTCGGAAAAACAGAAATTGCTCGTCGAATTGCCAAGTTAGTGAATGCTCCATTCATTAAAGTGGAAGCCACTAAATTCACAGAAGTGGGGTATGTGGGGCGTGATGTTGAATCCATGGTAAGGGATTTGATGGAAACGTCCATTCGACTGGTAAAAGAGGAGAAAATCCAAAGTGTAAAAGAAGTGGCAGAAGCTAACGCTAACAAACGTCTAGTTGAATTATTAGTTCCTTCAGCAAAGAAAAACACTCAAATGAAAAATCCATTTGAAATGTTTTTTGGAGGTAATTCAACTGATACAGAAGAAGATCAAGCGAAAACGGAAGAAACCACTCTTCTGCAAAAAAGAAAGGTCATTCAAGAAAAGTTGTTGGCCGGAGAATTAGAGAATGAGTTAGTGACGGTGGAAGTTGAAGAGCAACAGCCGTCCATGTTTGATATGCTTCAAGGTTCCGGAATGGAACAAATGGGCATGAATATGCAAGATGCATTAAGTAATTTAATGCCAAAGAAAAGGAAAAAAAGAAAATTGACTGTTTCTGAAGCTAGAAAAGTCTTAACGAATGAAGAAGCATCGAAACTGATTGACAGTGATGAATTAGCACAAGAAGCTATTGTAAGAGCAGAACAATCGGGTATTATTTTCATTGATGAAATAGATAAAATCGCAAGTAAATCTTCGGGAGGTTCATCAGCTGACGTATCGCGAGAAGGTGTTCAAAGAGACATTCTTCCTGTGGTGGAAGGTTCAACGGTTGTAACCAAATACGGAGCGGTTAAAACGGACCATGTTTTATTTATTGCTGCGGGAGCTTTTCATATGGCAAAACCATCGGATTTAATTCCGGAATTACAAGGAAGATTCCCAATCCGTGTAGAGCTGAAAAAACTGTCTGTAGAAGATTTCCAACGGATTTTACATGAGCCTGATCATGCCTTAATAAAACAATATATCGCTTTATTAGAAACAGAAGGTATACAAATAGAATTTTCTGACGAAGCTATTCGTAAGATTGCGGAAGTAGCGTATGATGTGAATCAAAATACAGATAACATAGGTGCCCGCAGATTGCATACTATATTGGAGAAGCTTTTGGAAGATTTATCTTTTGAAGCACCGGATATAACTATGGAAAAAATCGTTATCACTCCTCAATATGTTGAGGAAAAACTGGGCACAATATCAAAGAATAAAGACTTAAGTCAATTTATTTTGTAAAAATGGTTGACTAGTGTTTATGGCTGCCGTTATGGTAGGTATTTCAAAAAGAATCACATAATCGTTATTTTCAAGTGAAGAAGCAGTTGATACTATACTCGACATGAAACTTAATAGTACCTACTAGGAGGAACAAATTAATGAACTTACTTGAAAAAACAAGAAAAATCAACTCAATGTTACAAAATGCAGCTGGTAAACCAGTTAATTTTAAAGAGATGGCTGAAACGTTAAGTGAAGTAATCGACTCAAACGTTTATGTTGTAAGCAGAAGAGGAAAGTTATTAGGATTAGGTATTAACCAACACATCGAAAATGAACGTATGAAAAAGATGTTTGTTGATCGTCAATTCCCAGAAGTTTATACAAATAGCTTATTCAATCTTCAAGAAACGTCATCTAATTTAAGCATTGAAAGTGAATATACAGCATTTCCGGTAGAAAACAAAGAACTATTCATTAATGGTTTAACGACTATTGTGCCGATCGTTGGTGGCGGAGAAAGATTAGGAACACTTATTTTGGCTCGTTTAGAAGAAAACTTCCAAGATGACGATTTAATTTTAGCTGAATATGGTGCAACAGTAGTTGGAATGGAAATTCTTCGTGAAAAAGCAGAAGAAATTGAAGGCGAAGCACGTAGTAAAGCTGTTGTACAAATGGCAATCAGCTCTTTATCTTATAGTGAATTAGAAGCGATTGAGCACATCTTTGAAGAGCTAAGTGGTCATGAAGGATTATTAGTAGCATCCAAAATTGCCGATCGCGTTGGTATCACACGTTCAGTTATTGTAAATGCTTTACGTAAACTTGAAAGTGCCGGAGTAATTGAGTCACGCTCTTTAGGTATGAAAGGTACGTATATTAAAGTATTAAATGATAAATTCTTAGTGGAATTAGAAAAATTAAAAAATCATTAATAGATAGTTCAAAAAACCTTGTCGGATTCGACAAGGTTTTTTGTCTTTCTTTGAAAAATCAACAAAAAGTATATGGATTTTTGATGAACAATATTTCAATTGTTACAAAGTGTCTTTAAAAAGTTAACAATATTTATACCTTTTTTACTATTGAAAAATATTGGTGATCATCCTTTCTTTATAAAAACCTAAATTATTTGGTAATAAAAGTATAATTTTTGGTTTTTAAGCCTAATTATTCATTATTTTTTTATTGTAAAAATTAATAAAATAATTATGAATATAGTATAAAAGTATGAATTAAAATTTCTGATATTTATTTATTATGTATATAGTTACGAAAAAATTAATAAATTTGGTTATTAATACCATATACAATGCCTATAAATGCACAGAATTAGTAAAAATATCTAGTTGTGAATAGACATTTAGGTATCTATTTATTACAATAGTTACTGGTTCGACAAAATAATTCATATATTTACAAAAAATACAAAATATGAGGTGGGAATATTGTCACTTTTTTCAGGAACCATTAGTACTTTAGAACATGCTTTAAATTATGCATCTACTAAACAAAAAGTCATTTCGAATAATATAGCAAACGCTGAAACACCGAATTATAAAGCAAAAGAAGTTAGTTTCAGCAATATGTTAAGTAAGGAAGTTCAAACGATTACTACAAATAAAACTGATAGCCGTCATTTTGATTTTTCTTCAACTAGTGGTGCAAATGTCATCGTTCAGACTGCCGATGTTTCATATAACAACAGTGGGAATAGTGTGGATATTGACAAAGAAATGAGCGATCTGGCAACCAACCAAATTTATTATAATGCGGTCACAGAACGAATTGCTAGTAAATTTCAATCATTACAAAATGTGATTAAAGGAGGTAAATAGTTGTGACGATGTTCCAAAGCATGAATACAACTTCATCAGCCTTGACAGCGCAGCGTCTTCGCATGGATGTTATCTCTTCTAATATGGCCAATATGGATACAACAAGGGGAACATATGTAGATGGAGAATGGGTGCCTTATCAAAGAAAACAAGTGGTACTACAAGATAAAAATGGTAGCTTTTCAAGTTTTTTGAATACGGCGATGAATAAGACGAATTCGAACGGACAAGGGGTTCAAGTGTCAAAAATTATTGGAGACGATACACCAGGCGAACTAGTCTATGATCCAAACCATTTAGATGCTAATGAAGAAGGGTATGTGGAAATGCCGAATGTGGACCCTTTAAGAGAAATGGTGGATTTAATGAGTGCGACGCGCTCATATGAAGCGAACGTGACCGTACTGAATGCTTCAAAAAGTATGATGATGAAAGCGCTGGAAATCGGTAAATAATCATTTGGCATATGGATTGGTAGTATAGGGAAGCTACATCTGATGTTCCGAAAAATACCGATAACTAAAAAATATATTAATATATAGGCTATTCAGCCGCTACAAGGTTAGATATAGATGAAAATAGATATTTTTCTTATAGGGAAGGAGGAGGAGAGATGCCTGTAAGCAGTATCACTGCCAATAATATCGCTTCAATCTCTAATACATATAGCAATGCAACATCATCGACACCTGCAGAAGCACAAAAAAAGTTTGCATCATTTTTGAAACAATCAATTAATGAAGTGAATGCGGCGCAAGTTCAATCAGATATAGTAACTGAAAAAATGGCTTTGGGAGAAAACGTGGATTTACATACAGTGATGATTACCGCACAAAAAGCGAGTATCACCATGCAAGCAACAATCGAAATAAGAAATAAAGCTGTCGAAGCATATCAAGAAATAATGAGAATGCAAGTTTAATGTTCATCTATTCCTAATTATTTAAATACTTAGACAAAAATACTAAAACATAGTAGTCGGGGGATTATGATGAATGAGAAATTGCTAAATCTAAAAACCAACGTTGTTGGTTTTTGGGAAAAGAGACAAAAGAAACAAAAAATCATGCTTATAGGAGCAGTGATTGCTGTTATTTTAGTAATCGTTGGGGCATCATTATTTTCAGCTAAGCCAACATTGGAGCCTTTATATACAAATTTGACTCCTTCAGAAACTGGAACAATCAAAGAAAACTTGGATAGTCGAGGGATTACATCAGAAATTGCTGATGGAGGCACAAGTATTTTAGTCCCGGTTGAACAAGTAGATACGTTAAAGGTAGAGCTTGCAGCAGAAGGTATTCCGGAATCGGGTAGCATCGATTATTCCTTTTTTAGTCAAAATGCCGGAATTGGTATGACGGATAATGAATTCAATGTACTGAAGTTAGAGTCGATGCAAAATGAATTAGCTAATTTGATAAAAGGGATTGAAGGAGTCAATAATGCGAAAGTTATGATTTCTTTACCAGAAACAGGGATTTTTGTGAGCGATAAGACGGAAGAGGCTTCGGCTTCGATTGTATTAGACACAGCAGCTGGTTATCAATTCGAGGAGTCACAAATTAATGCTTTATACACATTGGTTTCCAAAAGTGTCCCAAACCTTCCTACTGAAAATATTGTCATAATGAATCAGTACTTTGAGTATTTTGACTTAGAAAAAAATACCCAGTTAGCAAATGGGACGACAATTGCCGATCAAATGGGCATTAAAAAGGAAATTGAACGAGATATTCAACGCCAGGTGCAAAATATGCTTGGGACATTAATGGGACGAGACAAAGTCGTAGTGTCCGTCACAGCAGATGTTGATTTTTCTCAGGAAAATCGGGAGGAAAATTTAGTTACACCTGTTGATGAAGAAAACATGGAAGGTATTGCGGTTAGTGCACAACGTCTTACGGAAACATATAGTGGTGAAAATGCCAGTGCAGCAGGTGTTCCTCAAACAGAAGATGCTGATGATGCATTAGATTCTTATGTGGCCAACGGTACAAACGGTGACGGTGATTATGAGAAAGTTGAGGAAACTATCAACAATGAAGTCAATCGTATTCGCAAGGAAATCGTCGAAAGTCCGTATAAAATTCGTGACTTAGGTATTCAAGTTATGGTAGAGCCTCCTGCTGCTGATGATGAAAACTCTTTACCAGAGGGAAGAGTGGATGACATTACGCAAATCTTGAACTCAATCATTCGTACCACCATTGATAAAGGTAGTGTGGAAGAAGAATTAACAGATGCTGATTTAGAAGAAAAGATAGCGGTATCTGTTCAAGAGTTTAATGGCAAAGTAGACTTTGCTTCAGAGGAAGTCAAGGTCATTCCGTTATGGATTTATATTATAGGTGGCGTACTGCTTCTTGCACTAATTGTACTTTTATTCTTATATATACAATCAGTACGAGCACGAAAACGACAAGAGCTTGAAGAAGAACAGCAAAGTCTGGTTATCGCAGAACAGGAAGAAATGGAAATACCAGACGTTGTTGCAGAAGAAACGGAAGGAACATTAAAGAGAAAGCAATTAGAGAAATTAGCAAAAGAAAAACCGGAAGAGTTTGCGAAGCTGTTGCGAACTTGGTTAACACAAGACTAGGGGGAAAAGTGAGTTGTTGAAGAAAGATAAAAAAGGTGAACTGACAGGTAAACAAAAAGCTGCGATACTACTCATTTCCCTAGGTCCTGATGTTTCTGCATCTGTCTATAAACATCTTTCAGAGGAAGAAATAGAACGGTTGACGTTAGAAATATCGAGTGTAAGAAAAGTGGATTCGGAAGAAAAAGAAAGTATTTTGGAGGAATTTCACAATATAGCGGTAGCGCAAGATTATATCACGCAAGGCGGAATTGGTTATGCGAAGCAAGTACTTGAAAAAGCTTTAGGTTCCGAACAAGCAGCAGCTATTATCAATCGCTTGACATCATCTTTGCAAGTAAGACCATTTGATTTTGCGCGTAAAGCGGAACCGGCACAAATATTGAATTTTATCCAAAATGAACATCCGCAAACGATTGCTTTAATTTTGTCCTATTTGGATGCGACCCAAGCCGGTCAAATTCTTTCGGAATTACCGCAGGATGTGCAAGCGGATATAGCCCGCCGAATTGCTACGATGGATAGTACATCACCGGAAATCATTAACGAGGTAGAACAAATATTAGAAAGAAAGCTTTCAAGTACTGTTACGCAGGATTATACACAAACAGGTGGCATTGAAGCAGTTGTGGATGTGTTGAATGGTGTTGATCGCTCCACAGAAAGAACAATTCTCGATGCTCTTGAAATACAAGACCCTGAGCTTGCAGAAGAAATTAAGAAAAGAATGTTTGTTTTCGAAGATATTGTTACGCTTGATGGTCGCGCGATTCAACGGGTTATTCGTGATTCTGAAAATGACGATTTGAAACTGGCTCTTAAGGTGGCAAGTGAGGAAGTTAAGAAAATTATATTCAAAAATATGTCGAAGCGAATGGAGGATACTTTCACAGAAGAAATGGAATACATGGGTCCTGTTCGTTTACGTGACGTAGAAGAGGCACAATCTCGCATTGTGGCTGTTGTTCGAAGATTAGAAGAATCCGGAGATATCGTTGTAGCAAGAGGCGGAGGAGATGATATTCTTGTCTAGGATTATTAAATCCCCTTGGCTTCGTATGGAGAATACGGAAAATAAGTTGATTGAAATTAAACCTTTTCATCAATTTATGGAGTTAGAAGAAGAGGATGTAGAAGAGGCACCTTCTGTTATGGATGTTGATTTTGAACAATTGCTGCAAGATGCACAAAAAGAAGCAACTTTAATGCTTCAAGAAGCAAAGGAACAAGCGGCGTTTATTCAAACAGAGCTGGAAAAGGAAAAAGAGCAATGGCTAAATATAGAACGTCGAAAATTAGAAGAAGAGGCAAAACAGGTTGGATATGAAGAAGGACACGAGATGGGGAAACAACAAGGATATGACGAATGTCAGGAACATATTCAATTTGCGCAAACAATCGTTTTATCAGCTAAGGAAGATTATCAACAATATTTGCAATCAGCTGAAAAAACGATTTTGGATTTAGCCGTGCAAATAGCGAAGAAAATTATTGATCTTGAATTGCATGCTAATGAAGAAGCATATATTCAGTTAGTTAAAAAAGCGATAAAAGATACACGAGAATGTGATTATGTCCAACTAAGGGTCCATCCAGTTCAATATGATGCCGTCCTTTCCCATAAAGAAGAGTTATCGTCCATTTTTCCAAAGGAAAATCAATTCTTCATTTTTCCGGATGATGAGTTGAAGGAAACAAGTTGTATTATTGAAGCATCGAATGGAAGAATTGATGCTAGCATCGACAGTCAACTGCTGGAAATCAAACAAAAATCACTAGAGCTTTTGGAAGGGGAATAAATCATTGAAAGCGGAGGAATTAATACCTTTTATTCAACAAATCGATGCATATAAAAGGTATGGACGCGTAAAACGAGTCGTAGGCTTAATGATTGAATCACAAGGACCAGAGAGTTCAATTGGTGATGTTTGTTATATTCATGCCGGAACGAAAAATAGCAAAAAGATGATACGCGCTGAAGTAGTTGGTTTTAAAGATGAAAATATTGTCTTGATGCCCTATGCAGAAGTGAGTGAAATAGCATCCGGCTGCCTGGTCGAGGCGACGATGAGACCGTTGGAAATTAAAGTGGGAGCGGCAATGATCGGAAGTGTATTGAACCCTCTCGGTATGCCGTTAAATGGTTCGCCATTACCAGTTGGCTTAACAACTGTCGGTACTGAACAAGCGCCGCCTAATCCGATGGAAAGACCGCCAATCAATGAGAGTATTGAAGTTGGAGTGCGGATGATCGATAGCTTATTAACGGTAGGAAAAGGTCAACGGGTGGGGATCTTTGCAGGTAGTGGTGTCGGAAAGAGTACATTACTTGGTATGATTGCCCGCAATACGACAGCCGATATAAACGTCATCGGTTTGATTGGGGAGCGGGGGCGTGAAGTGCGCGAATTCATTGAACGCGATCTGGGACCTGAAGGACTCTCGCGTTCAATCGTTGTGGTTGCCACCTCCGATCAACCTCCATTGATGCGGATAAAAGGAGCATACACAGCGACAGCGATAGCCGAATATTTTCGGGATCAAGGATTGAATGTGATGTTGATGATGGATTCCGTTACAAGGGTGGCGATGGCTCAACGGGAAATTGGCTTAGCAGTCGGCGAACCGCCTACGACCAAAGGCTATACACCATCAGTCTTTGCAAAGCTTCCGATGTTACTTGAACGCACTGGAACGAACCATGTAGGGAGCATTACAGCGTTTTATACGGTGTTGGTTGACGGTGATGATATGAACGAACCGATTGCCGATACAGTCCGAGGTATATTGGATGGTCATTTTGTGTTAGATCGTCACTTGGCGAACAAAGGGCAATATCCAGCTATCAATGTGTTAAAAAGCATTTCCCGATTGATGAACCATATCGTCCATAAGGAACATGTCAGAAGTGCGGAGAAATTTAGGGAGTTATTGGCGAAGTATATTGATAACGAGGATTTAATCAATATTGGTGCCTATAAACGTGGAACCTCCAAGGAAATTGATGAAGCAATCCAAAAATATCCGGAAATTATTTCTTTTTTAAAGCAAGGAACCGAAGAATCTGTCTCGAAAGAAGAGAGCGTCGCCAGCTTAATCAATTTGATTGGAAGTGTGAAGTAAATGATGACCTTTCAGTATAAATTTGACAAAATATTGGGCTTGAAAGAAAAAGAGAAGCAGGATGTGTATGTGAAATATAGCGAATCTATTAAGAAATTCGAGGAAGTAGCAGAGAAGTTATACAATTTTTTGAAGAAAAAAGAAAATCTGTTGAATGAACAGCAGGTAAAGCTGCAAGAGGGCTTGTCTGTTCATGAAATTCGTCATCAACAATATTTTATGGATAATTTGGAGCAAATGATTAGTCATTATCAACAGGAAGTCATGTTTGCACGTGAGAAAATGAATAAATGGCAACATGTGCTCATTGAAAAAAATATTGAAGTGAAAAAATATGAAAAAATACGGGAGAAAGAATACGACAAATTTTCGGAACAATATAAGTTATTTGAGAAAAACCAAATGGATGATATTTCTATTCAAACATATTTAAGCAAGGGTAATTAGGTGATTGTATGGTGGAAAATAAAAAAACGGTAGAAATCACAACGAAAAAAAAATCATCCAATAAATTTCAATGGTTTTTAATCATAATCATTCCCATCTTTTTCACAATATTGGTTACGCTGATTGTTTTAACGGTAGCCGGTGTGAATGTATTTCAATGGTCCAAAGAAGTCGGCAGTAAAATGCCGGTCATAGCTGAACTTTTTGAAGAAGATAAGGAACCTTCGAAGGAAGAATATGAAGGGAAATTAGTCGATTTAGAAGGTGAAATCAAGGATCAAGAAGTGGAAATTGTTAAGTTGAACAATATTATTGCAAGCAAGGACCAAGAAATAAACCAACTGGATATTGATAAACAACGATTGGAAAAAGAATTGGAAGATATGCAAGCTGCTCCCGTGGAGGAAACGAAAAAAGATAGCGATATTATAAAAACGTATGAGCAAATGTCTGCTAAAAAGACAGCTGCCATTATTACTGCTTTGAATGATGAGGAGGCCATCAACATTTTGATGAATTTGAAGAATGATACGGTAGCTGCCATTTTAGAAAAAATGGCTCCCAAAGATGCCGCGCGCTTAACGACGCAATTGGCAAAAGAAAGTGAGTAAAGCTTTGTGAAGAGGAGGTGAACACAATGAATGTAAGGATGTCGTCTGTTGTTGCGCAGCTTTCCACTCAGCAATCTGGGCAATCGAAATCAAACAATCTGTTGGGAAGTACTTCATTTGGAAGTTTACTATCACAAAACGTTCAACAATTAAATGAATCAGCAAATAACGCATTGGAAGGCGTATCGATTGGTGAAATTGAACAATTAACAGCGTTGTTGGATTTTCTGAAGCTGGAGGATTTGTCACAAATTGAGCAAGGTGAACAACTGGTGGAAGATATGTTAGTTTCTGACGTTTCTCTAGAGGAACATCCCATCATTCGCCAGCTTGTAGGAATGGATGAGACACATTCCATGGAAGACATACTCGCCTTGTTGTTGATGTCGCTAGGAGAGAATGTACAAAATGAATTATTACTTCCTGAACAAGAGCCTTTTTTACTGATGGTCCCAAGTGAAGAGAATACCAATGAGTTCATAGAAGAAAATCTTTCGCTTGCTGTTCAAAGTGAAGATATATTACCGCAATTACAAGAAATCGTTACGAGGTTAAACGAAGGGGCTTCTTTGCCATCTATAAGAGAGCAACAGCCATTAGTTGATACGGTCGTTAAATTCAGCAAATTGTATTCGCTAATGAAAAATCAGTTGGATTTATCGGCAAAGCAAGTAGAACAACTGAATCAGTTGAAGCAATCCTTGGATCAATTGGCGTTAAAGCTTGAAGCAATCCTTCAATCAACGGTGAAGTCTGCATCTAATACAGCTTTCTTGTTAAATCGACAAAATTATGTCCCTACGAATGTGATTCAAAGTGCTCTTTCGACTACAGGGGAAGCTGTCTCTAATCCCTTTGTTAGTGAATGGAGGAGCAGTGCGGTATCTGCTTCAAATATTAGTGAGGGAATCGGAACATATAATCCTTTTATGAATATGTCAAAGACGGAACAGTACATTTTAAATACTCAAAATATTAAGTATACAGAAAGTGCGGAACAGCTTCAAAAATCGTTTGAAAGTATTTTAAGCAAGGCACAGTTCAGTAACAATAACGGCGTTCAAAAATTGCTGATTAAATTAAATCCGGAAAATTTAGGGACGCTACGAATCGAGCTGCTGCAACGTGATGGAATCATGACAGCCAGAATCATTGCTTCGACAGCAGGGGCTAAGGAATTACTAGACGATCAATTGAATGGCTTAAAGCAAGCGTTTGTGAATCAAAATATTCCGGTGGGAAAAATCGAGCTTTCTCAGCAGTTCATGGATTTATCGCAAGAGCGCAACTTGAAGCGTGAACAAAGTCAACAGCAAAATAGTGAGCAACATCAGCAACAAACGGAAGAAGAGTTATTAGAAGATTTCCAAAACGCATTTGAGGAAGCACTATTACAAGAGGAAGTGCAGGTGTAAACAATGACAACGATTGATTCATCACTTTATCTATCTTCTATTCAATCCAAAACGAAAGTAGCGACAGAAAGTAATGATTATTTAGGGAAAGATGCTTTCTTGAAAATTTTAATGACACAACTGCAAAATCAAGATCCGACAAATCCAATGGACGATAAAGAGTTTATTGCTCAAATGGCGCAATTTTCATCATTAGAGCAAATGACGAACATGACAAAAGCAATCGAGGAATTAACAGCAATGCAGAAGGAAAGTCAATTGATTCAATTCAGTGAATTTGCCGGCAAAGTCGTGAAATGGGACATAATGACAGAAAATTCAAATGGAGAAATAGCCGTTGAATCAGGCACAAATACGATTGAAAAAGTGCAATTTAAAGACGGAAGTGCCGTATTTGTACTCGACAATGGCGAAACAATCGAGGCTGGAAACATATCGGAGGTTTTAAGCTCAAACTCCACCTCCACTTCTGCCGGGACGAATAGTTTTTCCCAAGCGAGTGAGCTGATCGGCCAAACAATTAAATACAGTTTAGCCGATGGAGAAGAAGTGTTAGAAGGTAAAGTCATTTCGGTTTCATCAAAAGATGGGTTAATACAATATGAATTGCAAGATGGAAAGAAAATTACGAGTAATCAAGTTAGGCAATAAGGGACGGACCTATTAAGGGAGCTACGAAGCGTGAATGAAACGCTTATACGAAAGGGGAAAAAACATGCTACGTTCAATGTATTCAGGAATCAGTGGGTTAAAAAACTTTCAAACAAAGCTAGATGTTATAGGTAACAATATCGCCAACGTCAATACGTTCGGTTTTAAAAAAGGGCGAGTGACGTTTAAGGAAATGATTTCGCAAAACCTGGCGGGGGCAAGTGCTCCATCAACAACAATTGGGGGAATAAATCCTCGACAAGTAGGATTAGGATCTCAAGTAGCAGCGATTGATACAATTCATACAAGTGGAAATTTACAATCGACGGGAAGAGTGCTAGACTTAGCGATTTCTGGTGAGGGTTATTTTGTTGTAGGGAATATTACAGGGCCTACAGGTACCGCAGATACTATTTCGAATCAAGTATATACGAGAGCTGGAAATTTTTACTTAGACAATGCTGGTTTTCTAGTTACTAGTGATGGTTTATATGTTGCAGGATCAAATGGGGCTACTCAAGGTGGAAGTACAATCTCAAGTTCCCGTGCAATAAAAATACCTACAGATGCAAAAGATATGACTGTTTCTTCCGATGGAACTGTTTCTTACATTGATGCCAGTGGAATACTACAAGAAGCAGGTAAAATAGTTATGGCGAAATTTTCAAACACGAGCGGTTTAGAAAAATCAGGTAACAATGTTTATAAAGAAACTAATAACTCGGGTACAGCACTGTTTGATTACGCTTCTGAATCAGGTCTTGGCCAGATTGGGGCTTCTATGCTCGAAATGTCCAACGTCGATTTATCTGAAGAATTCACAGAAATGATTGTGGCACAGCGTGGATTCCAAGCGAATACTCGTATTATTACAACATCGGATGAAGTATTACAAGAACTGGTAAACTTAAAACGTTAATGTAAGGGAGGGGAGGGGCTGAGGCTGCTGTGTTGTCTTGGCTCTCCATTGCATGATTAAAGTAACAAGATTGAATGGGAAAAGCTACAATATTAATGCTTTGTACATAGAGAGTGTAGAGAGTAATCCGGATACGACCATTACATTAACGAATGGCAAGAAATTCATTGTGAGGGAAAGTGAACAAGCCGTTTTGCAAAGCATACATACATATTATCGATCGATTGCAATTCTTGGACGTCAGGAAATGGTGGTGGAAGAAGATGAAGAACAATAAGCTATTAACGGTTTTATTGGTTATATTAGTTTCGATTACGTTGGTTGGAGTTATTGCACTTGTTATGATTTTGAATACGGATGGAAGTAAAGCGGCGAATGGGAAGAGCATTGATGATATTGTGAAAGCATCGGTGGAAATACCGGAAATTACAACGAATTTAGCTAATAATGATTTTATTAAAATATCATTTATGGTTGAAACAGATAGTAAAAAAGGAAAAGAAGAATTAGAAAAACGAATGTTTCAGGTGAACAATATCATCATTGAAGAATTATCAGAATTTAGTGCTGAGCAGTTTGAGGGAAAGCAAGGAAAGGTTAATTTGCAGGATAAGTTGAAAAAGAGAATAAATGGAATTATGCAAGATGGAACGATTGAACATGTGTATATTACCTCCTCTATTATCCAATAAGATATACTGCTGTCGGTTAAGATGATTTTACAAGTGAGTGAAAATTGGAAATCCGCTGTTTAATAAGTGCTGCAGGAAGTTATAAGGAGGCACTGTATGAGATATACGGGGGTGAGGAATGTTGTCTAGCGAAATATTATCGCAAAAGGAAATAGATGCTCTTTTATCTGCTATTTCAACTGGGGAAATGGATGCAGATGAATTAAAAAAAGAAGATTCAATGAAAAAAGTGAAAGTATACGATTTTAAGAGAGCGTTACGCTTCTCTAAAGATCAAATACGAAGCTTAACACGCATTCATGAAAATTTTGCACGATTATTAAGTACATTTTTCTCTGCGCAATTACGAACGCATGTACAAATAACAGTTGCATCGGTTGATCAGCTACCTTATGAAGAGTTTATTCGTTCTATTCCGAAAATGACGATTTTGAATGTGTATGAAGTACCGCCACTTGAAGGCAGAATCGTCATGGAGGTAAATCCGAACATTGCCTATGCCATGTTGGACCGTGTTTTAGGTGGCAATGGGACAAGTGTTAACAAGGTTGAAAGTTTAACGGAAATCGAAACGAAAATCATGTCCAGTTTGTTTGAAAGAGGTTGCGAAAACATGCAAGACGCATGGGCGACCATTACGGATATTAATCCGATTTTGACAGAGTTCGAGGTGAATCCTCAATTTTTACAAATGGTTTCGCCAAATGATACAGTCATTGTCATTTCATTGAATACACAAGTCGGTGATGCTACAGGGATGATCAATATTTGTATACCACATGTTGTGTTGGAGCCTATTATACCGAGACTGTCCGTTCATTATTGGATGCAGACCATTACCAAGGACAGACTTCCTCAGGAAATGGAAGTGTTGGAGAAGAGGGTGAAAACCGCTGAACTATCGGTTATCGCTGAACTGGGGGAGACAGAAATTTCAATACAGGATTTCCTATCATTGGGTAAAGGCGATGTGATAGAGTTGAATGCTCATTTAGAAAAGCCGTTAACAATAAAAGTGGGGGAAGTCGCCAAATTTATTGGTCAACCTGGAAAAGTTAGCAAGAAGATGGCCGTCCAAATTTTAGATACCTTCAAGGGGGGAGAAGAAGAAAATGTTAAGTGAAGATATGTTATCTCAAGATGAAATAGATGCATTATTGAAAGGGACAGACGATGAAGAAGACCTTGGGTTAGTGGCCCCCCTCATTGATGACTATTTGAGCATAATGGAGCAAGATGCACTTGGAGAAATCGGAAATATTTCTTTTGGTAGTTCGGCAACAGCCTTATCAACCTTGCTCAATCAAAAAGTGGACATAACGACACCAACAGTGTCATTGGTGGAACGTGAGAGGTTGCAGGAAGAATTTCCGCATCCTTATGTAGCTGTTCAAGTAAATTATACAGTCGGTTTTTCAGGATTGAATTTGTTGGTAATTAAACAAAGTGATGCGGCAATTATAGCGGATTTAATGCTTGGCGGTGATGGGACAAATCCATCGGAATTATTGGGGGAAATACAATTAAGTGCTGCGCAGGAAGCAATGAATCAAATGATGGGCTCGGCTGCAACATCGATGTCTACCATTTTTAATAAAAAGGTAGATATCTCTCCTCCCAGTATAGAATTGTTGGATATGATAGCAGGACAGGGGAGAGAAAGCTTTCCACCTGATCAGTTTTTAGTGAAAATCTCTTTTCGTTTAAAAATCGGAGAGTTGATTGATTCGAACATCATGCAACTTTTGCCGGTGGATTTTGCAAAAGAGTTAGTGAAGGAATTATTAGGTGGATCTTCTGAATCAGAGGTTCCGCAAGTGACGGAACAACAAACATATGAGCAAGTAGCAGTGGCGCAAAGTTCATCAGTAAGTGCACCAGTGTTGGAGCAACAAGTGCAACAGTCTGCAATTGATCTGCAGAAAATGCCATCCGGAGTTCCAATGGCAGCTACTGGTGCTTCTGTTCAAACAGCGATGTCGGGTTATCAATCTGCTTCTGTACCGCATGAACCAAATCATTTTAGATCGGCATACGGACAACCAGCTCAGCCGGTTAATGTACAACCAGCTAGTTTTTCCAGTTTTCAACCATACCAAATGGCAGAGACAGAAGCACAAAATTTGAATTTGCTGCTTGATATTCCATTACAAGTAACAGTAGAGCTTGGAAGGACGCAACGTTCCGTGAAGGAAATTTTGGAGCTATCGAATGGTTCGATTATTGAACTTGATAAGCTAGCGGGTGAGCCGGTCGATATCCTTGTGAATAGTCGTCTCATTGCAAAAGGTGAGGTAGTGGTAATTGATGAGAACTTTGGCGTCAGGGTAACAGATATTATTAGTCAATCAGATCGATTGAAAAAATTACGATAAGAAATGGGAGGATCAATAAATATGGCACAAAAAATTTTAATCGTGGATGATGCTGCATTTATGAGAATGATGATTAAGGATATTTTAACGAAAAATGGTTTTGAGGTTGTTGGTGAAGCGGCAGATGGAGCACAAGCGGTGGAGAAATATAAAGAAACGCTGCCGGATCTTGTGACAATGGATATTACAATGCCGGAAATGGATGGTATTACAGCTTTGAAGGAAATCAAGAAGCTTAATCCGTCGGCAAAAATTATTATGTGTTCAGCGATGGGGCAGCAAGCAATGGTCATCGATGCGATTCAAGCAGGAGCACGAGATTTTATTGTTAAGCCGTTTCAGGCAGATCGTGTACTAGAAGCAATCGGTAAGGCATTAGGGTAATAAGGCACAAGGTCAGTGAGGGTGATGGTCAGGATACTTTTGCTTTGACATCATCCTCATGAAGAACTTGGGGGATGAACACCTCGACTAGACAGATGGTAATAAAACATAGGCGATTAAGAGGGTGTAGGGTAGGTTGAGATTTTTCAAACGTATTAGCATGTTTTTTTGTATCAGTGTAGTTGTCATCACGATGTTCAGTTCATCAGCTTTGGCTGATGATAACCAAATGGTGGATGATTTATGGAAAACTCCTTCGGAAACGGATATGACCGAAGATGAGAAACCAGCATCTGCACAGGACACAACAGAAAATGAAACGGCCGAATTCGGCTTCTTTGACTTTTTACGGGCGATTGCTGCGATGGTATTCGTTATCGCTCTTTTACTGTTTTTATTGAAATATATTAATAAGAAAAGTCGAACGTATCAAAGTGGCTATGTCATTCAAAATTTGGGCGGGAATAATCTAGGAAGCAATAAATCTATTCAAATAGTGAAAATTGGTAGTAGTGTGTACGTTGTAGGAGTTGGAGAAGATGTACATCTTCTGAAAGAAATAACAAACCAAGAAGAGATTGAGCAATTGCTGAAGGAACATAATCAATCCATTGAGCAGGTGTTGGCTCCTTCAGACATTTTCTCTAAATGGATTCGTAAAAAGAAGGATGGAAAAGAAGAACATTTTTCATTTTCCAATCAATTTAAGCAGCAAATGGAAGAAATGAAGCTAAATCGAGAGCAGTTGCGGAAAGAATTGCAGAGGAAGGTGAAACGGGACGATGAATGAAGTAATGGCGTTTTTTAACAATAGTGATCCTTCCAATGTATCTGTTTCCGTCAAAATGTTATTGTTGTTGACTGTTTTATCACTCGCGCCGAGCATCTTGATTATGATGACTTGTTTCACGCGCATCGTTATCGTGCTTGGTTTTGTCAGAACATCATTGGCAACGAATCAAATGCCTCCCACCCAAGTGCTGATTGGGCTCGCTTTATTTATTTCGTTTTTTGTGATGGCCCCAACGTTTCAAGAGGTGAATGACCGTGCGTTGATGCCACTTTTTAATGAAGAGATTAATTTGGAGCAGGCGTATGAGGAAGCTGCGGTCCCATTTAAGGAATTTATGAGTGCACATACGAGACAAAAGGATTTGGAATTGTTTTTATCGTATGCAGACATGGAGCGTCCAGAGAGCATTGATGACATTCCGTTGACGGCATTGGTACCTGCTTTTGCAATCAGTGAAATGAAAACGGCCTTTCAAATAGGTTTCATGATTTTTATTCCGTTTTTGGTCATTGATATGATTGTTGCTAGTGTATTGATGTCAATGGGGATGATGATGTTGCCGCCGGTTATGATTTCGTTACCGTTTAAAATCTTGTTATTTGTTCTGGTCGATGGCTGGTATTTAGTGGTCAAATCTTTACTACAAAGTTTTTAGTTGGTGAAAATAAATGAATTCAGAGTTTGTAATTAGTTTAGCGGAACGAGGCATTTATACAATTTTGATCATTAGTGGTCCATTGATGATTTTGGCATTGGTGGTCGGTTTGCTCGTCAGCATTTTTCAGGCAACGACACAAATTCAAGAGCAGACGTTAGCTTTTGTGCCGAAAATTGTGGCCGTTTTATTGGGTATGATTTTTTTCGGACCGTGGATGCTGGCCCATATGATTTCATATGCTAGTGAAATTTTGGGTAATTTGAACAGGTTTGTCGGCTAAGATATGGAAGCAATTATACCATCTTTATCAGGTTTTTTATTGGTCTTAGTGCGAGTCACTTCTTTTTTTGTGACGATGCCCATCTTTTCTTATAAAACTGTTCCGACTATGCACCGAATTGGCTTGAGTTTCTTTCTTTCTTGGATTATGTATTATACCATCGATATTCCCGAACTTACTTTTGATGGGACGTATTATGTCTTGATTATCAAGGAAGCAATCGTCGGTTTGCTGATTGGTTTTGTGGCTTATATGCTATTGACAGCCATCCAGATTGCCGGTGGGTTTATCGATTTTCAACTGGGAATGGCCATTGCCAATGTGATTGATCCGCAAACAGGTGTGCAAAGCCCATTAATCGGCCAATATTTATATACATTTGCGTTGTTGTTTTTATTGGCAACAAATGGACATCATTTGTTGTTGGATGGTATCTTTCATAGCTATCAATTTATTCCGATGGATCAGCTGTTTATCCCATTCCATCAGGAAAGTTTGGTGGATTTTGTTGTAAGCAGCTTTAGTCAAGCCTTTATGATTGCGTTTCAAATGGCTATTCCGGTTGTTGGAAGTTTATTTATCGTGGATATTGCACTTGGAATTTTAGCACGGACATTCCCACAATTAAATGTCTTTGTAGTGGGGATTCCTATTAAATTAATAGTAGGTTTTATCGTGCTGTTCATTGTCATGGGAGTGACGATGACAGTTGTAGGCAAATTGTTTACGCATATGCTTTATATTATGAAAGAGTTGATGCAGCTAATGGGAGGGGCTTCCTAGATGAACTTTCTTTCACTTGATTTGCAATATTTTGCTGGTGAAAAAACGGAGAAGGCAACACCCAAGAAAAGACAGGATGCTAGGAAGAAAGGGCAAGTGGCGAAAAGTCAGGATATGAATACGGCCATTATTCTATTGGTTTGTTTTGGTCTTCTATCGTTGTTCGGCAGCTCTATGAGTGGGATGGTTCTGTCGATTTTCACCACTTCTTTTGAACAAAACTTGTTGATTCCATTAACGGAAAACAGTGTTTCTGCCGTGTTTATCCAAATGATTGAAAAAGCGGCCTATATATTGATTCCGATTATGTTGGCAGCAATGATTGCGGGTGTGCTATCGAATTATATGCAAGTTGGCATGCTTTTTTCACCGGAAGCCATCAAATTCAAATTGGAAAAAATCAACCCGATTGCCGGTTTTAAACGAATTTTCTCAATGCGGTCGGTAGTGGAATTTTTAAAATCGATTTTAAAGATTGTGTTAGTGGGTGTGGTTGTTTTTTTGGTGATTTGGACGAGAATGGATGAAATACTCATTTTATCGCAAAAATCAGTGGGAGCTGCACTGATTACACTTGCGAATTTGACTATGACGGTAGGGATTTATTCCGCCATCGTTTTATTGTTTCTTGCCGTGTTTGATTATTTTTATCAGAAGTTTGATTTTGAAAAGAGCATTCGTATGTCTAAACAGGACATTAAAGATGAATATAAAAATATTGAAGGAGATCCTTTAATAAAATCCAGAATTAAACAACGTCAGAGGGAAATGGCTATGCAACGAATGATGCAGGAGGTACCTCATGCGGATGTGGTCATTACGAACCCTACGCATTTTGCGATTGCCATTAAATATGATGAAACGAAAATGGATGCTCCGTTTGTCGTAGCCAAAGGAGTCGATTTTATTGCCCAAAAAATAAAACTAGTCGCTAAGGAAAATGATGTGACTATGGTGGAGAATCGTCCATTAGCACGTGCCTTATACGATCAAACGGAGATTGGGCAAGGTATTCCCGAGGAGTTCTTTAAAGCAATCGCCGAAATTTTGGCTGTTATATATAAGGCTAAAGGGAAAATATAAGTTTGCAAAAGATTGAAAATAAAGTTGAACGACGTTTACATAAAAAGTTATTGATTACTTCATCGATCGGCCATTGTGAAAATGACAAGATGGAAGAGCGCTTCATGTAATCTGAATAGCGCGAGTGTGACATTAGGCGTTCGTGGGTGAAGCTTTTTGAATAGGAGAGGAAGAAATGTCAGCGAGAGATTTAAGCGTTATTATTAGTGTCATTATGATTGTTGCAATGCTCATTATTCCTTTACCGACTTGGTTATTAAGTATATTGCTTCTTTGCAATATTTCTCTCGCTTTAATTGTGCTGCTTACGTCGATGAATATGAAAGAGCCGTTAGAGTTTGCCATTTTTCCGTCGTTATTATTGTTACTGACGTTATTTCGTTTAGGCTTGAATGTATCGACAACACGTGCCATTTTGACTCATGGAGATGCGGGTGGCGTTGTTGAAACGTTCGGGACATTTGTTGTTGGCGGCAATGTATTGGTCGGGATGGTTGTGTTTCTAATTTTGATTATTATTCAGTTTATCGTTATTACAAAAGGTTCGGAGCGTGTATCTGAAGTAGCGGCTCGTTTTACGTTGGATGCGATGCCCGGAAAGCAGATGAGTATCGATGCTGACTTGAATGCCGGGTTGATTTCGGATAAGGAAGCACGTGAACGACGAGAAAAGATTAGTAGGGAAGCTGATTTCTACGGTTCGATGGATGGCGCCAGTAAATTTGTAAAAGGAGATGCGATTGCTGGAATCATTATCGTCATAATTAACTTGGTTTTCGGTATTATTATTGGCGTGACGCAGTTAGGGCTATCGTTTGGTGAAGCAGCCGTTCATTTTTCATTATTGACAGTCGGTGATGGAATTGTGTCACAGGTGCCGGCTTTATTGATTTCGACAGCTACTGGTATCGTCGTGACGCGAGCAGCATCGAATGGCAATCTTGGTTCTGATATTACGAGCCAATTGTTCGCTTATCCAAAAATGATGTATGTAACGGGCGGGACGATATTACTGCTCGGCCTATTAACCCCAATTAGTGATTTGTATACTTTGCCATTAGCAGGATTGCTGATTGTTGGCGGTTATATGATTAGTAAAAAACCAGAACAGGATGAAGAAGAATTATTGGAAATAGAAGAGGAAATGCATACGGACGAAATGAAAAGCCCGGAAAGTGTCGTCAATTTATTGAGTGTTGATCCGATTGAATTTGAATTCGGCTATGGTCTGATTCCACTTGCGGATACGAATCAAGGGGGAGACTTACTGGATCGGGTTGTTATGATTCGAAGACAGCTGGCCATTGAGATGGGACTTGTTATTCCGGTTGTACGGATACGGGACAACATCCAATTAAATCCGAACGAATACCGTTTGAAAATTAAAGGCAATGAACTGGCACGAGGAGAATTATTGTTGGATCATTATTTGGCGATGAGCCCTGGTATGGATGAGGATGTAGTGGAGGGAATTGACACGATCGAACCAGCATTCAGTTTGCCGGCAAAATGGATTAGTGAAGAGGCGAAAGAGCAAGCGGAAATGCTTGGTTACACAGTTGTAGACCCGCCTAGTGTTGTTTCGACGCATATTACGGAAGTGATTAAAGCGAATGCTCATATTTTAATTGGTAGACAAGAAACGAAGCAATTAATTGATCATTTGAATGAAACAGCACCGATTTTAATAGAAGAAGTTACACCGAATCCATTATCTGTCGGTGATGTGCAGAAAGTGCTTGCTAAGTTATTGAAGGAGAAGATTTCAATACGCAATTTGCCGATCATTTTCGAAACGTTGGCGGATTTCGGAAAGATGTCTACAGATACGGATTTATTGACAGAGTATGTTCGTCAAAATTTAGCTCGTCAAATTACACAGCAATACGTAGTGAACGGAGAATCGTTGAAAGTAATTACGATATCTGGAATGGTAGAGAAATTGATTGCTGATAGTGTGCAGCAAACAGAACATGGAAACTTTCTTTCGATGGATCCGAATCAGTCACAAGAAGTGTTGACATCGCTGGCTTCAAAGGTGGAAGAATTGGCGATGTTTGATCAAACACCAATCGTGCTATGTTCTCCTGCTGTCAGAATGTATGTCAGACAATTGACAGAACGTTATTTTCCGCATGTACCGATCCTTTCTTATAGTGAATTGGAAGCAGACGTTGAAATTCAAAGTATAGGGGTGGTGAATGTGAGCTGATGAAGGTCAAGAAATTTCAAGCGGCTAATATGTCAGAAGTAATGAATCAAATAAAGTCTGAACTTGGTACGGATGCCGTTATTTTAAATTCAAAAGCAATTTATTCAGGTGGTTTTTTAGGTTTTTTTAAGAAAAAGAGCTTTGAGGTGATTGCGGCAATCGATCCGGATATACATGATGAACGGGCTCTTGTCAGGAAAGAAAAAGTAAGGAAAGTTGAGCGTTCCTTAAATCATGCAGCTCCTGCAAAGGTTTCGGAGAAAATCGTACAGCTGTCAAAAGAACATGGGCAGGATAAAGTATTGGATGAATTGATTGAGCTGAAAAAAATCGTCAAAAAGTTGAATGTTCAACATGATACCAGACCTTTACATGAACATATTCAATTCGTTGTCGATACCTTGCATCACCAAGAGATATTACAGCATTATATTGATGACATCATTATAGTGCTGTCAGAAGAATTGGCGCAACGTGAGATGACAATGGCAGAGTGTGTCGAGTTAACAAAAGACTATTTAGTTGAACAATTATCACATAATCCAGTCACGCTTTTTACAAGAAAATATGTGAATGTCGTTGGTCCGACAGGTGTAGGCAAAACGACGACATTAGCAAAATTAGCGGCAGAACGAGTTTTGAAGCACCATAAGAAAGTAGCGTTTATTACGACGGATACGTATCGAATTGCGGCCATTGATCAGCTGAAAACGTACGCCAAAATTTTGAATGTTCCAATCGAAGTGGCTTATAATTCGGAAGATTTTCAAAAAGCACTTGAAAAGTTTGCGCATTATGACACGGTCTTTGTTGATACAGCGGGAAGAAATTTCCGCAATAAAGAATTTGTTGTTGATTTACAAAACATGATTTCATTCGACGAAGAGATGGAAACATATTTAGTTTTATCGTTAACAAGTAAACAAAAAGATATGGACGACATTTTTAATCAATTTTCGTTAATACCAATCTCTTATTTTATTTTTACGAAAATGGATGAAACAGCTTCTTATGGTTCCATCTTGAATATGATGATGACATATAAGATAGGTACGGCTTATATTACGAATGGGCAAAATGTACCGGATGATATCTTGAAGATGACGCCAACAACAATTGTTGAATCTATTTTTGGGGATATAAATCATGAACGATCAAGCTGAGCAATTACGACTGCGGATTATGCAAGAGAAAGGACAAAATAGCGGCAAGACGTTAGCTGTTATCAGCGGAAAAGGTGGCGTAGGGAAATCGAATTTTTCGTTAAATTTTTCCATATCATTATCAAAACTTGGTAATCGTGTGTTACTATTTGATATGGATATAGGTATGGGAAATATCGACATTTTAATGGGTAATACAGCCAAAAGAACTATTGTTGATTTTTTTCAAAGAGAGATGTCGTTACAAGATGTTATTACAAAGGGGCCTAATAATCTTTCGTTTATTAGCGGAGGAACTGGTTTAACGAATCTTTTTTCAATGAATGAACAGCAATTTCAACGATTTACGGATGGTTTTTCGGAATTGCAAATGGATTATGATTATATTGTATTCGATTTAGGGGCAGGTATTTCAGTTGATTCAACAAAGTTTTTGCATTGTGTTGATGAAATCATTACTGTTACTACGCCAGAGCCGACATCTATGATGGATGCTTACTCGGTTATTAAATATTTACATATTCAAAATCAACAAGTACCGATTTACTTAGTGTGCAACCGGACATTAAGGGAACGTCAAGGAACGGAGACCTTGTCCAGGCTGCAATTGACATTGAAGAAATTTTTAAATAAAGAAGTTTGGATTCTTGGTTCTTTACCGGATAGTAAATTTGTTGTACAAGCTGTCACTAGTCAAACACCTTTTACTATCTTGAATCCTAATGCCGATGTGAGTGTTGCGATGAAACGACTAACCTTACACTATTTATCCAATTCGCAAGAAGGCTTACATTCCGGAACAAAACAGTCCTTTGTAGGCAAGTTGAAAAAATTTTTCATTGGAAGGTAGGATACGAGTGGGAAAAGTACGAGTTCTTATTATTGAAGATTCGGCTTTTATGAGGAAAGTTATTCGAGAGTATTTAGTAGAAGATGAGAGAATACAAGTAATCGGGTTTGCTAGAAATGGACAAGATGGGATTGACAAAATAAAAAAATGAAACCGGACGTTGTCACATTGGATGTAGAAATGCCTGTCATGAATGGTTTGGAAGCATTGCAAATCATTATGGAAGAATGTCCGCTTCCGGTGGTCATGCTCTCTAGTTCAACGGCGCAGGGAGCGGAAAATACGTTACTGGCCATTCAATATGGTGCGGTTGATTTTATATCCAAGCCATCGGGAAATATTTCGTTGGATATGCACAAAATCAAAGAGGAATTAGTAGCGAAAATTATTGCAGCTGGATAGGTAAATGTGACATATATTCAAAAAAACTTGAAACAAATAAGGGTTTTATACCAAAAAGTGAAAAAAATGGTAGAATAGAACCGAGTGACAAATTGGGTAATTCGTCTATTTTGTTGAAAGAGGCGAAGAAAATTATCGCAATCGGTACGTCAACCGGTGAGCCTCGTGCTTTGCAATGTGTTCTCTCAAAGTTACCGAAGGAGATAGAAGCGCCTATTTTCGTTGTTCAGCATATGCCGGCTGGCTTCACCAAGTCACTTGCAAACCGTTTGAATAACATTTGCGCTATCACGGTAAAGGAAGCAACGGATGGAGAAATGGTGCGAAAAGGCATCGCTTATATTGCTCCAGGTGGATATCATTTAACAGTTAAACAAATTGGAAAAGAATTAAGAATGGGGCTTGATCAATCGGGGGATCGTAATGGACATTGTCCGTCAGTGGATACTCTGTTTGAATCGATTGGAGGGCTTTCAGGCTTCCCGACGATTGCTGTGATTATGACTGGAATGGGGAGCAATGGGTCAAAAGGATTAGTAGCTATGAAAAGTCATTCGTCTGTCATCAGCATTGCGGAATCAGAAACGAGTTCAATTGTTTTTGGCATGCCGAAAGCTGCGATAGCTACTAATCTCGTTGATGTCGTAGAAGATGTTGAAAATATTGCGCATGCAATAATGAAATATTTCTAAATTTGGAGGGCTGTTGAGATGGATTTGAATCAATATTTAGAAGTGTTCATTGATGAAAGCAAAGAACATCTTCAAACTTGTAATGAACAGCTATTAGAATTGGAGAAGAATCCGACAGATTTAACCATCGTCAATGAAATTTTTCGCTCGGCACATACATTGAAAGGTATGTCGGCAACGATGGGGTATGAAGACTTGGCCAATTTAACGCATAAGATGGAGAACGTGCTTGATGCCATTCGTAATGGTAAGCAACATGTCACAGTCGAATTATTGGATGTTGTATTTGAATCGGTGGACCATCTAGAAGAGATGGTAATGAGTATTGCTTCTGGTGGAGATGGAAAGAAAGATGTAACGGATGTGGTCAATAAACTGTTGGCAATCGAAAAAGGTGATTTTTCGTTTGTGAATAGCATTGAAGTAGCTGCCGCACTAGCTGAAGTGAATGAAGAAAAGCCTGTCAAGACGACATATGATGAATATGAATTGACGGTTATTGAGCAGTCTGCAGAACAAGGTTTTTCTAGTTATGAAATAATGGTTTCTTTACGAGAAGATTGTTTATTGAAAGCAGCCCGGGTGTTTATGGTTTTTGAGGTGCTGGAGAAGTTGGGCGAAGTGATTAAATCGTTCCCGTCAGCAGAGCAATTGGAAGAAGAACAATTTGATACGGAGTTTACGATTACGTTTATTACGAATGAGCAGAAAGAGGAACTTGAGAAGAAAATAATGAAGGTATCCGAAGTAGAACAAGTGGTCATTCATGCTCTTTCATTAGACGAAATCAAAAAAGCCATCAGATCTGAAGAGGAAGAGGCGGCGATACTTCAGCGAGGGAATCAAGAGGTTGAGGTTGTACAACAGCCAGTGGCACAGAAAGAACAGGCCGGAACAACTGCCAAGAAACAAAATAACCAAAAAGCAGTCAATCATAATAAAACCATTCGTGTGAACATTGAACGATTGGATATTTTAATGAATTTGTTCGAAGAACTTGTTATCGATCGTGGTCGTTTAGAACAGATTTCAAAAGAGTTGAATAATCAAGAACTGCATGAAACGGTAGAAAGGATGTCTCGCATATCCGGCGATTTGCAAAATATTATTTTAAACATGCGAATGGTGCCGGTAGAAACAGTCTTTAACCGTTTTCCTAGAATGGTCCGTGAATTGGCACGTGGTCTCAATAAGAAAATTCATCTAGAGATTATCGGGGCGGATACAGAACTAGATAGAACGGTTATTGATGAAATTGGAGATCCGCTCGTACATTTGCTCAGAAATGCTATTGACCATGGTGTGGAAACGCCGGATGTTCGCTTGGCTAATGGTAAGAGCGAAGAAGGGAGAGTTGTGTTAAAGGCTTATCACAGTGGCAATCATGTGTTTATCGAAATAGAAGATGATGGGGCTGGAATCAATCGCGAACGAGTACTGAAGAAAGCCATTTCCAAAGGAGTCATTACTCCGCAAGTCGGTGAAACATTGACAGATCGTCAAGTGTATGAATTAATATTTGCTTCTGGTTTTTCGACGGCAGAAACGATTTCGGACGTTTCGGGACGGGGTGTCGGTCTTGATGTAGTAAAGAATACGATCGAGTCATTGGGTGGTGAGGTATCGATAGATTCTAAAGAGGGAGAAGGTAGTATTTTTTCTATCCAATTGCCTCTTACGCTTTCGATCATTGCAGTCATGCTTGTTGAGATTCAGCAAGAGAAATTTGCTATTCCGTTATCATCTATCATTGAGACAGCAATTGTAAAAAGAGAAGATATCATGAACGCGCATAATCAGCAGGTAATTGATTTTCGTGGGAAAGTCGTTCCTTTATTAAATTTAAGTGAAATATTCGATGTGCCGGTATATGAGCAAGATGAAGAATATATTTCTGTGGTCATTGTTAGAAAAGGAGATAAAATGGCAGGGCTGCTCGTTGACTCTTTTATTGGTCAGCAAGAAATTGTTCTGAAATCTTTAGGTGAGTATTTAACATCTGTTTTCGCCATTTCTGGTGCGACCATTTTAGGAGATGGACAAGTAGCTCTTATTGTTGATTGTAATGCGTTAATCAAATAAGACTTACTATTTAAATAAATGAAAAATTTTCATGTAAGGAGAGATTGTAATGTCTCAAGCTGTTGAGTTATCAAGCATGAAAGTCATTGTTTTTCAATTAAAACAAAAGGAATATGCAATACCTGTTCAGCAGATCAAGTCAATTGAGAAAGTATTGCATATTACGAGGGTGCCTAATGCAGTTTCATTTGTGAAAGGAGTAATCAACCTTCGGGGTGTGGTGACTCCGATTATTGATTTGCGTGCAAGATTTGATTTGGAGGAAGAAGCATATACAGAAAGTACGCGAATCATTATTGTGGCGCTTGAAAATTTAGAAGTAGGATTAGTGGTTGACGCAGCAAATGATGTGATTGATATTCCGAGTCAACATATTGAACCTCAACCGGAAGTCGTTGGAACAGAAGAGGCAGAATTCATTACGGGTGTGGCGAAAATGGATAAAAGATTACTTATTATTGTTAATCTTGAGAATATATTGAGTGCTAGCCAGGAATCTGACCGTCGAGGAGATGACTGAGGACATGTCATACACGAACGGTGTGACCACTATGCACTTGGATGTTTTAAAAGAAATCGGCAATATCGGCGCAGCTCATGCTGCTACGTCACTTTCCGCACTATTGAACAAGAAAGTTCATATGAATATTCCGAGCGTGAAGGTGGTGTCCATTAACGAAATGATGGAATTGGCTGGTGGACCCGAAAATGTGGTAGTCTGTGTATTTTTGCGGATAGAAGGAGATGCTCCGGGCAGTATGTTTTTTGTGCTTTCCCTTGAGCAAGCGGAGCGTTTTGTACATCGAATGACATTTGATACTAATTTTCAAATTAAGAAACCTCCTTATTCAGAAATGGGACTTTCCGCTTTGCAAGAATTAGGGAATATTTTGTCGGGTTCCTATCTTTCGTCTCTATCTGATTTTACTAACATGAATTTGTATCCTTCTGTACCGGCTATTGCGGTTGAAATGGCAGGGGCTGTTATTAGCTTCGGGTTGATGGAAGTGTCGCAAGCCAGTGATTATGTCATTGTGATTGATACAGCATTATTAGAAGTAGAGGGAGAACAGGTGATGAGTGTTGATGGACAGTTTTTCTTATTGCCTGATCCTCCTTCATTAGAAATTATTTTCAATTCTTTAGGAGTTTCGATGAATGATTGAAAACGTCAAAATCATTAAAGTTGGTATAGCGGATATGAATATTGTTCGTACTCCTGATTTAATTCGAACAGCAGGTCTCGGTTCCTGTGTGGGAGTTGTACTATATGATTCGTGTAAACAGCTGGCCGGGATGGTCCACGTCATGTTACCAAATTCTAATTTAGCTTTGGGTGGTCATGTCAATTTGGCTAAATATGCGGATACCGGCGTTGAGGAACTGGTCAGAAGGCTACGTTTAGAAGGTGCTAGAACATCCATGCTGAAAGCGAAAATAGCTGGTGGTGCACAAATGTTTCAAGTGACTGCTGGAAGTGATTTAATGCGGATTGGTCCCCGGAATGTGGATGCGGTGAAGGGAATGTTAAGTAAATTGAACATTCAATTAGTCGCGGAAGATTGTGGAGGGAATAACGGTCGAACGATTGAATTTGATCCGAAGACCGGAAGGCTATCGATTAGAACCGTTAATGAAGGAGTTAAAGAGATATAATGATAGGTACTTTTTGGATCAACATTGTATTCGGATTGACGGGTTTTCTCATTTTTATTATTAATTCTTTTAGTTTGGCGAATATGTATCTTTCACTTATAAAAGCGTCAATGGCATTTATCATTTTTTATCTTTTTGCGTATTTGATTAGATGGCTTTTATTTATGGCTTTTCTGGATGATGGTCATGGAGGGGGGGAAGAAGGAGTGGAGAAGGTTTCTCAGGAGAAGCAGGCTCCATCTGAGAATGAAGCACTGATTAAATCATACAAAGAAGAAGAGATTAAAGGTGCTGCTACATATATTAAAGATTTGTTGAAAGAAGAGTAGCGATAAGCTGATTTAAGGGGATTGTTTAAGTGTATACATTTTAGGTGTGTGATCAACGCATCAGCGGCTTTTATGTAAGTTGTATTAGTTTTTATACATACAGCAAGGTTGGGTGACTTTTTTTTCTAATAACGCGGCTGACAAGGAGGGAGAACATGTCTCAAGTAGCTAACAAAGAAGAAATGGAATATTGGCATCAGTGGGTTCAGGCAAAGGATCCGCAAGCGGGAGATTTTTTGGCGAGGAAATATATGCCGCTCGTATCCTATCATGTACAGCGTATATCAGTTGGGTTACCGAAGAGTGTCAATCGGGATGATATAAGAAGTCTTGGTTTAATGGGGCTGTTCAGTGCTTTAGAACGTTTTGATCCGAATAGGGATTTGAAATTTGATACATATGCCTCGTTTCGAATACGAGGAACTATTTTGGATGGGTTACGCAAAGAAGATTGGTTACCGAGAAGCACTCGCGAAAAGGCTAAGAAAATTGAGAGTACCATTGAGCGCTTAGAGCAAGAAAAGATGCGGAATGTGACAGTGGAGGAAATTGCTGCTGAATTAAATATGCCGGTTGCCGATGTGATGAGTACTTTGAATGAAAATTTCTTTGCGAACATCATTTCGGTTGATGATTACCCGGTCGATTCGGATGATAAGGAAGGGAAGGTTTTATATTTCAAAGATGATAAAGCTTTGCTTCCGGAAGAGGAATTATTGAAAGAAGAGCTGTATGAGGAATTGGCGCAAGTGATGACAACATTGAATAAAAATGAACAATTGGTCTTGCAGCTTTTTTATAAAGAGGAATTGACTTTGACAGAAATTGGTCAAATAATGCAGTTATCGACTTCAAGAATTTCACAAATTCATTCTAAGGCAATTTTTAAATTGAAAAATACACTGGGTAAAATTATGTGAATTCATGAAAGGGGCAAAATAATGGATGGATAAATTTTTTGATATTGTAATAGAAAAGGATCGATTAACTGCAAAAATAGTCTTAAAGGGAGATGCTCCGATTGATGTTGAGATGAAAACAGGGGCCATTCAAGAGTTTTTAGCTGAAAAAGGCATTATTTTTGGTATTAATGAAGAGATGGTGAGCTTGATTGAACGTGATGTATATGGTGTCGATTACCCGCTTGTCATCGCTGAAGGCGAACAGCCAGTAAAGGGAATCGATGGTTATTTAGTGGACCGAACTGTCGCGGAGGAGAAAGAGCAGAACGAAAAGTATGAAAATAAAAGTTTGAACCTTCGCAATATAATGAATATTAATTCGGTCAAAAGTGGCCAACTAATTGCTGAAATAATTCCCCCTACACACGGTATTGTCGGTACAAGCATATTTGGAGAGGTCATCCCGGCATCTGATGGGAAACCGTTAAAGTTAAGGGCAGGGAAAAACGTCATCTATCATATGGATAAGGCATTTGCGACGATCGATGGTCAAGTTTCCATTATGCCCAACTCGGTGAATGTGTTGCCTGTTTTCCGTGTCGGTGGGGATTTGGATTTAAATACAGGTAATATTGACTTCATCGGAAATGTTGTGATCGATGGTAACGTTCCGACAGGTTATACCATTCGGGCGGGTGGTGATATAAAGGTCACGGGGTTAGTTGAAGGAGCGGAATTGATAGCAGGGGGATCTATCTTGATTACCGGTGGAATTGCTGCTGGAGGCAGGGGTAGTATCGAAGCGGGTGTGAGTCTCTTTTGCAATTACTTAAATCAAGCAAATTGTAAAGTCGGTCAAGATGTAACGGTCGATTCTTCTATTTTACATAGTACAATTGAATGTGACGGAAAAGTGGTTAGCCGTAAAGGTCATATTATTGGTGGAAAGATTACTGCCTTGAAAAGTATAGCAGCGAATGAAGTAGGCAATCAACACTACGCGCCCACCCATCTTTATATTGGGGATTTACAAAAACTCATTGAACGAGAATTGCAACTTCAGAAAGAAATTGATGAAACAGAGCGCGTAATCGACAAGTTGAATCTACTTGAAGAACAATTAAATGCCCGCATGGTCGTAAAGGGTGAAATGTCAACAAAAGACAAGCTATTATTGCAAAAACAAAGAATTACGCTGAAGCCACTTAAACAAAAAGTGGGTTCATTAGAAGTGGAGTTAACAGCCTTACGGGAAGAATTAGCGGAAAAACAAGAGGTTTATTTACAAGTATCAAAAACGATCTTTCCGAACGTACAAGTACATTTTGGAAAATACTCCAAGTCGATTGAAACACAGCAAAAGGGAGTTAAGATTTATTACGACCGTGGTGAAATTGTCTCGGTTCCATTGTAAAGGAAGATGTGCATGAGCTTAAAAGCGATTGAAATGTAAGTAGCTTTGCCAAGAACGCAAGAGGTAGGAAAGGTACAGGAGCAACTTCAGCAAAGAAGTCAAATTTCCAATGATTTTGCAGTCAAAGAGATGCAAAAAGAAGTGAAGAAGCTAGAAAAGACGGTTGTGAGGCAGCGGCAAAAAGGAAAAGTGGATTTAAAGCAGGAAGAGAAATTGTCTGAGCATCTGCAACAGATGAAGTATGAAAAGAAAGAACAAGAAGAATTGTCGAAAACGAAACATCCGTATAAAGGCAGTACCATTGATTACTCCGGATAAGAGGTAACAGCATGATAAGTTTTGTTGTGGTTGTAAGTATTGTATTAAATTGTATTAGTTTATTGGCTATTATTATATTGTTTTTACGCCAAAATCAATATAAAGAATCTGAAAAATCTTTAAAGAACCTAAAAAAAGAGTTTGACGAAATCCTTCAATCCTATTTGTTGGAGATGACAGAAGAAAACAATAAAATTGCTGCTGCACTAGCATTGATTAAGCAGAATGATGAATTTATCTCTAGTGAAAATGCGTTATCTGTGAGTGGAGCAAATGGCAATAATGATTATGATAATCCGATAAAGGCAGCAGAAAAAAAACCTCTGAAACAATCTGCAGGCTATCTCTATAACGAAGATAACCAAGAACAGATCCATTATGAACCTCCCTACGAAACCGTTCGAGATACGGTTGAAATTGCTTATACAGCTCCGCCTGTTGTCGGTGATGAAGATAGGAAGAATATTCTTTTCAAGCAGACGCTTTCGGAACAAATCAGTAAAGTAAAAGAAGGCAATGTCAGTAAAGAAGAAATGGCTATCTTCATGAGAAATGAAGGGTATTCAGTTGATGAGATTGCCAAAAAGCTGAATAAAGGCAAAACCGAAGTAGATTTATTGCTTCGATTTCATTCAAAAACTATTGAATAATAGCTTGATAATCAGTTTCTTGTATGCTATATTAGTAAACGGTGTTAATACACACGCTCAAGTATTTAGTTAATAGGGTGCTGGAAACAGTTTTTAGCTAAAGTTGATCTGAGCGGAGGATAATAAAAACCTAGGAGGAAACAAACATGTCAGTAATTTCAATGAAACAATTGCTTGAAGCTGGTGTACACTTCGGTCACCAAACTCGCCGTTGGAACCCAAAAATGAAGAAATACATCTTCATGGAGCGTAACGGTATCTACATTATCGATCTTCAAAAGACGGTAAGAAAAATTGAAGAGGCGTACAAATTCGTAAAAGAAGTAGCTGCTAACGGCGGTACAGTTCTTTTCGTTGGTACAAAAAAACAAGCTCAAGATTCAGTTAAAGAAGAAGCTATCCGTGCTGGTCAATACTATGTAAACCAACGTTGGTTAGGTGGTACTTTAACGAACTTTGAAACTATTCAAAAACGTATTCAACGTCTTAAAGATATCGAAAAAATGGAAGAAAACGGTACTTTCGAAGTGCTTCCTAAAAAAGAAGTAATCAACCTTAAGAAAGAACAAGAACGTTTAGAAAAATTCTTAGGCGGAATCAAAGACATGAAAGGTCTTCCGGATGCAATTTTCGTAATCGATCCTCGTAAAGAGCGTATCGCTGTTGCGGAAGCACACAAATTAAACATTCCTCTAGTTGGAATCGTTGATACTAACTGTGATCCAGATGAAATCGATTATGTAATTCCTGCAAATGATGATGCAATCCGCGCTGTTAAATTATTAACTGCTAAAATTGCTGATGCGATTCTTGAATCAAAACAAGGTGAAGAGCTTGTAGAGGCACCAGCTGCTGAATAAGCTTTTTAACAAAAGGTGATAAGAGGATAAGGCCTTTTATCACCTTTTTTAAAGCAAATATCTATATTGCTTTAAAAAAGGTATGATAAGTATCATTTTTGGTAGAATGTAAAAGGGAGTACAACTTTCTTTTGATTGTATTGAAAGTGTTAATGATAACAATTAATTTCAATTTGTACATTAATCAGGTACATAACTATAAGGAGGACCTTCATAATGGCTATTACTGCACAAATGGTAAAAGAACTTCGTGAAAAAACTGGTGCTGG